>JBEKNI010000040.1:0-36797 GCA_049522975.1 Occallatibacter sp. | reverse complement strand
CTTCCGGCCGGTCTGAGCCTGAACGCGGCGACCGGGGCGGTGACGGGAACGGCGACTTCGGCGGGGAGCTTCAGCGTGCAGGTGAAGGACGCGCTGGGGGCGGTGAGCGCGGGGTGCCAGATTGCGATTGCGCCTCCAGTAAGCGCGACGTGCCTTTCCATCAGTCCGGTGGAAGGCGTGGCGATCACTTCTTCGGCGATGGTGGGCAGCGGAGGCGCGGGTGGGTCGTACACCTTTACGGCGACGGGACTGCCCTCGGGGCTGAGCATGGCGTCAACCGGAGTTATCTCCGGGACGCCGACGGTGAGCGGAACCTTCAGCTACACGGTGACCATTACCGACAGCAAGGGGAACAAGGGCACCGTAACCTGCTCGATCACGGTGGCTCCCGCGGTGAGCGCCACTTGCCTTTCCATCAGTCCGGTGGAAGGCGTGGCGATCACCTCGCCGGCGATGGTGGGCAGCGGAGGTTCCGGGTCCGGCTTCACTTTCACAGCTACGGGATTGCCCTCGGGGCTGAGCATGTCGTCAACCGGAGTTATCTCCGGGACGCCGACAGTGAGCGGAACCTTCAACTACACGGTGACGATCACCGACAGCAAGGGGAACAAAGGCACATTGAACTGCTCGATCACGGTAGCCGCTCCGATCACAGCCACATGCCTGTGCATCAGCCCAATGCAGGGCATGGCGATCACCTCGTCGGCGATGTCCGCCAGTGGAGGCGCGGGCGGCTACAGCTTCTCGGCGACCGGGCTTCCGGCGGGGCTGAGCATGTCGTCAACCGGAGTTATCTCCGGGACGCCGACGGTGAGCGGAACATTCAGCTACACGGTGACCATTACCGACAGCAAGGGGAACAAGGGCACGCTGAGCTGCTCGATTACGGTGGGGTCTCCGGAGAACGCCAGTTGCGTATTTGGTCTTGCCAGCGCCTATAACCTTGTAGCTCTGACAGGGAACATCAACGACGGCGCTGACATCACAGGCAGAATCGCCGCTGCCGGCCAGGTGACTCAAGCCACAACCATCGGCACCGCACTGCGGACCAGCGATCCATATATTTCCCTGGCCTCGGCCAACGGCGGTCCCTGGGCCATCGTTGCGGCGGGTGGAATCCCCACGAGCAACTCGTTCAGCGTGAACGCGGGCGGCAACGTGTATTCGTCCTCCTCGACCAAAGCCAGCTTTAACTTTGCAAACGAGAACTACTCCGGTAGTCTCTACGCGAATTCGAAGCTCGTGACCGGGGGCTCATCTCCGATCAATTTTTCAACTCTGAAGACGGAGATGGTTGGGCTGAGCGGAGAATTGGCCGGGCTAACCGCGAATGGAGTTGTTTGTTCGGTGAGCAGTTCCGGGTCGATTGTAACGGGGGGTGGCTGCCCTTCCAATCCGACTCACTACAATCCGAATTCGCAGCACTACAGCCCCTCATGGATCGTGCTCTACGGCACGAGTGCGACTACCAACATCTTCAACGTGACGCAGGCCGAGTTCCAAAATAACGACAATCTCGATATTGAGGTTCCGACCGGCTCCACTGTGATTATCAACGTCGCCGGCACGAGCGACACGCTGCAAAGTAACGTTTACTTCCAGGGAGTTACGGTAACCGACGCAAATGCCGGCTACATTCTGTTCAATTTTGCCTCGGCAACCTCGGTAACAATCAATGCACAATTCGATGCGACTCTTCTTGCGCCTGGCGCTTATCTGAGCGGTGGGAACCAGATGGGCGGCACGTTCATCGCGGCCAGCATCGGACCGACGGGCGAGGTGCATTATGACACGTTCAACAGTACGCTGCCGCTTTCCGGGTCGTGTTCAAAGTAGGACCTGTTCCTACTCCCAGGTTGGAAGGCGGTGCGAGCGAGAATGGGGCCAAACCGGGTTTGCCGCGGAGAGGATTCCGTTGGGCGGTTGCGAGGTGATTCAGAAAGGCGGGCGGAGAACTTCCAGGGGCTGGGATTCACTTCGGAGGAGCAGGTGGCGAATGCGCAACTGGGCGATCCGCTGAAGGTCTTCATCGTTCCCCTGGACGGGTTGACGGCCTACAAAGGAGAGGCCAATGCCAGCGCGCTTTTGCACGATGCGCACAAGTCGATTTACCCGGTGACGGTGGATCAGCAGGTGGTTTCTTCCTTGTCGGCAACGCAACGCGAAGATGGCTGGAGAGCGTCGGATTTCGGCAATTCGGCGGTGACGCGGGCGCTGGCGGCGCATCGCGCCGGCAAGGATGATTTCGTAGTGTGGGTACCGGCGCTGAAGGTTTACTTTACGGCGCGCGGCGAGGGAGAAGCTCTGGTGCTGCTTCCATCCTGGACGATCCCCGGTTTGAATTCAAAGCTGGCGAGGCTATTCCGGCGAGCCGGGCGTTTGCGGTCCTGCAAAAGTTCGCGGCGGGATATAACGGGCTGCCAGAGTAAGTGGCGGGCAGCGATTGGGTTTGGAACTGTGAGCCCTAATAGCCGGCAAGCGGTGGAAGTGAAGTTACTTCCGCCGCTTGCCATTTCTGGAGACTTGCTGCCAGCCGGTGAAGCGGAGGCAGGCTCTGCTGGAGAGCAACCTGACCGAGGAATAGCCGGTTGCGACTCATCGAGACGGTGAGCAGGCGGAGATAAGGCCGGATTTGGGCTTATCCCCGTCGCGCCAGTGCCGCCTCGGCCATCTCACCGGACGATAGATCGCCTATGCCTTGAAAAACTCACTCCGATCGGTGGGCCGGCGGCTGACCTTCGACAAAGCGGTCGATGAGCGTGGCTCGGCCGGTGGCCGGGTCGAGTTCACGGATGAGGGTATTGCAGTAATAGATCAGGTAGCGATCTTCGACCGGCAGGATGCGAACGAGTTCGCCGATCAGCGCCTTGGAGATACGGTAAGGCCGCTCACGGATATCGACGGTTCCGTGGTGGTCGACCTTTAGCGTCCAGGCGCCTTCCGGATACTGCCAGACGGGCGGATTCGGCTGATAGCAGCGCGGGCTGGGTTGCCAGCGACTGGCTGGGGTCTGCATCTGGAGCGCTTCGTGCGGGCGGATGTGGTTGTGTTCGTGGCGGAACTCATCGAGCCACTGCTGGTGGTCGTCGGCGGGCACGCCGCGGCAGTCGAGCGCCCGTTCCATGCTGCCGTGGAACCGCTCCACCTTGCCTTGGGTCTCCACCCCACGGACCAAGACCTGTCCGCGGGGACCCCGGTCTGCGGATGGCGTATGCCGGAAAAATGCAGCGCGATGCCTTGACGCATCAGCCACAGGCTTAGATGGGTGGCGCCGGCAAACGACTGCGCTTGCCACCATGGAATCCCATGGTCCATCAACATGGCCTCGGGCAGGCCGCACTCTTCAAACGCGCGGATCAAATGCTGTTGCACCAGTTGGCCCTCGGGCCGCGCTGTGGCTCTAAGCGCCACCACGTAACGGCTGTGATCGTCGATTACTGACAAGGCCGTTGCGGCCTTCGGCCAGTTCTTCGGCCCCTTGAAGTCCATCTGCCACAGTTCGTTGGGACGAGCGCGCTCAAAGCGCGTCGTGGCGGGCGCGTGACGGTCAGCATCGCGCACCAAACCGTGGCGCAAAAGCACACGATGAATCGTCGACGACGGAAGCCCGATGCCCTGGCGGGCCAACAGCACGGCCAGCTTGCGCGCCCCAGTCCGGATACTTCTTGCGCAGGGCCACTACCTGCGTCTCCAACTCCGCGCCGGTCCTGGCCGGCGACTCATGCGGCCGACGGCTGCGCTCCTCAATGGCCGCAACCCCGCCCTCCCGATACCGCGCCAGCCACTTGTAACCGGTCGGCCGCGAGACGCCAAACTCGCTGCATAACTGGCTTAGCGGCTCGGCCCCACGCAAGGCCCGCACGACAAACTCAACACGCTGCTCCCTGACTTCCATCCTCTTCCACGGCATCCCCTCTCCACCTCCGCGCTCGCCGAAGTGTAAAGGATCTCCAGAGACAATGTATAAAGGATGTCATGAAACTGAACACGAGGGACCGGGGGCACCCGCCACCTGCAGGGATAAGAAAACAAGGGCGGGGCCTCTTGCCACTTATTTGGGGAGGGCTTTGGGGAGGGCTGGAGACGGGCAAGCTTGCGTTGGTGTGAGATCGACCAGGTACCCGGTGATGACGACATTGAAGGACATGAAAGATGGAGTATAGCCGGCAAAGGCCGGGGACACTTCCAATGTATCGGCATAGAGGGTGGTGGGGTAGTCGCCATAGTACTGACCGGGAACCGTGGCGGAGGGGTTGGGAGCGAAGTAACGCAGATTGGCTGCCGCGCTACCAAGGGTCGAGCTGAAGATGATGATTGGCTGCACATCGGTACCGGTGGTTTGTGCGGCGCCGGAGAGACTAACATCCTGGATCACCAGCCGCTGCCCGGCGGGAATGGTGACCGGTGTGAAATTGAAATTGTTGATGTTGATGGGCACAGTGACTTGAAAAGCATTCAGGGCGAGGTTGGTGGTCTGAGCAAGCAGATTCGCGGGCGCAAAAACGGCAAAGGAGCCGAGCAGCGCAAGGGTCAACGCACGCACGATGCGATTGATTTTCATACAAACCTCCTGAAATTGAATCCTCGGATTTGGGGATAGACAGCCTGTTCGGGGAAAGCAGCCCTCTCTATTGTGGCACTTACCCGGCCTTTGTTTCGGAAATGGCGAAGATTTTTAACTCTTTTTGGGTTGAAGTAATCCCGAAGTGTGCATTCGGGATTCGTTATTTTCCAGGTCTCAAAAGCGAGATAGGAGGCACCCGGCATCGCATGAGTCCCTGTTTCAAGCCATTTATAGCGGATGGATCGCTTCTATGTCTTCGAAGCGAGCGAAGTCCTTTGTGTTGAAGGTCAGGATGCGTTTCACGCCGTGGACATGCATGGCGGCGGCGATTCGGGCATCGTGGACTTGGACTCCGGAGATGGCGTGAGCAACGAGGAGCTTGCGCCATACGAGATGCACAGCGGGGTCGTCGGGGAGCATCGGGATTTGGTCTTCAATGATCCGCGCCCGCCTATCAGCCTCCGCGGGCGCCAGGCCGAAGCCGTTACGATCCAGCGGCCGTGTCAGAACGTTCCAAAACTCGCCGAGATTCTGGGAGGCGTAGCAGGGAAGGGCACCCGTACGAATAAGAGAATCGACGGCGCGATCCACGAGCGGCTGCAAGGGGTCGCCGGACTCGAGCCAGCGGATAAGGATGTTGCTATCGAGCAGTATGCGCATGGCTGGCCTATGGGTGATCGCCGTAGATGCCTTCGCGGGTCAGGGCGGAGTCCGGAAGGTGCGGCAGGTGCTCTAATCCGGCCCGCAGCTCGTCAAGCATCTTATGGAAACCTTCGACCGTGAGCTTTTTCTCCGGGGCCGGCGGGGCTGGCCGGTGGGCGCGCAGGATTTCAAGAGCCAGAGACTCCGGTTCCACTCCGCGCCGGGCGGCTTCCGCCGCGTACACGGCTACAAGTTCCGGGTCGAGTTCGAGCTGAAGGGTCATGGCAGCGCC
Source organism: Occallatibacter sp. (assembly GCA_049522975.1). GTDB lineage: Bacteria > Acidobacteriota > Terriglobia > Terriglobales > Acidobacteriaceae > Telmatobacter. The sequence goes on along the minus strand of JBEKNI010000040.1, from coordinate 31,299 downwards.
TCCTGTGTTTCTATTATCCGCCCAATGTTGGCGAAAATGGAAGGCCTGTGCGGTTCATGCCCCGCTCCCAGGTCTCGGAATCGAAACCTGGGGCACCCGGCTGTATCATTAAACTCGCGACGGGTTATTAAAGTCCCACACTTGTACCACCAATTTGGCGAGATGAGTGGCACGATTCTTGATCGTGCTTTCATCCCACTGCGTGTAATTCTGCGCAATATCGCTTGTCATTTTAACCTTCGAAAGCGCGTATCGCTTTATCTTTTCTGAAAACTCGTCATTTGCAGCTTTCCGATTAGCCTTCTTTCCGAAAATCGTGAGATTTCCTATGTGCCAAGTGAATGGCTCCAACTTTTCTTGATTAGGGATGCCTCCCCATGCTGTTGGCTCCGGATTCTGAGGGTAAACGTGCTCAAGATTTGTTTCTCCTCCAGGGATAATCTCTTTTTGCGGGTCTTGAATATACCGCGCAAGCCTCGTCATTACGTACTTTGCATCAGCGACATCTAAGATCGCCGTCTCAACCACAGCTTTCTTCGTTGCGCTATCATCTGGAGAATTGCTAGTCAGTAGATCCTTAACGTGTTTGACGGCTTGTTGAGAGCCTAACTTATCGTCTGAGTTCTTTACCATCTCACGTACTTCCCTAGCGAGCCTAAACAATAGATCTTCCATGCCGGCTGAGTTGCGGTCTCCAATAATTGAATAACGCGTGATAAAGACCAAAACGTATTTGGCGACATTCTCGAAGTCTTTTGGCTGAAGAAGCAAATGGCTGGAAAGCAAAAGAGGCAGTGCAGGCTTAACTCCCAGCTCTCGCGTCAGAGCGCGTATAAACGGGACAGAATCTTTGGGCAGTTGCGTTTCATCAACTGTGACCAATTCAACGTAGTCATCGCATTCTTCGCCACATTGCCTTGCAAAATCCAAACTGCTGACTTGGTGGTCTTCAATGTACTGCTTTAGCGCCGCAAAAAGATCTTCCTTTAGATCGCCATACCTCGATACCCACATCGCTCGTAAAAAGTCGTGAATGTCATGCGTGCCCATCTTCTGGACCATCTGCGTCCAAGCACTCCGAAGATTCTTACGGTCAACATCCTTGGCAGTCTCCATCAGGTAGCTTAACAACAAATCTGGCGGCGATAGTCGCAGCCCACGGTCGTTCAGGGTTGCAAATATCTTGAAGGCGGCTTCTTCTGAATTGACTGGTATACGCGCCATGATAAGATCGCTGACTAGTGTTTGCTTTAATTCTTTAAGAGTTGCGATCGCCTGGAGGGAATCCATCTGTGAGCTAATTACCCCAACCAGCGAGAGCAAATTATCGAATAGAATCGTTCTTGCGGTTTTGATATTGCGGTGTGTAAGTTGTTTCGCTCTTGTGTCTATAGGAGGGTCGAGTTGAATGGTATTCCTAAAGTACAAAACGTCGGTCTCCCCCATCTCAAGGGAGTATTCGCCGTCCTCACTCCGAATGAATTGCGACTGAAGGTTGGCCGCAAAGTCAGATGCCGCTTGAACACCGGTTTCCTTGCCGATTTCTCTGGCCACATCACGGATGACGCTAAATAAAATCGTGACGGTCGCCAGCCGCTGTTGGCCGTCAAGGAGCCAGATGACGCCTTCAGTCGGCTTCGAAAGAGTGACAATTGGGCCGAAAAAATGCGGGTCTACACCCTTCGTTCTGCTCCTCATTCGCTGCTTATCAACATCTTGCCAAAACGCCTCAACATGTTTCTTCTTCCACATGTAACCGCGTTGAAAAGTGGGGATTACGATGCGTTCACGTGATAACGATATTGTTGCCAGAAGATCGCCTACCTTGGCGGGGCTTGAGTTGAAGGCATCTGACACGCGTTTAACCTCCCATAAAGGTCGGGTCAATCATATCTCACCGCTGAGACTTGATGGAACTAAAATGTTGGTGCCCAGAGACGAACCCTGTGGCACCCGGCTCGTCCTCAGATCTCCAAAATCACCGGCATAATCATCGGCCGTCTTCCGGTGGTTTTCTGGATCAGGCGCTTTAACTCCCCGCGAACCTTTTCCTTGACCATGCCGTAGTCGGCTCGCTGCTCGGTGGTTAGGCCGTCCAATGTTTTTAGGACTAACTCGCGTGCTTGGTCGGTGATGTCCGCGCCGCCGAAGCCTCGCATAACTACCTCGGGCGACTGCTCGACTTTGCCGGTGCGCTTGTTGATGCCGAGCAAGGCGATCACGATGCCGTCTTCGGAGAGAATGCGGCGGTCACGGAGAACCAGATCTTCGACGACGTCGGTGGATGAGCCGGAGTCGATGAGAATGCGGCCGGTGGTCACCTTGTCTTTCTTGTGCGCATCTTTCTTATCGAGCTCCAGCACATCGCCGTCTTCGATGACGATGGCGTGCTCGACGGCGCCGGTATCCATGGCGAGCTGCACGTGCTTACGCAGGTTGCCGTAGTTGCCGTGGACGGGGATGAAGAACTTGGGGCGCAGGAGGTTGATGAGCAGGCGCATCTCTTCCTGCGAGCCGTGGCCGGAGACATGAATCAGGCCGTTGGAGCCGTTGTCGTAGATGACGTTGGCATCGCGGCGGTAGAGGTGGTCGATGACGCGGAAGATGCCTTTTTCGTTGCCGGGAATGATGCGCGAGCTGAGGACCACAGTGTCGCCGGGATCGATGCGGGCGTGCTTGTGGTTGTCGACGGCGGCGCGGCTGAGGGCGCTCATCGGCTCGCCCTGCGTGCCGGAGATGAGCAGCATCAACTGCTCGGGCGCAAAGTCGCGCAGTTGGCCGGGGTTGATGATGAGGCCCTGCGGTACGTCGATGTAGCCCAGGTCCTGGGCAATCTCGGTCGACTCCATCATGGAGCGGCCGATGACGGCCACCTTGCGGCCATGCTGGCGGGCCAGATCGAGCGCAATGCGGATGCGGTAGATGGACGAGGAGAAGCAACTGAAGAAGAGTTTCTTTCTGGTGCGCGAGAAGATCTCGTCGAGGCGGGGAATTACCGCTGTCTCGCTGGGTGTGTATCCGGAGCGATCGACATTGGTGGAGTCTTGAAGGAGAGCCAGGACGCCGCGCTTACCGTACTCGGCAAAGGTGTGCAGGTCGAAGGGCTTGGCGTCGAGCGGAGCGAGGTCGATTTTGAAGTCGCCGGAGTGGATGACGATGCCGACCGGAGTTTCGATGGCCAGCGAAACGGCGTCCACCAACGAGTGGGTGACGTGAATCGGCTCGATAGTGAAGGGGCCGATCGAGAACTTTTCCCTGGGCACGATCTCAATCAGCGTGGTCTCGTCGAGCAACTGATTCTCTTCGAGGTTGTTCTCGACGTAGGCCAGCGTGAACTCAGTGGCGTAGACGGGAACCTTGATTTCGGAGAGAATCCAGGAGAGGCCGCCGATGTGGTCCATGTGGCCGTGGGTGAGGATGATGGCGCGGACATGGGCCTTGTTTTCGATGAGGTAGCTGATGTCGGGGACAACGATGTCGACGCCCAGCAGCTCCGATTCCGGGAACATCAGGCCGGCGTCGATCACGATAATGTCGTCTTCCCAACGGAGGACCAGGCAGTTCATGCCGAACTCGCCGAGGCCGCCCAGGGGAATGATCTTCAGCTTCTTGGTGTTCATCTGTCAGATTCGATTCTAGCACTGTGAAGGTTGAGGGCCTTTTGAGCGGAGTTAGCGGAGTTGGCGGGGCTCGCAGTTCGTCCACTGAATTACGCTAGCGGAGCAGGTCTTCGAGCGTGGTGCTGAGGTCGGTCTTCTCGTCGCGGTACTTCACGATCACGGGAGCGTAGAGGCTCAGGCCCCACTCCTGACTCCGCGGATGGCCTTTGCCTTTGGCGACGGCGCGGGAGCCGGGAACGACCACCGCGTTCTCGGGGATGATGAGCGGCAGCTCGCTGCGGGCTCTCAGAATTTCGCCGTTGACCAGATCGAAGACCGGGGTTCCGCGGGTGAGGATGGTTCCGGCGGCCAGCACCGCGCCCTTGCGGACGACAGCGCCTTCGTAGACGCCGCAGTTGCCGCCGACCAGGACGTCGTCCTCGATGATGACCGGGCTGGCGTTGACCGGCTCGAGGACGCCGCCAATCTGGGCGGCGGCGCTCAAGTGGACGCGCTTGCCGATCTGCGCACAAGAGCCGACCAGGGCGTGCGAATCCACCATCGTGCCCTCATCGACGTAAGCGCCGGCGTTGATGTACATGGGCGGCATGCAGACAACGCTACGAGCCACGTAAGCGCCGCTGCGCACCGCAGAGCCGCCGGGAACGATGCGGATGCCGTCCTCCGCGCCAAACTGGCGGACCGGAAAGGTGTTCTTGTCCACGAAGGAAAGAACCGCGCCATAATACGATTTGAACGGCGAGGGAAGCTCTTTGAGAACTCCCAGGCGGAAGCCCAGCAGGATGCCTTGCTTGACCCAGGCGTTGACCCGCCAGCCGGTGGGCGAGGCGGCATCGGGCGAGGCGGCGCGCAGTTCGCCGCTTTCCAGGGCATCTCTCAGCAGCAGAAAGGCCTTCATCGCGGATTTGTCGCCGATGGCACTGGGGCCGGCGGCAAAATGGAGTTCAATTGCGTACTGCAATTCGGCGAGGGTCATTCCATCCCGAGTGTATCAACAAGCGGGGAACAGGGAACAGCTACTAGTGTCCTGAGTCTGAAGTTCATCGAAGAACAACTGCGGATTCTTCGACTCACCACCCCCGAACTGAAAAACGTTCGGGGCCCCGTTCGCTCAGAATGACAGCCAGTTTTGTGTTGCGTATTTCAGACTCCGGACGCTAGCCTCCGATAGGGCGAGTCCGCGGGGCGCGCTTCGACCTCAGGCTATGGCTCTTGGGGGCAGCTTGGCGCGGTCCTGGCCTTGCAGGCGAACCGGTTCCAGGCGGAAGGAGTTCTTTCCTTCTGGAATCATCGCCAGCGGGATGGAGGTTCGATCCTGCTGCGCATGCAAATGCCGCGACTCCAGCCACGCGCAGAGACGGGGATCGAAGATCTCCGGCTGGCCTTGCCAGAAATCGGGCTTCAGGCCGCACTGGATCTGGAGATGATCCAACTGCAGGTCGATGCTGGCAATCTGTTTTGGAAAATAACGCCGGACGTTATTTGCGCCCACGTGGAGCCCAGTGACTCCGCGTCCCTTGCTCTGTGTTTTGACCACCATACGTACCTGCCGTTCAATGCTGGATGAGGCAAGTCTAGGGATTCAGGGCAAGGAAATCCGAAGGCCGGTGCATGAAATCCGCGATGCGAATTCCACATTCGAAACTCACCGGCTGGAAGACCATTTCGGGAAGACGAACCAAATTTGTTTCGCACTGTCAATCGCATCTTGGCGGAAGTTTTTCACAGGGCATCCTTACCGACAGTCATAAATAGAGCATCTACCAGGCACGATGAAGAAACAATGAAGAAGGGATTAAATCCATCTACCGCAGCGGAGAACGGCCGAGCCGGTCCGCGGGAGGCTTGCGGCGATTGGCTTGGGCGGGAAGGCTCAGTCCGCCGGCCGCGTAAGACTCCAGCCTTCCGGCGGGCGCGTGAGCGCAAACTTGAAGCCGAAGCCTCTGGCGTTGTCGAGATAGCGGAAGAACTCCGGCTGAAAGGCGTACAAGGCGCTCTGGCGAATGGCGAGGCGAAGGACTCGCCCTATGCTGAATCGCTCACAGTAGGACTGGAGCAGCGCGGCGCGGCGCTCCGGATCGGTCACCTTGCTCACTGCGCCGCGCATTTGCACGCCGCGAATCTGTTTCCAGCTTGCGGCGTTGCGATAGATAGTTGCGGCAGCGCGGGGCGTTCTGTGCAGGTTCCGGCTGTGCAAGCTGCTCTCGGAAGAGAGCCAGTAGAGGGAGAGTTCCTTGTCGGCAATATAGAAGAGCGGCGCCACGCAGGCTTGGCCGTCTTCGCCGGTGGTGGCCAGCGACAAGGTCGTTTGTTCGCTGAGCAGCGCGGCAATCAGATCCAGTTGCTTGCGCGGTCCTTTCATCGCCTTGCTCCGGGAACCTCCTGGCAACAATGTACACGTTCTGCCGGAAAGCGGAAGAGGCGGCCCGGAGTGCGGACCGCCTCATTTGGTGCTGCCGGACAGTTGAGCCGAGTTATGGGAGATAGTAGCGGAGGCTGGTCCAGAACATGTTGTCGATGCCTTTTGCGCCGATGCCGGAAGCGCCCGACCAGCCCTCGCGGACCGCATAGCCGTACTGGAAGCCCTGGCGGAAGCGGCCACGGTCGCCCTTGTAGATGTCGTACCACCATCCGCCGGTGATCTCCTGCACGTCGCGGGTTTGCGCGCCGCAAGAGCCGCCGGGGTAGTAGCCGGTCGAACTGCCGTTGTAGCCGGGCGAGGCGACGGTGTTGCAACCGGAGTTGCCCAGAAACCGCGAACCGTAGCCCACTGCGGCAGCGGCCGAGGTGTATTGCGCGCCCCATGCGCCGCCCAGGGCAAGCTGCGCCGCTGTGGGGTTGTTGATGCAGGCAGCGCCCGTTCCGCCGATGGGGCAGAAGACCGGCTTGGAGGCGATGCTCAGGGTCTGGGCGTTGGGGGTGGCGTAATCGGTGCGGGCCGCATAGTCGCCGCCGTAGTTGAGGTAAACGACCATGCGCGGCGTTGGATTGGCCTCGACGGTCAGCAGGCCGCTGAGGTTGTGGATGGGGGCCAGCAGGCCGCTAGCGTTAGCAGTGACATCGGCCAGCGTCGAGTCGCCGTAGCGGCCCACGCCGGGTCCGAAAAGGCCCTTGGCGCCGAAGGTGAGCTTGCCGGCCAACACGGGAACGCGTGCGCTGGCGCCGAAGCCGCCGACCTTGATGCTGTTGGAAATGGCGCCGGCGGAGGAAGATGCGACGACCGAGACGCCGCCGGAGACCGGGGCAGCGCCGGTGGTGATGTCGGTTACGCCGCCGTAGAGGGTGCTGTTGGTGGTGACGCCGGGATAGACGGTCTCATGCGCGAAGCCGCCGATGCCGAAGATTTCATAGTGGCCGATTCCGGGATCGACGGCAACCTTCACGATGACATCGGGCGCTTCATTGAACGAAAGGTTGGCTATGTTAGTGTTGGCGACGGCGGTCTTGTAGACGGGAACCTCGACGGGAATGACCCCCGCGACGTTCTTTGTTCCGGCCTCGGTGGAGTAGTTCTGGATGTAGGTGGTGGTCGCACTGGCGCTGATGGCGGCGTTATAGTTGCCGCCGTTCTGACCGGCGCTGCCCAGCACGGCGTAGGGTTCGTTGCCGGCCAGGGAGGCGGTGTAAAGCAGTTGCGGATTCTCAGCCGCGACGCCGATGGCCACCTTGTCGAAAGTCTTGGTCACACGGAATCCATATTGACGGGTCCACACGAAGCCCGTGACGTAGTTCGGGTCTATGGTCTGCGGAGTTAGGATGTCGCCCGAGAGGTTGGAGATTCCCTTTTTGTCTTCGGTAGCGAGCGACCACAACTGGCCGCCGGTGAAGGCCAAGTGGGAGTTGGTCTCGGCTTGCGCCCAGAGCACGCGCTGACGCAGCACGTAGCTGTTGGATTGGTTGTTGTTGGAGGTGATGCCGGTGCCGAGCCAGTCAGCCTCGTAGTAGCCGCGGAGGGTGCCCCAGTTGGTCTTGCCCTCAGCCAGCAGGGTAACGCGCGACTGACGGGCCGAGCCGAAAAACTCGCTGAGCTTGTAGGCATCCGCGCCCTCGTAAGGAATCGAGCTGAAGGCGGTGGGAATGTCGCCGCCGGTGGCCTTGGAGCGCCAAACAGTTTCACCCGCGGCGTAGCCTCCGGGCGTAATGCCGATGCCCTTGTAGTGCAGAACTGCGGGACTGGCGATCTCCTTCTTGATCTTGGCGGTCTCATCGGAGACCGTGGCAGCCAGCGAAGCCTGCGTGCCCTTGAGGTCGGTGACGGTGGTCTGGAGGGTGGTGACGGCTGCCGCGTTGTCGCTCGCGGCCTGTTGCTCGGCCATGGCGGCGGCTTGTGCTTTGGCCGCGGCTGCCTGGGCGGAGGCTGCCGCCTCCTGGGCCATCTTCAGTTGCGCGTCCTTGTTGGCCAAGTCGGTCTTGAGGCTGTCGATCTGGCCTTGCAGTTCCTGGCGCAGCGCCTGAATCTGTTCTTCGACTGTTGGTCCCTTATCCTTTTTTGACGAAGTCTGCTTCTCCTTCGCTTCTTGGGTTTCGCTGGATTGTCCATAGCAAGCAACAAAACTGACTGCCAGAATTGCCGCGGCTGCGATGTTGCGTCTGAATTTCATGGGGCCTCTCATTTTCCTCTCGTATCGGGTTGTTTAGTGTCTGCGCTCGATTGGGGGTCCGAGCACTGTCAACTCCCGCATCCCGGTGCTTCTCAGCATGAAGGCGAAGCGCGTCTCCATGGGCGTGCGGAACGTAGATCTGCGGCCTGAAACTTGAATTTGCGCAGGGGAAACTTCACCGGACGCTTCCGATTTCAAGAGTCGCAGAATTATGTGAATATTTGACGAATTTATGCAATTTTAACAATGGGGCGAACTAACAGGTTCAATTTGAACATACCCATGAATTCACTTCCTTTTAATATGGAGGACTTCTTTGATTTGCTTACCGGTTGGTCAGTTTGAACCGCTAGGGTCGCAGCGCTTGGGCAGGTTCCCCATGGGCCGCGCTCTCCCGGCCCGCGCTGAGCAGGTTGGCCAGCAGGCGATAGGATCCGGGCACTAACTCGGGAAGCTGGCGATAGAGAGCATAAGCTACATAAATATAAGTTCCCTTGCCGGGATGCGCGACGAGCAGTCCGCCCCGCTGCGGGGCTTGATCGGGGTCGGCGGTCTCGGTCAGCGCCGTATAACTCGCATCCCAGTTATCGAGGAAGGAGTGGCCGCGCTCTTCGATCCAGCCGTCGAAGTCCGCGGCGGAGATGGCGTTGGGCCAGTTCAGCAACGGATTCGCCGGCTCCAGCAGCTTCACCGGCGTACTCTCATCCACTACTCGCTCCGCCATGCGTCCCATCGACAACGGAAACGGGGCGGGGAAGTTGCCGGTCTGGTACTGCACGATCAGCGTTCCGCCCTGGCGGACGAACTCATCCAGTCTCGGTTGGGCCGCCGTCAACTCGGGGCGCGTGGAATAGGAACGGATGCCGATGACAATTACATTCCATACAGAGAGGTCGCCGGAGGCAAGCTCCGCCGCGGTGAGAAGATGCGGCGCAACGCCCAGAGCTTCGATGGCCTCGGGAACGCGGTCGCCGGGGCCCATCACGTAGCCAATGCGCAGGCCCGGCGCCAGCTTCACATCTACCTTGCGGGTCTTCAACTGCGCAGGCTTGTAGAGGTTGTAAGGGCGCAGACCGGCGTAGCCAATGCTCTGCCAGCCGGTCTTGTACTCGTGGCTGCCGGAGTGCGCGACCGCATCAATGTTGTAGGCTCCGGTCATGGCGCCGTCTGTGGTGACGGTGAAAAGAATCGGCTCAGTATCTCCGGCGCTGTCGCGATGGAATTTTGCTTCGACCGGGTCCGAGCGCCAGCCGGCGGGAAGGTTGAGGGTGACCGTGCCCTCGGCGGCGGCCTCGGTGTGCACTGTGACGCGGACTGGCAAGGCTGATCCGTCGAGCGGCAGGATGCGCGCTTCGGGCTCCATGCGCAGGCCGATTGCGGGCGTAACAACTAACGGCTCATAGACGCCGCCCACGCCGGGAACGCGCTGCATTGTCTGGACGATCTGACCGACGCGAATCGACAGGCCGTCGAAGGTGAATTCAGCCCAGGCTTCGAGCGGATAAGGCGCGAAGGATCGCAGGCGCCACTCCGGCTGGGTCAGATCGTAGTAGGGCTGCTCGATGTTGGGGCGCGTGAAGTAGGGCTGGGTCGGTTCGGCACTTCCGGTGTTCCAAATGCTCAAGACGTAATCGTTGACCGGGGATACAGGGCTAGTTGCAACGCGGGCGATCTCGCACTTCCATAGGCCGCTGTTCTCGCCCTCCACCCAGGCCCGGGTGTTCCGCGCCCCCGCCGCGGCCTGCGCGGTGTGGATGCGTACCCGGAACTCTTCGCCCGGAGTCACGCTGCGCGGGGTTTCGTCCGCCGATGCGTCGCGCGATGGACTGCTGCTCGGTGCACTGTCGGACTTGGTGGTGAAGGCAACGAGATCAAGGCCAAGCAATTCCTTGAAGGCGGATTGGAACTGACCGGTCTTGGCGTCGAGCGCGAAGAGCAGAGCGGCTTTGGACTTTGCGTCCATCTTGCTGGCCGCGATCTTCTCGCGTAGCTCCAGATTCTGTCGGTACACGGGCGCGAGTTGGTGGGCCACTGCGACACCACTCTGCCCTGGAAGCACGGCTTTGGATGAGGTCTCCCAGATCCCAGAATCGGGACCTGGGGTACCCAGGATATTGGCTAGATCAGCGTCGATCTGGTGCAGGCTGGTGGAGAGCCACTCAGGAGGATTGCTCGTTGCAAGCGCAGCCAGGCCTGCGATGCTGGTGTCGATTTTCACCTTGCTGTTGTGGAACAGATCGTCGTTCTTTGAAGCCCTTCCCAGCCTGACCGCTGCCTCCGGCGCAGCCGCCCAGAGGTGATACCTCGTCGTCGCCGGGCCGCTCAGCGCGGGATTCGCACCGCCGTTCTGCGATTTCTGCTGGCCCCATCCCTCGCGCGCAATCTGCGCATAACTGCGGCCGAGCGCCGGGTCCAGCGTTCCCACCGGAATCGTCACGTCGGCCGAGAGCACGCCGTCGACCCACTCACCGGTCACGTAATTCTTGAAGCGCGCCGGAGCCCATTTGCCGGTTGCGTAGTCCAGCATCTTTCCGTCTCGGATCGGCGCGAAGGGGACCATCGAATAAACGGCCAAGGGCTGCCAAGGCTCGACCCCGTACTCTTTGAACTGCTCGGGAAAGACCTTGGGATCGGCGGCGGCCTTGAAGACCTCCTGCGCAATCTCGCCGGAGACCTGGTGGTGGCCGTGGCCGTCGCTGACGCCGCCGACAAAAGTAGAGACGATGACCTGCGGGCGCTCGCGGCGGACGGCCAGCACGGCGTCGTAGAGGACGCGCTCGTGGCTCCATTTGGCGAAAGACTCCTCTTGCGTTTTGGAGAAGCCGAAGTCGGCCTCCGTGCCCCAGAGCTGCTTTACGCCGTAGTATTCGTCGGCCTTTAGCAGTTCATTGGTGCGGATGAGGCCGAGCGCGTCGTCGGCGTCGGCCGACATCGCGTTCTGTCCTCCCTCGCCGCGCGTGAGCGTGAGCAGTGTGACGCGCGCGCCCATGCCGCGGCTGAGATAGGTCAGCAGCGCGCCGTCCTCATCGTCCGGATGGGCGACGATCATCATCACGCTGGCGGTGGTGGAGAGGCGCTTAAGGGATTGTTCCAGAGCCGCGGCGCCGCGGTCTTCGGCGAGCGGCAGAGCAACAACGCTCGGCTCGGGAAGGGGAATTGCGGCGATTTCAGATGCGGTGAGCGCCGACGGCTGTGTGGCCGTTTGCGCTATCAGTGGCAGCGCACCTGCGAGCATCAAGCCCGCCAGGAGCGCGCTCAACACTGCTCGTTGAACTCTCTCGACAAGAATCATGGCTGCCGTCAGTGTACAATCCGGGGAGCGAAAGAGCCGCATGGCCCACCTTCAGTCTACGTCCGACTCCACCCTTCAGCGCCGCATCGGGCTGCGCTCGGCGGTGGCTTTGAATATGCTGGAGATGATCGGCGTGGGGCCGTTCATCACACTGCCGCTGGTGATTGCCGCAGCGGGCTACCGGCTCTCGGTGTGGGCCTGGGTGCTGGGCGCGGTGATCGCCGTGGCCGACGGGCTGGTGTGGGCGGAACTGGGCGCGGCTTTTCCCCGTGCCGGCGGCTCTTATGCCTTTCTGCGCGAGATCTACGGCCCGCAGCGCGCAGGGAACTGGCTCAGCTTTCTCTATGTCTGGCAGGTGAGCTTTACCGCGCCGCTGGCGATTGCCTCGGGCTGCATCGGGCTCGCGAGTTTTCTGGCCTGGTTCTGGCCGGGGCTCGACCGCGCTCCCATTGCCGCGTGGCCCGCGCTGCACTATTCTAACTTCGCCGCCGCCGGCGCCTGCTTGCTGGTCACGGCGATGCTCTATCGCAATTTGAGTACCATCACGCGGCTGGCCTGGGTACTCTTTGCCGGAGTTCTGGCGGCTATTGCTGGAGTCATCGTCTCGGGCTTTGCTCATGCGGCGGCCAGCGGGGGCTGGCAGATACCGGCCGCTGCCGCGCTCACTCTACCCGCGGCGCTCGGCGGGCTGGCGCAGGCGACGCTGCTGACCACTTATTGTTACTGGGGCTACTACAACATCTGCTTCCTGGGCGGCGAGGTGCGGCGGCCCGAGCGGACGATTCCGCGCGCGATTCTGCTTTCAGTGCTCTTCGTGGCGGCGCTTTATGTGACGATGAATCTGGCCGCGCTGCCAGCAGTGCGCGATTTGGGGCGCGATGCCGCTTCGCACGTTGCCGTCGGAGCGGCAGTCCGCCTGCAATTGGCGGCCGACATAGCGCGGTCGGCCTTTGGAGGCTGGGCCGGGCGGCTGATGGCCGCGCTAATCGTCTGGACGGCTTTCGCCTCGGTCTTCTCGCTGCTGCTGGGCTACTCGCGCGTGCCCTATGCAGCGGCCCGAGACGGAAATTACTTCCGATATCTGGCTGCTGTTCATCCCAGGCACGGAATTCCGCACCGGTCTCTCGTCGCGCTGGGAGTGGTCGCAGCGCTCTTTTGCTTCTTCTCGCTGCAGCAGGTAATTACGATGCTGGTAATTACCCGCATCCTGCTGCAATTTTCCTTGCAACATGCGGGAGTGATGCTGCTTCGGGCGCAGCGGCCGGAGTTACAGCGGCCTTTCAGAATTCCGCTCTATCCGCTGCCTCCGCTCGTGGCAATGGCCGGGTTCACGTTCATGCTGGTGAATCGCAGCCATGCGCTCGCCGGGCTGGCCGTAGCGGCGGGGATTGCTGTTTCCGGCACGGTGATCTATTTGGTGCGTGCGCGGGGGCTGCGGCAGTGGCCTTTTGCGCGTGCGGAATGAACGGCCGGGCTGGTCGAGTTTCGGGGTCTCCCACCCTTTTCGCAAAGAGCGCGAAATGGATTGGGCACACAGCCGATTTATTTTTTGTTCATTGATTTCGTTCCATGGGGATTGACTTATGAAAGAGTTCAATTCGATGCGCCGCGATTTCTTGCGCACGGGCAGCTTCGGCATGGCCGCCGCCGCTATTCCCGCAGCCTCCTTCGCGCTCCCGGCTCAGGACGGCGTCGTGCCATCGGCGGCGTCGCAGGGAATCTTCGACGTTCGCAAATACGGCGCGGCGGGAGACGGCAAGACGCTGGACACAGAGGCCGTGAACCGCGCAATCGAAGCGGCGGCTGCGGCGGGCGGCGGGGTGGTTGTGTTTTCAGCGGGAGAGTATATTTGCTTTTCGATTCGCCTGAAGAGTTTTGTGCATCTGCACCTGCTGGAGGGCAGCGCAATCGTAGCTGCCGACTCGCCGCTGCCTGGCGACCTGACCGGCTACAACGGCGGTGTCTACGATGCCGCCGAGCCGAAGACCGGCTGGGATGCTTATCAGGATTATGGCCATAACCACTGGCATAACTCGCTCGTGTGGGGCGAAGAGATTCACGACGTTAGCATCACGGGCGGGGGACTGATTTGGGGAAGAGGGCTTTCGAATGGGCGCGGACGCGCTGGCGACGGCGCGCCCTTCAAGGCCGAGCAGGCCGGCGTGGGCAACAAGGCCATCGCGCTGAAGAATTGCCGCAATCTTCTCCTGCGCGACTTTTCGATTCTGAAGGGCGGCCACTTCGGCCTGCTCGCGACCGGCGTGGATAACCTGACCATCGACAATCTCAAGATCGATACCGATCGCGACGGCATGGACCTGGATTGCTGCCAGAACGCGCGGGTCTCCAACTGCACGGTCAATTCGCCCTGGGACGACGGCATCTGCCTGAAGTCGAGTTATGCCCTGGGTTATGCGCGGCCCACGAAGAATCTGACTCTTTCCAATTGCTGGGTGACCGGGAGTTATGAACTGGGCTCGGTGATGGACGGCAGCTTCAGGAAGTTCGTGCCGGAAGCGCAGGCGTGGCGAACCGGCCGCATTAAATTCGGTACGGAATCGAATGGGGGTTTCATGAACATCACCATCACCGGCTGCCTCTTTGAGGGGTGCCAGGGGCTGGCGCTCGAGTCGGTGGATGGCGCGCTGCTGGAAGACGTCGTCATTACCAATACGGTGATGCGCGATCTGGTTTCGGGGCCGCTGTTTCTGCGGCTGGGAGCACGGCTGCGCGGACCGAAGGAGAGCGCAAAGGCGGGAACGCTTAAGCGCGTTCTCATCAGCAATCTCGTCTGTCACAATGCGCCGCGGGAGTTCTGCTCGGTTCTCAGCGGGATTCCAGGCCATTCGATCGAAGATGTGAAACTCTCAAACATCTATGTCGAGACAGCGGGGGGCGGCGCGGGCGAGGCGGCGCGTTTGCGGTTGCCGGAGTTGGAAGCAGCGTATCCGGAGCCGTCGATGTTCGGGACGACTCCGGCGACCGGCTTTTTTCTGCGCCACGTTCGCAATGTGGAGATGAGTCATGTGGAGATCGCGACCATAACTCCCGACGCGCGGCCGGCATTTTATTTGAGCGATGTCGAACGCGCGGATTTCTTCGCCATCACGGCACCGCGCGGGACCGAGGGAGCCTTTGCGTTGCACGACGTGAAGGACCTGCGCATCGGTTGGAGCCGGGCCGCCGGCGATGCGGCTTTGGCCAGCGCCGATAACAAGATGCTGTGAGCGGCGCGGGGGCCTGCGCCGGATGTGGCGGCGCTACTGCGCCGGAGGCTTTTCGGGCGGAACAGGGACAAGCTGCATTTGAATATCATCCATGTCGCCGATCACTGTGACCGGAGTTTCCCTGTCCGCGTAGCGACGCGCGGGAACGGGTTTTGAGGCGGCGCTGTCAGAGTTGTCGGAGTCCGTTTCGGAGGCCTTCTGTTCCGGATCCTGCGCGCCGGAGACCTGAAGAATGTACTTGTCTTCGGGAACGTAGGAGAACGAAAAGCTCCCGTCGTCGAGCGCCTTTGCCTCCCGCACAATCTCCCGGTCATCCGCGTAGAGCAGGCGCACGGCGGCGTCCTTCAGCGCGTGACTGTCGGCAAGCGCGGAAACTGTTCCCGCGACAGTGTGCAATCCGGAGAGCGGGATTTCGATATCCGCACCGCCAGAAACTTCTCCGGCTTGCACTTTGACGGTCTTCGCATTCTTCCTGCGGAATGTGTTGCCTAGAAATACGCGAAACGAGGAGTCTTCCGATTCGTAGGGCAACTTGGCGCAGATGGTGTACTCTCCCGCAGCCAGATTGGTCACGCTGAAATGGCCATGACTGTCGCTTACTGCGCGGTCCCAGTCGCTGTTCAGAGAGAGGCCGACCTTGGCCAGGCTGCCCTTTTCGGTCTTGTGAAAGATCTGAATGAAGATTCCAATGGCCGGGCTGCCGTCGTCGTAGGTCACCGATCCGGTGATCTCCGCTGCGCGCTCGATTTGAAGCGCTACTTCGGAGGTGCTATGGACGCTTACCCGCACCTCGACCAGGTGACTCTTCCACTGATCGATGGCATTCCGGATGCGCTCCTGCAGGCTTGCTTTTTCGCCGAAGCGGGTGGGATCGATGCCCATCTTCGGCTCCAGATACCCTTCCAATGTGGCGAAGGCATAATAACGGCCCGGCTCGACAGCTTCAAGCCTGAATCGTCCATCCAGATCTGTTACTGTGGCTTCCGTAGCCGGCAATGGATCGCCCGGCCCGCTGTTTTCATCCTTATCCGCATCCGTCTTCGCATCCTTTTTTGGAGCGGCGGTAAGCGTTACCGTGGCGAAGCGCGCCGGCTTGCCAGTGTCCGCGCAGAGGACAATTCCGGTAACCGTACCCTTGGTTGGGTCGGGCTTCTTATGCTGCACAGGGCCATTGCAGGCAACGGAGAAAAGGCAGACAAGGGAAACAATCCACAACTTATGCGAGCGCGCCATTGCGAGCCTCCAAGGGATTTTAGGACTCTGGAAATTGTAACGCCGTCTGGGCCACCGGGCGATAGCTCTTGCGGTGCAGGGGGGTGGGGCCAAGGCGAGCAAGCGCGGCTAGATGTTCGGGGCAGCCATAGCCTTTATGACGCGCCAGACCGTAGCCGGGAAACTCGCGGTCCAGTGCGATGAGCAGACGGTCGCGGTGGACCTTGGCCAGCACGGAGGCGGCGGCGATGGAGAAGCTGGTCCCGTCGCCGCGAACGACGGCCTGCTGCGGGCACTCCCAGTCAATGGTGTCGCGGCCGTCGATGAGCAAAAAATCCGGGCTGAGGGCGAGTTGTTCGACGGCGCGGCGCATGGCCAGCAGCGAGGCTTGGCGAATGTTGATGCGGTCGATGGTCTCGGCGTCCACGGCTGCGATGGCCCATGCAATCGCGTTGGCGCGAATCTCGACATCGAGTTGGACGCGCTTCATTTCTGTCAGCTTTTTCGAGTCGGTCAAGCCTTCGAAACGGCAGCCCTTTGGAAGAATGATCGCGGCGGCGACGACCGGTCCGAAGAGCGGACCGCGGCCCACTTCGTCCACTCCGGCAATGCGCAGGGCGCCGCGGCGGCGCGCGGCTTCTTCCAGCGTCCATCCGCAAACCGGGGTCTTGGGCATGTTGTCAGTATAGGTACATGGCCGACGGTCCGCTGCGCTATCCCACCCTAGCGGCAAAAACAAGAACGCGGCGAGGGTGTGGCACCCCGAAAAGCCTCCCGCAGGGGCTGAAGCCTGAGCCCTGATCTGCTGCATCTGCGGCACGACTGAAGTCGTGCCCTGCTATAAAGCGGCATCTTTGAAAGACGCGCTATGAGTTTGTGTCCCGCGCTTCTCCCAGAATCAGCTTGAGGGTGATCTGCTTGCGGGCGCGATAGAAGGTGACGCTGACGGTGTCGCCGGCCTGGTGCTTGCCGATGATGGCGTTGATCTCCTCGGGATCGGTGACGGAATGGCCGTCGATGGCCACGATGAGGTCGCCGCCGAGCATGATGGGGGTGTTGCCCACGTAGGCCAGTTGGGTTCCTCCACGCAGGCCGGCCCGCTCTGCCGCGCCGCCGGGAATCACCTTTTGCACCAGGACGCCGGAGTCGGCGGCTAGTTCCATCTGCGAGGCCAAATCGGGGCCGATGCCGTAGGAGACGATGCCCAGGGAAGGCCGCTTGACGCGCCCGTAGCGGGTGAGGTCGGCGAGGACCGCTTTGGCGGTGTTGATGGGAATGGCGAAGCCGATGCCGGAACTCTGGTCGGCGCCGTTGGAGGCGATCATGGTGTTGATGCCGATGACCTCGCCGTGGGAGTTGAGCAGCGGGCCGCCGGAGTTGCCGGGATTAATGGCCGCGTCGGTCTGGATGGCGTCCTCGATGAGCGCGCCCTCCGATTCTCTTATGGAGCGGATGGAGCTGATGATGCCTCTGGTCATGGTGCCGTTGAGGCCGAAGGGATTGCCGATCGCGTAGACCTTCTGTCCAACGGCCAACTCGGAGGAATCGGCCAGCGTGACCGGCTCCAGATTGGGGGCGTCGATCTGCAGCAGCGCCAGGTCATGCACCCTGTCCGTGCCGATGACCTTTGCCGAGTAGCGGCGCTTGTTCGAGAGCATCACCTCGATGCCGCGGTTGGCGTTCTCGACGACATGGTAGTTGGTGAGGACGTGGCCGCTCTTGTCGAGGATGAACCCGGAGCCCTGGCCGTGGGCCGGCACCACGCCGTTGAAGAAGTCGAAGACCAGCGTGGTGGAGGTGACGTTGACCACCGAGGGCAGCACACGTTTGTAGACGGCGATGTTGTTCTGCTCCTCAGCGTCATAGGCGGGCGCGGCCTGGGCTTCGGTGAGGTCGAGCGGAGAGCGGGAGCCGAGGCTGCTCGCAGGAAAGAGATGGCCCAGAGACGGACGGTCAAACCTGGAGGGAAGATGGGTAGTGAAGAAGCAGAATCCACCCACCAGCAGTAGAACCAGAAGAACGCGGCGCAGTTTCATAGCTTGAGAACCTCGTACAGTGAACAGTGGTCAGTTTTCAGTTCTCAGTGGTCAGCCGTAAGTAAAAAGCGTTGCGGTAACACTGACGATTTCCGATCACCGACCCCTGATCCCTATTCTAAAGACTCATCTTGGAGGGATTTGTTGCTTTCTTCTTGTAGGCGCAGCCACAATTCATGGACCTGGGCGCGGAGGGATGAAGTATCTCCCGTATTTTCAATTACATAGTCGGCGCGGGCGGCTTTGACCACGTCGGGAATCTGATGCGCCAGACGGAGGCGGGCATCGGCCTCGGCGGCGGCGCGGCCGGAGCCGGTGGGACTGACGCGGGCGGCATAGCGGGCGATCTTCAGCTCGTCGGGCGCGGTGACGACGACGATGCGATCCATGCGCCGCCGCCACTCGGCCAGCACGGACTCCTGTTCGCCGCGGTCGCGGGCATCGCGCTCCGCCTCAAAGATGAGCGCCGACTCGAAGACGGCCACGGCGGCGGGATTGCGGGCAAAGACCTGGTCCATCCAGCGCCGCTCGGCGGCAATCACCGCCGGATGGACGATGGCGTTTAGCTCATTCAGCCGGCCGCCCTGAAAGGCCAGTTCGGCCAGACGCGCGCGGTCGAGGCGGCCGTCGGGGCTGACGACCTGCGGGCCAAAGATGCGGACGATTTCGGCGTAAACCGGCTGGCCCGGCTCCATCAGCGCCCGGCCCAGTTCGTCGGCCTCGGCAACCTCCGCGCCCAGCGAGCGCAGAGTGGCCGCAACGGTGCTCTTGCCGCTGCCCAGGCCGCCGGTGAGACCGACTCGAAGCATGATGAATCAACCCGGCGCTGGGCGCTCGCAAACCCGGTCCGGGCTGCATTCGACTGCGTCCATCGCTGAACGCAGTATAGGCGATCCGGATAGGCGACCTGGATAGGCGATCAAGATGAATTTGGCGTAGAATGAGATCACGGCAGGAAGCACCGCGGCATATGTACACCTTGAACCCGCGAATCACGGTCGAAGCCGGCAAGATGGGGGGAAAGCCCTGCATCCGCGGCCTGCGCTTCAGCGTCTACGATCTGGCTTCCTACCTCGCCTCCGGAATGACCGAGGAGCAAATCCTCCGCGAGTTCCCCTACCTCGAAAAGGAAGACTTCCAGGCCGTTTACGAGTTCTTTGCCAGCATCCCGGAAAGGATCGCGGTCCTTGAAGCTGCACGTTGATGAGAACCTTCCGGGCCAACGTCGACTACGTCGAAGTGTTTTAGTTTTGGGGAAGAGCGGCTTTTCCGGGAACTAATAACTATCGAATTAGGCAGTAGACGCCTGGGACAGTTTCATCTGTCGGAAGTTATCGCGGACAATAATGATGGAGCAGAAGATGATTGCAAAGATTAAATATAAGTAAAGAGAGAAATCTGCTAGATTTGGAAATGCCGCTCTTCCGATGAAGTCCCACGGATATTGGAGCACCCCAGCGCCAATGCCAAGAAAGAAAACCAACTCTGAACGAGGAGAGTATCCCTTGAGATGAAAAAGGCGCCGCCCCAACGAAGTAAGGAGTGCTACTCCCCCGCCGACTATTACTGTGAATAAAATGAATTCGGCACACAGTCCTGCGAACGCTTCATTCCAGTGGCCGATCTCGTCCTTATCCACGTCGTGGAATATATAGACCGAGACGGCAGAACTAAACAAAGCTGCCGAGAAAACCCCGAACATAAAGACAAGAATTATCCGCCGCATATCCTATGGAAAACGAGTATATCTCATGCCCTAAAGATTGAAAAGATGAATTTCTTCAGTCAGTAATGGCTTATTTTTGCTACAGTTAAATCGCCTTGCAGGGGGTCAAGCAGATGCGGCAGTGACGATTTGGTAATCCGCATGGCACCACAGCCAATCGATGGAAGGCGTCACAGTCCCCGCCGCATCTTGGCCGCGCGCACGGTGTTGGCCATCAGCATGGCGATGGTCAGCTTGCCGACGCCGCCGGGAACGGGTGTATAGGCGCCGGAGATCTCGAAGGCCTTGGGGTGAACGTCGCCCACCAAGGTCGAGCCGTTCTTGGCGAAGGTCGCTTCGCGCTTGGCATTACCGGCGAAGAAGCGGTCGAACTCGGCGCGCTCGGTGATGCGGTTGATGCCTACATCGATCAGCGTCGCACCGGGCGAGACCATCTCCGGGGTGATGAAGCCGGCGCGGCCGATGGCGGCTACCAGAATGTCGGCCTGGCGAGTGATGGCGGTAAGGTCGCGGGTCTTGGAGTGGCAGATGGTGACCGTGGCGTTGTGGTGGAGGAGCAGCATGGCTGCGGGCTTGCCGACAATGTCGCTGCGGCCCACGACGACGGCGTGCTGGCCGGCGATGGGGATCTGGCTGCGCTGGAGAATCTCGATGATGCCCGACGGGGTGCAGGGCGCAAGAGAGGGACGGCCAGCCAGCAGGCGGCCCGCGTTGACCGGGTGGAAGCCGTCCACGTCTTTGGCGGGCAAGACGGCGTCGAGGAGGGCCTTGGTGTCCACGTGCGGCGGCAGGGGCAACTGGATGAGAATGCCGTCGATCTCTTCGCGGGCGTTGAGGCTGGCCACGAGCGCCAGCATCTCTTCGGTGGTGACGGTTTCAGGCGGGGTGATGAGGTCGCTATGGATGCCGAGATCGGCGCAGGTTTGGACCTTGCTGCGGACGTAAATCTGCGAGGCGGGCACATTGCCGACGAGCACCGCCGCGAGCCCGGGCCGGATGCCGCGTCCGGCCAGTTCGCGCACCTCTTCGGCGACTTCCTGCTGGATGGCCGCGGCAATCGCCACGCCGTCGAGTATTCTTGGCATTTTGCTCTCCAAGTCCATCGTATCGTTTCCCGTCCAAAGCGGCTCCCCATGCCGTCCGGTCTGGCGAGCCCCCAAATCTCATCGGAGTGTGATTTGCCTCACATACAACCATGGGGCAGGCTCGCGTACCGTCAAACCTGCGAGGAATGTTCTCAATCCCATTGGTCGGAACTCGCGAAACCTTTTAGAGCGGCGTGATGGAGCGGGTTGGATGAGCGTCTTCAAGGATGCAGGGCATCTTTTCCGGTTCGCGGGGCTATTTGTTCTCGCGTTTCTGATCTTTCTGGTGGTGCGCCACTACGTTGTGCCCAAGAGCTTTGGGGAATACGGGCATTATCGCGGGGCGGCGATGGGCGAGATTGCGGCGCACCCGGCAAAGTTTGCCGGCCACGAGACGTGCGAGGGCTGCCACACCGAAGAGGCAACCAAGAAACAAGCCGGCAAGCACGCGCAAGTGAACTGCGAGGCCTGCCACGGGGCGATCTATCGGCGGCTGCCCGCTCCTGAACAGCCCAAGCCAAACTTATACGAGCGATTCGTCGCGCTGGTGGTTAAGCCGGCCCCGCCCGACCCTCCGCTGCTTCGCCATGCAGAGGACCCGACAGTGAAGCCGGAGTTGCCGGACACGGCCGTGCTCTGCGCGCGCTGCCATACAGCCAGCGCCGCCAAACCCAAGGGCTTCCCGCAGGTTGATCCGGCGGAGCACTATCCGGGGCCTCCGTGTGGGAGTTGTCATCAACCGCATAGTCCGGCGATGGATGGGGGAGGCGTGAAATGAATATCTCACGGCGTCAAATACTGATTTTGTTGCCGGCGGCGGCGGTGGCGTGGAAGTCGGTGCTGGCCGGATCTCCGGAAGACGCGCCCAACTATAAGATGTCCGATCACTGGTGGAGCATGTTGATCGACATCTCCAAGTGCATCGGCTGCGGCAACTGCGTGCGCGCCTGCCAGACCGAGAACGATGTGCCGGAGGGCAACTTCCGCACCTGGGTGGAGCGCTACCACGTCTCGGATGAGAATATGACGGAGCCGGAGGTCATCTCTCCGAAGGGCGGCAAGGATGGGTTCCCGGTGGCGCAGGAAGACGGAAAGAAGTATTTCTTCGTTCCCAAAATGTGCAACCACTGCGCGGATTCGCCGTGCACGCAGGTCTGCCCGGTGGGCGCGACCTTCATCAGTCCGGACGGCGTGGTACTGGTGGACCAGAAGTACTGCCTGGGCTGCGCCTATTGCGTGCAGGCCTGCCCCTATGGCTGCCGCTACATCCATCCGCAGAAAGAGGTGGCGGACAAGTGCACGCTCTGCTACCACAGGATTACCCAGGGTCTGACGACGGCCTGCTGCGAGGCCTGCCCGACCGGGGCGCGCCAACTGGCCGACCTCAAGAATCCAAAAGACCCGATCCACGAGTTTCTGAAGACGCACAACGTGCAGGTGCTGAAGCCGCAGATGGCCACCGGCGCGAAGGTCTTCTACAACGACCTTGACGGCTCGGTGCGGTAAGAAGAGCAGGGACTAAGGGACTAGGGACTGAGGGACTAGGGACTAGGCAGTTAGGAAACAGATGGGCGAGGAATTATGAACGGTGTGGAAGGCTTCATGTATCCGAACGAAGTCGGGCTCCAGTGGAGCGTGCTGATCGTCCTGTACCCTTTCATCACGGGACTGGTGGCGGGCGCGTTCATTCTGGCGTCGCTGGAGCGGGTTTTCCGTGTGGAGGCGGTCAAGCCCACCTACCGGCTGGCGCTGCTGACGGCCCTGTCGTTTCTGCTGGTGGCGCCATTGCCCCTGCAATTGCATCTGGGCCATCCGGAGCGCTCGCCGGAGATGTACTTCACTCCGCACTCGACCTCGGCGATGGCCATGTTCGGTTATGTCTACCTGTGGTACCTGATGGCCGTGCTGGTGCTGGAGATCTGGCTCGACTACCGGCGGGAGATCGTGCTGCTCTCGCAGACGAGTCGGGGGCTGCTGCGGCTGGTCTATCGTGTAATGACGCTCGGTTCCAGCAATATTAGCGAGCGGGCGCTAGCGATCGACGAGCGGGCGGGCTGGATCGTGACCCTGATCGGCATTCCCTCCGCTTTCCTGCTGCACGGCTACGTGGGCTTCATCTTCGGCTCGATCAAGGCCAATCCCTGGTGGTCCTCGCCGCTGATGCCGGTGGTCTTCATCTTCTCGGCGATGGTCTCGGGGATTGCCGGGGTGATGCTGCTTTACATGGGGATCACCAAACTGCGCAAACAAAGCATCGACATGGCGTGCGTAGATAGCATCGCGATGTACCTGTTCTATATCTTCATCATCGACTTCAGTCTGGAGATGCTCGATTTGGTTCACCGCATCTACGAGGCGGACGAATCCTTCCGCAGCCTGAACTTCATGGTGCATACCAGGCTCTACTTCTCGCACATCGTGATTCAGATCTTTCTGGGCACGATTACGCCGCTGATTCTGCTGTTCGTGACGCAAGTGGTGAAGCTGCCGGAGATGGCGCGCAAGCGGATCTATGCCATTGCCGGAAGCCTGGCGCTGATCGGCATCTTCGCGATGCGCTGGAACGTGGTGATCGGCGGGCAGTTGTTCTCGAAGAGTTTTCTTGGCTACACGACCTACAAGATGGGTCTGGTGACCAAGGAGGGCCTGCTGGTGGCGATTGCGCTGACCCTGCTGCCGCTGGTGTTTCTGTGGGTGCTGGTGAAACTGCTGCCGCCGTGGCCTGAAAAGAGCGCGCAGGCTGTTGCCGTCGGCGGCTAGGGTTCGCCTTTCTTCGGGTGGTGCTTATGGACGAGTTTTCCGATGGACTCGAACGGCTCAAGGCACGCCTGGACACGCTGGAGCGGCGCGTCGAAGCACTCGAAGGTCCCTCCGTCCGATTTAGCGTGCCGGCTGCGCGGGAGCCGGCGGCAGCGCCGGTGGGCAAGGCTGGCGAAGAGTTGTCGCTTGGCCACACCGGCAGCGTCCTCCCCGTGCTGGGCTGGGCCACAGCGGGCATTGCCGGCGCTTATCTGCTTCGCGCCGTGGCCGAATCCAGTTCGCTTCCGCAGCTGGCGATTGCCGCCGTCGCCATCGTCTACGCGCTGCTGTGGCTGGCGGGCGCGGCGCGCGCTCCGGCAAAGGACTGGTTTCCGAGCGCCGTCTACGCCGGGACATCGGCCCTGATTCTTGCTCCCATGCTTTGGGAACTAACACTGAGCTTCAAGGTGATGCCGCCGCCGGGCGCCGCGGGCGTCCTTTGCGTGTTTGTAATTGCGGCTGCCGCGCTGGCCTGGAAGCGGGATCTCGCTCCGGTCCTCTGGGTGGCGAACCTGGCCGCGGCCTGCTCGGCCGTTGCCCTGTCGATCGCCACGCACGAACTGATGCCCTTCCTCGCCGCCTTGCTTCTGATGGCGCTGCTCTCTGAGTACGCGGCGGTGCGCAACCGCCAGCTAAGTCTGCGCCCGCTGCCAGCCGTGGCCGCGGATCTGGCAGTATGGGCGCTGATCTTCATTTACTCAAGCCCCGAAAGTGCGCGCATGGATTACCCGGCGATCGGCACGGCGGGCTTGCTCTTGCCCGGCTGCCTGCTGTTCCTCATCTATGGTGTCAGCATCGGCCTGCGGACCACGCTGCTCGCTCAGAGGATTACCGTATTTGAAACCGGCCAGGCGATGATCGCGTTCATGCTGGCCGCATCGAGCGTGCTCTACTTTGCGCCGCGCTTGGGGGCCACGGCATTGGGGGCGGCGTGCCTGATTTTTTCGGCGGCGTGTTACGCTGCGACCTTATTCCTCTTCAACAGAGTCGCATCGGGGCGCAACTTCCACGTCTTTGCCGCGTGGGCCGCATGCCTGCTTTTAGCTGGAAGCGTGTTGTGGCTGCCGCCGTTCTGGCTGGCGGCCTTTCTGAGCATTGCCTCGATGGCGGCTGCTGTTTCTGGAGGCTGCCTGACACTCAGGTTCCACGGCCTGGCATTTCTGCTGGCGGCCGCGGTTGCATCGGGCTTGCTGAGTTATATTTTCGACGCTCTGGCGAGAACGCAGCCCGCGAGGCTTGGGCCGGGTGTCTGCATGGTCTCAGCGTGCGCGCTGGTTTGTTACGCAGCCGGGAAGCATGGCCAGCCAGAGAGCTGGCAGCAGCAGTTCCTTTTCCTGGCGACAGCGGCTTTGGCGGTTGGGGCAATGGCGGCGCTGCTGGTCGAGGTCCTGATGCACCTCGCCGGCCTGCACATAACGCCCGAGGCTCATCACCTTGCCTTCCTTCGCACTCTGATTCTCTGCGCGGCAACTCTTGCGCTGGCTTACGCCGGATCCCGTTGGCGGCGCGCGGAGCTGATGCGCCTGGCCTACCTTATGCTGGGGCTTGTCGCGGTCAAGCTGTTATTTGAAGACCTGCGTCTCGGTCACCTTGGGCTCATCGCCGCTTCGATCTTCCTTTTTGCGATGACCCTGATTGCGGTTCCGCGGCTGGCGCGCATCGGGCAGAAGGCATAAAACACCCTCGATGTAACTCGAAGAGTATTTTCGAGTTGTTGCTCTTGGATGCGCGGCCGATCCGATTATTAAGTCTCACTGATGATTAGATATCAATCATTCAACGCAGTTCTGCTCAAGGTATGCCGCTGCTTGCCGAAGAGGCAATCAGCAAGCGTGTTTTGTGTCGAGCCCAATGGCGGGCGCGGGCCGGCGAGCGGCATCGGCCGAGGGGCGGCGGGCGCGGAGAGGTTGCCTGTGCGAAGGGAGATTTCGATACCGCAGAATGAAAGGCCAGGGGATGAGGCTATCAGTCCGCCCTGGGCGCATCTTCGTCTTCCGCCTTTTCCTCAGGTAGCGCTGAGGGTATTGCAGCTAGCCAATAATGAGAACGTGCAACTGCATCAGTTGAGCGAATTGATCTCATCCGATCCGGCGTTTGCCGGCGAGGTTCTCTCCATCGCCAACTCGCTCTTGTATGCTCCGCGGTTTCCCGCCAACAACGTCTTGCAAGCTATCGCCGTGCTGGGCGCGAACAATCTTCAAGGCCTGTGCCTTACCGTGGGGGTGCGCGCATACATGGGCAAGTCGCTGCACCAGCCTGCCATGCGATCCATCTGGCGGCACAACCTGGCCACCGCCCTGATAGCCGATCAGGTGGCTTCGGTGGGATTTTTCGACAGGGATGTTGCGTACACCTCGGGCGTGATGCACGACATTGGGAGACTGGCGCTGGCGGTGCTCCGGCCGAAGGAATACACCCTCTTGCTGGAAACGCACAGCGGCCCTCCGGTCAGCATCCTCAAAGCCGAACATGAGCTGTTCGGCTGCGATCATTGCGAGGCCGGCCGGCAAATCATTATTGACTGGAATCTGCCCGCGGAGTTTGAAGCCATTGCCGCCGAGCATCATGCGCCACGGCAAAAGGATGGCTCCTGGGACCTGGTCGAAGTGATCAAAGTGAGTTGCCGGATGGCCGACGCGGCCGGATTCCCTGCATTTCCGGGATGTGAGGTCACGCCTTTTCCCGATCTGTTAGACGAACTGCCCGCGCGGGAGCGCTCGCTCTTTCATGGCTCGGTTGAACCGCTGGCCTTCGAAATTGCCAAGAAAATTCATGCAGTGGAATCGGTTTGACGCGGGGCGCGGACAATTTGGCCAGCAAAATGCGGCTTCCAGGCGCTTTCCGAGAGAACAAGTCTTACAGGAGTGAGCGGAAGAACCCGGGAAGAATCTCCGCAATAGATTGCACATGTTTGTAAAAGCACGGGAAATTGCGTATTGTAGTTATGGAGGGACTGGAAAACCCCGCGCGGCGTAGCGAGTTTGCCCCGCGAAGATTGAACCAGTTACCTGAATGAAACAGGGAGGATACATGGGAGTAGCAGAAATTCTGGCAACCATCGATCATGAGATTGCTACGCTGCAACAGGCAAAAGCATTGCTGACCGGCGCCGTTGCGCCAGTCGTGAAGAGGAAGCCCGGCAGACCGAGAAAGCTGGTTGCGGTCGCGCCCAGAAAAGCATCTGTGGTTGCAGCCGTCACTGCAAAGCCTGGGAAGAAGAAGAAGAGGAACCTGTCGCCGGAAGGCCGGAAGCGCATAGCCGAGGCTGTGAAGAAGCGCTGGGCGGCGCAGAAGGCTGCCGAGGCAGCGGAGTAATCGAACGAAGACCGCACGGATCTGGACTGGCGCAGGCTCCCCACCCGCGTCAGCTCAGTCCTCCGCTTTGGCCTCTTCCTCAGGCCAGACCGGAGCCTGAACGCCTCTAGGTTGCTGACGCTTCAGGCAGGCCATGCATCGGACAGATTAAGATGCGGAACCCAGAGGCGATGCCGGGTGTGGTCTGGGCGCAACTGCTGTTCTGTGTCTAGGAGACAACTAGCGGAAGACCTATGCTGACGCCGGACGCGGTCGAATTGCGGTCCGCGCATCCAGAGTCTCAAGCCCGAAGGGCTGGAATCATTTACAAGGACTCCCATTGGCCTGAGTTGGCGGATCGGAAGACGGCTTCGATGACAGCCATGTTCCGGATGGCGTCTTCCAACGGGACAGGAACCTCACTGTCCTCCAGCACGGCTCTGGAAAAGGCATCCCCTTGCAGCGTGTACTGATCGCAGACGGGGAAGGTTTCTGTGGTGATGCCGCCTCCGAAGAGGTCGCCCGTCGAGTCGATGATGAGGCGGGTAGGGCGGTCGGGAGGCGCGTTGAAGGGGATTTCCAGTTCCATGCGCCCGCGCGTGCCGAGAAAGTGGATGCGCTGATAGGGAATCAACTGCGTAGCGCAAGTGAAGATGGATTGGCCCTTGGGAAAATCGAGAATCGCCGAGGTGAGCCGGTCGGTGTCTGTTCGCGGATCGCGTTCGATCAGCGCGACGACGCGAGCAGGTTCCTGGGCGAAGGCGTAGCGCGAGGCATGGATGAGGTAGCAGCCGATGTCGAGCAGAGCGCCGCCGCCACATTCGACCTGATTGCGAATGTTGGCCGGGTCATCGTTGAAGTAACTGAAGACGCCAACGATGGAGCGCAGTTCTCCGATGCGGCCCTGGTCGAGCAGCTCGCGCAGGCGAAGCCACTGCGGGTAGCTGCGGATCATGAAGGCCTCGCCGATCTTGACTCCGGTGCGCGCGCGGACCGCGAGCAGAGTTTCGGCTTCGGCAACGGTCAGGCTGAGCGGCTTCTCGCAGAGGACATGCTTGCCGGCTTCGGCGGCCTTGATGGTCCATGGCACGTGCAGTTGATTAGGAAGAGGATTGTAGATGGCGTCGATGTTGGGGTCGGCGAGGAGCTCCTCGTAGGAGCCGTAGGCCGTAGGAATCTCCAACGCGGTTGCCGCCGCCCTAGCCTTGGCCAGATCACGGGAGGCGATGGCAACGACGCTGGTGTATTGGCCCCGCTGCATGGCGGGAATGACTTTCCTGAGACCGATGTCTGCGGTGCTGAGAACTCCCCAGCGGAGTTTGTTTTGCATGAGCCAATGATAAAGGGCCTGATTAGCTTCTCGCACCCACGCCGGCAGGAAGAAGCCAATTCAATGGTTTGAGCGCAAAACCATGGAACTAGCCAAGCCGTCCCCCAACCCTGTAAAGTTTCATGCGGCTGCCTTCTCTTGTTTTTTGTGTCCGGAAAACGAATCTCCGGGCATGGGAGACCAGTGGGGGAAGGCCGCCCAATACTCTGGAGGATTGTCTTCATGCTGCTTCGCCGCTGGCTCACTCCGCCGCTCGTTTTCGCCGCTTTCGCCATCGCCGCCCATGCACAGCAGGCCGCTTATCTTGACACCAAACTCTCCCCGGCCGAGCGCGCCCACGACCTGGTGGGCCGCATGACGCTGGACGAAAAGGCCAGCCAGCTTGAAGACTGGGCCACGGCGATTCCCCGGCTAGGCATTCCCGACTATCAGACCTGGAATGAGGCGCTGCACGGCGTGGCGCGGGCGGGCTACTCGACGGTTTTTCCGCAGGCCATCGGCATGGCCGCCACGTGGGATCCTTCCATCGTCCAGAGCATGGGCAACGTGATCTCCATCGAGGC
The DNA here is from genome assembly GCA_049522975.1 of Occallatibacter sp. GTDB lineage: Bacteria > Acidobacteriota > Terriglobia > Terriglobales > Acidobacteriaceae > Telmatobacter. The sequence goes on along the minus strand of JBEKNI010000040.1, from coordinate 2,514 downwards.
CCGCGCCAAGTATAACCAGGCGCAGCGCGAGGGCAATCACCGCATCTTTTATGGACTGACCTTCTGGTCGCCCAACATCAACATCTTTCGCGATCCCCGCTGGGGACGCGGGCAGGAGACCTACGGCGAGGACCCGTTCCTCACCGCACGACTGGGCGTGGCCTTTGTCAACGGCGTGCAGGGCGGCGACGTGAATCATCTGCGCGCCGTGGCCACGAGCAAGCACTTCGCCGTGCACAGCGGCCCAGAGCAACTGCGCCACGGTTTCAACGTCGATCCCTCGCCGCGCGATCTGGAGGAGACTTACCTACCCGCCTTCCGCGCCACCGTCACCGAAGGCCATGTGCAGTCGGTGATGTGCGCCTATAACTCGATCGACGAGTGGCCGGCCTGCACCAACAAGATGCTGCTCAAAGAGCACCTGCGCGAGGCTTGGGGCTTCAAGGGCTTTGTGGTCTCCGACTGCGGCGCCATCGTGGATGTGAACCAGGGCCATAAGAAGACTGCCGACGTGATACATTCCGCCGCGCTGGCCGTTGAGGCCGGGACCGACCTCTCGTGCAGCATCTGGGCTCCCGGCTTCAACACGCTGGCCGATGCAGTGCGCAAGAAGCTGGTTTCCGAAGAGCTGATTACGCAGGCCGCCGAGCGGCTTTATACCGCGCGCTTTAAGCTTGGGCTCTTCGATCCGCAAGGCTTCAATCCGCTGGACAAGACTCCGTCTACTGTGGTCGCTTCTTATGGCAACCGTCAGACCTCTCTCAGGGCAGCCGAGGAAAGCATTGTCATGCTGAAGAACTCCGGGGTGCTGCCTTTGAAAACTCCGCCCGCGAAGATCGCCGTCATCGGCCCAACGGCCGATTTGCTGGCCTCGATTCTTGGCAATTATGTCGGCACGCCTTCGCAGCCGGTGACGCCGCTGGACGGACTGACGAAGCAGTTTCGCGGCTCGAACATTCTCTACGCGCAAGGCTCGACACTGGCCGCCGGCGTAGGCGTTCCCGTGCCGCGGACAGTTTTTGGAGCGGGGCTGAAGACCGAGTTCTTCGCCACGCCCGACTGGACGGGCCGCCCCGTGGCGACTCTCACCCAGCCGGAGGTGCAGGCCGACTGGGAGAGCGCCAAGCCGGTCCCGGAGCTCGACACGCCCAACTACTCGGTGCGCTGGAGCGGCGCGCTCGCGGTCCCCGCGCCCGGCCATTATGTCTTCACCCTGGAGCAAGGCGACAGTTTCCCGTGGTCGCCCCGCGAGAGCTACCGCTTCATTCTTGACGGCAAGGTGCTGGGCGAAGGCAGCCTGCGCCAGGAGGGCGATCTGAAACCTGCTCCGGGAGCTTCGCCCAGCGCGCCGCCCACCGAGAATTTTCCCAAGACACCTTCGATCGTGGTGGACTTTGCCGACACCAAGCCGCATGAATTTCGACTGGAGTATTCGCACGCGGGCGACCCGAACGGCGGCGGCCTGACCCTGAAGTGGGAGGCGCCCGCGCAGGCGCAACTGGACGAAGCCGTGGCCCGCGCGAAGGAGGCAGATGTGGTGGTCGCCTTTGTTGGCCTCTCGCCGCAGCTTGAGGGCGAAGAGATGCCGATCAAGATCGACGGCTTTGACGGCGGGGACCGCACCAGCCTCAATCTGCCCGCGCCGCAGCAGAAACTTCTTGAAGCGGTCGCCGCCACCGGCAAGCCGCTCATTGTGGTCCTGCAGAGCGGCAGCGCCGTTGCGCTCAACTGGGCCAACGAACACGCTGCCGCTGTTCTCGAAGCCTGGTATCCGGGGGTCGAGGGCGGGACGGCCATCGCCCGCACGCTGGCCGGGCTCAACAACCCCGCCGGCCGCCTGCCTGTCACCTTCTACGCCTCGCTGGAGGGATTGCCTGCCTTTACCGACTACTCGCTGAAGGGCCGCACCTATCGTTATTTCCAAGGCAAGCCGCTGTGGGGCTTCGGCTATGGGCTAAGCTATTCGACCTTCAAGTACGGTCCCATCAAGCTTTCGGCGGAGACACTGAAGGCCGGCGACGCGCTGGCGGCGACCGTCACGGTAACCAACACTAGCGCCGTGGCCGGGGATGAGGTGGTGGAAGCCTATCTGAAGACACCGCAGACCGACGGCCCCGTCCGCTTCCTGGCCGGTTTTCAGCGCGTCAACATCGGCCCAGGAGTGAGCAGGGAGGTCGCCATTTCCATCGATCCCCGCTCGATCTCCAGCGTCGACGAGAAGGGAAACCGCGCAATCCTCGAAGGCAAGTACACGCTGACTCTGGCTGGCGCGCAACCGCAGCAGACAGAATCGAAATCGGAGGCTAGCTTCGCCGTCACCGGGTCGCTGGCGCTGCCCAAGTAGCCCGCAGATGGGGCGACTCCCTGTTCCATCCTTGCGCCAATGTTCTGGCGCTAGTGTAGTGTCTCAAGCAGATCGTCTATTATTCAGGACGGCTTTGGCGCGGGTCACTTTTTCCAGGATGTCGTTTGCCTTTGCGGTCCAGATGAAGGGCTTGGGGTTTTGATTGTGAG
>JBEKNI010000039.1:0-73642 GCA_049522975.1 Occallatibacter sp. | reverse complement strand
GCAGATCGTGGGCGTGGTGGAAGAGAAGCTGACCGGCAGTCCGGAACTGGCCGTGGCGCTCAGCGTTAGATGGGTCAACGCGTACTGCGTGCCGGTGATGGGGGTGAAGGTGATGGTCTGGGGGGCTGTTCCATTGGCAATATTGATCGTGGCGAGGTTGCTGTTCCAGTAGTAATCGGTGCCCCAACTACTATTGAAGACCCCAACCTCCGCGCTATAAGCTCCGGCCGCCGTGACGACTGGCGACTGGCTGGATGGAGTCCAGGTATAGGTGTAGGACAGAGTTCCATTGGCTGTGAAGTTTTGCCCGCTATACACTTGAGTTCCGACCGCGGTGCCCGCCGAATTGTACACTTGAATCTCGACGTTGGCGTTGGTCAGGGCACCTCCCGTGTCTTGCACGCTGAACGTGACCGTCGAGCTTCCGCTGGCGGTGATCGAGGTTGGTTTGGCCGTTCCCGAAGAGGTGAATGCCGGCGGTCCAGATCCTCCCGTCAGAGTGATGGTTCCAGCGTTGCTGTTCCAGTAGTAATCGGTACTCCAGGAAGAGTCGAAGACGCCGATCTCGAAGGTATAGACGCCGTTGGTCGATTCGGGCGGTGAGAGAGTGGACGGATTGAAGGTGTATGTCAAGGTCAGTGTCCCGCCGGCTGTAAAATTCTCTCCGGTCCAGTTCTGCTGCACGATTTCATTGCTTGACGGGTCGACGATCAGCAATTGAACGATACCGTTTGTGAGGCCGATGGTTCCCGTGTCCTTGACCTTTACCGTGACAGTGGAGGAGCTGCTGACGGCTATCGAGGCTGGATTGGGCGTCGCCGAAGAGGTAAACGAGAGCGCGGAGTTGACGGTGATGGTGCCGGCCGAGGCGTTCAGACTCCACTGCTGGCCCGTTGCGCTGAACTCCCCGACTTCCACAGTGTAGGTTCCCGCCACAGTTGGCGTGAGCGTCGCGGTGTAAGTCTGAGTTTGGCTTGCGGTGAAGCTCTGAGCGGTAAAACTCTTAGTCAGCGCCACATTGCCGTTCGGGTCCATGGCAATGATCTCAACGGTTCCATTGCTCAACGTGCCCGCCGTGCATTTCACGGTGGCGGTGATTGTGGTGCCGCTGTTCTGCGTGACGGGATTCGGCGATGCGGTTGCCGAAGAGGTAAACGTGGGCGGAACCTGCGGCGTGGCCGCTACCGGCGCGGAATTCGAACTCGTCCCTTTGCTGTTGGTTCCCGAAACCACATAGTAGTAAGTGTTTCCGTTGGTCAGACCTGAATCGGTATAAGTGGTGGGCGCGGGGCTAGTGACGGTTCCGATGGGCGAGAATGGGCCTGCGCTCGCCGCACCGCGCGATACGGTATAACTGCTGGCGCCGCCGCCCGCATTCCACGTCAGTGTTACCGTGCCGCTGCCCACGTTGGCCGCGAGACCTGTAGGCGTCGTGGGCGCGGAAAGAACGCTGCCCGACGGAATGACGAAGAGCGTGATGCTCTGCGAGGGAACGGTCGAGGTAATTGCGTTGTTCGCCACCGTGACGCTGCCCAGGCTGGCGATCGAGGTCTGGGTCGCGGACGAGACTTGATAGGCCTGCGCCGTGCCCGTGGTGCTGAAGTTAGTCAGGCTGACGGTCACCGGCGTGCTGCCCGTCTGTTTGTTGATGACCATTACCGTCAGCGCGCCGTCCGTAGTGCGCAGCGCCGCATACGCCGACAGGTTGTCCGGATCGGCTACCGCGGCCGAGACGCTGGTGTCTCCAAAAGTGGAACGATTCCCATCGTAGTTGCGGTACATCTGCATGGAGAGATAGGTGGGCTTAACGGGCGGCGTGAAGATGTTAGCCATGTCGTATCCGTAGTATCCGAAGATGCCCAGCAGATCGGCTTCCGTGGTTGCGCCGCTCAGCGTGGACTGGTCATCCCAGTTGTATTCCGTGCAGGCGATTCCGAGGCCAGGGTAATACTGATTTACCCATTGCTTCATCAGCGGAATCCACTCGATGACACTGCCGTTCAGGCCGACTTGGCCATACCAGTTGGGATCGACATAATTCGGATCCCATAGCTCGCGCGTAGCGACATTGAAGCCCGACGAGGCGTCGGTGTAACAGTGAACACTCAGTATGTTGATCAAATCCACGCCATGAGCCTGCTTGTAGGCGTAGAGCTTCTGGAGCAGATACGGGTAGTAGTAAGTATCGCTGTGCGTGGCGTAATCGGAGCCGGTTCCAGTTCCGTTTGCCTGATCTAATCCGCTATCGTACATCGCCCACCAGCCCCACTCTTCCGGACCAATGATGGTGGCGTTGGGATCGACGGCGCGGATGGCGCCCGCATAGGCGACGATGTTGTTGTACAACTCGTCGTAGGTCTCTGGGCTGGGGTGTACGTCGCGATGGGTACTGCTCCAGATGGAAGGCTCGTTGTCGAGGATGTAGTACTTGACTCCGGTCGAAGTCGTCGAGTTTCCCCATTTGGAAACCAGGTGCTGCACCCATGCCTGCTCGATTGCAACGCTGTTCGGCACATAGGCATCGCTTGGATCGTTGACGACATAGCCGCCTCCGGAGAGGCATCCGCTGCCCGCGTCGGACTGGTAGGGATCGGCGGCGCCCAAGCTACCGCACCCGACCTGCGCGCCGTACTTGGCGACGGAAAAAGACCAGAGGGAGGCAGCGCCGGTGGTGGCGTCGGGGCCGACCTTGGCGATGTAGGGAAGCATGGGAATCGTCACCATCGGCTGCGATCCGACATTGGCGGCGTGGGTAAGTTGAATCTCGTTGTCGATGTAGGCGCCAGCTACGATGGGAGGACCGTCCTCCAGATAGCTCTCCCAATACCAGTCCTGATCCAGGTTGATCGCGTCCTGCTGCCAGTTGTAGTCGCTGGTGTTGTTCCCGCCGAGACGGTTGAGAGGCGCATTGGTTGCAGCCAGGTCGGAGGTAGCGAACCACGCGCCGCCGTAGATATTGGGATTGATGGCGTGCTGGTTGGCGTTGGCGTCCACGGCGACCGATGTCGCAGGGTTCTGGGCAGCGGCGGCAGAGCAGAAAACGACGCAAGCAAGAGCCAGAAGCGCGAATACCCGCGGCAATCCGGCAAAAGCCCTGGCAGCGTCACAGGAAAGCCGCAAACGGCCGGCTTCCACGAGCAAAATGAAGAAGGAGAATACTCTGCGAATCATGGAGGATGCCTCCAGCCGGGAAAAGTCGGAAGCAGTCAGGGGTTTCAACAAAATCCATTGGAATCCTGCCAGTCGCCAACCGTCACTCGGACAGTTCGGTTCTGTTTTCCAGCCGCGGATGCTTACACGGCGCGAAAGACCATCGACGTTCGACAACCGATCCAACTGCCATCGATTGCCCTGAATGGAAAGAACCAGTTGGCAACAAGGCTTCTGCCGGCGCCTCCGCTAGGTCTGGCGGCTGCTCGCGGAAGCCAAATCGGGACTGGAGCCGATGACCGGAAATTAGAAATCAATCCTGCCTGTCGTGACCCAGCGTTTGGATAGTAATCGAACAGTCAACCTTTAAGCAAGGTTTTTTAGAGGTTCTTTCCGAGCGAAGCATCCGGAAGTTTGTCTTGCGGAACCTTTCCGTATTTCTCGACCGGTTGCGCCATCGGGGCTGCGGGTCTTTGTGGCGTCTGGCGTCTCCGGGCCCCCTTTTGGCGTTGATTCACTGGCGATAAGGCTCCAATCGCCGCGCAAGGTTCCGCGACTTCCGTTACCATAACGGAGGTACCTATTGCAGAATGAGCCTGAAAGCCAAGCTGGAAGCTGTCATCTACGCCGCCGAGGAGCCGGTCACCCTGGCCCAGTTCGCCACCCTGTTTGCCGCCGACGCCCTCGAATGGAAGGCTCAGCAGGAAGCCGCGTCTGCCGGGCAGGCTGCCGGCGACCAATCTGACGTGTCCCGACTCCTGCCTCCGGTGAACGGAGAGTTCGTCTACTTGGAGCAGGAGCCGGTCCCTGAGGATTCCGTTCCGCCTGAGCCAGCCAGCGCCGCCGCGGCTTCGCCAGCGGCTAGCCCGGAGATCGCGCCGGAATCCGGTCCTGAGCCACGCGCGGAGGCCTCCGATCAAGCCAAGCCGGCGGCAGAGGACTCGCCCGCTCCGGACCAAGAAGCCGCGGCCGAGGCCGAGCTGGAAGCCCGGCGCATCGCCCGCCAGCGCGACCGGGAGGCCCGCCTCATTATCAGCCAGCTTCTCAACGAAATCATCGCCGATTGCGCTTCCGACGGGCGAGGCGTCGAAATCCGCGAGATCGCCGGCGGCTACCGCATGGCCACCAAGCCCGAGTGCCACGACGCCGTCCGGCTCTTCATCAAAAGCACCAAACCGGCACTCAAGCTTTCCTTGCCAGCGCTGGAAACCTTGGCCGTCATCGCTTACAAGCAGCCGGTCACCGCGCCCGAGGTCAACGAGATTCGCGGCGTGGACTCCTCCGCTGTTTTCGGTTCGCTGCTGGCCCGCAAGCTGATTACGACGGCTGGCCGCAAGCCGGTTATCGGCCGGCCTATCCTCTACAAGACCACCCGCCAGTTTCTGCTTCGCTTTGGGCTCAAGGACATCTCCGAGCTGCCCTCCATGGAGGAGTTCGAGAAGCTGGCCGCCAGCGAGCTGGACGAGCCGGAGCCTGAAACCGGGGATGAGTCCGGGCGGGAGCCGAATCCCGCTCCGGGCCTAGAATTCGACGAGACCGCCAGGGAAGAGCTGGAAGATTCGCCGGACGAAGACGTAGAGCCGGAGACGCCTGAACCCACTGAGACCGCCGGGACGGCGGCCAGCATCAACCCCTCAGCGCCCGCAGAGGCCGCTCCTGCCGCGCCTTCCGCCCACTGAGCAGGCAGAAAACGAGACACTTCCCCATGACGAAGAAGAAAAGTAAGCTCCAACCTGAAGCCTCAAAACCGGAGATAAAACCCAAGTCAGAGGCCGCGTCTGAATCTGAGATTCCGACGTCCGAGATTGATGACCCAATCGGAGACGTGACCGACGGCGAGGGAGAGGCTGCGGTCGAAGCAGAATCCGAATCCAAGTTGGAGACTGAGGTTGAAGGCGAAGATAGCTCGGAGCTAGAGTCATTTGATAGCTCGGAGCCTCAGGACCACTCCGAATCCGAGATTACTCCCAAGCCTCGCCCCTTGGCGAAACTGGAGCGGTTGCAGAAGATCCTCGCGGCTGCCGGCGTGGCCAGCCGCCGCCGCGCCGAGGAGCTGATCGAGCAGGGCCGCGTCCAGGTTAACGGCAAGGTGGTCACTGTGCTGGGAACCAAGGCCGACGCCGGCCGCGACCACATTCGCGTGGACGGCAAGCTGCTCCAAGGGGCCGAGCGCCTGCGCTACTTTGTCCTCAACAAGCCCAGGGGCTTCGTCACCACGGTCAAGGACCCCGAGGGCCGGCCGACAGTGATGCAGTTCTTCGACAAGATGAAGGAGCGCCTCTATCCCGTCGGCCGCCTGGATTACCTGAGCGAGGGGCTACTGGTCGTCACCAACGACGGCGAACTTGCCAATCGGCTCACCAAGGCATCTTCGGGAGTAGAAAAGACCTACCTGGTCAAGGTCTCCGGGCAGCCCACCGAAGCTGAACTCAACATTCTCCGCGGCGGGGTCGCCATTGAGCGCGGCAAGCCGGGCTCACCCCCGGTGCGGACCTCCCCGGCACGCATCCGCCAGGTCCGCCAAGGCGACAATCCCTGGTACGAGGTCGTTCTCATTGAGGGCCGTAACCGCGAACTGCGCAAGATGTTCGAGGAGATCGGCCACTTTGTCGAAAAGATCCGCCGCGTCGGCTACGGCCCGCTGGTTCTCGACCAGGAGCCGGGCAACCTGCGCGAGCTGGAGCCGGAAGAGTTGGACGCCTTGCGCAAAGCCGCTGAAGGCAAGCTGCGCACTCCCAAAGCCAAGGAACTCCGCCGCCGGAACCTGCTGGATTCTCAGTTGCCCACGCTGCGCCCCAAGGCCAGCCCGCGGCGTCCGAACCAGCTTCCTGTTGACCGTCCGGCTCAGCCTCCGGTGGAGCGCGCCGCGCCTCGGCCCGCCTGGAAGCCCGCTTTGAAGCCCGCTTTCAAGCCTGCCCTCAAGCCGACCCGCAAGAAAGACGAGCTGCCCGCCCGCCCGCCGTTTCGCCCAACTGCGGACCGGACAGCCAGGGGTGGCCCGACCGAGGGGCGTTTCGGTAGAGGCTCGGAGGGAACAGGCAGAACTGGCTCAGGCCGGCCTTTCAACGCCAAGCCCGCATGGAAGAAGCCGGAACGAGAGCAACGTCCGCCCTACAAGCCTTCCGCGCCGCTCCGCCGCGCTGCGGAAGAGATTGAGGACGGGCCAACTCAACAGCCGGCGAGACTTTTCATTGAGCCGGTCGAGAGTGAGCAGCGCTTCAGCAGGCCCGGCGGCCCACGGCCCGGTTTTGTCCGGTCCGGCGCGGCCAAGCCCTTCCGCGGCGAGGGCGGCTTGGCGCGGCCTTTCACCACCAGCAGCGGCAAACCCCGCGCAGGCGGAGCGCGGCCCAACAACAAGCCCCGGGCCCCTGCGGGCAGGTCTTCGTCCGCGGGGCGGAAACCCGGCAACTTCCCCGGATCCGGAACCGCAGCTCGCTCCTACGGACCGCCTTCGCGCGGGCCTGCTACAAGCGCCCGGTCCGGCTCCGGCCCTCGTCCGTCCGGTTCGCGCCCTTCAGGTCCCCGTCCGCCCGCTTCGTCCCGGCCTTTCCCGCCGCGTCCGCTCGCCGAGGGCGCATCCGATTCCCGTCCCGCCCAGGCGAGGCCTTACCCCAACTCCGCCTCCCGAGCCGAGAGAAAAGCCGGTCCTGGCTGGAAGCCCAAACCCGGTGCCCCCGCGGACGGGTCTTCGTCCGCAGGGTGGAAACCCAGCTACGGTGGCCAAGGAAAGCCCCCTTCCAGCCTGCGCAACAAGCCTAGGCCGGGCGGCTTTTCCAAGTCCGGCTACAGGGGTAAACCGGCCGGCTCCGGAGACAAACGCACTGGTCCCCGTCCCGGCGGTAGACCCAGCGGAAAGCAACGCAAATGAGGAACGGAATCGCCTTTCAGGATACTGTCCAAAATTGCTAAAGTTGCGTCACCTCAAAGCCTCGGAAATGCGGCAAAGGACGGCCCTGAACTTCACGCAAGCTCACTCATTTTCAGCGTTCTGCGGGCGATCCTGATCCCTGCTTGGGCAGGAGAATACCTGCCCAGGCTACAGCAGCTCGAAGATTCCCGCCGCGCCCATGCCGCCGCCCACGCACATCGCCACCATGCCGTAGCGAGCATTGCGGCGGCGCATCTCAGCCAGCAAAGTGGCAGTGAGCTTGGCGCCCGTGCAGCCCAGCGGATGGCCCAGGGCAATCGCGCCTCCGTTGACGTTGATGCGCTCCGGATCGAGGCCAAGCTCGCGAATCACGGCCAGCGCCTGCGCGGCGAATGCCTCGTTGAGTTCGATCAGGCCAACGTCGGCGAGCGTGAGTCCGGCGCGTTTGAGCGCCTTGGGAATGGCGCTGACCGGGCCCATGCCCATCTCCTCCGGCAGACAGCCGGTTACGGCGTAGGCTGCCAGACGGGCCAGCGGGCGCAGACCCAGTTCGCGCGCCCGTCCGGCTCCCATCAGAACGGCCACGGCGGCGCCGTCGGAGGTTTGCGAGGCGTTGCCTGCGGTCACCGTCCCCTGCGCGTGGAAGGCCGGCTTGAGCTTGGCCAGCGCTTCCAGCGAGGTGTCCGCGCGCGGGCCTTCGTCGGCGGCAAAGACTCGCTCCGTTCTCACGGGCTTTCCAGCCTTCGCGCCGGGAACGGCCGTTGCAACCGCGACCGGAATCAGCTCCTCGGCAAAGCCTCCGGCGGCCTGCGCGGCTAGGGCCTTCTTGTGGCTGGCCAGCGCGAAGGCGTCCTGATCTTCGCGCGAGACGCCGTAGTGGCGCGCTACCCGCTCAGCGGTCAGGCCCATAGTCAGCAGCGCGGCCGGATACTCATCGGCGAGCCAGGGGTTGGGGCTGGGCTTCAGGCCGCCAAAGGGCAGCAGGCTCATCGACTCGACCCCTCCGGCCACCACCACCCCGCCGCCGCCGGCGCGGATGCGCAGGTCGGCCAGCGCGATGGCCTCCAGGCCGGAGGCGCAGAGCCGGTTGACGGTGACGCCGGGAATCTCCACTGGCAACCGGACGCGCAGAGCGGCAAAGCGGGCGACGTTCCAGCCCTGTTCGCCCTCCGGCTGCGCGCAGCCCAGGATCACGTCGTCGATCTCGGCGCGGTCCAGGCCCGGGATCCGCTCCAAGGCTCCGAGCATGGCGATTGCGGCAAGGTCGTCCGGGCGGGTGGTTGACAGAGCGCCCTTGGGCGCACGGCCCACCGGGGTGCGAACGGCGCTGACGATGACGGCTTCCGGCATGGGTGGCTCCTTGATGCGATTCTATGGGTTCTGTTTACCACTCTAGCCACAAAAACAAGGACGTGGCGAGGATGGGTCACCCAGCTTAGTGGGTGCGGACCTGGGACCCCGCCCCGTTATTCGGGTTCTTTTTGAGTCTCTTCTTTGAATAACTGAAATCAGTGAGGAAAATCTATGCCCGGTTCGTATATCCTTGTAATGTATTCAAGCAGATACCCACCTAGCATCATTTGATGCCGTATTGGAATGTATATCGGAAATTTTCCAGGTCGCAACGTCGAAAATGGGCTACGGAAATCGACGAAAAGAAAGGCCTTTCTGGTCAAAGACAGCGGTTTTTTGGCAAAAAAGGGCAATAAAACGGTTGACACACATGTCGCGCGGGGTGGAGGAATCGCGGCAACCTTCTATAAATATGTACTTGAAGCACATAATGGGAAGGCGTAGCCTTTCGCTATGTGGCTCCAACATCTTTTCAGTTTTTTTGGCGCGGTCGTCCAGGTCTTTTTCGACGCGATTGGCACAACTGTTTTGGGAAGAGTTGTCGATCTTGCGTTTGCGTTTTCAGTTACCGCAGCAGCCCTCCGCAGTGTCCATCGAGAAAGCGGGTGGCGAGCTATGCTAGACCATTGGCAGAGTAACTACAAGGCCGGGGTGAAATTCGTCCTATGGTGCGCTTTTATCATCTATTCACCTGTGATTCTGTGGTCAATCGGAAGAGCGGTATACCAGGATCATGTAGGTCTGATTGAGAAGGCAAGATCGCAACGTGTATCGGCAGAAGATCAGAAGAAACTTCTGGAAGCGCAGGTGGTAGATCTCCGCGTTGAATGTGCTGGCTTCGACGCTCTCTCTAAAGCCCTGCAAAACCAGAATAGAGATCAGCAGAACACGATCAACAACTGCCAAAATCAAGCGTTAAAACTGTTGAAGCCAGAGGATGCGAAGGTCTATTTTTTCCCAGTCCAATCGGTTCCTAGCAACGGAGCAAAGTGGGTCGTTTATGTGGCTGTGACCAACAAGATTATGACGCCAGCTTATATGGAGGTTGATTGCGATGCGCCCATTCTCAACCCGCAAGGATACGCTTTGAATAGCCAGTTCATGATGTACGGGGGGAGGATGAATTCAGATGGGAAGGGGTTTAGCTTTACCATTGCTTCTCCCGCATTTGCGCCGAACCAGCCGGTCGGAATTCAATACGGCTACGCCGGAGATAAAGCTCCAAATTGCGAATTCAGAACAAGGTGAACCATGAAACACGAATACCACGAAGGACCCAAGGCTGGCGAGAACTTTGAGCAGTTGGCGCGGGCTGTTTTTCGGGCACCTAAGGTTGCGGTTCCCAAGAAACAGCCCAAGGCAAAGCCTAAGCACCACAAAACAATCGGCAGCGACAAGGGCTAGAAGGGTTCCTCTTGCCCCGTCCCTGCCGTCGGCTGGTGGAGCGAGTCAATGTCCTTGCCGGTCAGTTGGGCATAGGTGAGGCGCTTTCCGGCCACCTGTGACATGACCAACGCGAAACGGTCGGCGTCGGTCAGCTTGTTGTCTTTCGTCGCCCGGTTGTTGTAGCGGAACATCTGTTCATCGAGGTAATGGTCAAGATGGAACGGCTCAACAGAGACATACGTGCCGTGCAGCGTCCGCTTCACAAGGCTCCAGAAGTTATCGAGTCCTTGCGTGTGGACTTGCCCGCGAACGTATTCCTGGGCATGGTTGACAACCTCGTGAATGAAGTTCTTTGCCAGATGGTCATATCCAACAGCCGCATCGGTATAAACCTTGCTGCCACGGTGGACCTGATTCAGAACTTCGTTCTGCAAGGTTTCCCGCATCACATTGGGGATCACTTTGGACCGAACCTGCCGGAGATTGCGGTCCAACACGCCGAACACCGCAGTCTTTCCAACATAGTGCTTATTGCCAAGACCACCAGTACGAACGCTATTCCTGCGGCTCCTGTGCATTTTGCGCGGGTTGGGGCCGATAAAGGTCTCATCGCTCTCAACCGGGCCACCCTCTTCCCCGCCGAACTTGAACCTAGAATCATCCTTCATCGCTTCACGAATCCGGTGCAGCATAAACCATGCCGAGTTCTGGCGAATGCCAAGGTTCTTGGCAAGCTCGTAGCTGCTTATTCCGTTCTTGCAATTCGCCAGCATCCAAAGCGCAACCATCCACTTATCCATGCCGAGCGGGGAATCCTCAAAGATCGTCCCAACCTTGACCGTGAACTGCTTCTTGCAGACATAGCAGAACCAGATGCGGCGAGTCTTAATGAACGAATGCTTCGCTTGTCCGCAGCGAGGGCAAGTCACGTTGCCGCCCGGCCAGCGGAAGTCTACAGCAGCCCTAAACGCCTTCTCCGGATCGGAGAAGTGAGCAATCGCTTTTTGAAGTGTCTCAGGAGCGTCCATGTACTAATACTACATCAAACACACATGTGTGTCAACCGTTTTATTGCCCAATGCAAGCTATTGATAACGTGTTGGTTATGAGCAATGAAGAGGCCGAAAAAAGATTTCCACAGGGTGGGGGGTGGGGGTAAGGCGGATTTTTGGGAGAAGAAACGGGAAAGACAGGGACTAGGGACGAGGGACTAGGGACAGAGGGACTAGGGACTGGGATGGCGCGGGTTGGAGATTGGACGGTGGTCATTTGGGCCTCGCGTTTGCGACTGTTTCCATTGTCCGCGCGGGGAGGGAAATGATCTGCAAATGGACGAGGATATTGCGTTTCGACAGGCCTTTTGGGGTTCGCGTCTCCCAGGTCTCAAAGTCGAGAACTGGGGCACCCGGCAAGAGGCTACAGGATCATTCCCTGGTTGGGGTGGCGGCGCAGTTGCCAGCAGGGGGATTGTCCCGATTGTGGAAACAAAGAGACCGAGCAGGGCACGTCGCTGGAACCGAGATAGTCGAACTCCTGCTTGTTGCCCTTGAGCGGAATCGTCAGATAGCGGTTGACGGTGACTTTGGAGGCGGGCGAGCCGCGCAGCTTGTAGATGGCCCAGTCGCCTCCGTAGAGGGCCACGAACGCCGCCGCCAGCACCACAACAACCCGTTTCAACCAACGCACAAACCAACGCATCATGCCGATTCAGCCTTTCTGGTCAATTGGACGCTCCTGCGACGGCCCAGTGAGAGGCACAAGAGCAGCCCGCCGCGCCGGCGGCGAAGGAGCCCCTGATTCAGTTCGGCTACACGTTGGGAAGTCCCTCAGGGGCTAAAGAGGCTGCGGAAAAGGGCTGGTTTTCAGGCGAAATGCCCGAAAAGCATACCTCAGGGGCTAAAGCCCTAGATGATTGCAATGGCCCTGTACCGGGGATAAATCCCCGGCCTACCGCCCGACAAGGGTTTTTCCGCAGCCTGTAAAGCCCACGTTGATTCCAAGGAACCTCCGATCAATTTCGGTTACACGTTGGGCAGTCCCTCAGGGGCTAAAGCCCATCTTTTCCTATCAACCATTTACGGCACGGCTGAAGCCGTGCCCTTTCAAACCTGACTTTCACCACAGGCTGCTAAGCGAGAGTCATGCGGCTGAATCCACTTCGGTCCGATCCGGGGCGGGGGAGAATACGTGAAAGCAATTCCGTCCACTCGCCTTGGCTTGGTAAAGGGCATCATCGGCAGACTTCAACAATGCCTCGGCATCGAGTCCTCTCGCGGCTGAGGTGCAAACTCCCACACTGACGGAAATCGGGATTTCATGCCTCTCAAAGAGAATTGGCTCCGCCAGCGATTTTACAATTTTGGCGGCGATCGACTCCGCCATGAGCGGATCGTTCAGGTCGGGCAGGAGGACCAGGAATTCATCGCCGCCCATTCTGGCCACCGTATCGCTTTTGCGGACGGCCTGCATGAGGCGATCGGCGGTAATGCGCAAGACCTCGTCGCCGCAGTGGTGGCCAAAGGTGTCGTTGATCTCCTTGAACTCGTCGAGATCGACCATGAGAAGCCCCAGGCCGGATTGATGGCGTCTGGCGGCCTCGACCGCGGCGTTGAGCCGGTCATCCAGGAGCAGGCGAGTCGCCAGTCCGGTCAATGCATCGTGCAGAGCCATGTGGCGGAATCGCTCTTCACTTTCGCGCAGCAGCGTCGTTTGCCGCGCCACCTGCCTTCTGAGGGCCACGACCCAGCCCAGCGCCAGCGTGGTGACGATCAGCGCCAATGCCAGCAGGAGGAGTGCATGTGCCTTCGTGAACCAGGAAGGTCTTTCAATCACCACTACATCGGAGGGCGAACGGAGGAGGATTTCGAAGGCCTTGGGAAGGCGGTAATGGCGCGAAGCCTGGGTATCCGGTATCACGCAGACGCCGGTGAGCTGAATCTCGCTGCCTTCGCGCAGATCGGCCAGCGATTGCTCATTGATCTCCGCGGGAAGAATGGCGGAAAAGACCTCGTCTCCCACGCCGATCTGCAGGGTGTATTGGTCCCAGTCCTTCTTATGACCGATGAGGCGGCCGTTGATGCGCACCAAGTCCCCTTCGAAATCGCCGGAGAGCGCCTCTTTTGCCGTCACCACTCTGGGTTCGGGGAGCGGCGCAGTGCCCAGCCGTTGAAAGATCGCGTCGGAGAGGATGTGCGCTGTCTCGCCCAGCACGGGGTATCCCACGGCATCCACCTGCTCGCCAGGCTGGAGGCCGTTCGGGTCGCGGCTGAGCACGCCGGCGCCTTGCGTGCCATCGTGGATGAAGACGGTCTGGCCCCAGCGAGCGGTAACCACGCCGCGGATTCGGACCAGATGATCCGGACGGGCTCCCGGCGTGTAATCGAAGACGTTTCTCACTTGCTTCAACGGAAGGGAAAATGGATCGGGAGGCGCGAGTTGGATAATTTGAACGTAGCCCAGATTGGGGGCGTAGGCGCTAACCCCGATGAGTTGGCGCCGCTGATTGAAGACTGGGCCGGCGGCGCCTTGAATTCTCACGCGCGCATCGATGAGCCAGTGGTAATCCTGCACCACAGTCATAGTCTGGACCTCGAGCTGCCATCGTCCAGATACAACCTCCATCATCAACATACCGCCTCCGAAATGGGCCGACCGCACTGTGCCCTCGAAGGCAATCCACTGCCCGTCCTCAACGCCGGTCGATATGCGATCCATGGCAACCTCCCGGGCAGGGGGCAGCGGCTTTTCCCCCAGGATTCGCAAAGTACTCTGGTCGACCACGGGGGCATATTCGCCCGGACCTGTAACCCCCACAATATCGAGCCAGACACCCGGATGGATTGCGGAGGTCAACAAGAAATGATTCTTGGTCTCGACAAAAACTCCCGCCTTTCCGTCACTCACGAAGAAGCCATGCCAGCCAACGAAACAGACGGTGCAAATTGCCCGCAGATGCACGGGATAATGCTTCAGAGACTCGGCGGTGGTGAGGTTGTGAACCGCCGAGGCGGTGGTCAAGGTGGGCAACCGGCTCTCCGCCGGCTTTGCCGATGGCGCGCTGGCCGCCCGGCCGGGAACGGTCAAGAAGAGAAAGCCAAGCAGAAATACGAATACTGGGGAAAGGCGATGAATCCAGGCAGGCGGCGGGAAGGGCGTGAATTCACTTTCCCTGCCGCGACTTGCAGATTTCTTCACTTGAGCGCGCCCGTTCGATAGGCTCCGCATGGAAACCGGCGTCTCCAGTCCAGGGCCGCAGTCCCGTCCGTCCACCGGCCGGAGCGCCGACGAGTTGTCTTCCGCAGCTAAGCACACACAGGGTACATCGGCTGTCATGGGCGCGAACTTCAACTTCAACTCCCTAATTCTAATACTGTTTGTAATGAGCGGTATTTTCGTCGGCGAGAGGGGCTTATTCCGGGCGAAGCGGAAGCCGAGGCAATTTCGCCGCGGGGACGATTCTACATGCCAAAGGAAAGCGGAATCAGGGTTTTATGGGAGGGTTGACCCGCGGCGGGCGGAGGCGCTTTCCGGCATGAGAAGCGTTTGCGGCGCGCGGCAGGCGCGAGCAAGTTTGGCCCGGTCGGCCTGCATCCGCTTGTCGTTCTGGAAGGCGGCCAGCACGGCGGCCAGCACGGCGGCGGCAGCCGGGTCGGCGGGCGGGCGGATGCTGTAGTGCATCCACTTGCCTTCGCGGCGCGCGGCGACGATGCCGGCGTTGCGCAGGTAGGCCAGGTGGCGGGAGATCTTCGGCTGGCTCTGGCGCAGAACCTGGACAAAGTAGCAGACGCAGACCTCGCGGCCGGCCATCAGGTTGAGCAGGCGCAGGCGGGTGGGATCGGCCAGCGCCGCGAAGAGGCCGGGCAGACTGGCCGGCTTGGAGCGGGAACTCATGGGTGTATTGTATACGGATTGACAGATATTTGGGCGATTGATATATTTGCATAAGCGTATGTGAGGCGCTGGAAATGGATACGAAGACTCTGGTTCAGGAGAAGTACGGCGCGGCGGCGCGGGAGGTGCGGAAGAGCGGCAGCGTAGCCTGCGGCGATCCGGCGCTGCGGTGCTGCGATCCAGTCACCACCAACCTTTACGAAGAATCGGAAAAGAGCGGGCTCCCGGCCAACGCGGTGCTGGCTTCGCTGGGCTGCGGCAATCCCACGGCGCTGGCGGAGTTGAAGCCGGGCGAGACGGTGCTCGATCTGGGCTCCGGCGGCGGCATCGACGTGCTGCTCTCGGCCCGGCGCGTGGGGCCAACCGGCAAGGCATACGGGCTGGACATGACCGACGATATGCTGGCGCTGGCCCGCGAGAATCAGCGGCAGGCGGGGGCCGGGAATGTCGAGTTTCTCAAGGGCGAGATCGAGCGGATTCCCTTGCCCGATAACTCGGTGGACGTGGTGATTTCCAACTGCGTGATCAATCTCTCGGCCGACAAGGATCGCGTGCTGCGCGAGGCTTTTCGCGTGCTGAAGCCGGGCGGGCGGTTTGCGGTCTCCGACGTGGTGGTGCGCGGCGAGGTTCCCGCCGAGGTTCGCCAGAGCATGTTGCTTTGGGTGGGCTGCGTCTCCGGCGCGCTGGAGGAGCGGGAGTACGCGGCCAAGCTGGCGAGGGCGGGATTTGCCGGCATTTCGATGGAGCCGACGCGGGTTTACTCGATCGAGGATGCGCGGCATTTTCTGGTCGAGGCGGGGATCGATGTGGAGGCCATCGCTCCGCTGATCGAGGGCAAGTTCATGAGCGCCTTTGTGCGGGCGACGAAGCCGGCGGGCGGCTGCTGCGCGCCGGGCTGCTGCAACTAACTCAGATTGGGAGACTATGCGAAAGCTCTACAACATTCTCGTTTTGTGCACCGGCAACTCGGCGCGCAGCATTATGGGCGAGGCGCTGTTTAACACCATGGGCGCGGGGCACTTCAAGGCTTACAGCGCGGGCAGCCATCCGGCGGGCAAGGTGAATCCCTTGGCCATCGAGCAGGTCGAGGGGCTGGGCTATCCGACCGAGGGGCTGCGCAGCAAGAGCTGGGACGAGTTCGCGCAGCCGGGCGCGCCGGAGATGGATTTCGTCATCACCGTCTGCGACAAGGCGGCCGGAGAGATGTGCCCGCTGTGGCCTGGCCAGCCGGTGACGGCGCATTGGGGATTTCCCGATCCAGCGGCTGTGGAAGGCACGGAGGAAGAGAAGCGCGCGGCCTTCGCGCTCGCCCTGCGGCAGATCCGGAGGCGCGTGCAACTCTTCCTCAGCCTGCCGCTGGAGACGCTGGACCGAATGGCCATCGAGAGCCGGATGCGCGCAATCGGGCGCGAGCCGCTTTAGTGGCGGGGGATTGCTTTCCGCGGCGAGGTAAGGGGAGTGATTGTGGTTTCCCGGGTCCCAAAGACGGGACGTGGGGCGCCCGGCTCCTCTCTGACTGTCCTGCGGGGTTCATTGCAAGTGATTGAAGAAAAGAGGCGAGGGAGCGCGGAAAAGTTTAGATTGACAAATTGCAAACATTCTGCTGAAGTGGTTCTGTCGTTCCCTTTCCCGCGACTCCCAGAAATTCAATGCTGGATTATTCAGTTTTCCCGGAACCTATTGAGAGGTGCCGTATGCGCAGAATTCCCTGGTTGCTTCTTACCCTTGCATTACTGCCCGCAGCTTCGTTTGCTCAATTCCAACGCTTGGCTCTCGCCTTCGGCGAATACTCCGCTCGAGCGGGTTCTTCAATAGGTATCCCCACCTTCTGCATTGATCCGCACCGAGAAGCTCCTCCAGAGAACGCCGCCTTCCATTACAGTTACGGAGATAGCGGAAGCACGATTATAAGTTACGGGGGCAAGGATTATTCGCCTACGGAAGCCGCTGCGGCGGGAATTGGGGAATTTGTCGCGGGAGATACTTTCCACCATGCGATATTCAGACCAAAGGTTCCGGGAGATGTAAGGATACGAGTAAAATCCGGTACAATTCTCTCTGAGATCGACGAACCGATTACGGTATCGAAGAGCAAGGCTCTCAATCAAGTACTTTCCACTGCAACTCAACCAAAGCGCGCATCGCTCTCCGGTGGCGACGCGCAGGACTCAATCTGGGAGCGTGCAGTGGTCTCCGATCAGCAGACCATCTTGCGGGATATTCACCTCTACACAGGAAATGTCGACGGCCTGGCCGGTCCAAAATTCGACCGAGCCACGGATGACTTCGAAACAAAATCAGGAGAAGAAGCTAGCCTCCACTCGATGCTGGACTATGCCGTCCTGACGAAAGCCAGCTTATCGGAGGACGGAAAGCGCATTTTGAAGGATGAGACCAGGGCGCGTGTGGGCGCTGTCGGTTTTCATGGAGACCGCTGGGAAAAGCAATTTCGTGAATACCACGGCCTTCCCGATGGACCAGTTGAGGATCAAGCCCTCGTCAATGCGTTGCAATCCGATGAGAATATAGCCGATGAAATCCCACTGGCTTTCTTGTTGGCTGACGGTCAACGCGCATTCCTTGTTGAAAATAACGGCCTGGAAGCGTGGACAATTGAAAAGGGGATCGTTTCCAATCGGCTGCGAGGGGCTTCCGCCGTCGAAGCGGTGGACGGTGCATCTGCTTCCGTGGCGCAGGAGGGCACCAAAGACGGAAAGACTTATATCTATCCTTTCACGTATGACGATGGCGCTACGTCAGTTTATTTTCAGGTCGGCAATGAGAGGATTGCCGAATCCCGCAGTGACGTCGAGACATTCATTTCGGGTACGGGTAGCCTGCCCAAATTGGAAGCGGCGCTCGGGGCTGGGCGTAACGGAGGGGGAGGAAAGCCCCCGATCTTCATTTATCGAGGACTGTTCGATGACGAGCTTCCAAATTCGGGAGGCAACGCCATCCCAATTTCAACCGCGCTATCCTCTGTTCGAAAACGGCGGCTCAATCCGTCACAGTTTGCAGCGCAATTGCGAGCACGATACGGCGATCGCGCCGATGTGTTTCTGGCAAGTGACACGAGGCGGGCGTCGCACAATGCCGATTCTATTACTCCTCTGAAAGGGCCTCAGGACCTGGCGGTTCTAAAAGGGGAGAAAGTGAACGACTGGGGCGCGTTGGACGACTTGGTGCAATCGCTGAAAAAGGCAAAGATTCCCCTAATTGAAGGCAGTGAGGAGAATTTTGAAGCGGGCAACCTAATGGTCTTGACAGGCCATCGCGATCAGAATCTAGTCAATTACCTTGAATCCTTGCGTGATAACGGGACCCTTGAAGACAAGGTTGTTCTACTCTTTTCGTGCTACGCCGGGGCCTGCGAATCATCGCACACCGCACTTTTGCGATCTTTCGGCGGGCCGAAAGCAGTGCTGTACTTCCCCGAGGAAATCAACAAAAATGCCGCAATAGTGGTCATCAAGGAGTTTATCAATGAGCTTGGGTCGGCGAAATATACGCCCACGCAGATTGCCGATTTGCTGAACCTGAGCGTGGAAAGAGCCGCAGCAAAAAACCCTCCTCTTCGGGATGAGATTATGAAACTGAAGAATGTGATTGTCCAGGTCTCCGAAGTGCGGGCGCCCGGCTCAGGATGGCCGATTGTGTGCGCGGGTTAGGAGATCAAATGAGTTTCGTGGATTTTGAGTTAGGGATGGACGACGCCGTTGACCGAGGCCTGCTCACGGCGCCTGAGAAGAAGGTGTATGGCGGAGGTCCAAATGAGATCAGCCAAAAGCGGATTCGTGTCCGGCTTGGCGAACGCCCAACTGCGAGAAACCTGAGGCTGCTGCTTGAGAGCGCTGGGCAAACCCTACCCCCAAATCTTTCCGTCTACAAGGGCTATAACATCTGGATCATCAACCTGAGCGTTGGGATCGTGAAAGAGGGCGGCTGGCAAGATGTGACGCAGCTCGGTTTGCATGCGGAACTCCCGACGCAGCCCAGGTTTACTGTCCTGAGCTTGCTGCCTGAGACTCGATTGATACAGAAGCTAAAGACGGGCTTTAAGTGCCAAGCTCACGTTGAGGCCAATGGAATGGCCAAGATACCGGATCTCGCAGAGTCGTTTGTTGGCGCACCCGTTTCAGCTTCAGGTAAGGCAGTAGTGGAGGCAGCCGCGAGCATTGGATGGGATCTTTCTTTTTCAGTGTTAACGCCGGTCGTGACGGCAATCGGCAAGGGCGATCGCCGCGCCGAGTGGCTCTTGGAAGCGGGCGATGAGCCCTTGATCGGAGATCAGGATTTGATGTTTACATTGCTCGCGCCACTTACAGCAGACGAGGTTTCGTTGACCGCTCGTGTCCAGGCCACCATCTCAACTTTCGACTTCCTCCCAGTCGTTCTGAGAGGACGAGAAGTAGAACTGCAAGTCGATCTGACCTAAGTCAATTCAGAAAAATCTGGTCAAGGAGCGTCAGAAAAGCACCCTCTGGTCTGGCAACGGTAAAACGGAGGACGCCAATTAGAACTTGACCGAGGCGGCGCGGGGGGATGTGCCGCTCAGCTCGGCGGCGCGGGCTTCGGCGTAGGCGGCTGCGCCTAGCAGGGCGGCGCGGCTCTCCAGGATGACGCGCACCGGCATGTTGATGAGCAACTGGCTCATGCGGCCCTTGTCGGCGAAGGCCTTCATGAAGGTTCCGTCCTTGAGCTTCTCGAGGATGCGGGGAGCGATGCCGCCGCCGACGTAGACGCCGCCGACGGAGAGCAGCTTGAGGGCGATGTTGCCGGCCTCGGCGCCATAGGCGGAGACGAACATGTCCAGCGCCTTCTCGCAGATTTCGCTTTTGGCGGCCAGCGCCAGCTCGGTGATGACGGCATTGGGGTCGCCGGCGGCGGCGATGCGCTCGGCCAACCAGGCCGGTTCTTCCATGCCGCGGAGTTCGCGGAGAAACTCGTAGATGGCGGTGAGGCCCATGCCGCTGACCACGCGCTCGTAACTGATGCGGCCGTTGTACTTCTGCTTGAGGAAGCGCAGCAAGTCGATCTCGTCTTCGTTGCGGGGGGCGTAGTCCACATGGCCGCCCTCGGAGGGATACGGGGCATGGCTGTGGCCGTTCCAGATGAGAAGCGCTTCGCCCAGGCCGGTTCCGGCGGCGATCAGGGCGCGGTTGCCGATCTGGCTGGGGTCGCCTTCGCTGAGGGTGTAGATCTGGTCGGGAGCGAGCTCGGCGACGCCGTAGCCGTTGGCTTCGAGGTCGTTGATGAGGAAGACGTGGGTAACGTCCAGGTCATGTGAGAGCTCGCGGCTGTCCAGGGTCCAGGGAAGGTTGGTCAGGCGCAGGCGGCCGTTGCGCACCGGGCCGGGGACGCCGAAGCAGGCCGCGGTGACTCTTTGCGCGCCGAGAAACTCCTTGACGATCTCTTCCAGGCCGGAGTAGTTCTTGGCCGCAAAGCGCTGTTCGCGGGAGTATTGCAGTTTTCCATCGATAAAGTCATACAGCGCCAGGTGAACCTTGGTGCCGCCTACATCGCCCGCCAGAATCATCGTTCCCTCTCCAACACTCCGCAGCCTTCCTCATCGGTGGGGGGTAAAAGCGCGGCTGCGGCTTTATCCAGGATTAATGTAAGTATACCGCTTGAGGGCCAGATGAGTTGACTGGGCAGGCGTTCCGGGTCGTGCGGGCCGGTGAAAACCTCCTTGAGAATGTTGGCTTTGCCCTCGCCGGCGGCGAGAAGGAAGACCGAGCGGGCGTGGTTGATGACGGGCCAGGTGAGGGTGATGCGCCAGGCGTCGAGGCGCGGCACGAAGTTGGCGACGGCCAGGCGGTCCAGCTCGCGGAGGGCCGCGGTGTGCGGGAAGAGCGAGGCGGTGTGGCCGTCCTCGCCCAGCCCCAAGGCCACCAGATCGAAGCGCGGGCTGGCGGCGGACTCCAGGCGGAAGCTGGAGCGCAATTCCGCTTCATAGCGGGTTGCGGCCCGCTCCGGAGCCAATTCGCCCTCGATGCGGTGAATCTGCTCAGGGCTGAGCGGCACGTGGTCCAGCAGCGCCTCGCGGGTCATGCGGTAGTTGCTTTGGGCGTCATCCGGCGGGACTGAGCGCTCGTCCACCCAATAGAGGTTGAGCTTCTCCCACGGCATTCGAGAGCGCCAGGGCTGCGTGGAGTCGGCGAGCAGCTCGAAGGCGGCTTTGGGCGTGGAGCCGCCGCTGAGGGCAATGTGCGCGCGGCCCTGCGCCTCGGCTGCTTCGCCGGCCATCTCGACAAAATACTGCGCCGCCCGGCGGGCCAGGGCCGCGGCATCCGGTTCGACGTAGTACTTGATCTGGAGATGCCTGGACATGCGCGCCGTACGCCTCTCTTCTCTCTACTTTACTCCGGTAAGGCGACTGAGGTCCGATGTCTCGGACCAGACGCCTGACAGCTGAATCCGCAAAATGCCCTGAGTCGACATCTCCCCCTTGCCGCTGAAGCGCAACAGCGAAATATTTCCTTGCCTTCCAACGCCTCTTAAGCCTAAACTTAAGCTTAAGTCTCTGAATGGGTCCTGTCTCCCGGCTGCACACGGTCAATAGCCCGCTTGGAGGAAGCGCCATGGTATTCAACTTCTCATTCTCGAAATTCGTCCTTTTCGTGACGGCGACCGTCGTCGGCGGGCTTGCGCAAGTCTGGTTGCTTTACTTTGTGCTCCTCAATATGGGCAAGGAGCACGATGTTTCAGCAATTCTAGGGGACGGAGGGCTGTACTTCTTCGCGACTTCGCTGACGGCCAGCAGCGCGCTCGTTTACTTTGAACACAAACCGACTAACACAGTCCCATGGGACTGGACGTGCACGATCCTTGCAATCGCAGCGAGCATGGTCTCAGTGGGGTGTTATATTGCAGTAGCGGTAACCCACCCTGGCGTCCCCTCCCCGTTTCGCGACCAGTCGCTTCCGCAAATAACTTGCGCAGCGGTCTCGTTCGTTTATTCAACTTTCGTGGCTCAGCGAACGGGATATTTCGCAAGGTGAGAACTTATGACAAACATCATTATTTCGTTAATCTTTGCAGCGGTCGCGCTCATCATTGCGTACCGAACCTATAGCCTCATCGTCGAGAGTCCACATAGATTACTAACCGAGAGCATCGATTTACCTGCGGGAATTCCTATGTCTTACATTGGTAATATCGAAGGACAATTGCCAAATCTCAAATCGGTACTTGTGGTAGCGGACAAGGTGAGCCGCCCGACCGCATCTCTCGCTGACGCAGTTGAAAGCAACTTTGCCCGCGGAGTCAAGTATACGTTTCTTGTCTCGAATGATCGTGCAGACGAGATAAGTGGCTATTACATGATTTTTGAGGCGTATGCGGGTATTGCCTCCGCCAGGAAGAAGTCCGGGCAGGCAGCAGATCTGCTAGATATCCAGAGACTTCCATATCATTGGGATGACTACCCATATATTTTCTATACGATAATGCTTGCCTCCGGACAGGAGAAGACCCTGGCCTTCCGAGGTGATCAACTTCACAAAGGCATCGCTGATCATTATGGCCGTGTTGACCCCGTTTTAGCTCACACAATCGCACAGGCTATCAAGTCTGAGGCCCCGCGATCCCTCAGAGACCTGCAAGTTGAACGCACGCAATTTGAGGAGACATCGAATATCATTGAGATCAATAACTCACGAATGCAAAAGGTTGCAAAATGAAATCCGAGCAAAAGCCAAGCAGTGCTTCTGTTTTTGAGCTGAGTTCCGGTGTCATCACAGCCCAGCGTTCATATCGCTTTCTGGGCCTCTTGACTGCCGCATACATAACTATGCAGCTTGTTTCGGATGTGACGGCTGGCAAGATTATCGTGCTGGGATTTTTTCCTGTTTCCGTGACTGTTTTGTACTTTCCGCTGACTTATCTGTTCGGTGACGTCTTAACCGAGGTCTATGGGTATGCCCGCTCCCGCAGCGTAATCTGGAAGGTATTTTTTGCCTCAGTAGCCGCAGGGATCATATATTGGATTGTCGTTTTGATTCCTCCCGCGCCTGGATTTCAAGGGAACGAGGCATTTACGAGGGTTCTTGGAGGCGTTCCGCGCATTCTAGTTGGCGGCTGGATCGCGGTGTGGGTTGGGGGAATTCTGAATGACTATGTGCTTGCGAAGATGAAAATCTGGACAAATGGCAAGTACCTCTGGACGCGGACAGTCGGTTCCACATTCGTCTCAGAGTTCGCAAATACCGCCCTTTTTTATACCATTGCCCTCTACGCCGTAATCCCCACGCATCTTCTGGTTGCGTCGGTCTTGTCGGGGTGGCTGCTGAAGACTACAGTCGAGGTGGTTCTTACCCCTTGGACGTATTGGGTTGTTGGAAAGCTCAAGAAGCTCGAAGACGAGGATTACTACGATAGGGATACTGATTTCAATCCACTCATCATTGAGTCAGAATAGCCAACATAGGAAACTCGATTCAAAACCCTTCAGGAGCCGCTCGGTCGTGTTGTCGCTAAAACTACGCAATTAATAGGCATCATCATTTTCCAAGGTACTCCCGGTATTGTTGTTCTAGGACGCCGGCTGCACGCGCCAGCGTCAACTTGGCGAGGTTGTACTGGTAGAGGCTCTCGGCCAAATCGACCTGCACCGCCCCGAGTACGCCTTGCGCATTTACCAGCGGCATCGAGTCGTCGAGACCAGCGTTGTAGCGGTCGGTCTCGTCGGCAAGGGCGCGGGTGGCCAGATCGACGTTGGAGCGGGCGACTTCGACCAGCTTGGCTGTCGCGTTTACGTCGAGCAGAGCCGAGCGGACCTGCTGGTCGATGCGGGCGCGCAGGTCTTCGAGTTGGGCGTTGACGGCGTCGAGGTTGGCCTGGGCCGCGTCGCTGTCGCCGCGCAGCCGGGCCTCGCGGAAGAGTGGAAAGCTCAAAGTGCCGACGGCGGCGAAGTTGCCGTGCGAGCCTGCGCCGCCCACCTGGCTGACGCCGTAGTAGCCGCCGAAGCTGAGGCTGGGAAGCCGCCGGCCGCGGTAGGCCGCGTGAATGGCCTTCACCTCGGCCGCCTGATTTTGCAGAGTCTGGTAGTCCTGGCGGCTGCGGTAGGCGATGGCGCGGAGTTCCTCGGGCGTCTGCGCGGCCAGTTCGCTGTAGGGCGCCGGGTCGGTGAGAACGATCTTCTGGCCGGGGTCGATGCCGATCTCGCGCTTGAGTAGGATGAGGTCTTTTTCGTAGGCGTTCTGGGCGGCGAGGAGGGTCTGCTGCTGGGTTTGGAGTTGCACTCGCGCCCGCAGCTCATCCAGATTCGCCGCCACGCCGGCTAGGTGCGCCTCGTGGGCGTGGTCGAGTTGCACGCGGTCCGCTGCTTCCAGAGCCTTGGCGTTGTCCACTTCGCTTGCGGCGGCGATGGCGTGAAGATAGGCCGAGGCCACCTGCTGGACCACCTCGCCGCGGGCCGACATTTTTGCGAAATGAGCAGCGCGCTGGGCCGCTCCGGCCGCCCTCCAGCCAGCGATGACAGGGCCGGAGAAGAGCATCTGGCCGAATTGAATCTTGCCTTCGGTGAGGTCGTCGCGGGTGATTTCGGAGAAGCCTGCGGGGAGCTTGACGATCTTTGAAAACTCCCTAACAGTGTCCGGCCCGAAACCCAGCGCGGCCAGATTCTGCTGGTGGACGCCGAGATCGCCGGTGAGCATGATCCTAGGCAGAAAGTTTTGCAGGGCCTCGTTCTTTTGCCCCTGGAGCGACTTTTCGCCGCTTTCGGCTTCCCGGAGGCCGAGATTGTTCTTGAGGCCGAGGGCGATGGCGTCGTCCAAAGAGAGCTTGAGGCTCTCGTCCGTGGCGGGAAGAACGGTGACGCTGCCGAAGAAGGGGTTGGCGGCGGAACTGGGGTTGGGCGCTTGCGCGAGAAGCGCCGCCGCGCCCGCCAGCAGGACGGCCCACGCCGCGCGTCGAAGGCCAGATTGTAGCCGTCGATTCACTCTCTCTATTCTCTCAGATCGACAAGGCTCCCTGCCGGGGAATAGGATAGGCGGTTGGCCAGTGCTTTCGCGGGCTGCAAGAGTCCGCTATTACCAGTGCCCGCAATGAGGGGAAAGAGAACATGAAGCAGTTCACCATTGCCATTCTTACGATTGCACTCCTGTGCGGCCTGAGCGCTCTTGCGCAAGCCGCGAACCCCGCGCCCGAGAAGAAACAAGTCAACGACTGGTGGCATCAGGCTTACCCCTTGCAGCCGCTCAACAGCCCGGACGGGAAGAAGCTGGCGCTCATCTCGGTCAGCGGCAACCGCTTCGTCGATCCCAGCGGCAAGCCGGTTCTGTTGCGCGGCGTTAACATCGCCGATCCCGACAAGACGGAGAGCCAGGGCCACTGGAGCAAGGAGCTTTTCGTCAAGGTCAAGGAGACCGGAGCGACGGTGGTTCGCATCCCCGTGCATCCGGTGGCATGGCGGGCGCGCGGAGCGAAAAACTATCTCGCACTGCTCGATCAGGCGGTGCAGTGGTCTACGGATCTCGGCTTGTATGTGGACATCGACTGGCACTCGATCGGCAACCTCAAGCAAGGACTATTTCAGGACCCGATGTATGAGACCAGCCTGCCGGAGACACTGAACTTCTGGCGCACGATGGCCGCCCACTTCAACGGCAATCACACCGTGGCATTCTTCGAGCTGTTCAATGAGCCGACGGACTATCGCGGCCAGCTTGGATCGATGAGCTGGAGCCAGTGGCGGGAGATCAACGAAGAGATTATTTCGCTGATCCGCGCCTATGACAATGAGACTGTTCCGCTGGTCGCCGGGCTGGACTGGGCCTACGACCTGGCTCCGCTGCGCGATGATCCTGTGCGGGCTGAGCGGATCGGATACGTCACGCATCCCTATCCCAACAAGCGCTCGCGGCCATGGCCGCTGAAATGGGAGGAGGATTTCGGCTTTGCCGCCGACCGTTATCCGGTCATCGCCACGGAGCTTGGTTTCGACTCCTCTAACGGCACGAAGGAAGAGGGGATCGAGTACGGAAACGAGATCACAAAGTACCTCGAATCCAGAAACATCAGCTGGGTGGTCTGGTGCTTCGATCCGGAATGGGGGCCGAGCATGATCTCGTCCTGGGATACCTTCGCCCTGACCGAGGAGGGCAAGTTCTTCTCGGATGCGATGCGCGCAAAGGGGGCTGCTGCGTCGCCGGCGGCGGGCAAGTAAGTCCGCGCCGAGGCGTCCGGTGATCTCCCAGGCCTCAAAGGCGAGAGCTGGTGCACCCGCCGAAAAACGCCGCTGGATACTGGCAGACCCGGAACGGCCCCCGAGCCAGTCCCCATCGGGGAGCTGCTTTCATGTAGCTTCTGGTCCGCCTACACAAACCGACAACATTGAGATAGATCCGCCATCGACGCCTTCGACAGGAAAAGTGATCTTCTCGCCTTGTTGCCGGGTCGCGATCACATAGAGCAGCGGCAGGTAGTGATCCGGCGTCGGAACGGAAAGCATCGCCGCCGGGCCGAGCTTTTCATAGTCGACGAGCGGCTTGAAATCACCGGCGAGCATCATCTGCCTTGCCTCCAACTCGAAGTTGACCGCCCAGTCATAGGGCTCAGGCAGGCGCCGGCCCCACGCATAGGCGTGCAGATTGTGGACCAGGTTTCCGCTGCCGGCGATCAAGATGCCCTCGTCCCGCAGTGGCGCGAGTTTTTTCCCGAGCTCGAAATGGAAGGAGGCGGGCTGGGATTCGTTTATGCTTAGTTGCACGACAGGAACATCGGCCTTCGGATAGGCATGCACGAGCACCGACCAAGTCCCGTGATCGAGTCCCCAGGTGTTGTCGAGGGTAACTGGCAGGGGCGCGAGCAGTTGCTGAACTCGGCGGGCGAGCTGAGGGTCACCTGGCGCGGGATACTGCACCCGGAACAATTCGGGCGGAAAGCCGCCGAAATCGTGAATGGTCCTGGGCGCTGTGCCGATGGTGACGCCGGTTCCCGGCACATACCAGTGCGCGGAGATCGCGAGGATGGCCTTGGGCTTGCGCGTTTGCGCTCCGATACGCTGCCAGGCTTCAGTGTAGCCGTTGGTCAGTACGGCGTTCATGGGATTGCCGTGTCCAAAGAAGATAGCTGGCATCCGTTCGGCCATAATCGGCGCGCCTCCACCATTTCCGCGGCCCTTCTCTGGGCTCACATCACACCAATTTGCTTCAACATTCCCATGAGATCGTAGAACAGGTTTTCTTCCACGATCTCTCCGTTTTCGTTCCAGTGCGCCACGGTACAGAAGTCCACCTTGAAGCTCTTGTTCGTCGGGGGAATGACCGTGCCGCCGGCCATCGTCATCGGCCCCGTCATAGTCCCGGTAAACTCGGCGATTGTGCATGTCCAATCGCCCTGCGCGATCATCACTTTGTACGGATTGTTGACGAGGTGCTGGTCAGGAAACGTTTTGAAAAAGGCAAGCGCCTCCTGCTCATGAGCTTCTATTCCATGCGTCGGCGGTTGGTTGGGCCATCGCACTACGCAATTCTTGGCGTGGCGTTTGTGGAACGTTGTAAGCTCCTTCGCGTTCCAGGAATCGTCCAGCGTCTTCATCAATTGCAGGTTTTGTTCCGGGGTCATAACCTCACCTATCGTTTGATCTCCTTCGCGTCTTCCATTTCATCCTACTTCGTTGGCTGTCCGTGGCTTCTAAAAGCCACTACGCTGACCGGCGTTTGAGTCTATTGTGTTTTGGCGTCATAGGCATCGAAGGTGTGCACAGAATAGACCATGGCCTCGTTTGGATCCGCCCTCATTCAGCAACATTCCTTCGCGGAACCCGGTGAAATCTTTGCGGATGCGGGCTAGATATCATCCTTGAACTTGGGTTCGGCAGCATGCGCTCCGTTACAGAAGGGTTTGTTTTCGGATCGGCCGCAACGGCAGAGGGTCATGCGATTCCGCAGTTCGTAGGTTTGGCCATCGGCGCCAACGAGCGCTATTCCTCCGCGCACCCACAACGGGCCGCTGCAATCCTGCGCAGGGTCCTCCACCACTCCAATCGAGTGCGGAAACTTTGGTTCAACTGGCTCACCGGTTTGTTTGTCTACCGCAATCAAACGGCCAGCGGGACAGCTTCCTACTTGATGTATGAATTGCGCACGTGTTCGTTCATCGCCGGTTCTTTCTACCTGGTTCCAAACTCGGCCGTGCGGATCGCAATAACGCGCGAACGCACATAAGTCTTCGGCATCGAGGAGTTGCATTGCCGGGCCATCAAGCACGGTTGCCTGCCGCGCAACAGGAACACGACTAGCTGTTTCAGTACCATCGAAGCCGATTTTGGAGTGTGTTCCATCGCAGAACGGCTTGGTCTTCGAGTGGCCGCAACGGCAAAGCGCATACTGAGCAGAAGAGGCAAACGCCCTACTCTCGATCCACTCGGTGGACTCGCCTTTGCGATTGACGCCAATCGTTTGGATCGCAAGCGGCACAGAGCCCGAGACGATATATGGACCATTCTTCGAGACGGTGATTTTCTTGGTCACAATAGTCCCTCTAGCCGAAAAGATACTTCATTTCAGCGAAACAGGCAATCAGTCCGCTCATAAAACTCATCAAGCGGCCCCAAGATTCGCTTTGTCGGGGGCTAAAGCCCGCGTTCATTTTGCCGCACTTGCGGCAGTCAAGGCTAAAGCCCTGACCTACCAGTCGTGCCCTGATACAAAACCGAATTAATCAGAGGTTCCTTAACTCATTCGGGAGTGATGCGCTCTTGAGAGCCGAAGCCTGCCCAAGAACGCAACATCCACGCCACGAATGCTCCCGCCGCTCCGCTTAAAGGCACGACGGCAACGTGCCACACAAGCACATGCGCGGCTTGGAAATTCGGGCAATGCAGTTCCAGCACTCCCACACCGGCTAGGCCCCCAAGCGTTCCTGCTGCCAACCCCGCGGAGACGGAGTTGACCGCGAAGCCGCGCCGGAGCACCAACCAGCCGAGCAGCGCCGCGGGAATGGCGTGAAGGAAGCCGGTAAGCAGGCACACGATACCGATCGAGAAGAAGTGGTCGGTGTGATAATCGCGAAACAGGAACGCAAACAGGATCAGCAGCGCAGCACAGCCGAATCCCAAAAGAGCACGCGAAGAGATGCGGCGCAAGCTGCCCGGAATCATTGCATGAGCGAATTCGCTCCCCGCCAGCCAAGCGAGGAGGACGAGTACAGGAAAGATCAGCGAACGCTCCAGGAAATCCATTTTCTCAAGCCCGAAAAATCCTGCGCGGGCCGCGCCCGCCAAAGAAACAGCCGCGCAGACCAGAACCAGTCCGCACGTCATCACGCATGTGGGCGGCAGCGGGCGCACTGGGTGGAGCGACGGCTTGATCGAGTCAGCTACGCGTTGCAGTATCTCCGGCGCCAAATCGTGTGGAGCTCGCCCAGCCTTTTTCAGGAGACCGTCAATCTCTTGATCTTTCATGACTGCTCCCCGCTCTGCCCCGTTCTGAACCCGGCGCCGCTCATGGTTACCCTCAACTTCTTGTATGCCCTGTGCACTTTCTGCTTCACCGATCCCACGCTGGAAGATGTGGCGCGCGCAACCTCTTCCAAAGACATTCCCGCTACCTTCATCATCTCGATCACCTCACGTTGGCTCGCGGAAAGGGGAGCCAACAGCGCGTCCAGCCCATCAGCATGATCGGATTCTCGCGGGACGGCCGCCACCTCATTTGCCATTGCCTCCAGTTGCCGCTGGCCGACAGCAGTCGAAAGCGATTTCCGATAGTGGTCCACGCGAACGTGCCGGGCAATCGCGTAGAACCATGGGAGAGCCGGTTCGCCAGCGCGAAAGGTGTGCCGCACTTTGTGAATGCGAAGCCAGGTTTCCTGCAGCAGGTCATCGGCATCTTGACGGCTCTGAGATTGCGCAAGAAAGAACCGATGCAACCGCGGCCCGGTCTGCTCGATGAGATCCGTGGCCGCGTCATAATCGCCCTGTTGATAGCGAGCCATCAGTATCTCAAGATTGGGGTCTGGGTGCATGGGTTCAAATGCCTTCTTGCAATGATTATCCGTACCGGCATGAGGATGCAAATAGTCCCCACAGGCGAACCCCCGAACTCATTCGACCCCGTAATAGTTTTTTCGATGAGGAGCGCGAGAAAGTTACGCGAAGCCAATTCAATTCAGAAGTTTTTAACAGGAAGATAAATTTGAGGGCCAACCGTAACTTTTCAGCGGTTCTGATCGAATTCCCAAGTGTGAAAATGCTCCGTGTACGGACCAGTTCCCAAGGCCGGTGCAGCGGAGATTTTCAACACAATCCCCCAAAGGAGATCGAAATGAATTCGCAAAGACATCCTAAATTTGGTATGCGGCGTTCCGGCTTTATGCTGGCGGCGCTATCTCTCACCGGCATACTGGCCGCTTCCGGCCAGACGGCGCGCGGCACACTGGTGATCACGAGCACGAACAGCGCAAGCGGTAATGCTGTCGTCGTCTTCAAACTGAATACGGCGGGAACGCCCTCGCTGACATTCGCGGAGAACCTGAGCACGGGCGGAAAGGGAGGGGCGAGCACAAACGCGGGAATTCTGCAGTTCAAGGGCGATCTGGGAGCGGTGGCGAACTACGGGTCGAACACCGTCAGCCAATTGGTGCGGTACGGCAACTCCATTGCGATTGGAAAGACGATCAATCTGGCGCCCGACTGCGCGAATCCCGATTCGGTCGCATTGACCCAGGAACATCTCTTTGTCGCCGGCGTCAATTGTGCCGAAAGCCATTCATGGCCTTGGGGTTTCGTGGATGGCCCCGTTGTGAGTCTCACGGATCCTTCGGCAGCACAGATAGCCGTCGGCCAGAGCTGGGCGGCCGTTACAATGAGCTCGGGATCGGTTCTTCAATTGCCGCTTACGCAGGAAGATGGGGTGTTGAACGGCACAAGCAATGCCGTTGCGCTGCCCAGCGACGCGGATATGGTGCCGCTGGGAGAGGCGTTCTGGGGAAATGTTCTGGGCTTCACTCCGGCCCACAGTCCTGACAGCTTCGCCATCGTGGACGAGAGCCGGAACGTATATCCGGTAGCTGGACCAGCGCCGTCCTATCCCGTCAACGCTCCCTGCTGGGTGGCCAAGGGACCGGGGAACATCTGGTACACGGGCAACTCCCCCGGTCAGGCAATCTCGATCTTCTTCAGCGACAACCAGGGCGGAGTGTTCTATAAATCGGTGCCCTTGCCGGGCTCGCCGACCGACATCACGGTATCTGCCGACCGCAAGTGGCTTGCCGTCATTTACAAGGCGGACGGCAACGCTTATGTCGCCGTCTTCTCCATCGACGACCATGGCGATCTCACGCCTGTGGCGACCTCAAGCTCAATCGGCGTCACCGCCTTCAGCGGCGTGGCGATCAGCCAGTAGCCGGATACCCCAGGTCTCGCTTTTTCAGCGAGACCTGGGGCGCCCGCCCGGCGGTGAAAGTGAGTCTTCCATCCCCGGTCCCTAACAGGGAGCGACCGGGGGCACCCCTCATTCGGGTTACAAAGTGCCTACGGGACCTGGGCCACCCGCCGATTGATTCGCGGGCGTTTTGTTTCCTCGGACGATTTCGGCATACAATGATTTCAGTTGGCCATAAGAGCAAAATTGGCCTGCGTGGAAGGCGGATTATCGATGATTTTATGTGCGGAGGCATTATCGCCAGCGCAAAAATCGGTGATCGAAGAGATTCTGGGCCGGCAGATACTGGAGGCCGAAGCCATCAGCCTTCGTGCGTTTGCGCCGCCGCCTGTCGCCTTGCCGGAACGCCGCGCCGCCGTGGAGAAGCTGCGCAGCTTCCTGGAGGGTGATCGTCCCCGTGCCAGCGTCTCCGATGAGGAGTGCGAGGCCGCGCTGCTGGAGGCTCTTCGCAGCGAGCGCCCGGCTTACGCGCAGATGCCGTGAGAATCGTCCTCGACAGCAATATCCTTGTGCGGGCATTCGTCAGTTCGCGTGGAATAGCGCGCGATCTTCTGCTGGCAATTCTGGCGAGCGATCACACCCTGATTCTTTCCAGCGAGATACTTTTTGAAGCTGCGCGCGTGCTGCGCTATCCACGCCTGATGGCGGTGCACGGCGAGAGCGAAGAGACAATCTACGATTTCACGGGATGGCTACGGGATGCGGCGGAGATGGTTGCGCTCAATCCTCTTGACCGTGCTCCCATCCGCGACCGCAACGACATTTTCGTTCTGCAAACAGCGTTGAACGGTGAGGCGGATGTGCTCTGCACCGGCGATCGGGATTTCTTCGCTCCTCCAGCCTCGATCTTTCTTGCAAGCTGCGGGATCGACGTTTTGACCGATGCGCAGTTGATGCGGAGGCTGGAAGGGTGATTCTCGGACGGCGGGGGTTCCTGGTCTCCGACATCTCAGAATCGAGATGCGAGTCATCCGTCTGCCCGCTTCCATCCCCGGTCCCCAACAGCGAGGGACCGGGGGCACCCCTCATTCGGGTTACAAAGTGCCTACGGGACCGGGGCCGGCTGCCCAAACTTCAGCCAATGTTTAGTGGGGGCGGAAGATATCCGACTTCAAAACCGTTTTCCTTCCACTTCATAACTGCATATTCGGGAAACTCATCGATCATCTTTGCCCCGCATATCGGAGCGAGTTCTTGACCGGATTTAGAGAGCATCACGTTTCCTGTCATTATTGTATGTGCTAAATTCGATCCAGGTGTGAGGTAATATTGTGTCTCATAGTATGAAAACTTATCAGTAGACAAGTTTTGAAGCTGAAAGGATGAAAACGTCTCGAAACGGAGCAGTCCCAGACTCTCGAGGTGTGTCAGGTTGTCAACGTTAACCCCATGTTGTTTATAAATGCTATCTTCCACTGCGAAAATTAGCGGCACGAACTTGGAACCGATCGTCCACCCAAACCCACAAAGTGCAGTAAACATGTCAGCATCATCTTTATCCAGAGCTGCAACCAGTTCGATTGTCCTTCTTGAGAAGGAACCGGGGCGATTTACCTGCCCTGCCAGTATTCTAGACCATAGACTTTGCATTTCTTGATTAGAGACCAGTCTGCACTTATCGAAAAAGCTGACCAACCAGTCGCTATCCAACTCTTCTGGGTTGGCATCTGGTTCAATATCTTCGATTGCCTTGGCCGTTATAGATTCCATGTTCTCCTGTTTCTTGCCTTCTTCCTGTATCATCCGTATGAGCGCGCGCTGCTCAATGCTGCTGACCTCAATTCGAGCTAAAGCCTGTATTTTCGCCGCCTCGGCCTCAGCTGTAGCCATTCGCCTTACATGGTGCGGTTGATATAAGGTTCCTATGGCCGCTGATATTTTTTCAATTAATACCGTCACTGGCTTAGATAATTCGCCGATATTGATGAGCGAGCTTCCAGTTCCCATTTGAGGCCTCACCGATTCAACTTAGTTTATTCCGGTTTCTCATCCATGCGCCTTGTTTCTGGCGCATGGATGGATTGGCCGCACCGCAGGTGCTATTCTTCCTCTTCCTCCACGGGGCGCTTGGCGTTGGCCAGGATTTTTTCGGCTACTAGCTGGGGGACTATGTCGTAGTGGTCCATCTCCATGCGGTAACTGCCTTTGCCTTGCGTCATGGAAGTTAGCAGCGTTCCATAAGTCAGCATCTCGGACATGGGGACTTCGGCGTTGATGATGGTTGTCCGGCCCTTGGTGTTCATGCCTTGCACGCGGCCGCGGCGGCTGTTGAGGTCGCCCATGAGGGTTCCGGCAAACTCGTCGGGGGCTTCGATCTCTACCTTCATGATGGGTTCGAGGAGGCAGGGCTTGGCCGTTTCCATGCCTTTGCGGAAGGCGATGCGGCCAGCCATCTTGAAGGAGAGTTCGTTCGAGTCCACGTCGTGATAGCTGCCGTCGTAGACGACGGCCCGGAAGTCGACGACCGGATAGCCGGCGAGATAGCCGCGGGCGGCGGACTCGACGATGCCCTTTTCGATGGCGGGGATGAAGTTCCGCGGGATTGCGCCGCCGAAGATTTCGCTGGCGAACTCGAAGCCCGAGCCGCGCGGCAATGGCTCCATGCGAATCTTGCAGTCGCCGAATTGGCCGTGGCCGCCGGTCTGCTTCTTGTGTCGGCCCGGCGCCTCGACCTTGGCGCGGATGGTCTCGCGATAAGGCACCTTCGGCGCCTTCAGGGTGACTTCAGCGTGGTAGCGCTTTTTGAGGCGGCTGACGATGGCCTCGATGTGCGGCTGGCCGCCGC
This sequence comes from Occallatibacter sp., assembly GCA_049522975.1. Classification (GTDB taxonomy): domain Bacteria; phylum Acidobacteriota; class Terriglobia; order Terriglobales; family Acidobacteriaceae; genus Telmatobacter. Next base: position 39,822 of record JBEKNI010000039.1, on the reverse strand, counting down.
CGGCGATGAGGAACTCGTTGGTCTGCGGATCGCGGAAGAAGCGGATGAGCAGGTCCTCTTCCATGAGCTTGTGAATGGCGGGGGCCAGCTTGTCCTCGTCGGCGCGGGATTTTGGCTCGATGGCGTAGGTCATGGCCGGCTCGGGCATGGGCGCGAGATCGACCTGGCAGTCGGCGCCCTTGACGCCGAGCGTGTCGCCGGTGAGGGTGTCGCGGAGCTTGGCGACTGCGCCGAGGTCGCCCGAGTGCAGCTCGGGCACTTCGACGGCCTTGCGGCCCTGCATGACGCTCAAGTGGGAGAAGCGCTCCTGGCCGCGGCGAGTGTAATTTTCGATGGTGGCGTCGTTTTTGACTACGCCGCCGATGACCTTGAAAAAGCTGATGCGTCCGGCGAAGGGGTCGGACATGGTCTTGAAGACGACCAGAGCCAGCGGTTCGCTGTCGTCGATCTTGCGGGTGAGCTTGGGCGGCTCCGGTTCGCCTTCGGCCGGCTTGACGACTTCGCCGGGAGGGCGAACGGCGATGGGCGGGCGCTCGGCAGGCGAGGGGACATAAGCCTTGAGGAAGTCGAGGAGACGATCGACGGCCATGTTTGCCAGGGCGCTGGAAAAGAGTACGGGGAAGATGCGGCCTTCGCGGACAGCTTCGTGCAGCGCGGCGGTGAGATGGTCGCGGGTGAGCGTGCCGGTCTCGAAGTACTCCTCCATCAGCTCGTCCTTGACCTCGGCGACGAGCTCGACCAGCGCCTCATGGCGGGTCTTGGCGTCGGCGGCCAGGGAGGCGGGAATCTCGGCTGTGACTTTGCCGCGGCCATCGCCGGCGGGGGTGTAGTAGGAGGCCTCCATGGTCACCAGGTCGACGACGCCGTGAAAGCCGTCCGCGCCGGAGATGGGCAACTGGACGGGAAGACAGTTGCGGCCCCAGCGGTCGACCAGGTCGTCGATGAGGGCGCTCAGGCCCTCGCCGCCGCCGGCCTTGGGGTGGTCCATCTGGTTGATGAGGACGATGCGCGGAACGCCGGCTTCGCCGGAGTAGCGCCAGACGCGCTCGGTGACCGGCTCGATGCCATTCTGGGCGTTGAGAACGACGAGGGCGGCTTCGACAGGCAGCAGGGCCGCGCGCGCCTCGTGGGAGAACATGTGAAAGCCGGGGGTATCGACGAGATTGATCTTCACGCCCTGCCACTCGGCAAAGGCGACGGCGTTCTGCATGGTTGCGCCGCGGGCAACTTCCTCCTCGTCATAAGCGGTTACGGCCGAGCCGTCTTCGACGCGGCCCTGGGTTGGGGTCATCTTGGCGGCATGCAGCAGAGCGGCGATCAGCGTGGTTTTGCCGCTGTGCGCATGCCCCACTACAGCTACGTTGCGGATCTCACTTCCCTGGTAGGTTTTCATGGGTGTTCTCCTGTTAGGTTGAGAGGTTTTGTGAGGAAAAACTGCGGACTTCCAGCTCCCGGAAGCGGGATCTGGGGCACCCAAATGTCGAGCAGGGACAGGGAAACCATGGGGACGCCGCGGGGGGCGTCCAGGTGGCCGGATTGGAGGGCCACAGCTCCCGGTCTGCCGTCTACCTCGTCCATAAGGATTTGGACCTGAAAGGCTTCGACATGGAGGGTCTCGGACCGGCGCCGCGCGGATGAGGGCCGGATGACTCCGCCCGGCGTCTGCCGCAACAAAACCGGATGCTATCACACGGGGTGTGTGAACGTCCTGTGACTGGACGCACAGGCGCGGCGATGGGGGCGCTCGGGGCCGGGATTGTGCGGTCAGGATTTCGGCTACTGGCGCGGCTGCCGCACTATCGGCGACAATCGCATTTGTCATGGAAAAACTCACTCGCCGCAATTTTCTGAAGACTGCCTCCGCGGCCGCTATGGCAACCGCAGCCCTTCCCGCGTTGGCCGCACCCTTATCCGCCGCATCCGGCCGCCGGCGGGTCTTCATCGCTTCGAATACGCCCAGCGGTATTCTGGCCAGCGATTGGAATCCGGCCACCGGGGAGCTGTCTCCAGTTTGGACCGTTTCGGGCTTTCACAACATTGACTGGATTACGTTTTCGCCGGAGCGCAAGTATCTTTACGCCGCCGGGGAAGTGGATGATTTTCAAAACAAGCCAACGGGCGGCGTGATTCAGTTTCGCGTGGAGAACGGCGAATTGCATCCCGCCGCGGCGCAGAACTCGGCCGGCAAAGGAACCTGCCACGTGGCTCTGGACCATACCGGACGCGTGCTGCTTTCGGCCGATTACGGCGGCGGCAGCGCGGCCAGTTTCCTGGTTAGTCCCTCCGGGAAGCTCAGCCGCGCGGTCTGGAGCGAGCACTACACCGGCCACGGACCGAACAATGATCGCCAGCAGAGCGCGCACGCCCACTTTGCTTCTTTCTCGCCCGACAATCGCTTCGCCTACATCAACGACCTGGGCGGCGATTGCATCCACATCTACAGGCTGGATGCGGCCACGGCGGTGCTGACTCCGGCTGGAAGTTATCACGCCGGACCGGGCGCCGGGCCGCGGACGCTGCGCTTTCACCCCAACGGGCACACAGCTTACTCGATCAACGAGCTGGATTCGACCGTGGATGTGCTGGAGTGGAGGCGCGGCGACGGTGGCCTTGCCCTGATAGCTCGAATTGAATTGCTACCCGCCGGCTACACGGGCGACACGCACGCCTGCGACACGGTGATAACTCGCGATGGGAAGTTTGTATATTTTGCCAATCGCGGCAATAACTCGATCTATCTTTTCCATGCCGATGGGAAGACCGGCAGCCTGACGGCGGCGGGACGCTTCGATTGCGGCGGCAAGACGCCGCGCAACTTTGTACTGGACCCGACGGAGCGCTGGATGCTGGTGGCCAATCAGGACTCGAATTGGATCAGCGTCTTTGCGCGCAATCCTGAGAGCGGAGAGCTGGTGAAGGAAGGCAAGAGCGTTGCGGCGGCTACGCCGATGTGCATTTTGTTTTAAGGAGAAACGCGGACGAGATCGAGAACAACCAAAGCCTCCAGGAGATGATTAACAATGGGCCTGTATGGTTGGACGGCTATCTTCGTCAATTTGAAGTTGCCGCGCTCAATCATAGGTTTCTCACGGCATTTAGAAAAGTGGGTTATAATTGGCCGGAAACCCGGAATAGCTTTAGGGAACCTCTGATTAAGTTCGGCTACACGTTGGGCAGTCCCTCAGAGGCTAAAGCCCGCGTTCACTTTGCTGCACTTGCGGCACGACTAAAGTCGTGCCCTGATACAAAACCGACTTAAGCAGAGGTTCCTTAGATTCATGGGCTCTTGCTTTACTCGGCGCTCTTTTCCCACCGTCCAGGTTCAGCGTCTTGTAGGGCACCAGGCGGATAGCATCATCGGCAGTCGAGGCGCGCATGTTGGTCATCTTCTTTTCCCGCACCACGTTCACGTCGAGGTCCTTGTCGCGCGAGTGCTCACCGACGATCATCCCCTCGTAGACCTCGACGCCCGGTCCCACAAACAAGATGCCGCGCTCCTGCAGGCCGTTGAGCGAATAAGTCGTAGTAAGTCCCTGGCGGTCGGAGATCAAGGCGCCGGTGGGCCGCTGCGGAATCTCGCCCTGGTAAGGAATGTAGCCGTCGAAGAGCGCGTTCATGACAATCGTCCCGCGCGTCTCGGTTAGCATTTCGCTGCGCAGGCCGATCAGCCCGCGGCTGGGCACGCGAAACTCCATCCGCACGCGGCCAGAGCCGTGATTGTGCATCTTGGTCATCTCGCCCTTGCGCGGGCCCAGCTTCTCGATCACCGTGCCCGTGTACCCTTCCGGCACGTCGATAGTAAGATGCTCCACCGGCTCCATCTTCACGCCGTCCACCGTCTTGGTGACGATCTCCGGGCGGCCGGCCATCAGCTCGAAGCTCTCGCGGCGCATCATCTCGATGAGAATTGCCAGTTGCAATTCGCCGCGGCCCAGCACCTTGAAGCTATCCGGCGAGCCGGTCTCTTCCACGCGAATGCTCACGTTGGTCAGTAACTCTTTTTCCAGACGCTCGCGCAGATTGCGGCTGGTGACGTAGTTGCCCTCGCGCCCGGCAAAGGGCGAAGTATTCACGCTGAATTGAATCGCAATCGTCGGCTCGTCGATGACGATCAGCGGCAGCGGCGACGGGTTCTCGACGCTGGTGATGGTCTCGCCAATCGTAATGCCTTCGACGCCGGCCACGGCCACAATATCGCCCATCGTGGTTTCGGTGGTCTCGATGCGCTTGAGGCCGCTGAAGGTAAATAACTTGGTTATGCGAGTCTTCATCAGCGAGCCGTCGCGCTTTGAAATCGTCACGTCGTCGCCCGCGTGCAGCGTGCCCTGAAAGACGCGGCAGATGGCAATGCGGCCGAAGTAATCCGAGTAATCGAGATTGGTGACTAGAATCTGCAACGTGCCGCCGGCGTCGCCGGTGGCCGGCGGAATCGTCGAGACGATGCTCTCGAAGAGCGGCTGCAAATTCACTCCGGGGTTGGCCAGATCGAGCGTCGCCGTGCCCGCTTTGGCCACCGCGTAGAGCACCGGAAAATCCAGTTGCGACTCGTCCGCATCCAGGTCGATGAAGAGATCGTAAATCTCGTTCAGCACCTCCTGCGGCCGCGCGTCGGGCCGGTCGATCTTGTTGATGACGACGATGGGCAGGAGCTTGGCTTCCAGAGCCTTGGCCAGCACATAGCGCGTCTGCGGCAGCGGTCCTTCGGCCGCGTCCACCAGCAACATTACACCGTCCACCATCTCCAGCGCGCGCTCCACCTCGCCGCCAAAATCGGCGTGGCCCGGCGTGTCCACAATGTTGATCTTGCCGCCCTCAAAGACAATGGCCGTGTTCTTGGCCAGGATGGTGATGCCGCGCTCCCGCTCCAGCTCGTTCGAATCCATCACCCGGTCGGCGACTTGCTCGTTGGCGCGGAAGGTTCCCGACTGCCGCAGCATGGCGTCTACAAGGGTCGTCTTGCCGTGGTCCACATGGGCAATGATGGCGATATTGCGTATCGTCTGAGTCACAGGTGCAATTTTCCTTCTCTCGGGTTCGGCCGCTAGGGCCTGCGGTTGGCGGACGGTACAGGGATCAGTGGCCTGTGGCAAGGGATCAAAAAGCCCTTATGGCGCTCTCAACATAGCCAAAATCGCCGCACAGCGCGGCAGTTTCTATTCTATCAGCAGGGGAGAAAAGCGACTCTTGCGCCTATGACTCTGCGCCGGGTTGCGTGAATCCAGGCGGCGCATACCACGCATCCGCTGTAAAATGGTCTCGCTTCGCATTTGCCTTGCCCATGAGCCACCGAAACCATTCCCGCAAAGCAAAGCCGCGCCCCGCCAGGCCGCGCTCCGGCCGCCTGATCCTGGCCTGCGCCGTTGCCTTTGCCATCCTGCTGCTGCTCTTGCGGATGCTTGTCTATGTCCACGGCCACGCGCGGCGGTGAGTGCGGAGAGAAGGACCGCTCAATTCCAGGTCCGAGAATCCGGACCATGGGCGCCTGCGGGGAACGCGAAGGATGGGGCGCCCGCGAACTAAAGCTGGATGATTTTGAGGCCAGGGATGAGGCGAAAGTGGCGGAGATTGGCGGTCAGGACAGGGAAGCCGAGTTCCAGCGCCGTAGCTCCAACCAGCAGGTCGCCGAATGGGATGGTCACGCCCTGGGCCTGTTGCTCGCCATCGATCTTTCCGGCCAACAATGCGGTCGCCCTGGTGTAAGGATAGACCGTCAGATCGCGCAGCAGTTCATCAATGAAGGACCGGCGGCGAAGGCGCATTGCCGGAGTCCGCGCACGATAGATTCCGTGTACCAGTTCCGTCAGGCCGACCGAGGAGAGCGCGGCATCCTGATCTCCTGCCGCGGAGACAACCTGCTCGATCATCTTTTCGACGGTATCGCCCCGGCGCTCGGCGGCAATCACGACGCTGGAATCGAGAATCAGTCCCATGGGTTTCTGAGCGGTTCGGGATGGCTGTCGATCACTGCTTCAAGGTCGCGGCCGAACTCGCCGTCGAGCGTGACCGTGGAGCCATGCTCTCTGGCCAGACGTAGGGATTCGGAGAGCCGCCGCAGCGGGCGCTCCTCCACCATGCGCAGCACAACGGCAGGAGTCGCAGCGTCCTTGATGACCACCTCAACCCCGGCGCGCGCACGGGCCAGCACGCCAGCGAAGTCGCGATATGCCTCGGCCTCCGTGATTTGGTACGTCGCCATAGGAGGATGATACCACTCTCTTCGTTTTCCAAGGCAGGGCACCGGCGTTTCCCCCTTGAAAAGCGCCGTATATTCCCCCGGGTTCGTGGTCTCCAACCCTTCGCAAAGAACATGAAGGATGGAGTGCCCAATCTTTAATGTTTATTGATGGGTGGAACGCCCGATTCGGGCCCCTGACATTTACAATCCCAGGTCCGAGAATCCGGACCCGGGGGCGCCGGCCTATGAGCGGCCGGCATACAGACGCTTCGTAGCGGAATCGATTTGGTCGCTTGGAACAAGCCGGTAGTGCCGTTCATCTACGATCAGAACTCGCCCCGTCTCCACCGTCAATTCAAAGAGTGCAATCTCGTCGTCGTCCATGAATTGCGCTGAAACCGGTCGGCAAATCAAGTCCGGAAATTTTGCTTGACAACACGCGATGTCCTGGGCTGTTTGTACAGGTGAGAGCTTGTCCGATCCGCCTTTCGCTTGCACCGGAATCACAAAATGAGCGCCATTGCGATTGAGACCGACATAAATCTCGTCGATCTCGATCTGCCCCATGTCCTTTACATGAGTACGAAGATGATTTTGAAGGGAGTACGTCGTCAAGCCTAGAAAAATGTCGATGAGCCGGTTGTAACGAACCTTCGCCAAGAGTGCCTGCTCGTCGCCGAGAGCGTAGACGACGACAAGAAATGGAGTGCAATCTGGCACTCTTAAGGCAAAGCGTTGATCACGCGGTTTGATGGTGGCTCCTCTAGCTAAAACAAGAACGGGTTTTGCTTGTTTTGTTCAAATCGGAAGCTGCCAGCTTTCAGATACTCTTCGACTGCCTCTCCAGCTATCCATCGCCGTTCAAGCCCCTCGGCAACTGCTGCAGCAGTCAATGACCCCGCGAAGGGATCAAGAATCAAATCATCTGGGTCGGTGAGCAGTTTGATGAAGAACTTGGGGAGCAATGCCGGGAAACGAGCCGGATGAATCTTAATCCCCTCCTCTTTGCACCGCCTCGTATATGTGTCGTTGGCGGCATTATTGCCCATCTTCATCATGCACTCCGGCAAGTCCTCCAAGACGTCCTCGACTACGTTTGGGGGGATTGATCCGCCAGCCGCTATCTTATCGAACGAGCCACGAATCACATGTCCTGATGGCCGTACAGCGCCGCGCACCCCGTTGCGATTGAGCCGGATCATGTCTTCGCTGTATTCCTTCAAGACGTTAAGGTTTGAAGCCTTAGGGTGGGGAGTCTTTGAAAGCCACCAGACATACTCGACGGAATCTCTCAGCCGCACACGCCGGACCGTTACCCATTCAGCCGGCACCGGCATCTTGGCCGGGCTGTACCAGAAACACTCCTGCGCCAAATGAAAACCAATCTCTTCGACCAGCGCGATAAGCAACTTAAAATGGTAGATGGAGCGCGTTGGTGTGCCTTTGTTGTAGCTGCCCCCAATATTCAGCACGAAGCTGCCATTCTCCGCCAACACGCGGTGAATCTCCTTTGCAAACGGCAAAAACCACGCGATGTAGCAATCTTTGTGCTCGTTGCCGTATTCTTTCTTAAAATGAAGAGCATACGGCGGTGAGGTGACAACCAGATTTAGGGAGCCGGTCGGCAATTTCTGGAGCAGATCCAACGAATCACCCAGGTAAGCTGCGCCAAATTTCGAGGCAAAATACGGCGCTTTCTCGATCAGGCAGGACGGGTGGTCAATCCGTTTGTCAACCTCGGTGCTCGGGCCAACGAAGGCCGGGACGGCTTCGGAAAAGAGAGCGGGCTGAGGTTTGGAGGACACGGCTGTAATCATGGTACTGCCTCACTGAAAAAAACGATAGCAGAAAAGGGTTTACATTGTCAACCGTTTTTCCAAATTCGCATGATTGGGTTTCACAAGCGGAAGCTGCCCGCATCCGTGGAGTCACTCGTCAGGCAATTGCGAGGCTAATCAAGAAAGGCAGACTGCAAACCTTAGAGATCGGGGGAAAGCTCCTCCTCCTACGCTCGGAAGTCCAAGCATTTAAACCAGAACCCGCAGGAAGGCCCTTAAGTGATCGAATCGCTCGAATCGTTGAAGAGAAAAATTGACGAATGTTCGGACGAGGACCGTCTCGCACTCGCCCTCTATCTCGCTCGATACAGGACACCTCATCCACTTGAGGATGATTGGGGAGTAGCCGCCGACACGATTCTGAGCGCAATACGAAGATCGTCTGATCTTACGAGACGGGGGGTGCGCGGTATTATCGCCGAAGCCGTGTTTGAATCGGATGTTCTCCCCGCCGTCGAGTCGTTGGGTTGGAGTTCTGGGGAGATTCCTCCAGGAGACTGGCCCTATGATGCGCTGTTAGTGAAGGGAGGTCGTTCAGTCAAGATTCAGATCAAGCTTCAACGATTGGAAGCGGGAGAGCCAAAGCGATACTACCCGAAGCAATATCTAGAAGAGCTTTTCGTCGTAGAGGTGCAGAAGACCCGGTCTGGAAGAAAGCGAACGGCCCCAGTTGGGGATGTTGAAGGGCAATCGCTTTCCACGCGTCCTTATAGATTTGGAGACTTCGATATTCTTGCCGTCAATATGCAACCAACAACACGCCAATGGAATAGTTTTCGGTACACGGTAGCCGATTGGCTGCTCCCCAGATCAGCGGACAACTCTCTGATTGAGATTTTTCAACCAGTGTCTCTTGCAACAAACAGTGTATGGACCGATAAGCTTGCCACATGCTTCGAATGGTTGTTGAACGGAGAGCGCAAGCGGGTTTTGAATGTGCTGCGCGAGCCAAAGTTCAAGAGAATTTAGCATCTGCGAACACAAAATCCCGCGGTCACGACCCTTGAGAACGGGGCTCTCGCAGGATACGAATTCTCTAGCCTTTGCGCGGGCGGACGGCTTCCTTGGCTTCGGCATGTCCGGTGGCGGGGACTTCGGGGACTTCGGTCTTGACGCCGCCGATTCCCAGCTTCTTGCGCAACTCGGCGTCCAGCTTGGCGAAGATGTCCTTATTCTCCTTGAGGAAGGCGCGGGTGTTTTCGCGGCCCTGGCCGATGCGCTCGCCGGCGTAGGCGTACCATGCGCCGGACTTCTCGACGATATTATTGGCCACGGCCAAGTCGAGCACGTCGCCCTCGCGGCTGATGCCCTCGCCGTAAATAATGTCGAACTCGGCCTCGCGGAAGGGCGCGGCCACCTTGTTCTTGACGATCTTGATCTTGGTTCGGTTGCCGGTGACGGTCTCCCCATCCTTGATGGCGGCGATGCGACGAATGTCGACGCGCACCGAGGAGTAGAACTTGAGCGCCCGGCCGCCGGTGGTTGTCTCGGGGTTGCCGAACATGACGCCGATCTTTTCGCGGATTTGATTGATGAAAATCAGCGCGGTGCGGGATTTCGAGACCGTACCGGTGAGCTTGCGCAGCGCCTGGGACATGAGGCGGGCCTGGAGGCCCATGTGGGAGTCGCCCATCTCGCCGTCCAACTCGGCCTTAGGGACCAGCGCGGCCACCGAGTCGACCACCAGCACGTCAATGGCGCCGGTGCGGACCAGGGTTTCTGTGATCTCGAGGGCCTGTTCGCCAGAGTCGGGCTGCGAAACCAGCAGATTATCGATGTCCACACCCAGCTTCTTGGCATAGCTGGGATCCAGAGCGTGCTCGACGTCAACAAAGGCGGCCAGGCCCCCGGCTTTCTGCGCCTCGGCGATCACCTGCAGGCAGATCGTCGTCTTGCCCGATGATTCGGGACCGAAGACCTCGCAGACGCGTCCGCGGGGAATGCCGCCCACGCCCAGCGCCGCGTCAAAGCTGATGGAGCCGGTCGAGATGACGGCGATGGGCACCAGCGCCTCCTTGGAGCCGAGCCGGACGATCGACCCTTTGCCAAACTGTTTTTCGATCTGTGCAAGCGCAAGTTCTACAGCCTTGGCGCGGTCATCGGCGATTGCCATCGGGGGCTCCTCAAAGAGATTGCTCGACCGCGCGGCTCCTGTTTTCCTCACGGGAAACGGCGCGTCGGCCTGGATTGGATTTCGATGGGATTGTAGCAGGGCAGGACAAGCAATGACAAAGGAAAAAAGCGAAGAGACGGTGAAAGCCAAGAAGCGCCTGCGATTCTGATGAAGTCGACTATCCCAAGTCCCACTAAAGGGAGAGGATATCCCCGGCTCTGCCGGGGGATATTTACAGCCAGCGCCGCCTGCGGTGCGAGTATGCCCAGATCGCTACAACGGCCAGCAACACCCCGATCAGCAACCAGCCAAAATCACGTCCGCTGAAATCCTGTAAGAACCGAGAATCGTGCCAACGCGTCAGCGCCAGCGCATTGCTCATCGCGATCCGCATCTCTTCCCTCCGCGTACCGGTTTCTTTGCCCGCAACACGTACCTGGACGGTGGCTTCCGGCCCGCGGCCAGTCTTCCGCCAGTGAGCCCAACTTGCCGCAAACCGTTCTATCTGAAAACTCCCAGCACATAGCACACCAGAAGAATCACCAGCACCGTGCCAAGCCCTATGCCTGTTCCTCCTCTGGAGCCCCACCGGTTATAGCCGTAGTATCCTCCGCCTCCGGCGAATACCAGCACCAGAAGAACAATGAGAATGATGAGCATCTGATATTTCCTTCTTTCGGGATTGCAATGCCCGAATCATGTTACCGATTTGATTGCATCGTATTCTTCAACCCAACGAGTTCATTGAAGCGCGTGCGGATCGCCGCAGGCCCAATTGAAGTTTCAATCACCAAACGCGCAGGCTTGCGCACCGGGGGTCGTCCACCTGAATCGTCACGCTCTTGCACCGAGGGTCGTCGATTTCAATCACCGCGCGAGAGCGCAGGCTCTCGTACCGCGGATCCTCCGCTTCAATCGCCACGCCAGTAAGCAGGCTCCCGCAGCGAGGGTCGTCGATCCTAATCGCCACCATTCTGCACCGAGGATCTTCCATCTCATTCACCTCAGAATGAAACAGGCTCAAACTTCCGAACCCTTCTTCAGCAAGCTGAGAACAAGTTGACGCGGTCCGCGGGACGCTGGCTGCTCAATAGTGCACACTTCGCTTTGGCTCCTCTTCATAATTGCTTGCAGGCGCTCACACCAAAGCGGCGGCCGCGATGCCAGATCAAACGGCTACATCCCCAGGAATGCAGCACCTCTCCTTCTCTGCCGCCGCATCGAAAGCGCGCTTCATAACCCGATCCGCCTAAACCTCTTCTCAGCGTGCAAAAATGCACATCCATCCCAATTTGGCTGGAGTAGAGTCAGGCAATGATGAATCTTTTTGCCGGCCACATTCTGAAACTCGGATTGCTGATGAAGGATTTGTTTGTGTCCGCTGCCGGGTGCTTCGCGTTGATGCACTGCTTTTACCTGATCGCAACAATAGGAAAAGAAAGATCGGAGACGGGGTCGTCCCATTGCTTCGTCAGTCCATTTCGCAAGCCGATGGCGGGTATCGGCACCGCACTGTTTTCTCCGGCCTTCGTCACGAGTGAACCATAGGCGGCGGTTCGGGCGATTGGCCACTGACATTCATTTGCAAGATCGACTCCGCGCCCATCGGCGCTCGCATTGTTGTAGTGAGGAGCCTGCAATGTCCGCATCCAATGTCTCCGTGAATCCGCAGCCGTACACTTCGATGCGGCGCGAATTGTGGCATCCGAGCTTAGGGAAAGCGCGGGCATCCTCGCTCCAACCGATACCATGCCGCTCACTTCCATTTCGGGTAGCGCTGGTTGGGAACCATCTTCCTCGACAGTGCGGAATTGCAACCTTCACAGCCGATTTGTGCGATGCGATCGCTGCCGAGTACGGAGCTGCTGGATTGTCGGTAACCGCCGTCAACGATCCCGAATCGTCGTACGCATATCCTGCCCGGGTGCGTTTCGAGATCGCCGAATCCGACATATCGTCGTATCGGGCAACCGCCAATTCTCTCAATGCGAGCAATGTCGATTTAGTGTGCCTGCAGCACGAGTACGGGATTTTCGGGGGAAGTGCCGGCAGCTATGTCCTTCAATTGCTGCAGCGACTTACAATGCCGGTCGTAACAACGCTCCATACTGTTCTTCGCCGGCCGGATCTCGACCAACGCCGCGTCATGCACGAGATCGCCGAACGCTCCGATCGTCTTATTGTGATGAACGAGTACTCTTCTCGCGTTCTCCAGGATGTATTTGGAGTTTCACGCGAAAAGATCGACCGGATTCCGCACGGCATTCCCGATTTGCCTTTTGTGGAGCCGGATACCTATAAGGAATCTCTCTCAATCGGAGGAAAGACCGTATTGCTTACTTTCGGCCTCTTGTCTTCCAACAAAGGATTCGAGAACGTGATTCAAGCCCTGCCGCGCATCCTCGCCCGGAACAGAAACGTGGTCTACGTGATCGCAGGCGCGACTCACCCGCATGTCAGGGCTCGTGAGGGGGATCGATATCGGGATCAGTTGCAGGCATTAGCAAGGGAACTGGGAGTTGAGGCAGAGGTGATCTTCCACAACCGGTTCGTCAGCCCCCAGGAAATGGCTTCGCTGGTTGGAGCGGCCGACATTTACATCACACCCTATCGCGACGAAGCGCAGGCTGTATCGGGGACCCTCGCGTATGCCTTGGGCGCCGGGAAGGCGATCATTTCGACTCCGTACTGGCACGCGGCCGAACTACTGGACGATGGACGCGGAGCGCTGGTCCCGTTCGAGGATCCGGAAGCTATTGCGGCCGCGGCAATTGAACTGTTCGAGAACGATGCGGCGCGGCAGACAATGCGCAAGCGAGCCTACTCCCATGGGCGCCAGATGGTCTGGAAACGGGTTGCTCAGTCTTATATGCGCTCCTTCGCGCAAGCTCGCGCCAATCATGCGCAAGCTGCTCACCTGAGATTTCCCGTCCAGACATTCGAGAAGGACACAGCAAGCCAGCTCCTAAGTGCCTGAGCGACCTGCCGGCGCGGATAAAGAGGAGAATCTCCGCGCATTTATTTGCTCAGGAAAGGGCGACATACGCAGGTTCCACTGATGAAAGAACAGAAATTCTCATTCGCCGCGAGCGCACGTGTTGACCTCGGAAACGCAAAGCGGCGGAGCTGTCAAGCTCCGCCGCTTCTTGTAACATCCGCCGCCCGATTGAGCAGCCATGGTTTACTTATGTTCGCCGCCTTCATGTCCGCCGCCACCGCCGCGCGGAGCCGAGGCATGCGGTGCGCTGGCATGTGAGGCTGCCGCGTGGGATGCGGGACGCGATGTGCTGGCGCGGGCAGGCGCCGCGCGACCCGCTCCGGGACGCGCTCCTCCGGCATGTGAGGCTGGGCTGGAGCGATAGCTACCACCACCGCCGCGAGCTTCCCTTCCACCGTTTTCGTGATAGGACGCGCGGCCAGGCCCGCCGTGGTAGCTTCCCCCGCCTTCACCGCTGAAGCGATGCCCGCCCCAGCCGTGGCTATAACCCCAGCCGCCCCAGGGCCCCATGCCCAGGAAGATGCCGTTGTAGAAGTAACCGGGTCCGTAATAGCCCATGGGCGCGCAGGCGTAGGGTGCGTAGCCGTAATAGCCATAGGAACAAACCGGTTGAACGCCGATGTCGACGACAAGCTGCGCGTGAGCCGCTGGCGCAAGGGCCAGGCCCGCGAGCAATGCTAGCAATGCTGTAGTGCCGAGTAAAGTTCTGAGTCCGCGCATAGGTGACCCCCTTAAGGTCTCTGCGTTGGCTGAAACTGCGTTGGACGCTGTGTGCAGCCGTAAAGAATAGTCCAGCAACAGCAGCTACCATAAGGGGTTCAGTCCGTTCATGAATGCCCATAACTTTGCCGGGGCCGGCATCTATCTACCCTTACATTTCTTACTCTAGGCGCTGGATTCGCCGGAGTCTGAGCAAAAAGATGCACCAGGAAATATCCAATCGCGCCTCTTTTCCTTCTTCGCATCAGGTCAATTTTGGCCAGCTATTGAATGACCGATGGGCAATACTGACACTTAGTACACGCCACGGATCGAAGGCTGCCGGAGTCTCCGGCGTGCGAACTCTTGTGAACCCGACAACATAGAGAGTCCGCATTGCAACCGCCGTGCCAGTGAGTCGGAGGAAGTAATGGAGAAACAATGACACTGCTCAAAGGATTAGGAACAGGACTCTGCCTTACCGTGCTCTGTGTACTCGCCGCACCGAAAGCAAACGCCGGCGATTGGAACAGAAAAACTGTCATCACCTTCAGCGGACCAGTCGAAGTTCCTGGCTCCGGCGCCCAGATTTTACCGGCGGGAACTTATGTTTTCAAGGTCACGGATTCACTCTCGGACCGTCACATTGTCCAGATCTTCAACCAGGACGAAACCCATGTCTTCACCACCATCCTCGCAATTCCACGCACTCGGGTGAAGATAACCAGCGAGACGGTTATCACCTTTCGGGAACGGCCTGCCGGAGAGCCCGAAGCTCTCAGAACATGGTACTATCCGAACCGCGCAACCGGCGACGAGTTTGTCTATGAAAGGCCCAAGGCCATCCAGTTAGCCAAGGAGACAAATGAGACCGTCCTTTCGACTCCTGTCGTCTTGGCAGCCGCCCCCATCGAGGTTCTGACAGCAGCGCCGATTGAGGCAGTTACTCCGAGCGGAGAAACAGTTGCAGCAGCCCCGGTTGTCGAAGCGCCTGTCGCCGCCGATGCGGCGCCCGCGCCAGCACCCGTGCTCGTCGCATCTCTACCGAAAACCGCCAGCAATCTTGGCTTCATCGGATTGTCCGGAATGATGTTATTGGGCGCCGGCTTTTTGGTTTCCGGCCTTCTCAAGAAGTTCGCCTAATCCAGAGACACCGTAGCTTCAAGCGAACCTCCCGGCCATTCGAGTTGGCCGGGATCATTCAGGGATGAGGCGGTGCGCGAGTATCGCCTCTTCTTTGCTGGCGCGCCAACTCGGATTTGCCGCAGGAAAACATCAGGCTGCCTCAAAGGACAAGACAGATGACGGATAAGATTGCGTTGGGGAGATCCTTCAAGCGCGGAACAGGCTTGTATGCCGGGAAGTATCGTTGGACAGAAGGACGCATCGCATGGACACGCAACTTATCGCTTCTGTTTCCGATTGCTCTGGCTATTTCGCTTGTTTCTCCTGGGCTTGTCTGGTCTCAGGATTCCTCTTCCGCGCAAAAGAGCCTCGGCGGCGACTACATGCTCAGAGTGAACGCAAATCTGGTTATCCTGAGCGCGACCGTTCTGGACCACGACAACGCGCTTGTTTCCGGTCTCAATAAAGACGATTTTCAGGTTTACGAGGATCGCGTTCTTCAGCAGATTAAAGATTTCAGCCATGAAGATCTGCCGGTAACGGTTGGTTTGGTTATCGATAACAGCGGAAGCATGGGCTCGAAGCGCGCGGACGTGATTGCGGCGGCCTTGTCGTTCGCCCGCTCAAGCAATCCGCGGGACCAGATATTTGTAGTCAACTTCAATGAACATGTCTCTTATGGCCTGCCGGCGGGAATCCCGTTCACCGACCGGCGGGATCAGTTGCAGCTCGCTCTTTCTTCAATCAGGACCATCGGGGAGACCGCTCTCTACGATGCGATTTCGACGGCCCTCGATCATCTCAAGCAGGGCAGTTGCGAGAAGAAGGTGCTCATCCTGATCAGCGACGGCGGCGACAATGCGAGCAAGCACACGCTGGCCGAGGTTATCGAAATGGCCAAGAAATCCTCCGCAATCCTATACACCATCGGCATCTTTGATGAGCAGGACCTCGATCAGAACCCAGGCGTGCTCAAACGATTTGCAAAAGAAACCGGCGGGCAAGCATTCTTTCCGGGCTCATCAAAAGAGATACCCTCAATCTGCGAAAAGATTGCACGCGATATTCGCAATCAATACACGCTGGCTTATGTCCCCACGATTTCAAAACGAGATGACGGGTACCGGGTTCTGGATGTCAGGGCCAGCGCGCCGGGGCATGGGCGCTTATCGGTGCGCACCCGAACTGGATACTCCCTGTCCTTAGCGCCCGCCATACGCGAGGGGAATCTACCATGACAGGCACAACTCAGCGTGAACGGTTCGCAGACCATGCCCGCCGGTTCTTGCGCTGGACGCGAAGGCTCTTCCTGATTACTGGCATCCTTGCGATCTCTTACGTTGCGCTTACCTTGCTCAATGCACGGCTCTACCAGGACGCCGCAAGCCATGTGCTGGAGCAACAGATGCACGCGGATGAGCAACATGCGGTGAGCCGGTCCAAGCCCACCGTGAAAGAAGGAGATACTCTGGGAAAGATGGAAATCCCCAGGCTTGGGTTTTCCGTCGTAGTATTGCAGGGGACCACTTCGAAGACTTTGCTGCTCGGAGTTGGGCATATCGAAGGAACCGCGCTGCCAGGGGAAGCGGGAAACATAGGGATCGCCGGCCACCGGGACACCTACTTTAGAGTCTTAAAAGACATTCGCGCGAATGACGAGATTCGCCTTCAGACCGCATCTGGGATCTCCAGCTACGAGGTAGATTGGATCCAGATCACAGATCCTGGCGACGGCGGCATCGTGGCAAACTCGAACGAATCCGCTCTAACTCTCGTGACCTGCTATCCATTTCACTATATCGGCGCAGCTCCGGAGCGATTTGTTGTTCATGCGCACAGGCAATAGCTGCTGGTTACTCGATCCGCCATTCTATCGATTCTTCCCTTCGTTCACTCCCCGGAACGAACGAGCCACATTGCGCATGGAATCAGGCTGTCCTTTCTCAATCCCCCGTTGCAGGCGCAGGTTTGCGCTTGACTGTTTCGACCGGGGGAATGACGGGCTTCAGCATAGTCTTGATGACGGGCAGGAGCGGCTTTTCCGAGTTGTGCTCCGGCAACTGGTCGAGAAGAACCACATTGAGCAGGGACTTATTCACTTGGATGCGGCCGTTGTAATTGATATAGCCAAGGGTCCGGAAGCGATTCATGAAGAAGCTCACCCGCGACCGTGTCGTCCCGATCATATCCGCCAATGTTTCCTGTGAAATGGGAGGGATGAAGGTCACCCGTTCACCCGGCTTGCCAAATTCCGCCATGATGAGAAGAATCCTCGCCAGGCGCTTCTCGCTGGAATTGAAGAGCTGATCGACAAGATCCGCCTGAGTTCTCATGCTTCGGGCCAGCATGAATTTCAGAAAGAAGTCCGCGAATCGAGGTTCTTCATGCATCACGCGGATCATCTCATCCCTGGTGATCTTGAGCGCTACGCACGAGTTGACAGCCGAGGCCGTCGCCAGCCGCAATCCAGGAACGGACGCAAGCGACTCCTCTCCAACGAAGTCGCCAGCAGAAAGGAGCGTAATTGTTGCCTCCTTGCCATTCTGTGAGACGACAGTGAGTCTTGCCCGGCCTGCCTGGAGATAGAAGACGGTGTTGGCCTGATCCCCCTGGGAGAAGAAGGTCTCCTTTGGCTTCAACTCAACGATCTTACGGCCAAGCCCCGCGTTGGCAAGAAAGGTGGGGCAGTCGAATTCACTTTGGGTGAGTTTGTTCTTCACAATTTGGTCCCGCTCCAAACAGTTTGCCCGGTGTGGTGGATGAAAGCCCAGCAAAAGCCACCTGGGATTGGAAATGACTGGTTATTGTGGCGAATCCGTCAAAGACCGCAAATAAAGAGATCAGAGACGAAAATCTGGACCCAACTCGCATCCAGGCATTGAAAACGCAGGTCCGAGCGGCCTTAAGCAGAGTCGGCGTCAGATCAGGGGCATTTTGCCCCGCGCCTGAAAGCGGTTGCACCCAGGCAGTTTTTATGATCGCGTTTGATTCAGGCCGATGTCTGTGCCGTTTTGCTCATCTCAACATTCTTCATTCTTCCATTCTTTCGAACGCAGGCACAGAAATGGGAAGGAGTCTGAAAACCAGGCAAGAAAGGTCTTTCCCGATCGTGAAGGCGCCAGGACCATGCAACTGGGGGCCAGTGGAAGGGGATGGTGCTCGCCAATAGGTTCGGTGCCCGGCGCTACGGTCTACGAGAAGACGAACTGCGCCTGCGAGCAAATATGACCATTCTTAGACAGTTCGATTCTGTCAATATCTTTAGGCGCGCAGTTAACGCCAACACTTGTTTTTGGCAGAACCGTGCATTTCAGAAAGCCATGGTCCCAATCATTGAGCAATAGCGGATTCACTACCGTCGCGGGCATCAGCCCGCCGCCGCAGGAACGGACGAAGATACCCTTGTCCTTCGTTTCCAGCTCCGTCACGGGCATCATAACTGGCTTCTTCGAGTGGTTCGGAAGCCTTGGAATCTTTTTCTGGCAAGTGCTCAAGGCTGCGGTTACGCCGCCGTACGAATGGCGCGAATTGATTCGCCAGCTCGACGAGGTGGGATCGAAGTCTTTTCCTCTGGTGGCATTGGCGGGCGCCGCAATTGGCGTCGTGATCTCGTTGGAAGCCCGTTACAGCCTAAGTCGCTTCGGCGCCAAATCGATGTTTCCAGCTACTCTTGTTTACTCCGTGATTCAGGTGATGGGCCCGGTCATCACCGGGCTCATTGTCTGTGGCCGCGTGGGCGCAGGCATTGGCGCGGAGCTGGCTTCGATGAAGGTGACAGAACAGATCGACGCCATTGAGGCATCGGCGATCAATCCGTACAGGCTCCTAGCGGCGACTCGAATCCTGGCTTGCATTCTGATGCTGCCGCTGCTCACCCTTGCCGCCGATGCATGCGGATTGCTGACGGGGTGGTTTGCACAGACTCTGGTAGAGCCGCTTTCCTTCCACCAGTTCATCCAAGCCGGCTTTCATGGCGCAACCTTCAACGCATTCTTGCCTCCCACCTTCAAGACCGCAGTCTATGGCCTAATTATCGGGCTTATCGCGTGCTTTCAGGGGATGCGCACGCGCGGAGGCGCCGAGGGCGTGGGCCGCGCGGCGACAAACTCCGTGGTGCTGGGCTCGCTTTTCCTGATTCTGGCCGACGTCGTGCTCGTGAAATTCATTCTCGTCTTCTTCCCTTAACCGCGGGTCGAAGACTCGAAAGACAAATATGGCCGCTGCCTATGACATTGCGATAAAGGATTCCGAACCTGAGCAAGACGCCCGTGCGTCAGTTGTTGCCATCGAAGATCTGCACAAGACATTCGGGAGCCACAAGGTTCTGAACGGGATTAGTTTGAGCGTAAACCAGGGTGAAACCCTGGCCGTTCTGGGACGCAGCGGAACAGGAAAGAGTGTTCTGCTACGGCTAATCATTGGCCTTGAAACGCCCGACTCTGGATCGATTCGCATCCATAACCAGGAGATCGTCGGATTGCCTCTTGACCGAATGGGCGC
Source organism: Occallatibacter sp. (assembly GCA_049522975.1). GTDB lineage: Bacteria > Acidobacteriota > Terriglobia > Terriglobales > Acidobacteriaceae > Telmatobacter. The sequence continues at coordinate 20,374 of JBEKNI010000039.1, read as the reverse complement.
GATCAGGAAGAAGATGGGTTTCCTGTTTCAGCATGCGGCTCTTTATGATTCGTTAACCGTCGCTGAGAATGTCGCGTTTCCCTTTGTGCATCACCGTAAAGATATGTCCGGTTCGGAGCGCGGCGAGCGGGTGAGACAGTTGCTACTTGAGGTGGGAATGGAAGACAGCCTCGGCAAGATGCCATCCGATATCTCGGGTGGGATGCAAAAGCGCGTGGGCCTGGCGCGAGCGCTCGCGCTGGAGCCCGAGATTCTGCTTCTCGACGAACCCACCGCCGGTCTCGACCCCATCAGTTCCGGGGAAATCGATGACTTGATTCTCAAACTTCAGCGTGAGCATCGGATGGCATCTATCGTAGTAACTCACGATCTGCACAGCGCCAGGACGATTTCCAACCGTTTGGCCTTGCTGGATCAGGGCAATGTCGTAATTGAGGGAAAGTTCGAGGACCTTCAACAGAGCGAGATCGGATTTGTTATGCAATTCCTGAAGCAGTCATAGGAGGAACTATGTCGAGAGTAGCGCGGCTGGGAACATTCATTGTTTTGACGCTGGCGGTTCTTGCCGCCGGAGTCTTCGTCATCGGGAGCAAGGAGTATCTGTTTCGCTCCACCTACCAACTGAAGGCGCAATTCGACAATGTGGCGGGCCTGGCTGCCGGAGCCGATGTGCAAGTGGGCGGGGTTCACAGCGGAACTGTGCACAGTATTGCACTACCCCACAAGCCCGGCGAGCAAGTCATGGTACTTATGGACCTCGATCAATCGACGCACGAAGTCATCAAGCAGGACTCGGTGGCTTCGATCGAAACCGAGGGAGTGCTGGGCAACCAGTTCGTGGCCATTTCGTTTGGTTCTGCCGGGCAAGCCGAGGTAAAGGATGGCGAGATCATCCAGAGTGAACCGCCGCTCGAAATCTCGGATCTGTTCAAGAAGACGAGCGACATTCTGGATAGCAGCCAGCAGGCCATCAACAATGCATCCTTGGCGACAGCACATCTGAACTCGGTAAGCGCCAAGATCGATTCGGGCCAGGGAACCGTGGGAGCGTTGGTGAACGACAAGCAACTGTATGAAAACCTGGAACTGACTACGACTACGCTTCATGCAACCATGCTCCAGGCGCAGGCCGGAGTCACTGACTTCCAGGAGAATATGGAAGCGCTGAAACATAACTTCCTTCTGAGCGGGTACTTCAAGAAGCGTGGATATGAGGACTCCAACAGCCTGATAGCGAATAAGATTGGCAGGCTGCCGCCGGATGCGCCGCTGAAGACGTTTACCTATGCTGCCAATCAGCTCTTCGACAGCCGCGATTCAGCCAAGCTGAAGAACCAGAAGTCTCTCAATGCCGGCGGCGAGTTTCTGGCGCAGAATCAATTCGGATTCGCTGTCGTGGTCGTTTCATCAGGCATGGAAGGCGACACGCAAAAGGAATTGGTACTCACAGAGGCCAGGGCCATGGTTGTGCGCGAATACCTGGTAGAGAACTTTGGATTTGACGACAGCCAGCTTAAGACATTGGGCATGGGTAAGCAGACCGGATCGAACCTGGACGCCGATTGGGGTTCAATTCAGATCCTCATCTTCCCGGCAGGCACTGCAATGCCGCTGGATAAGCTACCTCCTGCCGCCGGGTTGCCCATCGCGGAATCCGCCCCGTCGGCGCAAGTCTCTGCGTCGGCCACTCGCTAACCATGATTCGTGACCCGATGGGTGAAAGCAAAACGCTGGAACACAGTAGCTGGAATTTCGCGGCAATGGAGAGGAAATGACCGGAAACAAGCACAATCATGAAGGTAACAGCAGCGACAGAGGCGAGCCGAATTCTGGGCCTTATTGGAGGCGCATGCATCGCGACTGGCGCTTTTGGGTAGGCGCAGTCTTCATGTTTGCAGCGCTCTCCATTTACGCTCTGAGTGGAGACCTGGCGTGGGTTCCGCGCGGCCAATCGCGGCAGGCGTTGCCGGCAACTGCCGGGAGATAGCGGCGCCCGTCCAATGTCTCAAATCTTAGCGTTGGAGAATGATGAAGAAGCTCATCGTGTTTGATCTGGACGGAACGCTTGCACCGAGTAAATCTTCCCTCGATTCGGAATGTTCGGCGCTGCTGCATGATCTGTTGGGTATCGTTAAAGTGGCAGTGATCTTCGGAGCCGCCCGGCCGCAGCTATAGAGGGAGTCTCCATTGTGGCAGCCGCATCGGAGCTGCCCGCTTTGATTTGCAGGATAACCTTCCGGCAGGGTCAGAAGCCGGCCCGACCGAAGCATATATGCAGATGCAACTGTCGTCAATTACCGTCTATCCATCCTTTCACCTGTGCACTGTAGCTCAGCAATTTGCTCATCCCTTTGGAAAAATGGATTTGGAGAAGAGATCTCGCTCTCTTCTTCCTCTTGGTTCCTGAGCGGAGTCAGTGCAGTTGACATTTCTCCCGCATGGCCACTCGCGGCGGAGAAGCGGTCAAATCGCCAAGAGCCTCAGCCACGCCTTGCCCGGAATTGACCGGGATCACGCGAATTCCGGTCAACCCCGGACGGAGAAACGGAGAAGATAAAATGCCGCTTTACCAATTTGTCATTACGCTTGCCGTAGTGGGTCTGTTGTTGGGGCTCGTGAACCGGTTCGTTCCGATGCAGAGTCAGATCAAGGGGATACTGAACGGCGTGGTAGTGATTGCCTTGATCCTGTGGATCATGAGCTTATACAAAATTGTGCTGCTCAGTTACCTCGCCCAGTTAGGCGCCGGGCCCCGGCTTGTCACTGTCCTAATCACGCTTGTCGTAGTGGGCCTGTTGTTATGGCTCGTGAATAGCTATATCCCCATGCAGGGTCAAATCAAGGGGATACTGAACGGCATGGTCGTGATTGTCGTAGTCCTATGGCTCATGGGGCAATTCGGGCTCTTTGGTTACATCTCCCAGTTCCGCGTCGGACATTGAGAGATCATACTTCCGAAGCTGAAAAGTCTAGGCCGGCCAACGAAACGCAAGTTCAACGTAATATGGCGGAACACCGCCAGCAGGAGGAATCTTGAAACGCATACTAATGCTCGCAATTGGAAGCGCTCTCAGCCTGGGCGCGTTTGCGCAAGCCAACCCGCAAGCGACGACGGTCCTCGTACCAGCCGGCCCTGCGTCCACCTACCGCGTCATCGTGATCAATCGCTCGATCGAAGCGGTCAACTATCAGCATCGCAGCGGGGCTTCGGATGTCGACTTTGCCGGCACGGCCTTGCTGCCTACTGCCGACGGCAAAGCCAAGGTGCGAAGCAAGCGCGGCACCATGGAAGTCGAAGCAACATTCGGAAACCTGCAAAGCCCTACAACCTATGGCGGCGAGTATCTCACCTATGTCCTGTGGGCGATCTCACCCGAGGGCCGGGCAGTGAACCTGGGAGAAGTGCTTGTAGGGGGCAACGACCGAAGCAAGCTAACTGCAACTACCGATCTTCAGGCATTCGCTCTGATCGTCACCGCGGAGCCTTACTATGCTGTCCGGCAGCCCAGTGATGTAGTTGTCCTCGAGAATGTTGTTCGCGCGGACACGAAAGGGACGAGCGAAGCGGTGAATGCAAAGTATGAGCTGATGGAGCGCGGCGGTTACATTCCCACTGGCTACAAGTTCGACCCGGTCGTTTTGAGCGCCGGCCTTCCTCTGGAATTTTACGAAGCGCGGAATGCGTTGCGGATCGCTCGATCCGAGGGAGCGGAAACGTATGCCAGCGCGAGCTACGTCCACGCCACGGAATTGATGAACAAAGCCAACGGGTACGCCACCAACCATAACACGAACGACAAGCCGCTCATTGCAGTCTCGCGAGAGACCGTGCAAACTGCGGAAGACGCGAGAGAGATCGCGGTGAAGAAAATCGATGAGGAGCGCCAGGCCAACGATCGCCAGGCATCGAGCGACGCACTGGCAAGCTCGCAGGCTCAAACCGGCGATGCTACCCGCCTAAAAGAGCAAGCTCAGTCGAATGCCGCAATCGCGCAAGCTGACGCGGCCAAGGCGCAGGCTGACGCGACTAAAGCGCAGGCTGAGATGGCAGCGAATCAGGCAGCTTCGGCAACCGCGGTCTCCGCGGCTCAGGCCGACGCGGAACAATCCCGCGCTGTTGCGCGGCAGGCGCAGGAGGGCGAACACCAGGCGGTCAGCGACAAGGCGGCAATGCGCGCGCAGTTGTCAGAACAGCTCAACCTGATCCTGGAGACGCGTGATAGTGCGCGCGGGCTCATCGTCAGCATGTCAGATGTATTGTTTGACACGGGACATTACACGTTGAAGCCCGGTGCGCGGGAGAAACTGGCGAAGGTTGCTGGAATTCTCATCGCTTACCCTGGACTCAATATTGAAGTAGGCGGCTACACGGACAATGTCGGCGGCGACGACATGAATCAGACGCTGTCTGAGAATCGCGCAGGCGCCGTCCGCGATTACCTTGTCGGGCAGGGCGTAACGGCAAACTCAGTGAGCGCCAAGGGCTATGGAAACACGCTGCCGGTGGCCTCGAACGACAATGCGGCGGGCAGGCAGGAGAACCGCAGAGTCGAACTGGTTGTCTCCGGCGACGCAATTGGAAGTCCGGCAACGGTGACGACGGGCAGCTTGCGCTAACCGGGCCGTCAAATCGCCGCGGCCTCTTTTCGAGGCCGCGGCGCGTTTTCCGCGATCCTGTTTGCGAGCGGGAAAGCGAAGAGTGAAGATGCATGGGGCTATATTGATGGTGATTCCGGCCTTTGCGCTAATGGGCGCCTTGCCGCGTTGGCCGCATAGCCGGAGTTGGAGATATTATCCGAGCGGCAGAGTGGGGCTCGTCCTCTTGGTTATTGTCATTCTCCTGGTTCTTGGCCGGATTTGAATTTGAAGGAGGGACAAAATGCCGCTTTCCAATCCGATGCAACCCGAGAAGAATACCGTAGATCTTTCTCCCGAAGGAGGTTCGCATATTGGAACGAAGGTATGCAGACTGCCTTTGCCAACTCGCATTGCATTTGTCGGCAACTATCTGCCGCGCGAATGCGGCATTGCCACATTCACGACGGACCTGTGCAGCGCGCTCGCGGCCGAATACGGAGAGGGACGCCTGTTTGCGATACCGGTCAACGATCTCGATGCGAGCTACGACTATCCAGAGCAGGTGCGCTTGGAGATTGCCCAGGAAGATCTTTCTTCCTACGAGCGCGCCGCCGATTTTCTCAACTTCAATGGTAACGATCTAGTCTGCCTGCAGCATGAATATGGCATCTACGGCGGCAGCGCGGGCCGCCACATACTGACTTTGCTTCGCAAGTTGAAGATGCCTCTCGTAACCACGCTGCATACGGTTCTGCGCGAGCCGGACACAAATCAACGTATGGTGCTCGAAGAGATAGCCAAGCTTTCAGACCGTCTGGTCGTGATGAGCGAATTGGCGGCTGAACTTCTGCGAGAAGTATATGCGGTTCCGAGCGGAAAGATCGACATCATTCCGCACGGCGTGCCCGATTTCCAGTTCATGGATCCAAATTATTTCAAAGACCGCTTCGGCACCGAAGGTAAATCCGTGCTGTTGACATTCGGCTTGCTGTCGCCGAACAAAGGAATTGAGAACGTGATTCGAGCGCTGCCGGCGATTTTGGCAAGGCACCCAAATGTGGTGTACATCGTCTCCGGAGTGACGCACCCGCATATTCGACGGCGCGAGGGCGAGCGCTACCGTGAAGAATTGCGGGCACTGGGAGAGCGGCTTGGAGTTTCATCGAACTTGATCTTCGTCAATCGTTTTGTGAGTGCGGAAGAACTTGTGGAACACGTGGGCGCCGCGGACATTTACATCACGCCCTACAGGCAGGAGGCGCAGATCGTCTCCGGAACTCTCGCAATTGCGCTGGGAGCCGGGAAGGCGATTATTTCAACGCCGTATTGGCACGCGAAGGAGCTGCTGGCGGATAAGCGGGGCGTAATCGTACCTTTCGAGAATCCCGATGCTATTGCAGAAGCAGTGCTTCGGCTCCTCGATAACGATGGAGAACGGCACGCCATGCGGAAGCGGGCCTACCTCCATTCACGCGAAACAATATGGTCCAAGACGGCGCGAAAGTATATGGCGAGTTTCCAGCGCGCACGATTCGAGCGCACCTTGCAGCCCAGGGCAGCACAGAAAGACGATGTCGCAGCGAATGTTGCCGGCTGCCTGCCGGCTTTGAATACGGATCACATGTTAAGGCTGACAGACGACACGGGGATCTTGCAACACGCCATCTTCTCTGTGCCCAACACGCGCGAGGGCTATACCACCGACGACAACGCGCGCGCGCTCATTGTCTCAGTTCTTCTTGAAGATAATCCCGAGCATGTGAGCCGGCAAGAGTATCCAGACCTATCCCATCGCTATCTTTCCTTTCTATGGCTTGCTTTTGACTCCAATTCCGGCAGGTTTAAAAACTTTCTCGGGTATGACCGCAGATGGCTTGAAGGCGTTGGGTCGGATGACAGTCATGGCCGTGCCTTGTGGTCCCTGGGGAAGGTGCTAGGGGTTTCGCAAAATGCGGGATTGAGAGGAGCGGCCGGGAGACTCTTCGAAGCCGCGGTCCCCGCGACACTGACGTTCACCAGTCCGCGTGCCTGGGCGTTTTGCATCCTGGGCATGCAAGCTTATTTGGACTGGTTCCCAGGAGACCGGGCTGTCCAGGGCGCTCGCAATGCGCTTGCCAATCGGCTTCTTGATATCTATGAACGCAGTCACTCCTCGACATGGAGATGGTTTGAGAAGAGCCTTTCCTACTCGAATGCGAGACTGTCACAGGCACTTATCCTGGCGGGATGGCGGAGCGGCAACCAGAGAATGATCGAAGCTGGGATGGATTCTCTTAAGTGGCTTGTTGCCGAACAGCACCGCGACGATAAGGAGATCTTCGTGCCCATCGGATCCAACGGATTCTTTATCGAAGGAAATGAGAAGGCGCGCTTCGATCAGCAGCCGGTAGAGGCCTGCGCCACCGTTTCCGCCTGCCTTGAGGTATACAGGTTGACGGAAGAAAGCCAATGGCTTGAGGAAGCCAGAAGAGTCTTTGGCTGGTTTCTCGGCAGGAACGATCTGCAAGTTCCGCTGTATGATGTCTTGACAGGCGGATGCCGGGACGGTCTTCATCCGGATCGCGTGAACGAAAACCAGGGAGCTGAATCTACGCTCTCGTTTCTTATGGCCCTGCTCGAAATGCAGGCGGCCAAAGTTGCAGGCGTTGACGAATTGCATCATGAAATGAGTGTTCTCTATTGAATCCAACTAACTCGCCGAATGAATCGCCGGAGTCGATCGTTCAGGGGCGGCAAACATCAGGGGCATGTGCCGATCATCCCCTGTTTACGCGCTATTCCGGCAATCCGCTTCTAAGCCGCGAAAACTGGCCGTATCCGATCAACAGCGTATTCAATGCGGGGGCGGTGCTGCTGCCCAGCGGCGAAACGCTGCTGCTTTGCCGCGTTGAAGACCGCAGCGGCTTGTCGCACCTATGCGCCGCGCGCTCCGCAAATGGCTTGGATGGATGGCGAATTGACACGCAACCTACGTTGATGGCCAATCCCAAGCAATATCCAGAAGAGATATGGGGTATCGAAGATCCTCGCATTACCTATGTTCCGGAACTTGAGGAATACGCCGTGGCGTATACATCCTTTGCGCGGGGAGGCCCCGGTGTATCGCTGGCGTTGACGAAGGACTTCCTCAGCTTCAAGCGATTCGGCGTCATCATGCCTCCAGAGGATAAGGACGCAGCGCTTCTGCCGCATAGAATCGGCGGACGCTGGGCTATGATTCACAGGCCCATGACAGCGCTTGGCGCTCATATGTGGATCTCCTATTCGCCCGATTTGAAGCACTGGGGAAGCCATAAAATCATTCTTGAGGCACGGCGGGGCGGTTGGTGGGATGCAAACAAAATCGGACTTTGTTCGCCGCCGATAGAAACGGCAAAAGGGTGGCTGATAATCTATCACGGAGTGCGGCAGACGGCATCGGGAAGCATTTATCGCTTGGGCTTAGCGCTCTTTGATCTGGAGCGGCCCGATGTTTGCCTGCAACGCGGAGATTCCTGGGTCTTCGGGCCGGAGGCCAGCTATGAGCGCGGCGGAGACGTCAAAGATGTTGTGTTTCCCTGCGGACAGACCATCGGAGCGGACGGAGACTCCATCAAGCTGTATTACGGTGCGGCGGATTCCAGCATAGCTCTGGCCACCGGCAGCATCCGTTCTATGCTCTCGTGGCTGGATGCGAATTGGAGTCCAGCAGGGCCAAGCGCACTCTAGAATGAATTGGCGCATTGCTGAAATGGATGGGCAGAATGAGTGGCACAAGCCGGAATTGGCCCGATTGGCTGCCGCATCCGCTTTGGATACGGCGAGAGTGCCCGCGCTGCAATTCGGTGAAATTCAAGCAAGCTGAGTTGCGCTCAATCGATGGTTTGTTGGCTATATTTGCGCTGCGCCCCGTTCGCTGCACATTTTGCTGGCGACGGTATTACTGGGTCACTTTGCGCGGCGCAGGCGCCGGATAGGCTCTCGACTGTCCGCATGTATTGCGAAGTTGCTACATTCAAGCGCGAATGCAAGGCCAGATCTGTATGAGTGTGCTTATCCGACAATCGGCTCAATTGCCAGCGCCGCTCTCGCATCAGCCGTTGGCGCCGCACTGGCTCACGCACCTGGGCGCTCTGGGGCTCTTCTCCGTTGCGGTCGTCGATTCCTCAGTTATTCCTCTGCCCCTGCCAGGCAGCACCGACCTGCTGCTGCTGTGGCTGGTGGCACACAACGGGGATCCCTGGCTGCTTGCTCCCTGTGCCATTGCCGGCAGCATCCTGGGCGGATACACTACCTGGCAGATTGGCCGCAGAGGCGGCGAAGAGGCGCTGCGTCACTACGTGCCGGCTCGCCTTCTTAGCCGTATCGTCGGATGGGTCGAGCGTCACCGAATCCTCGCCGTCTTTCTTCCCGCCTTGCTTCCGCCGCCGATTCCGCTCTTGCCGTTTGCGCTCGCCTCAGGCGCGCTGGGCGTTTCGCGCAGCCGATTCCTGGCTGTCTTTGGCGCGGCTCGCAGCCTGCGCTACTCGTTTATCGCATGGCTCGCCGTGACCTACGGACGCAGAATTGTACGCCTCTGGTCTGCAACCCTCCAGACGTGGTCAACACCGCTGCTTTGCGTTTTCGTGGGCCTGCTGGCGGCCGGCCTCTGCTTTGGGATATGGAAGCTTCGCGGCCTGCGCAAGATCGATGCCGCGGAGAAGCTCGCCTTGCGGGATCAAGCAGCCCAGGCGCTTTAAGGAACCTCTGATTTAGTTCGGTAACTCATAGGAACTTCCCCCAGGGGCTAAAGCCCGCGCCGATTTTGCAGCATTTGCGGCACGGCTGAAGCCGTGCCCTGATACAAGACCGAGTTAATCAGAGCCTCCTTAAACTCCCGAGGTTACATTCTCCGGAGTTTTCTGCTTTGAGTATTAGCGGCTGTCTCCACCTTCCGCGAAAGTTGCGCGGTGGATTGCACCGGCAAGCATGGCAACGCCAGTGGCGACCATAGCTGCTGCTGGGACGGCTCCACCCTTGTCTGGTCACCCACCGCGGTTCATGGCCGCTCGAAAGACGGCGCGGCAAAAGCTTACTTACACTTTCCACATTCGGCATCCGTCGTTGCAGTCTTCGATTTCAGCGTCGCGCGAGCATCCAGTTGCACCTCAGTGTCATCGATGGCATCCCGGACCGCCTCTTTGGCCTTGCCCCAGGCGCCCTCAACCTTGCCCTTCACCTGCTGCGCCATGCCTTCAACCTGGAGCCGAGTATTGTCTGTCAGCTCGCCTGCCTTGCGCTTAGCGCTTCCGGCCACTTCGTCAATCATGCCCTTCACTCGATCCTTGTTCACAGCTCCACCTCCGTGGATTCAACCTTTGCACATTCGATGTTACTCAGCTTAGCGGCCAAGAGAATCGCGGTCTGAGCATTATGGACCACGAGCCGCGCATACAAAGCATGGGAAGCCCCTACAGGATCGTTATTGCGCCCCGGCTGGAGCTGTCCCGGATGAAATCAGCATCCGCTTGAACTGGGGCCGTCGGGCAATTCAATGTTTGCGCGCAATAGCAAGGTCGATTCGGCGATGGTTCGCATCGTTCTCTACTCTCTACTTTCTATTGCCGGTCTCAGTAGTTCAGGTTGGGCGCACTCCGCAGAAAGTGCACTGCCCTTGGCGCGCAGCGCTCCACCTGGGGCAATGTCTCTATCATCCGCAACAAGGCGACGACGCTGCTTCCCTTTTGGTAAAAGCCATCCGCGGCTACTCCGGAGGGCGCCTCGTCGCCGCGAAACGAGCCGCTCATGGCGATCGTCCGGATTGCGGGAAAACGGCGCCGAACCTCCAAGAGCAGCTCGAAACCGGAGATACCGGGCATGTTGAGATCGGAGAGCAGCAGCTCGGGAGCCTCATTCAGAATCTCGCGCAATGCCGAAGAGCCGTCTTCGGCGGAGCGAACGCGATAACCGATTTCCGTCAGCACCTGAGATAGCGACTCACGAATGGAAGGCTCATCGTCGACAATCAGGAGCGTGGCTGGGGAACTCGGCATCTCTTACCTCCCAAGAAACCTCAATCAGGGATTAAGAGCGAGTGTGCCATTTTTTGAATTGTCAGTCTGTTCAATTCCGCTCGGAAACGGCCAGAAACCCTTTTGCCGGTCTTGAACGGTCAACGGGCAATGCCGTTGTCGGCGGCTTTGCGGCCTTGTCTTCCGGCATCTGATCGTGCAGAACCACATTGAGCAGGGATCTGTGCACCTGGATGCGGCCGTCGTAGTCGATGAAACCGAGCTTGCGAAAACGGTTCATGAAGAAGCTGACTCGGGATCGGGTGGTTCCGATCATCTGCGCCAGGGTCTCCTGCGAGATTTTGGGAATCAACGTTTCCGGCTTCCCAGGATGGCCGAACTCCGCCATCAACAGGAGAATCCTTGCCAGGCGCTTTTCGCTGGAGTTGAAAAGCTGATCGACCAGATCGGCCTGCGCGCGCATGCTGCGCGCCAGAAGAAACTTCAGGAACATGTCGGAAAACTCGGGTTGCTCGTGCATCACGCGGGTCATCTCGTCCCGCCCTATCTTGAGCGCAGCACACGGGGAAATCGCAGTGGCAGTGGATAATCGCAGCCCAGGCACTGCCGCCAGCGCCCCTTCTCCCACGAATTCGCCCGCGGAGACAAGCGTGATGGTGGCTTCCTTGCCGGTTGTCGAAACGACCGTGACCCTGGCGCGGCCTTTCTGAATATAGAAGACAGAGTCCGCGGGATCTCCCTGCGAAAAGAAGGTCTGCTTCGGAGCCAGTTGAACAATTCTGCGCCCCAGGCCGGCGTTGGCCAGGAAAGCAGCGGCATCGAAAGCGTGATTCTCAAGTCCAACCATGAAAGGGGGCCCATCACATACACGACCGTGACGCGGGAAGTTGGGGAGGATGCGCAACTGCAAAGCGCTGCGGTTCACTCAGCAGTTGCGCCGATGAATGCAGATTCATCGGCAATCATCAGGACCGTTCGTCGCCGGCAGAAGCGGAAAAGGGGAAGCCGCGATACGCCCTATGGAGTCGCTCACACCGACCGCTGACGAGATCATACATTCGGGGGGGGGGGCGGTCTGTCTCCTTTTGCACACTTTTAGGGAAAAGTTTCCAATCGGAGTCACCCGCATTGCGCGCCGATTGTCCCCTGAGCGTTCTTGCTCAGACGGGACAATGCCATTCCTCTAGTGTGGGAGATACCCACTGCGCCTCAATGCGCATAGAGCAAGTGACGCTGCGCATGGGTAGAAAAGGTGGATGCATGAAGAAACTTGTGACGTTAGCGGCAGTACTCAGCTTGACGAGCATTGGCTGGGCGGGAACCGGTCGCGAAGCAACAGTCGACCGGATGGATCATGCCGGCGCGGTGCTGCACGAGATCATGTCGGCGCCGGATAAGGGCATTCCAGAAGAAGTCCTGGATCACGCAAAGTGCGTGGCCGTAGTGCCGCACATGATCAAGGGCGGCTTTGTCTTTGGCGCGGAGAATGGCCGCGGCGTGGTCACCTGCCGCACCGCGAGCGGCTGGAGCGCGCCGGCGTTCTTTACCATTACCGGCGGAAGCTGGGGATTGCAGATCGGCGTCGAAGGCGTGGATCTGGTCATGATCTTCCAGGGCGACAGCGGAATGCAGCGGATGATCTCCAGCAAGTTCCAAATTGGGGGAGACGCTTCGGCGGCCGCAGGACCGGTGGGACGCCATGCTTCCGCCGACACTGACTGGAAGCTGAACACCGAGATACTCACTTACTCGCGGGCCAAGGGTCTCTTTGCCGGACTCACTCTCACCGGCGCCGATATTCGCCGCGACGACGATTCCACAGAAGCCATCTACGGCCGTGACGTCTCCACACACCGCATTCTGCACGGAGAAGTAGCCTCGCCAGCCTCGGCGGCTTCGTTTCTCGATGCGGTTCGGGACGCAAAAGCCCAGGCCATCGCCTCCAACTAGCAATCAATCGTAACTGTTAGCGGGCGCATGTGGAGGTTGCACTTCTCATGCGCCCGCAACGCGAACAAGGAGCAATCATGCTTTGGACAATCTTTGTAATCCTTCTCGTTTTGTGGCTGTTGGGCTTCAGTTTCCATATTGCCGGCGGACTGATTCACCTTCTTCTGGTCGTGGCGTTGTGCGTCCTGATCTTCAACCTATTCTCAGGACGGCGGCGCTATGACTGAAGCAAGCGGAGCATGAGGAGTGTTGGAAGGCTTCAGCATTCCCTGGCGCCGTGTGCTGACCTGCAAGGAGATCGTCGGTCCCGCCTGAACGGCCGGTTGGAGCCGGCCTAGGGCGGTTCCCTGACGCTCGCGTTTGGGGCGCGCCGCCGATGACAGTCTCCGGACTGTATCGGTTGTGCCCCCGAAGGCAGCACAGAAGCGCGGCCAATTCTCGAAGGGTGCACTTTTGGGTGTTCTTATTTGATGTGGATTCATAGCCACTTCACTTGCAATGGTCCATGTCCATGCGTCGATGTGAATCCCTCCCTATCTAATCCCCGGTCTGTATCCGTACCAGTCCCGCCGCCTCGGCCCCCTGTCCGGCGCCGGAGATCCCCGGCGAAACTGTGCTTGTCTGCGGCGCGCGCCAGTGGTCGATGTAGCTGATCTTATGCACGCAGCCGATGGTGCAGTTGGGCGAGCAGCTCTTGGCCGTCAGAAACTCCCGCTTCACGTCCGCCCTGGTGTACTCGGCCAGCGGCACGCCGGGGTATCCGCGCTGCTGCGAGCAGTAGTGCACAAGCCCGTCCTCGCAAATATACAGGTAGCGCGACCCGGCCCGGCAGCGCCACTCGTTCGGCAGCCCCTTGGCTATCGCCTCCTGAAAGTGGTCGAAGCGCGAGTAGTTGATCTTCCGCCGGTTGCTCATCTCGAAGTAGACGCGCGCCTCGTCCTCCTTGAGCGGCTTCAGTTGCCCGCTGCCGTCGTGAATGATGCCGATCGTCGATGTGAATCCCAGTTCCAGCGCCCGCCTGCCGATCACCGCCGCGTCGTTGGGATTGCGGAAGCCGCCGCCGACGACTGAATTAATGTTCACATGGAATTCGGCGTGATCGGAGAGCATCACCAGCTTCTTGTCGAGCACCTTGAGACTTTTCTTCGAGACTTCGTCCGGCTCCAGGTTATCAATGGAAATTTGCATGTGGTCCAGGCCGGCGCGGTTGAGCCGCTCGATTCGGGCTTCATTCAAAAGGTAGCCGTTGGTAATCATTCCGGCAATCGCGCCGGTCCGCCTCATGCGGCGAATGATCTCGTCCAGCTCAGGATGCGTCAACGGCTCGCCGCCGGAGATGCCAATCATCGCCGTCCCTAGCCGTCCCAGGTGGTCGATGCGGCGGATCATCTCGTCGAGCGGCACGGGCTCGGAGACCTTGTCGTACTCGTTGCAGTAGCCGCAGGAGAGATTGCAGAAGCGCGCCGGGATGATCTGCGCCAGCACCGGATGCGAGGTGGAGGCCAGCGCGCTGGCCACCATCCTCAACTCGCGCACCTTCCGCGTCGCCGCTATCCAGCGCCCGCGCACCGTCGATCTCCGGGGAATCGCCATCTCTTTCATTGAAGCACATCGCAAGCGAGGCGCGGAGGCTTGAAGGGAGCTTTGCGGCGTAGTGGTTCTCGGCGAAAAAGGGCAGAAAGACCCGTGAAAAGGCGGTTCGGAGGCGGGAAAATGAGGCTTTCTTGCGGTCGAAGAGCCTCGAAGGTATCATATAATGGTATTTTTTCAGGTGGATTGTTTTGTAATGTATTGATTCCAAGCAATATAGATTATCTGCGCGGTGCTGAAAATAAAAGAGGCGGTATCTATTGAGCAGGGAGCGGGGAGCAGGGAACAGCCACTGCGGCAGGGATCAGGAAAGGCCCGCGTCGCCGGTCGTTGTTCTTTCTTCTATTCTGTGCCGGGAGACGTTAATGATCTCCAAGCGCCTGCCGGGTAAGCCGGTGCACGGCTCACTATCCTCAACTATTGCCCGCAGCACTTCTTGTATTTCTTGCCGCTGGCGCATGGGCAGGGATCGTTCCGGCCGATCTTCGGCGCGGCGCGCTTGAAGCCGGTTGGCGAATCCTCGCGGCGCTGGATCGCCGCATCCTTAGCTGGCTCCTTGCGCGGCTCTTTCTCATTAAAGCTCGCCCAGCCCTCCATCTCCTTCACCGTGTCTTCTATCAGGCGGCGATGGGGATCGTCCGCAAGGCGTTCCATCGCCCAATCCTTGCCCTTGGCGAGATCCCTGCGAACGTCCTCCAGGGTTAAGATTGATGGGTCAACCAATTCCTGCTCATAAGCCCTCTCGATCTCGCCGATCAGTTCAGAAGCGCATAAGTCCGTCGAGTAGGAAATAAGATCGCTCCAGACAATATCATTCTTGTCTGTCAATTTTCCACGGAACAATTCCGCAAAGTAACTCAGGATCTCCTCGCGGCTTTTTATGCCGGCCGCGATAAGCGTGACCAGACCTCCCAGCCCCGCGCCCCGGACCCATTCGTCGGCAACCGGATTCTCGATGAGGGATTGAATCCCTTTGAGATCGCCGCCGCACACCGATGCGAGAACCCTGCCGAAATGCTCCGTGATGCAGTCTCCAAAGAGCGAGTCCAGGAGGTCGCCGGGCAACAACGCGATCCGGAGCATGATCGGATAAGCGCGCGTCTCGCGAAACTGCGCCAGCAAAAACATGGCGTAGAGATGCGCCATGTAATCGCCATCGGCATCGAGTTCGGCCGCAATCTCCGGATTCGCGATCTCTTCCAAAACCGCCAGAAGCTCAGGAATAATCTCATCCCTGCGGGCGACCGCCGCCTCAACGGCATCCCGCTCAAACTTCCCGTGGAACCATTCAAACTGTTCAATAATTTCGTCGATTTCCATTTGTCTTTCCCGCAGCCTGCCGTCTAACTGGTCTGCCCAACTCCATCCTCGTTCCCCATGGGCGCCATCGCTCTTGCGCCGCCTAATTATGCGGGCTCAGAACCCGCAGCAGCACCTCCGCCTGATAATCGTAGGAGTTCACCCCGCCGCCGTTGTATCTTCTGACGGCATACGGCCAATCGCAGGGGATATTTGCGCGCACCGGCACATTCTGGTAACTTCCCGTGTGATATTGCGTCTGCGCATAGGTAACTGAGCTTCCGGCATGGACGGGAGTTACTCCGGAAGTTATGTTGAATAGGGTTGCATTGGCCAGGCAGTTGGCGCAATCGCTCATATACCGGCTGTCGCTTGGCTGGTACTGGCAAGTGCGCAAGGCTCCAGTCCCGACTTCCGCGATGCGGTCACTCGCCTGAGTATTCGGCGTCGCGCCGTTCACATAGTTATTGAACTTATCGCTCAAATCCGAGACCGCCCGCTGGACGTTCTTCTTGGGGTCGGCAATTACGCCCGCGACCTCCTCCGCCGTGGGAGGATGATGAAAGAGCGTGTATTGGCCGATCCCGAATCCGCGCGAAGTGATGGCGGCGGGATTGGCTTTGTCGTTCCTATCGAGACCGATGGTCACGCAGTTGTCGCTATTGGCCGCGCTGGGAACCTGAAAGTGCATGAGTGCGCTCTCCTGCGTGAGAATCGCCATAAGGAACGGAATCGGCACGGGAGGAGAAGCCATGGAAGTTACCGCGGCGATGGCGGATTGATTGTCCGCTGCGGGATTCGCCGACGACGGAAGCCTGGGGAACGCGGAATCGGCTAGCATGGCCGCGATGCAAGCCGCCAAGCCCTGATCCACAATGCCGGTGAGCGAAGTTACCGTTCCATTGTTGTAGTTCTTGACCGCGACCGGCGCGCCGCCATCGCCCGAACTGCTCGATCCATCGTTGTTCATCAGGTCGAATTGCAGAGCCTTGACCGCGTTCCCTGTTCCCGGCCCGAATACGCCGTCGATGGGACCCTTTGCGTATCCGAGGGAGCGCAGATCCGTTTGAAGATCCCGCACCTGGGAAGAAGAAACCGGGCTCGGCGACAATACAAGACCCGCCACCGCATAACTTGGAGTGCTCATTGACCTGACCTCGTGGGAAGAATCCCTTACTCTTTCAACGTCACGGTAATCTTGCGCGCGTCGCCGCCGGTGGAAGAGATCGCAATCTCGCCGGTTGATTTCCTGCGAATGCTCTTGAACTTCTCGCCCCACTCGACCAGCACCAGTGCGTCTGGAGTTAGTAACTCATCGAGGCCGAGAGCTTCTAACTGCCGCTCGCCTTCGAGGCGGTACACGTCCAGGTGAAAGAGCTTCACCGGCTTGGAGTCCCGCGCGCCGTCAAACTCGTGCAGCAGGGTGAAGGTGGGGCTGGTGACCTCATCGGCTTCGGCGGCGTCCAGGGCTTCGGCAAGGCCCTTTACCAGCGTGGTTTTTCCGGCGCCCAGGTCGCCGCGCAGGATCAGCAGTTGCGGCGGGACCAGCAGCCGCGCCAGCTCTCGGCCCACTTCGACCGTCTCCGCGCCGCTCCGGGTGGTGAACTCGTGCGTCCGGCTTGGGGCGGAAGAAGCTTCTGGACTCATACTGTGGCCTCGTGAAGGGCCGCGGCCTCAACGGCCTCCGCCGGCAACCCCTGCAACCAAAGATACCCGTTGGGACCGCTCGCCCGAAAGCGAAAAGCCCGTGGAAGCTGCGCGAGACTGTCGGTGGCCAGCAGCGTGTGCTCGTCCGCAACGCGGACGGCCAAGTCGGCGGCCAGCCCATGCAGATAAACAGCCGCCTCGACAGCACGGGCCAGCTCGCCTGGATGCTGCGCCATCAGCCCCGCGATCAGCCCGGTGAGCAGGTCGCCCGAGCCGCCCTTGGCCATGCCGGGATTGCCGGTGGTGTTGACGGCCACGCGGCCGCCGGGGTGGGCGATCAGTGTGCGAGCGCCCTTCAGCACCAGTGTGACGCCGAGGCGCTGTGCGAAGCCGCGCGCAACCTCCAGCCGGTTGGCCTGCACCTCGGCGACCGGAATGCCGGCCAGCCGCGCCATCTCGCCTGGATGCGGTGTGAGCACCAGCGTGCGGCCAGCCTCGGCCAGTTTGGCCAAGTCGGCGAGCAGCGCCGGCTCCGCGGCAAGAATGTTCAGCGCATCGGCGTCGATCACCGCCGGGATTTTGGTGGCCGAAAGCAATCCGGCGGTGAATTTTGCTGTCTCCGTGCTTTGTCCCAGGCCGGGGCCGATGGCCAGCACCGTCTTTCCGGCCATAAGCGCGGCAACCAGCTCCGCCGAGAGGTTCTGCGCCGCAATCGAACCCGCCGGAGTTGCGGCCAGCGGGTAGGTCATCAACTCCGGCGCGATGGCCGCCACCAGCGGCAGCGCCGGCGCGGGAACGGCTGCTGTCACCAGGCCAGCTCCAGAGCGCAGCGCCGCCAGAGCCGCCATGGCCGGAGCACCGGATTTGCCCCCAGCCGTTCCGAGTGTCCCTCCGACGACAAGCACGTGACCGAAGCTGCCTTTGTTAGCCGCTGCCGGACGGGGCGTCTGCGCAAGCGAGAGCGACGAGCCGGCCCAAATCAGATTCAACGAGTCCTCTTCCAGCGCTGAGACAATCGCCTCTTCCTGCGAGCCGATGGGCGCGACGACGACGGGCTGCGACCAGCGCCGGGTCAACTGGCCAAAGACATGTGCCGGCTTGGGCGCGGTAAATGTAATGACGGCATCGGCCGGGAAGACCGGGTCGGCAACCGTTGCGGAAGTCTCGTCGGCCGGCCAGCCGGAGGGCAGATCGACGGCAAGAATCGGCGCTTTGCTGCCTCCGATCCACTCAAGCGCGGCCAGCGCCAGGCCTTTGAGCGGCGGCTTGAAGCCGGTGCCGACCACAGCGTCGAGAATCAGATCCGCTTCAAGCGCAGCCCTGTGCCGGGAAAGGTCTTCGGGCCTCTCGATCACGTGGATGAGGCCGTGCGCTGCCCCGCCTTCCAGACTCGTCAACTCGCGCCAGGCTTGGGCGGTGTCGCCGGAGAGGCCGTTGGGCGCGCCCAGGAGCAGCGTGGTCACGTCGAGGCCGGTCGAGGCGAGCAGCCGCGCGGCCATCATGCCGTCGCCGCCGTTGTTGCCCCGGCCACAGAGGACCGTCAGCCGCCGAGTCCGCGGAAACTGGTGGCGCGCAAAGGCGGCCAGGGCTGCCGATGCCGCCCGCATCAGATCGAGCGACGGCACGCCGAATCGCTCGGTGGTCAAGCGGTCACAGGCCTGCATCCCGGCTGCGGAGAGAACGCGCACAAGAGCTATGGTAGTTCATTTCGCATGCGGAATCGCCGTGACCACGCGCGGCGCCTCCGCCGTGGTCATTTCCTTGGGAACCGAGGACCCGGCGGCCTGACCGCCGGGCAATCAGCCGCAAAAACAGCAACGGCCAGGTTGCCCCGGCCGTTTGTGCAAATGCTGAGTTGTTGCGGGCTCGCGCGGCGTTACGCCTTGGCCAGAGTCAGGGCCTTCAGCCGGGTGTTGAGGCGGCTCTTGTAACGGGAGACGGTGTTGTCGTGGAGAATGCCCTTCTGCACGCTCTTGTCGAGGGCGGAGACGGTGGAGCGATACAGTTGCTGGGCGGCCTGGAGATCGCCCTTGGCCAGTGCTTCGCGCAGATCGCGCAGGCTGGTGCGGACACGGCTGCGGTTGGCGCGATTTACCGCGGTGCGGGTTTCAGTCTGGCGGGCGCGCTTCAGCGACGATACATGGTTTGCCATCGGTTGTCCTTGTCTTGGCTTCTTGGAACTCAGGCCCCGATTTCAGGGCAATGATGCGGGATTGGAATGCAACTTGAGCCGCATCCCTCGCAGTTTCTTAGTCTACGGGAAATGGGGCCGCGGGTCAATCCGCGGTCTCTTCAATTCTGATAAGCCTAAGAGGCGAGCCGATTCCCGCACAAGATGGGATTGATGCGCGGCGAGCCCGCTGCGGGAGCCTGAGTTCTGGTACACTATTTCAAGCGCAATCGAGGGGCCAAACGCGCCAGGCCGCGCCCCGGAAGATGTGCTCCTGCAACCCATGTTCGGGGAGTGGCTCAGCCTGGTAGAGCACCTGGTTCGGGACCAGGGGGTCGGAGGTTCAAATCCTCTCTCCCCGACCATATTTATCAATAATTTACACTATCCAGTGACTGACCACCTGGTATTTGCCCAGATGCCCTAGTGGCGAAAGGTGCGCCAATACCGGAGTTTTCGTCACATCTTGGGTGCTTTGGCTGCTACAGATTTGACTACAATCTGACCCGGAGCAGTTTCCAGAAGTCCAGTAAAGTTCTGCACAATATGGTGGTTACGGGCTACAGGTGATCTGCAATCTGGCGGAACGGGGCGCGACGGGGCTGAGCCCGGAACTCCAGATTGCTATTCCCTCACACTGGGGAACAGATTTGAGCTGGCCGGACCAGCTCAGGCGAGCTTGCGAAGCAGCAGTTGGCCGTGTAGCGAGCGGTCAGCCGCGTCACCTTCGCCCGGCTCAACCCAGTCATCGTTTCGATGTAGCGACGCACCAGGCCATGAGCCGCCTTGCCCTGTTTGTCAATACTCCTGCTGGACCGGTAATCGCTCCACCCAGCCATAGACCTGCTGCCGATTGCCGCTCGCGAACCGGATTGCCTCGCTGGCCTCGATGAACCGGCGAATCTCCTCCAGACTCAACTTCTCTGCTTGATGCACGCCGATGTTCAATCTTCAGCATGCCAAACCCTTCAGGCTCCTCTTGTATTGGAATCCACTCCCGGCCTTCAAGTTCATCTTGTATTGGGAAGAGAACCCCAGGACTTTCCCCGCTTTTTGCAGCCTGCGTTGCGTAACCGCAGTTAAATGAGCTATTTGCCTTGATTGAAAAGTGGCAGGGGCGCACTTCGCGATCGAAGGGATTTTCCGCCCG
>JBEKNI010000038.1:0-38270 GCA_049522975.1 Occallatibacter sp. | reverse complement strand
GCAGGACATCGGCCGCCTGCTGGTGCTGCTGAAGGAACTGATACCCGAATACAATCCCGGCTCCCAGCTCCTGCAAGCGGCGCTGTCAACCCAACTGAGTCATGCCGAACCGGCCGCCATGCTGAGTACCGGCAGGCAGACCGAGAGCGTTCTGTCAGCCGGCATCGCACAGGCGGCTCAAATCAACTAGGCCGCTTCACGGCGGCGCGGCGCACTCGGAAGCCGCGTCACGCATGATCCTCAATCAGACAGAGGCCGGCTGCCAGGGACGAATAGGCTGCCGAGCATTTGAGGATACCTACTGGCCAACTCCATGAATTCAATCTTGGTGTCGTGTGCGGGCCGTCGAGTTTCTCTTCTGGAACTCTTTCAAAATGCAGCGCACCGCCGGGGATGGGAGGTAATCGCCGGCGATTGTGACGCGCTGGCGCCGTCCCTCTATCTGGCAGACAAGGCAGTCTATCTGCCGCGAGTCACCTCGGAAAACTATATACCGGCTCTCCTCAATATTGTTGAAGCACATTCAGTCCGGCTCATTGTTCCGACCATCGACACAGAGTTGCTTGTGTTGGCAACCAACGCTGACCGTTTTCTCAATGTTGGTTGCCGGGTTCTAATTTCGTCCCCGGAGTTCGTCGCAATATGCGGAGACAAGTGGATAATGGCTGCGCAGTTTTCCCGGCGTGGAATTGCGACCCCGGCCAGTTGGCTTCCTTCAGCCCGGGCTGGAGCCGCGCTTCCGAAGGAACTGTTCATCAAGCCGCGCGACGGAAGCGCTAGCGCGAACACATACAAGGTGGACCGGGAGAAACTGGATCAGATTCTTCCGTTGGTGCCCAACGCGATAATCCAAGAGGAACTGAAGGGATCAGAGATCACGATAGATGCCTTGATCGACTTCAATGGCGCGCTATTACACTATGTGCCCCGCATCAGGCTTCGCACTTTGGCGGGAGAGTCAATTCAGGGCAGGACCATTTCCGATAGCGATATCCGCCCTTGGCTTGTCGAATGCTTGACCGTTGCGGCTGACATGGGCGCCAGAGGGGCAATCACTCTCCAGGCTTTTCTCACTCCGGATGGACCGGTTTTGACGGAGATAAATCCTAGATTCGGGGGAGGCTTCCCGCTGGGCCATGCGGCCGGCGCGCATTATCCTGAATGGATAATTCAACTGCTCGAGGAGCGGAGATTGCAGCCCCGCCTGGGTGAGTATTCGCCCAATCTCTACATGACCCGCTATTATCGAGAGCATTTCTTTACTGCCCCATTATGGGAGAAGATCCGGCATTGAATCGGTTCCGCTCCGGCGCACTCTCGAAGCCACGAAAAGCCGTGGTCTTCGACATGGATGATACGCTTTATCTTGAGCGTGAATATGTTCTCAGCGGGTTTAGGCATATAGCCGGACTTGTCGCACTGGACGCCCGGGAGTCTCCAGAAGACATTTTCGCCTTCCTGGAGGCGTCCTCAACGATGCCTGAGCACCAGGGGCACCATCTGGATTTTCTGCTGGAGAAGTATCCGGGGCTCAGAGCGGTGTGGAACGCCGGCCGCTTGATTGAGGAATATCGCCGCCACAATCCGAGGATTTCGCTGCTTCCTGGTGTGGGGTCCATGCTATCCGATCTGCGGGACGCCGGCGCATATCTTGCAGTGATCACGGATGGCGCAAGCCAGTCTCAACACAGAAAAGCGGAGGCGCTGCAACTTGCAGCGCAAGTCAACCTGCTGATCGTCACCGATGACCATGGAATCGAATATCGCAAGCCGCATCCATATGCATACCGCAGGGTATCGGAAGCCTCCGGCTGCGGGCCCAAAGCCTGCATCTATGTCGGGGATAACCCGGCCAAGGACTTTCTCGCTCCCCGCGTGCTGGGATGGGATACGGTCCGCATTCGATTTCCAAACCAACTCCATGCACAGGCCGAACCGCTCGCTCCCGAGGCCGCACCCCTGGTTGAATGTGGAGGTATCACGCAATTGCGTGGTTTCTTAAAATGTTGGCTAACGTAATCACACTCTCTCCGCGAAGCAACGAAGTGGCTCAAATGAGCAGCGCTCTGAACACCCATGCACGGGTTCCTCTAAGCCCCTGGCCGCATTTTTCGGATGAACAGGTTGAAGCCGCTGTTTCAGTCCTGCGCTCAGGCGCGGTGAACTACTGGACCGGCGAGCAGGGACGCCTCTTCGAACGAGAGTACGCGGCCTATCTTGGCACGAAGCACGCAATCGCGGTTTCGAACGGAACCGTTGCCTTGGAACTCGCACTGCGATCGCTCGGAATTGGACCCGGCGCCGAGGTCATCACCTCCAGCCGGACCTTTATCGCATCGGCCTCCTGCATCGTAGCGGTGGGAGCGGCTCCCATCCTGGCTGATGTGGATCCAGTCAGCCAGAACATCACGGCCGAGAACATTCGCCGCAAACTCACTCCACGCACCAAAGCAATCATTGCTGTCCACCTTGCCGGGTGGCCGTGCGACATGGATCCGATTCTTGAACTGGCTAAAGAGAACAGTCTTGTTGTAATCGAGGATTGCGCGCAGGCGCACGGAGCGAAGTACAAGGGCCGGCCAGTCGGCTCCATGGGCGACATGAATGCCTTTTCTTTCTGCCAGGATAAGATCATAACCACGGCCGGCGAGGGCGGACTGGTAGCTACCAATGACGACTCTCTATGGGAGAAGGCATGGGCCTATAAGGACCACGGCAAGAGTATCGATGCCGTCTACAGGAGAGCGCATCCTCCGGGCTTTCGCTGGCTCCATGAGAGCTTCGGAACGAACTGGCGGATGACTGAGGTGCAGGCTGCTGTTGGCCGCGTGGCGCTTCGCCACCTTGATGATTGGGTGATCCAGCGAAGGCGCAATGTAGCTTCCTGGAACGACGGTCTGAAAGAACTGAAGTCTGTTCGTCTGGCGCTTCCGCCGGACGGCATCTACCACTCTTATTACAAGTACTACATTTTTATAGCTCCTCATGCGCTTCGTCCAGGCTGGTCCAGAGACCGGATCATGCAAGAAATTAACCGTGCGGGAGTTCCCTGCTCGGTCGGTAGCTGTAGCGAGATTTACCGGGAGCGGGCATTCCAGACCTTGGGCGCCGCTCCCGATCCTCTTCCAACTGCGCGCAACCTGGGCTTGACAAGCCTGATGTTCCTGGTGCACCCGACGCTTCGCGAAGAGGAAACGAGATACATGATCGCGACGGCCCGCAACGTAATTGCAAAAGCAACGCGCTAAGAAGGCGCACTCTCGGAGAATGGAGTTCATCAAATGCGGTTTGTAACTGGACATTGGCTCGCGTTGGCGGCCGTTAGCGCGATACTCTCTGTATATACTCAAGCGTGCGCTCAAGATGCACCGGCAGAGCAGGCGCAGAACTCCAAGACCGTTTCCAATCTGGCTATTGGTCCGGGCGACATGCTGGACATTACGGTATACGACGTCCCGGAACTCACCCTTAAAGTGCGCGTCGGCGAAGATGGTTCCGTCACCCTTCCCTTGGTCGGAGCATTGCACTGCGCAGGGCTGTCGGTGAGCGAAATGGAAGATCTCCTCGTAACGAAACTCGTTCGGGACGATTATGTGAAGATCCCGCAGGTGTCGATTCTTATCAGCGAATTCGCAACCCAGAGCGTATCGGTAGGAGGCGAAGTCAATCAACCTGGCATCTATCCGCTGCCCGGGCCGCACACCTTGTTCGATGCCATCACCGCCGCTGGCGGGCTTACGCAAACCGCGGGCGATACGATCACAATTGTTCACAAAAGCGCCCCCGGCGCTCCTCAGAGAGTAACCATCGGCAACAATGGCGGGTTTCACAATCCGCCCGGCGCGATCCAGCCCGGCGACATGATCACAGTCAGCAAGGCGGGTATCGCATACGTGGTCGGCGAGGTGAACAAACCCGGCGGCTTTTTGCTCGGCAACAACACGCGCTTGACGGTTGTGCAGGCAATTGCCCTCGCGGGGGGACAAACCGTACATGCGAGAATGAAGCATGTCAGCATCGTGCGCCGTAGGGATGGAGTTGTTGAGATTACAACAGTCGATCTTAAACAAATGATGCGCGGCCGCGAACAGGATATCCCGTTGCAGCCGGATGATATTCTCTACGTTCCCAACAGCGGGGTACGGACCGCAACTGACATTCTGCAAAGGGCCACCATCGGCGCGGCAGCCGCTGCTGTCCTGGTTGCCGAACACCCATAACGTCTTGCAGAATGGCCGCGTTGTCGCATTAGTTTCGTCTGTCACCGGTTACCGATCATCACTCCCCGCACAGGTGGTCTATGGAGAGAATCGACATGGAGTCTAGGCAGTTGATTGAAAACAACAGCGCATCCGAAGCTCGCCCCGAAGGTGTTGACAACACGCTTGACCTGCACAGGGTCATCGAATCGTTCCAGAAGCACAAGCTGCTTCTGTTCTTGTCTGTCGCGATCGGGCTTGCGCTGGCCTTTCTCGTTTGCGTCTTCATGACTCCGAGATACGACGCCGTGACGTACCTGAATATTCATCCCGAATCTTCAGCCGCGCTGGACCTTGGGGACCTCGCCGAACTGGCGTCCGGGGCCGGCGGCCTGGACTGGGATGCGAAGGTGCAAACAGAGGTCCTGATCATTTCCAGCGAACCCCGCGCATGGGATGTCATCACTCAGCTTCGCCTGGATCAGAATCCGACCTTTATGCGGCCTGGCATTCTTGGCTTCCTCGGTGAATGTAAAATGCGCGTCACGCCAGCGGGGAAGTCAATTGAAACCGTCCCTCCCTGTCTGCGTTATCAACTCCTGCAAAGATTCTCGAAGGCCCTGGAGGTTGAAGCTCTGCCAAAGTCGCAGGTTGTATCGATCCGCTTCAGGAGCACGGATCCTCGGCTGGCCGCCGATGTTGTCAATCGTTTGGCATCCTCTTATTTGCAATATAACTTTGTGACAAGATACCAGGCCACCATGCAGGCGTCCGGCTGGCTGCACGACAGGCTGACCGAAATGAAGAAGGATGTTGAGGATGCGGGAGCGCAGTTAGCGGATTATCAAAAGAACGCGAACATCATCGGAACGGACGAGACCGACAACCTCGCGGTAAATCAATTATCCGATATGGGCAAGCAAGTCACCGATGCCGAGGCGGACCGCATTCTCAAGGAAGCCAAATACCGCCTGGCGATGACGGGCAATCCGGAACTGATTGGCACGATAGTGCCGGACAGCGTTCTTCCTACGCTGCGCAGCCAGGAGGCCCAACTGAATACCGGACTCGCCCAGGCGAAGGCAGAGTACGGCGCACGGTATCCGAAGGTCGTTCAGCTCCAGTCGCAGCTTGACGAGGTGCATAAAGCCCTGGCAACCGAAACGGCCGATATTCAGGCGCGATTCAAATCGGAGTATGATGCCGCGCTGCATACTGAGGCCGATCTGAAACAATCCATGGACCTTCTCAAGCAGGATGCGTTCTCGCAGTCCGCCAAGTTCAACAAATATGTCCTGCTCAAGAACGAGGCCGATGCAAAGGAGCAATTGTACGATGACCTCCTTAAGAAGCTCAATGAAGCCGGCGTCTCGGCAGGTCTGAAATCAACGAATGTCGATATAATTGCATCCGCCGACGTGCCCGTTAAGCCCGCTCTGCCGAACGTGCCGGTGTTCCTCGCGGTTGGAACGGCTGCCGGGCTTATTTTCGGGGTACTGAGCACTATTACCATCGAGAACCTGAATCGCAGCGTCAGATCGATCGAGGATGTGACCCAGATTGTCAACCTGCCGATCATGGGAATGCTTCCCCACGTTTCTCCCGACAATCTGCGATCTTCCGCAGACTCAGAACTCAGGAAATCCGTGCCCCTTCTCCAAGTCGTAATTCAGCGGCCCCAATCGGAGTATGCAGAGGCCATCAGCGCGTTGCGTTCAGCGCTTCTGTTGGCATCCGCTGGAGCGCCGCCGAAGATAATCATGCTCACCAGTTCGCTCCCATCGGAAGGCAAGAGTCTCACCTCCGTCAATTTTGCCGCGAGTCTCGCTCTTGCCGGCCGTCGCGTATTGCTCGTGGACGCGGACCTGCGGCGCGGCGCACTCGTTGCGAGAGGGGCAAGCCGTCAGATGTCCGGCTTGACGGGCTGCCTGTCAGGGGCAACTGCCTGGCGCGAACAGGTGCAGCCAGTCCCTCTCGACTCCGGAACATTGATGATACTTCCTTCCGGCATCAGGCCTCCCAACCCGGCAGAGTTACTCGGATCCCAGACGATGGAATCGCTGGTCGAAGAATGGCGCAGGGAATTCGATTTTGTCCTTTTCGATACCCCTCCGGTGGCAATCGTGACGGATGGGGTGGTCCTGTCGCCGCTGATGGATGCTGTTCTCCTCATTGTGCGCATCAACAAGACCAGCCGCCTTGCGCTCAGAGAAAGCTATTCCAGGTTACAAATGGTCTCCCGGAAGCTAATTGGCGTTATAGCAAACGACATGGATCTTGCCAAACAGTATTACGGATACGGCTACGGCAGTTATCGGAAATATTATACATATTATGAATCGAGAGAAGAGTCGCAGTAGTTGCCCGCTTTTGCGCCAGGCGGCAAATAGGTGTTGACGATGAACAGAGAGGCTCCGTGTCGAATGAGCGGCAAGAAGTCCATCCAATTTAGACCCGGTCTAGCGGCGATGCCGTCGGGGCCCGGCGCGATCGTCATCGCCGCGTTGTTATTATCATGGGCAATCCCGATCAGAGTGGAGGCTCAGGCTACCACCCTGTCGGCTATCAACAGCGGGCAAAGTCAGCCGCAGTCCGGGTCAGAAAACTCTTCCCGCAATCAGCTCAATTCGTCCCAGAGTTCGGCAGTCTCGGGCGAAAGCGCGCTGCCCGCTCCCGGGACCTCCGCCATAACGCCGGGCAGCGGCGCGACGCTCAAACGACGGCTCACTCGAGGGCCCGCAATCGCTATCCCCGCCGCCTCTTCCTCTCTTTGCTTCCAGCCTGGCGTCGGTTGGCTACAACGCCCCCAGCCTGCAGGCGCTGTTACAGCCGCGTTCAACACCGTTCCCTTACCCAGGATAATTCGCGCTGCCCGGGCTCAGAAGCTTAGCGGACCCGTCGATTCGGAGGATTGCACTGTATCCACCCTCGCTGCGGGCGCCTCTTCATCTGCCTCGACAGGAGCAGCCAATGCCGACCCTGCTCTCTCCGCCCAAGGCGCTGGCGCTACGATAAATGCCTCGGCAAGCGTTAGTCCAGGGCCGAGCACTCAAGCTCCGCCCGCCGCTGCCGGCGGCTCGAAGACTCAAGGGAGATTACCATCCGCCGTGCTTCAAACAGGATCAAGCGAATCGTCCTATTCCTACTCCACAGGCCTTGAGGCAACTCCTCTTTCAATAAGGCCTACTGTCTCGACCAAGGGAGAAATCATGTTTTCGATAGCGTCTCCCAAACAGGATGTGGATCAGGCGGCCGGCGCACCACAGAGCACTTCCGTCGAAGTGCCCATCTATCTGTTTTCGCCTGGCAAAGATAGGTCCGCCTCCAGCTCAGCATCAGGAGAGAGAGGGGTTCATGTCAGCCAGAGCGCGCTTCAGAGCGAAAGGAACCGCCTCATCGGCTATGAATCAGAAGAACTAAAGTCCCAGGAAAAGTCCGCGTCCGTCGAGACGCCGATCCTGGGAAAAGACCTTCATGAGTATCGGCAACTGCGAAACATGTGCCAGAAGGTGGTCCAAGCTCAGGAAGCCGGAGCCCTGCCAGATAATTTGACATTGGAACTCTCCAGTAGTCCGAAGGCCACCGAACTTGCCCGCCTCGGCGCGGACTGCGGCAAGCTCCTGGCTATGGACCGGGGTGCTGTCATAAAGAAAATGCAGAAACACAAGGGCATGAAATAGAACTGATTGCTACATTTCGTAAGAAGACATTTTCATTACTCAGTGCGGCCCGGCAGTTGGCTCGCCGCCGGGCGGAGACCGGGGCAATCTCCTGGATTGAGAAGCATATCGACAAATCGCCGTTTCTATCTCCCAATCATTGCCATATCCCGACGTTCGCAAGTCAGCTCGAGAGAGGCTGTCTGTGATAAGGACCGTACTTGTCTATTGACCATTCCGTTCGCTAATCGGCCCGCATGAACGTCTGAGAACCTTCATTGAAATCCACTTCGGAAGAATTCACCACAACCCCGGCAAGACGATCCATGTCTCTTCGCGGTAACGTTGTTTGGACATTCGGCGGCACCTTGGTGTACTCGGTCGCGCAATGGGCCATGCTTGCTTCCATCAGCAAGCTGGGCACGCCATACATGGTGGGACAGTTCGCGCTAGGTCTGGCGGTTTCAGCGCCCGTATATATGTTCACCAATATGCAGCTCAGGACCATTCAAGCCACGGACGCAAAGGGTATTTTTTCGTTCCCGGACTATTTTGGACTGCGTGTCGTTGCCAGTGCGGCCGGTCTCGCAATCGTACTGTTGCTGGCCATCTTCAATGGAGACTCGCATCAAACCAAGCTGATTATCATCGCTGTCGGCGCTGCGAAATGCCTTGAATCGCTGAGCGATGCCGTTTATGGGCTATGTCAGAAGCATGAACGCATGAAGTTCATCTCGATCAGCCTTGGCATCAAGGGAATCGGGTCGGTTGCCGCCTTATTTCTCATTCTTCGACTAACCCACAGCCTTTTCCAAGCAAGCTGCGCCATGGCTGCGTGGTGGTTGCTGCTTTTCGTCTGCGTCGATCTTCGCTGGGCAGCGCACCTCGTGAAACTCGAGCCTCCTCATCCTAGAAAGTGGCTGCCTCATTTTAACCGGAGAACCCTTGCAAGGCTCTCCTTCGTCGCGTTTCCCATGGGCATACAAACAATGCTGGCCAGCCTCGCGGTAAACGTTCCGCGATATGTGGTCGATCACGACATGGGGACCGCCATGCTGGGAAGGTTTGCAGCGATGGCATATTTTATTGTCGCGGGCCATACTGTAATCGCAGCCGTGGGAAATTCCGTGCAGGCTCCTTTGTCCAGGTGCTGGCATTCCTCCCTACCCGCATTTAGACGGCTGCTGTTCAAGTGCGGAGCCTTTGCCTTCGCCGTCGGCCTGGCGGGCGCCATCCTCGCCGCGGTTGCCGGAAGGGCCATCCTGACTCTCTTTTACAACCCTGAATATGCCACTCATCCGGAAGTCTTTGTAATGCTGATGTTCTCAGCGGCGTTCTATTATGTGGGCTCGATTTTGGGCGGGGGAGTGGCAATTGTCCGCCGATTCTGGACTTACACACTGCTATACTCTTGCGTTCCGCTGCTGGCATTGCTTGTCGCGTGGCTGCTAATCCCCAGGATTGGCCTGATGGGAGCGGCCGTCGCCACGCTTGCTTACTGCGTGGCAAATGCAGTGATTCCGATTGCAGTGATAGCATCCGCGCATAAAGACGAAGCGCGACTTCGGGCCGTTGAGCCACTTCCCCGCGGATCCGCATACGCAACTTTTTCAGGGTCCGCCTGACATTGCGTCGCTCGATTGCCGGCGAGCCATTCACGCACCCCTTTGCGCGCGGCCGGCAGCTCCCAATTTTCAGAGCAGTTTCGTCCAGGATGCAGGCATAGTGAGCTCTCAAGCAAACCCCAGTGGACGAGCAGCGCGCGTGATTTCTTTTTCCGGCGTGGATTGCAGCGGAAAATCGACGCAGATATCAGCCGCGATCGAGGGAATGAGGCGGCGCGGCGAGAAGTTCTTCTATCTTTGGCTGCGAGTTGGGTATACGCCGCTATTCTGCGCCCTGAAGAACTTCGTCAGACGGCTATCGGGAGAAGGAAGGATTCCCCAGGGCCAGTCGATCGAGAGAGACCGCTTCCTGAGTTCCGGATGGAAGCGAAGCCTCTGGCTTCATCTTGCATTCGCGGATATGGCATTTCAGACAGCAGTGCGCGTTCGTCTGCTCAGGTTTCTCGGCTATAAGGTTTTATGCGACCGCTACATCGAAGAGAGCGAAATGGACCTGATATTGAACTTCGGTGAGCCCGCGGCGCAACTCGCTGCATGGAAAGTTGTGAAGGCTATCGCCGCAAAGCCGGATCTTCGCATTCTTCTCGATCTGCCGTTTGAAGAGTCCCTGAGGCGTTCGATTCTGAAGCAGGAACCTTTTCCAGACCACGAAGAGAAGCGCCGCCGCCGGGCACTCTTATATGACACTCTGAAATTACGGGCTGATTATTGCGTTATTGACGCGCGGATGAACATTCCCCAAATATCGGCGCAGATCGACTCTCTTGTGTTCGGCGATGGCTCCACGGGCGGGACAGGCGTCGAGGTTTCTCTGTGAAGGCCGCAGAACTGGTCCAGAATGAGCCCTTCGCCGATCTTCTTGCGGCTACTCTTTCCGATTTCCTGACACTGCGCTTTGGAGGCGAGTGGCGGGTCTCCTGGACAGATACGGCCTCTGGCATGAGGTCGCAGCCGTGGCTTGTGAATCTTAACATCAATGCAATCTTCCGCCGCGGAATCAGCCGGAGCGCGTTGGAGAACATCAAGCGGGAGTTTGCAGTATCCGTAATCCCATGGAAGCGCCCATTTCAGCGACTCTACTTTTGGCTGGCCACGTCGGCTGCTCCGGCATTGCTTGCGCACGCCATTGTCAACGTCGAACCTTCCATCCCAAACTCGACCGAGTGTTTGATAATACCCGGAACGCACAAGTTACGCTTTCTCGATGCGGCGGCAGGCGTTGTCTATTGCCATTTGAAGAAGGGATCGGGCCATGCTCATTTCCAGGCTGAACTGGAGGCGCGCGAATTTGCGGTCAGCAAGGGCGTCCCGGTGCCTCACATTCTCCGCAAGTTGTCTGATGACTGCATTGCCGAGGAGATGGTTATTGGAACTCCGCTGGATCGGCTGACCTCGAGCAAACACCGCGCCATAGGTTTGCGGCGCGCCCTC
Source organism: Occallatibacter sp. (assembly GCA_049522975.1). GTDB lineage: Bacteria > Acidobacteriota > Terriglobia > Terriglobales > Acidobacteriaceae > Telmatobacter. The sequence goes on along the minus strand of JBEKNI010000038.1, from coordinate 27,356 downwards.
AATGCCATGGAGCCGTTGTACCGGTCAACCGCCAGACAAATCGGCGTTGCGGAATACGCCTCATGCCTCTGCTCTCGGATAGCCGCCATTGCAAGCACTCGCGAAACAATTGTTTCCACGGGGGCTCTGGCTGTGGCGGGCCGGCTTGCCGGCGGGTGTGGCCTTGCGGATCAGAAGGTTGAGATTGTTCGCTCTCATGGCGACTTTCAGCCCGGCAACATTCTCTATAACGAGGGAGAAGTATGGCTGATCGACTGGGAATACTCGACAGAGAGGCAGCGCCAATATGATCTGCTGACGTACAACCTGAGGACTCGATTTGCCAATGGACTGGGAAGGCGGATCGCGGCATATGCCGGCGGTCTCGCCGATGTTTCGCAACTGCGACTGCTTCAGCTCTTTCTTCTCGAATCGATCCTTTTCGAGTTGGAGGCCCTGATGGTTGCTCCATCTCAATATGCCCCCAAGTCTCTGAACGCCAAGCTCGCGGAGATTGAAATCGCGCTGCCGCCGGTACTGAGGAGCTGCACAGGATGAGTGCATACGCCGCCAAGAGCCCGCGCTTCGTCTTTCTGAAGCAAACCGCTCCTCCTCACCATTTCTTTCTTGAACTCTGCGAGGATATTGCCGAGCGCGACCCTGTTGCGGTCATTTCCGAGGTCGCTAAGCATAACTCCGGGAATATCAATTATTTCAAATGCCCCCCCTACAATCGCCGCACAGGCTTTACGCGAGCATATAGCTGGATGCGATTTCTGTTCAGCGCGCTTTATGCCGCATTTCGCATCGGCGGGCGCCCAACGCTATTCATTGTGACGCAGCCGCCTCTGCTTTCACTGGTGGGCTATTTGCAGTACAAGCTGCGCAAGCGGCGATACGTGCTATGGATCGACGACGTGTGGCCCGACTGCCTGGTGAAGCAGGGTGTCAGGCCGGATGATTCGCTTTTCGTGCGGCTCTGGAAGATCTTCAACAGGATCACCTATCGTCACGCCGACCATGTGATCTCAATTGGCCCATATATGCTCAAGAATGTCGAGGCATATACCAAGCCAGGAGCACGGCTCTCCGTAATTCCGACCTGGGTGGATACGGATAAGATTCGACCCATTCCGAAGTCATGCAACACCTTTGCCATCAGCAACGGACAGACGGACAAGATCACGGTGCTCTACTCCGGGAATATGGGGATAAGCCATGACATGAAGAGCATTCTGATCGCGGCACGCATCATGAGGCACAGAGAGGATATTCATTTCATGCTCATCGGGGCCGGGGCCCAGTTTGAGTGGATCGAGTCCTCTGTAGCCAATGAACATGATCCGAATGTGACTGTCCTGCCTTTGCTGCCGTTTGAGATGGTTCCATGGTCGCTGGCCAGCGGAGATATAGCTCTGGTGTGCATGGAGCGCGGAATTGAAGGCATCAGCATGCCCAGCAAGACCTATGCTTCTTTGGCGGCAGGCTCGGCAATTCTCGGCATCTGCGCGAGGGATAGCGACCTGACCGCATTGATCGAGGAGTGCGGCTGCGGCAGGCAGGTCGAGCCCCAGGACCCGCAAGCTATCGCAGATGCCTTGACCGGGATGATTGATTCCCCGGCCGAGTTGGCCCGGATGAGAGCCAACGCCCGGCGCGCGGTGGAAGAAAAATTTCCCCGGCAGGTCTGCGTCGCCAAGGTAAGAGATATCCTGGAAGGTGCCGAGCGCGCCGGCACGGGCAGATGCGTATGACAAGCAAAGGCGAAAAGCTCGGGCAATTCTTCGTCGGCGGAACCGCGCCGGCGCCTCTGCGCCCCTCGGGCGCCAGCCACGATGAGGATCAGTTCGCCAGAACAGAGATCTCCGCCGTGAAGGATCGGGAGGCCATCCCAGGCCTCCGGCAATCCGGGCCGCAGGCCTTTCTCAAGAGGGCATTCGACTGGGCTCTCGCCGCGGTTGCAATTCTGGTAATGCTGTTGCCTATGGCTGCAATCGCGGCCTGTATACGGATCCTGATGGGCTCTCCGGTCTTCTTCCGCGACACGCGCACGGGCCGTGGCGGAAGACTCTTCACCCTTTGGAAGTTCAAGACGATGCGGGATGAGCGAGAGGTGTCCGGCGTACTGCTTAGCGATCATGAACGCCTGACTCCCATTGGACGGCTGCTGCGCTCGACCAGCCTCGACGAACTCCCGCAACTCTGGAACGTGCTGCGCGGTGAGATGAGCCTGGTTGGGCCCAGGCCGCTGCTTCCTCAGTATCTGCCGCTCTACTCGGAGAAGCAGATGCGGAGGCACGATGTTCAGCCGGGGATCACGGGCTGGGCACAGGTGAATGGAAGGAATGCCCTCACTTGGGAGGAGAAGTTCGAGTTGGACGTCTGGTACGTGGACCACTGGAGCTTCTTGCTCGATCTTCGGATTCTCTTCATGACGGTGAAGTGCGTTGTGTTGCGCACTGGCATCTCGCACAAAGGAGAGGCAACGATGCCGTTCTTCCAGGGAGGCAGCGGTCCCACGGGGGATGGTTCGCCGGTAGGCGCTTCAGGGAAACCGCTAACTCCGTTGCGGGAAGGAACAGATATACCCGAGCGATCGAAGAAAAGTGGTATTGAAGGATCTGCATGACGGCCGAGGAACTGAAGGTTCGGCAGGCACTCGCTTACGGAGACGTGCAGGCGCTGCTGCTGGCTGCGTGCGCAAACAACGGCGAGGAACGCGTTGCCACCCTGTACGAGAAAGCCGGCGACGAAGCTGCTTGGACCGCGGCCTGCGCGCACGAACTGGAAAGCCACATTGCGCACAAGCTCCTGAATTGCCGTGGCGCCGCAAGCGTACCGGAACGGTGGAAAGAAGCGCACCAGCGGGTCGGCGCGCGCATCGGCGCTTACATGAGCTTGCTGGACGAGGCGGCGGCGGCGCTTCATGCGCACGGAGTGCCGATGATCGCGCTGAAGAACGCCGGCATCGCGCGCGGTATCTATCCCTGTCCCGGCTGCTGCCCGATGGGCGATATCGATACACTTGTCCGCAAGAGCGATTTTTGGCGCGCGCACGAGATTCTTCTCGGTCTTGGCTATCAGTGCAAGACGCGCACCTATTACGAGCCGGGAGAAGCGCTCTCCGGCGGGTTGGAGTATCAGCGCGAGACGGAGCAGGCGGGCAGCGTTTGGCTCGAGTTGCAATGGCGTTCCGTTGCGGGACGCTGGATTCAGCCTTCGCAGGAGCCGGAGACCGGCGAGTTGTTCGCGCGCTCGGTTGCCATCGAAGGCACCCACGTCCGGCTGCTCGGTCCCGAGGACAACCTGCTGCAAGTTTGCCTGCACACGGCCAAGCACTCCTACCTTAGAGCGCCTGGGCTTCGCCTCCATACGGACGTAGAGCGAATTGTGCGAGGAACCTCGATTGACTGGGAAACTTTCCTGCGCATGGTCCGGAGACTGAAGGTCAGGACCGCGGTCTATTATTCGCTGTGGCTGCCGTCCATTCTTATCGGTACGCCCGTCCCATCGGAGGTTCTCAAAGAGCTGGAGCCGTCTGAAGCTAGGAATCGACGGATTCTGCGCTGCATCCAGCAGGCCGGCTTGTTCTATCCCAATGCCGGCCGAAAATTCACGCGCATGAACTATATGCTCTTCTATCTGTTTCTCTATGACGATGCCGGCTCTCTGCTCAAAGCTCTCTTCCCGGACAGGGAATCGATGAAAGAGCGCTATGGGGCGTCGAATCCACTCTCTTTGCCATACCATCACGTCAAGCGGTTTGCGGATCTGTGTTTCCGTAGAACAGGGTTTTAGCCGCGGGGACCCGGGACAAAATCCCCGGCACCCGTCAATCCAGACTCGGATAGGCCCGAAAAATCTGCCCTGCCGCAAGGAATTGAATTCAGGATCCAAGGATTCCACGAGGACCTTCGGAAAACTGCGAGAACTTAGGCATAAGGTCACGCAGCAAGGGAGATGCGCTGGATGAAACGGCATGACATTCAGACGTGGACGGCCGAGGAGCGGTCAATCGAAGGGGTCGAGGAGTCAGCTATGTATCGCATCCTCAGGCGACTTTTGGAGAGCGGGACCCTGAGCCGGGATGATTCTCTTCTGATCGTCTTTGCCGGCGAGTTCGACCGGGCGGTTGTAAGCCGTCTTGGATTTACACGCTTCACGCTCTCGAATATTTCCAGCTCCGTTGGAGATTCCCATTTCGATGCGCGAACGATTCCGTATCCAGACGGCAGTTTCGATCACGTGGTGGCCCACGCGGGCATCCATCACAGTTCGCGTCCGCACCAGGTGGTGTGCGAGATGTACCGGGTTGCGGACAAGTCCGTGATGTTCTTCGAGGCGCAGGACTCCTGGATGATGCGGCTCGCAGTGAGGCTTAAGCCCACGGTCGAATACGAATGGAACGCCATCCTGGACCATGGCCTGCGGCGTGGAGGCGTCGACGACCTTCCCATCCCGAATTACGTCTACCGATGGACGCGCAGGGAAGTCGAGAAGCTGATTCGGTCACTCGATCCGGCGCATGTGCCGTTTCTCAGTTTCATCGTGGAGTGGGATTTCACTTACGAGCGGGTCAGGCGAAGGCTTCAGCGCACAGCGTTGCGCTTGCTGCCTTCCTGGCTCCTATCCGGGATATGCCGGGCTTCAATGGCCCTTTTTGAATTGCTATTCTCCGCCCATGGAAATGTCTTCTTCGCAAGGATCGAGAAGCGCGGGGTCGAGCAGCCCTGGATGAAGAATGGGGCTTTTGTGCCCCCGCTTCATGTGGCGGCGACGGCAAGTGAGCCACCCGCCGTCGAGCGCGCTTGATCTCGCGAAGGAAGAGCACCCCACGTGACTTTGAAGGAGCTATCTCTCGACGGAAAGCGTTTCGGGAAGGGATTGTCTGGATTCCGGCCGCCATGCAAATCGCGAGACGGGTTCCGCAGGTTCAGCATCCCTCCTCTGATCGGCGCGGCCATCGTCGCCCTCTCCGCAACTCCTGCATGGGAAGCCACCATCAACGTGCGTTCGTACGGAGCCGATCGAAACATGGATCGGGAAACGAAACTTCAATTCAGTCTCTGATCGCTGTCTCCGGCTTCAGGGCTTCAATGAGGATGAATGTACGACGGACGAGGAACGGCTGACAGCCACCAGACGACTTACCGGCCCGACCTGGATGGACTACGCGCGGTTGCAGTGTTGTCCGTGATTGCCTGTCATTTGTCAAAGAGCGCGCTCCCTAGCGGTTATCTCGGCGTGGACATCTTCTTCGTTCTGTCCGGATTTCTTATTACCAATGTTATCTGGCGCGAGGCGGCCAATCGGGACTTTTCCATCGCGCGTTTCTATGAACGCCGCGTCCGGCGCATACTGCCGGCGCTGAGTGTCCTACTGATTGTCGTTTCCGCGTGCGCCGTCAAGCTGCTCCTTCCCTGCGACCTGAAAGACTTTGCAAGGAGCGTCTTCGCGACTTTGACCTTCGTTGCAAACGTATATTTCTGGAGAGATACGGGGTATTTCGGGAAGCTCGCGGAAGAAAAGCCATTGCTGCATGTCTGGTCTTTGGGCGTTGAAGAGCAGTTCTACATCCTCTTCCCGCTGTTGGTGCTTTTCTGTCTCCGCTGGCGCCGCTCGGCTATGTTGCCGCTCACCGCCACGCTTGTCCTGCTGTCTCTCATAGCGAATATCTTGGCTATCCATTGGGCGCAGGACTCGATGGCATTTTATCTTCTACCGGCACGCGCCTGGGAAATCGGCGCGGGCGCGCTTCTTGCTCTGGCCGCACCCGCAACAATCCCTTATCAGTGGTCGAGACAAATCCTCGCTCTACTGGCGGTTGCGCTTCTCATCGTCGGCCTCTGCTTCAAGGGACTTTCTTTGGGGGGAATGATTCCGGCCTCTTCCTGGGTGGTTGTAGGAACAACCCTGGCCATCTACGTTGGAAGCGCCGGCGGCAGTTGGTTGACGCATGCGCTCTCCAGGCCGATTCTAGTTTGGGTTGGACTCATCTCCTATTCCTTGTATCTCTGGCATTGGCCGATCCTGGTTTTTGCTCGCTACTATCTGGTGCGCTCTACCCTTTCGCCGGTCGAAGCGGCAGGGGTATTCCTGCTGTCGGTCAGCCTGGCCGCATTGTCTCTGCGTTTTGTCGAGCGGCCATTTCGCAATCGAGCGATGCCGATTCGCTCAGTAGTAACTTGGGTTGCCTGCGGATGCCTGGTGGTTGCTATCGCCTCCGCCGCTACCCTCGCGCAAAAGGGCTTCCCGGCACGTTTCCCTCCGGATGTTGTCCGCATCAACTCGGCGGTTGGCACCGAATTTCATTGCGACTTGAACGATTACATCGCGATCGGGCTCTCGAGGGGATGTCTCATGTCCGTGGCCAGCCGTGATCCGGCGGACGCGACCGTGGCTCTGGTTGGCAACTCGTATGCGCAAATGTACACGCCGCTGGTCTCGGATATCTTGCGGGAGAACAATCGAGGCGGCATTCTCGTTCCCATGAACAGTTGCCTGCCAACGCCGGACTTCAATGAATCGTCAACGTGCATGGCTCTTGCCGCTAGAAACTTAAAGACGGTAGAAAGTCTTCCCCGCATACGGATTGTTATCCTTGCAATGACCTGGAAGTGGACTGTCCCCATGTACACGCCAGCGGGCCAGGTCTCTGAAGAGAACCAGACCAAGGAATTCATCGAGAGTCTCGACCACGTGATTCAGGATCTGGAACAGCGAAGCAAAATGGTGGTGTTGATCGGACCTATCTCGCCACCAATGTGGGAAACGGCCTCGGTTGTAAGCCGGAATCTTGCGTTCGGCCACAAGACCATCGCCCCGTTATTCTTGCCTGAGGATGCGTTTTGGACTATGGAAGGCGAAGCAATTCAGCATTTTACCGCCCGCAGCGACATAGTATTCATCCGCCCGGACCGCATCCAGTGCAGCCAGGGCGCGTGCGGCTACTTTCGCGACGGAGCATCGCTGTTTGCGGACTCTAGCCATCTTGCAGAGTCTGCGCTGCCGGTTTTTCGGCCAGCCTTCGAGCCTGCGCTTAAACAGGCCTTTCAGCGGACCGCGCAATGATCTGAGAAGGTTTCGCGGAAGGAAGGGATCGTTATTTTTCCGCAGAGGGGAGCAGGCCTCATGGCGTTACCAAAGCGATCGTTGGGCTTAGCCCTTGTTGAACGGGCATCCATTATCTTCGGGCCCGTTTGGGGAACAGGCGGCGGCTCGCGCCAGTTTCGCGCCTCTCTGTTGATCTGCGCCGTCCTCGCCCCGATCTCTCTAGCCCCAGCATGGGGATCTACCTTTAATGTGCGAAAGTACGGTGCGACCGGCAACGGAAAGACAGATGATGCTTCCGCAATTCAACGAGCCGAGCAAGCCGCGGAACTCGCGGGTGGAGGTTCGGTCTATCTGCCCTCGGGAAAATATCTGATGAACAGCACAGTGCTGGTGGGAAGCAACATCGAGATATACGGCAATGGCGACTCCACCGTGTTGATGCGCACCAATACCTTGAGCCAGGTTCCCGCATATGGAGCGGATTGCTCAACTCCACACCCGCCGCTCGGTACGCATCGGGCAATCTTCTGGAATCGCCATTACAACTGCGCCGATCGGAATGTTCATCTGCATGATTTCGAGGCTGATGGCTCCGCAATTACCACGGTCCCAAACAGCGTTCTGCTGGCATTTTCCGGGCTCGTGGATAGCACTGTGGAGAATATCACGGTAGTGAATGCGCCCCAGGACGCAATGTTTTTCAGAAATGGCGGCGAGAATCTCACCGTAGCAAACAACAGGATTCTCCTGCACAATACCCTCTGGGGCAATGGGCAAGGCATCAACATAGAAATGCATGTCAATGGACAAGTCTGGGGAGCGGTGAACATAACCGGAAACGAGATCGTAACGGGCGCTACGAATTTCTGTTCCGCGGCGCTCGACCGCCCTTGCGCGAGCGACTCCGATTGCTCGAATCTTCAGCCTGCGACGTGCGGAAAGGGTGCCTCCACCAGCGCGGGCATCGGGATCACATGGGTGGACGGCACGCATCCACCCGTAGTTCATATCGCCAAAAACCACATATGGGTAGGCAATGATCATTACGGGATTATTTGCAATGGCTGCGTGGACTCGACCATCAACGGAAATGTTATTCGGCCGGCGAAGCTCAGGAGTATCCCTGGGAGGGGAACCTTTACAGGAATCAGTTCGCACTCCGCCGCAAGGGGAACAGTCCACAATCTGACCATTGACAGCAACACCGTCGAGGGAACAGGGGAACCCGAGGATGGCCAGGCCATCCATGTCAGTGGACTGGGAGTCGGCGAGAATGGACTTACAATACGAGACAATCTCATTGTTCGCAAAAATACTTCCAATGTAAAGGCTGTCATTCAGGTTGGCGGCTGGCAGAACGTTTCTGTCGCAAGAAACCATCTGTGCTTTGTGCCCGGCAATGACATTCGTCTGGGAAGCTTTGGACGGCCGGTGGCAAACGGAACACAGACGAACAATACGACCGTTCCGATTGAGAAGCAAGCTGGAACGCCGCCCCCGGAATGTTCATCTCTGCCGCAGTGAGCGGCGCGGATCTCTTAATTCAGCTTCATCCCGCATCCGCGGAAACAGCCTTTTGGAAGACCCGGTACTCTCTCGGCGTGCGGAAATTGACAAGCTTCGTTTGACAACTGAATTCAAGACCCTCTTGGGAGGTACCCGATTATGCATCGTCAACGTACTCAAGCAATGCGCTGCACTGACAACGTTTCCGCCTGCCTTATTTGCCGAGGCCCAGTGGCCGATTGCATGGAAAAATTCGGGTACCGTTACTCCCGCTGCCCCGGATGCGGATTCATTTTTGTCAACCCGCGGCCAGACCCGGCGGAGTTGGCCGCCTGGTATGCCGGTCATTCCTCCTTCCGTGGCCACGATACCGGAGGATCGCTGGAGTACTGGGAAAAGGGCTGGAAGCAGCGCCACGAGCGTTTTGTTCTGTCACGGCTCGGGACGCGCGGAAAACTGTTAGACATTGGTTGTGGCTATGGACTGAACATTTCTTTGTTTCAAGAATATGGCGGCCGCTTTGAATGTCAGGGCATCGAACCAGACAGCGTTGTCGCCGCGGAATGTGCCAAACTCACGGGGGTCAGGCCGTTTGTCGGAACTTTCGAGCAATTTCAGACCGAGGAGAAATTCGATTTCATCTTCCTGAATCAGGTCATTGAGCATGTCATCGACCCCAGGGCTTGGATGCTCCGCATCGAGGAATTGCTCTCTCCCGAGGGAGTCGTGGTTTTTGGAACTCCAAACTCCCGAGGCTTTTACAGCTTCTTCCTGGGCCGCAAGAGGGATCCGTTCTTCCATGCGCCGCTTCATCTGAATCACTTCGCTCCCGATAACATTTCCGATCTCATTCGCCAGTGCGGCATGGAGACCATACTGGTTCACCGGTTCAGCGACCTCAGGCCGATCAGCTTTTTCCGCCATCCCAAGCAGCCAAAGTGGTCGGCAAGGCTGCTATGGCAGATGCATCGTCCCATCGCCGAAGCGCTCGACCTCAGCGGATTGGGCATCGTGATGTATGTCGCCGCCAGAAAGTCCAAGGCCCGCCCCATCGCAGCTACTACCGCAGCCGGGTGATTGGGCAAATGGTCGCGCTCATTGTCTCTTCGGAAGAGAATTGACCATGATTTTACGGCCCGACAATTCACGCTAACTGAGTACCGGCAGAAATTGGGTTTGTTATGGAAATACTGCGAACGCTGATCCTGATTGAGTCCCTGACGCTGGGCATGCTTTTGTGTTTGGCCGCCGCATACTTCTATTTTCAGTCGCGGCGGATTACCGACACTCGGGTCTTCGGCCTGTTCTCCCTCATCTTTTACTACTGCATGCCAGGAATCCTCGGTGCGCTTTCTCCATCGCTTCTCCGAGTTGTTGTTCCCCTTGCGGGCAAAGAGGTGCTGTTGCCTTTGGCAATAGCTTTGCCATTGATGATGGCCAGCGTTCTTGTCGGCATCTTTTTCCGTTTCGGACGGGCCAAGAGAAGAACCCCAACGCAGGAATGGAAGCTCGCCAAGCAACTCGCCGTCCGGTACCGGCCGGGACGGCTCTTTCTTGTTTCATTAGTATTCTTTATCCTGGGGCTGATCGGCGTGTACCGCGAATTGAACGCTGCCGGAGGATGGTTCGCCGTCATCAAGGGGGGCAGCTCCGCATACCTGGAAGCGCGGGTTACCGGAACCGTGGGCTTCTGGGGTGTGCTTATGTCATTTATCCCCATTGCGGCAATTGGGATGATTTACAGCACTGTGTTGGGCAAGGCTGTTCCACGCGAGCTCCGCTGGCCCATTGTTTTGGCCATCCTGGTTGGCTCCATCGGTCTAATCTCTCTACTGACCGTGCGTCACCTGAGCACGATGTTACTGCTCTCCGTGGTTGCACTGCTTGAGATCAGAAGCAGAAAGCTATTCCGCATGGTTGCTCCCATCCTGCTCATCCTGATTGCCATTGGGGCGGTAGCGCTGGCCTCTCTTCGATACTCCAGCAAGAGCCGGAATATTGACCAGCTCACTGCCAATTTCGAGCAAATCAGAATCTCGGAAAGAATCATCGGCGCCTTCAATCTTAGAGATTATATCTGGGGCGGAAATATTCCTGACATGGTAGTCTTCCTGATTCCGCGCGCGATATGGCCGCAGAAGCCCATGGGATCCTCGATCAACCGGGCGGTATTCTTCGAATTCTCCAAATTTGGTGGAGTGAAAGTCGTCGGCCTCCTGGGCGAAGGTTATGCTTCCGGAGGACTGCTCATGGTGGCCGTCGAAGGACTCATCTTCGGCGTCCTGCTGAGGCGCATGCGAAGTTTCTGGGAAAGGCGCCAGTCAAACAGCTTTCAGTTTATGGCCTACGGGTCCATCGTTCTGGGATATATCTATATGTCGGCAAGAGGCGGCTTTGTTTCGCCATCCGCCTTTACATTCATCGCCATGCTCGGGCAGCTCTGGTTTACGAATTGGTCGTGCGGGTATATAGAAAACCGGGAGAAGCTCCAGAGCCCCACTCGGACGCGGACGAATGAAGCAGTGACCGCATAAGCTCTTTCAACAACTCTTCCGGCTCCAAAGGCGAGATCGTGAAAATTCTTCAGGTCAGCTCCCATTATCTCCCGGCCTATAGCTTTGGAGGGCCTTTGCAGGTGGCGCACGCTCTGGGCAAGGAGTGGACGAGGGCGGGTCACGAGGTCACGGTGTGCTGCACCAATCTGAAAACTCCTGAAGATGATCTTGAAGTGGCAACCGATGTGCCCGTTCTGGTGGATGGGATTACGGTCTGGTATGAACCGGTCACCCTGTCGCGCTATTACGGCTTCTCTCCGCCGATGTATCGCCGGCTGAAGACGCTGGTTGCCGAGGCCGACTTGGTGATCGTGCACTTCCATTATCAGTTTGCAAGTTGGGCAGGAGCCCGCATCGCGCGGAAGCTCGGAAAGCAGTACCTTGTGTTTGCGCACGGCTCTTTGAGAACAGCGGGACTCAGGCACAAGAGCGCAATTCTGAAGCTTCTCTACCTGGGTCTGATGGAGCGGATGAATCTCTCCAAAGCCCTGAGGGTCGTATTTGGCAACGCGGAGGAAATGCAGGGATCGCTCTGGCGAAAGCGCGGCATTGTTATGCGGAACTCCATCGACCCGGCGCAGTTGGCCGGTGAAAGCGATGATGCCGAAACCCGTTTCCCCGCAATCCGCGGCAAGACGAAGTTCCTGTTTCTCGGCAGACTCGATGTGAAGCAAAAAGGCCTGGACTATCTGCTGGAGAGCTTTTCCAAGGCAGCCAGGCTGCGGGACGATGTGGTGTTGATCCTGGCGGGTCCGGATGAGCGAGGCGACCGTCAGGTGCTGCGTGAGTTGATCGCCCGCTACGGTATTGGGCAGAAGATTCTCTTCACCGGAGTCATCAGCGGAACTCTGAAGACATCGATGCTGGCGGCCGCGGATGTTTTTGTGCAGCCTTCGCGCTTCGAGGGTGGCAGCGTCGCTTTGGTGGAAGCCCTCTATCTCGGATTGCCGGTGGTTGTGACACACGGAACTGGCCTTTCCAGGGAGATTGAAGACAACCAATTGGGAATGGTTGTCGCGCCGGGCGGCGAACTTACACGCGCACTCGAGGCCATGATGGATCCGGAAGTCCGGCAGAGATATGCGGGGCGAGGACGCCAATTTGTGCTGGACAATCTTGTGTGGCAAAAGACCGCGGCCAGCTTTCTTCTCGAGATAGAAAGCCTGCTCCCCGCAAAACTAAATCTCGCGCCGCAAGAAGCCTGCTGATAGAGCAACGCGGCACCCTGAGAACAGTTCTGCTGCACTATTATCCTGGAACAGCAAAGAAGCCCCATCTTCGCGGATGGGGCTTCTGCTTGTGCCGGCAAACACGTAGCGCCCGCCCCACCTCAGGTGGTCAGTCGTAGTATTCCAGACCCAGATGCGTGATCAAATCCGCGCCCATGATGTGGCGCAGGGTGTTCTTGAGCTTCATCGACTGAATGAATAAATCGTGCTCCGGATAGAGGCCGGGCGCGCTCTGCGGCGACTTCAGATAAAAGCTCAACCACTCCTGAATGCCGATCGAGCGCAGCTCCTGGGCGCGCTTGGCCAGGTCCAGGAAGAGCACCAGATCGAGCGCGATCGGGGCGGCTAGAATCGAATCGCGGCAAAGAAAATTCACCTTGATCTGCATCGGGTAGCCCATCCAGCCGAAGATGTCGATGTTATCCCAGGCCTCCTTTTCATCGCCGCGAGGAGGATAGTAGTTGATGCGGATCTTATGGTAGAGATCCTTGTAAAGATCGGGATAGAGGTCGGGTTGGAAGATGTAATCGAGCGAGCCCAACTTGGACTCTTCCTTGGTCTTGAACGATTGCGGATCGTCCAGCACTTCGCCGTCGCGGTTGCCCAGAATGTTAGTCGAGAACCAGCCGGAGACGCCTAACATGCGCGCCTTGAAGGCCGGGGCGAGAACTGTCTTCATCATGGTCTGGCCGGTCTTGAAGTCTTTGCCGCAAATAGGCGCCGCGTTGCGCTTCGATAGCTCGACCATGGCTGGAAAGTCCACCGTCAGGTTCGGCGCTCCGTTGGCGAAGGGCACGCCCTCGCTCAGCGCCGCATAGGCGTAAATCTGCGAGGGCGCGATGGCGATGTCGTCTTCTTCCAGGCCCTTCTCGAAGGCCGCAATGCTCTGGTGCACGGCCGCCGACTCGATGAAGATCTCGGTTGAAGCGCACCAGATCATCACCACCCGGTCCACAGTCTTCTTGAAGGCACGAATATCGGCCCTCAATTGCTCGGCCAGATCGCGCTTGTTTTTGCCCGACTTCGTGTGTGTGCCGTGCAGGCGCTTCACGTAGTACTGGTCGAAGACCGCAGGCAGAGGCTTGATCGTCTCCAGGTAGGGCTTGAGTTGCTCCAGCATCTTCTCGTCCAGCACCTTGGCGTGCGCGGCGGACTCGTAGACGTTGTCCTCGAAGATGTCCCAGCCGGTGAAGACCAGATCGTCCAGATCGGCCAGCGGCACAAAGTTCTTGATCCGCGGAGCGTTGTTGTCGGTGCGTTTGCCCAGGCGAATCGTGCCCATTTGGGTCAGCGATCCGATCGGCTTGGCTAGTCCGCGGCGAACCGCCTCGACTCCGGCAATCATTGTAGTGGCGACGGCGCCCAGGCCGACCACCATCACTCCCAATTTGCCTGTGGCGGGTGCGACCTTCGATCCTCCGGCTGTCTTGCACCCAACGGACGAAGACCTGTCTGCGGGGACCCCGCTCTTTGCGCCGCCTTGCTCTTCAGTTCCCATTGTTTCTCCTAATCTCGCTTCGATTTCTTCCGATACTCCGCCGGTCTCATACCGCCTTCCGGCAACCGAAATAGTGTACGCCTTCGCGCGCCTCTTCGTCTTATCTTTGTTTCAGTTGCTGGTCTGCGCCGTCTCCGCCCGTCTGCCGCGCCTCACATGCGACCAAACGAACCAGACGATTCCCGCCACCAGCGCAATCTCGATCCCCGTGTGAAAGCGATGGAAGGCCTGGTAGAGACGCGGGTCGGTGTTCCATCTTTCCCCCAGCTTCATTCCTGCCCAGGCCAGGCAAAAATACCAGAGCGACGAACCGAGAGAAGTATAGATGTGAAAGCGCAGCCGCGGCATCCGGGCAATTCCCGCCGGGAAGGCGACAAAGGTCTGCACCACCGGCAACATTCTCGCCACCAGCACAGTGATGGAACCGTACTTCACGAAGAACCGCGTCATAACGTCCAGATCGCGGCGGCTCATCAGGACCCATCTGCCGTACCGCTCGACCAGCGGACGCCCGCCCCTGGCGCCGATCCAATAGGCGACCGCCGAGCCAAGATTGCACCCCACCGCCCCCGCCGTCGCCACCCAGATCAGATTGAAGCGGCCGAGATAGACCAGATACCCGGAAAACGGCAGGATGATCTCAGATGGAATCGGAATGCCGGCTGAATTGATTCCCGTCAGCCCGGCGATGCCGGCGTAGCCGCCCATATCGATCACGTGGGTGACAAATTGCACCAGAAGGGCAATAATCTTCTCGCTCATGCGTGTCTTCAGTATATAAGGCCATGCCCGTCCCAGGCCCATATTGTTGGCTATTCTGTCAACCGCGCTGATCCCGAGCAGCCCGAGTCGCAGCCACAACCCACGGCCGCAACGAACCGCCGCCAACTCGCCAACTTGCCATCACCGCGGAGCGGTGGCTAACTTGCCGATTTCGTCTTGAAACCGCCTCGCCAAATCCTTTCCTTCTTAGGGAGCGAAGTTTGGCGCATACTCCTGCGAGACATGGAGTCTAAAGACCTGCCTTTGCTTTGGTGTTTTCGGCTCTTTGTGCCGGATGTTTTGTTACGATGAGGGAAGTAATCTGAGGTGCTCCCGTTGGCCGATTTCCCCCCTGTCCCGCTAACCCTTGAAGGCTCATTCCTGCTTCACCAGTTCTTCCAATTCGACTGGAAGGCCTGGCGCAAGCTCACCGCCGCCGAGCGTGAGCGCATCGCCGCGCAGGCCGTCGAGACGCTCAACCGTCTGGAGCGCAGAGCTATTGACGCGTCCGTTCAGACGGCGCTCTTCTCCCAGCTCGGCCACAAGGGCGACCTGATCCTGGTTCACTTCCGCGACTCCCTCGAAGCCCTCAACCAGGTCGAGCTCGATCTGGCACAAACCGAATTCTATGACTTTCTAGAGCTCCGCCACTCCTATGTCTCGGTCGTCGAACTCGGCCTCTACGAGTCCAGCCGCAAGAGCTACGAAGCCGCCGCCAATCTGGAGCAGCACTCGCCCGAGTGGAAGGCCGAGATTGCCGCCACGCTCGCCCGCCAATCCGCCGCCATGGCGCCGCGCCTCTTCCCGGCCGTCCCCGAGGCCAAGTACCTCTGCTTCTATCCCATGGACCGCAAGCGCGGCGAGCAGGTCAACTGGTACACCGTCCCCTTCGCCGAGCGCCAGCGCATGATGCACGAACATGGCCTCATCGGCCGCCGCTACGGCGACGTGGTCAAGCAGATCATCTCCGGCTCCATTGGTTTCGATGATTGGGAGTGGGGCGTAGATCTGTTCGCCGACGATCCGGTGGTCTTCAAGAAGCTCATCTACGAGATGCGCTTCGATGAGGTCAGCGCCGTCTACGCGCTCTTCGGGCAGTTCTTTATCGGCGTCCGGCTACCGGCCGAGCGGCTGCCAGGCTGGCTCGATGGAAAGCTCTAGCCGGGACTCGGTTGTCGAAAAGCCCTGGACGGTAAGGAGAATTTGCCTTACTATGAATACAGAGGCTAATCAATGACCACGCTGACGATTACTGCCAAAGGCCAGATCACCTTGAAGCAGGAGTTGCTCCGGCATATGAATGTCGCTCCGGGCCAGAAAGTCGAGGTTGATAAGCTGCCGGATGGGCGGCTCACAGTGCGGCCCGCCCCAAAAAAGGGCTCAATTGCAGCCTTCAGCGGATCGCTTGTCAAGAAGGGAACGCCCCGGCTGACGATCGAAGAGATCAATGAAGCCATCGCAGACGGCTGGGCAGGAATTCGGTGAAAATCGCGGTTGACACGAACGTGCTGCTCCGAGACGCGTTGCAAGACGACCCGCGCCAATCGCCAATAGCCTCAAAAACCTTACAGAGCGCTGAACTCGTCGTCGTGCCCACGCCGGCGCTCTGCGAATTCGTATGGGTGATGCGGCGCATTTACAAAAGATCGTCTGCGGAGATTGCCCAATCCATTCGTCTTCTGATGAGCGGCGACAATGTTGAGATGGACCGCCCCGCCATTGAAGCAGGCCTGGAAGTACTCGAAGCAGGCGGCGATTTTGCCGATGGCGCCATCGCTTATGAAGGATATTGGTCGGGAGCGGAGGAGTTTGTCAGCTTTGACAAAGAGGCTGTCTCCCTGCTTCAGTCGCAAGGCAAGCGAGCCCGGCTTCTTGCCTGAACCCTTATCGCCGGCGCGCAATTCGCTACCATAGACTCATGCCGCAATTTTCTCCAGGCCAGACGCTGCTGATCGACGCCGACGATACGCTATGGGAGAACAACGTCTACTTCGAGCGCGCCATTGCCGCGTTCATCAGCTACCTCGACCACCACGAGTATTCGCCCGCCGAGGTGCGCAGGGCGCTCAATGAGGTCGAGCGTGAAACGATTCTCACCTACGGCTACGGCCTGCCGAGCTTTACCCGTTCGCTGCTTCTTTGCTTCGAGCGGCTCAGCCCCGCGCCCATGACCGAAGAGAAGACCGAACGCATTCTCGGCTTTGCCCGCTCCATCGCCGAGCAAGAGATCGAGCTGCTCCCCGGCGTAGCCGAAACCCTGGCCGAGCTGGCCACGCGCCATCGGCTCATTCTTATGACCAAGGGCAATCATGCCGAGCAAGCCGACAAGCTGGGCCGCTCCGGCCTCGCCAGATACTTCTCAGCCGCAGAAATTGTCGCCGAAAAGGACCCCGCGACCTATCGCGAAGTCCTCCAGCGCCATCAGTCAGAATCGAAGACCAGTTGGATGATCGGCAACAGCCCCCGGAGCGATATCAATCCCGCCCTCGCCGCCGGCCTCAACGCCGTCTTCCTCTTCCACAAAGACACCTGGGGGCTGGAACACGCCACACTCGACCCCGCGCCGGAAGGCCAGCGGTTGATCGAACTGGATTCCTTCGCCAAACTGGCATCTATCTTCTGAAAAGCGCGTGCGCAGCCCACCGTGATAATCTTCTCAATCAGGCGTGGCCGTGCACATGTAGGTGTGGGGAATTGCGAGCCAACGGAATAGGATCAAAATGGACGAAAAGAAGAAAGTCATCGTTAGGCGGTACATAGGAAGCCAAGACGGGGCGATGGAGACCTATCAATCCGACTCGGTCAAGATGGCCGCTGAAGGCTATTTTCCGACTTCGCAAGTTTGGACACCCGGCGAGTACGGATGCGGCGCGTTCCTCCTGGCTCTCCTACTCTGCGTTGTCCTCATTGGCATTCTGGTCTTTCTTTATATGCTCATAGTCAAGCCTGACGGCACGTTGACTGTAATATACGAACTGCGCGCGATATCGACCGGCTCCGAAAACGCTATATCAGTAGGAGAACGATCATGCCCGAGATGCGCTGAAACGATCAAAGCCGCAGCCCTGGTTTGCCGTTTCTGTGGCCATGAGCTTGGGTCCAGCCATGATGTGACCAGATGACGCAGTCCGATCGCCCCGCGCGCGGCCCGGCCAGTTCATCCGGCATTTGCCGCCAACTGCTTCACATCGCCGAAGACCTGCTCCACCGT
Organism: Occallatibacter sp.; assembly: GCA_049522975.1. Lineage (GTDB taxonomy): Bacteria > Acidobacteriota > Terriglobia > Terriglobales > Acidobacteriaceae > Telmatobacter. The sequence goes on along the minus strand of JBEKNI010000038.1, from coordinate 9,563 downwards.
CCAATCGTTGCCGGGATAGAAGCGTGCCACTTTCCCGTCTGGCCCGACTAGCGTGGTCGAGAGCGTGTGGGTGATCGTCGAATCCGCGTTCTCGGTCAATCCCAGATCAAAGAATTTGGCCATCTCGGCCAGTTCCGGCTTCTCCGGCACGGCAAACTCCCAATGCGCAAAAGCGCTCTTTGCGCTGCTACCGATGTAACTAGCGCCATAGGCACGGAGCCGTTCCGGTGTGTCGTGCTCCGGATCAAAGCTGACGGAAAGCAAGTGCGTCCGGGCGTAGAGCGCGGGGTCAGTTTCTAATTGTTTTTCCAGCGCGGCGAAGTTGCGCGTCACGCGCGGGCAGAAATCGGGCGACGGGCAGCGCGTGTAGATGAAGGTGATGAGCAGCGCCTTGCCATGAAACTGGCTAAGATGAATCGGCCGGCCGTCCTGATTGCGCAGCGCAAAGTCCGGCGCCGATTCGCCCGGCGCGGGAACATGATAGGAAGCCGCGGGCTTGTAATCGGGCTTGGCCTGTGCAACCACAACGATGTGATCCAGCAGATAATCGGCGTCCGGATCCGAAGAGACCAGCACGTCGGCAGTAATCATATCGCCCGGATGAAGATCGCTCAGGATGCCGGGGTCCTTCAGCTTGTAGGGCATGGTCATGGCCTCCATGAAGCCGGGAATGGCCTCATGGTCCAGCGTAACTTCTCCTTTGGCGGCATCGGTAGAAACGACTTTGCCGCGCAGATGGTAGACCTTGAAGTTCGGGCTGGCGCCCGGTTGCGTGGGCGGCTTCTGGCCGGGGTGGCAGCCGGCCAGTGCGAGAAGAGCGATCAGGGAAGAAACAAGAAATCGATGCGTCATGGGGTCAGTGTACAACCAATTCTTGGCTTTGCGTTACAACGTGCGCTTGAAGAGCGGCGTTGCGATCAGCAGCGTACCGATGCCGAAGACGAAGAGAAAGAGCAAATCGAATCGGATGGCCTGGAAGCCCCCGTCTTTGAGGATGATGGCCTTGAAGCCATGGATGACATACGTGAAGGGATCGACGACGGCCAGGGCGCGCAGCCATGCGGGGAAAGAGGCGATGGGATACATGGCGCCGGAGGGATAAAACAGCAGCGTGTTGAGAACTCCGAACATGGCGCGTGGCACCAGCGGATCGTCAACGCGAACCATCAGCAGGAACATCATGCCGTTGAAGGCGATGGAGCTGGCCAGGATGAGGCAGAAGAGTTCGGCCAGCGCCTCGGGATGAAAGATAACGCCCAGGCCGGCCATCAGCGAGCCGATGACGCTAAGCGAGATTCCGGCCAGGGTAGCCTTCATGGCGCCGGCCAGGTTCATGCCAAAGACCAACTCAATCTTGGTGATGGGAGTTACAAGGTAACCTTCATGAACGCCGCGGGCCTTGTCGTCGATGTATAACATGCCGCCGCCGATCATCACCGAGATATACATGGCCAATGCGATGGTGGCGGGAAGCAGAAACTTCATGTAGTTGACGTAGGGGTAAAGCTCGACGATCTCCAGGGCAATCTGGCTGGCCAGGCGGGGCTGGATCACGGGAGTGGTAAGGGCGGTAACCACCAACTGCATCTCGGCCTCGATGCTGCCGGAGCTGAAGGGGTCTGTGTTATCGACGACCAAGCCGATGACCGGCGCATCTTGCGCATAAACGCGGCGGGAGTATTGCGCGGGAATGATGATTGCGCCGTCGATCTTGCCGGTGCGCACGTCTTCGCGGGCCTGCACCTCGGAGGTGTACTCGATGGTGGTGAAGGTCTTGATGTTGACGGCGATCGAGTCGAAGGCCTCGCGAATTTTGACTGCTTGCGGCCCGTGGTCGTAATCGACGACGGCTACGCGGCAGCCGACGATCTTGCCGCCGAAGGCATTGCCCATGATGACCAACTGCAAGAGAGGCATCATCAGCGACATGATCATCAGCGTGGGCGAGCGGAAGAACTTGCGCATCTCGCGCTCGACGATAGCGAACATTCGATTCATGGCTGGGCTCCGGGCCGTGGCGGCAGGGTGAAGACGGGCGGTTTGACCTGCTCATCGCGGAGCTGGCGGCCGGTGTAGTGCACGAAGACATCGTCGAGAGTAGTGTTCTGAACGCTGAGCGATGTCAGCGTTTCGCCGAGTGAGGCGGCTAACTCGACTAACTGCATGGTGGTCCTGGAACCGGAGGAAGTTAGTACGCGATAGAAGCCCGCGGACTCGGCCTGGACGCTGGTGACGCCGTCCAGGCCTTCCAGCCGCGCCTGCCACTCTTCGGTCTCGCGGTCGAAGTGCACTTCGACGACGTTAGCGCCGGGGACGCTGTGCTTCAACTCGATGGGCGTGCCCAGGGCGACGAGTTTTCCGTAATCGACGATTGCGAGGCGGTCGCAGAGTTTGTCGGCCTCTTCCATGTAGTGAGTCGTGATAAGGATGGTGAGGTTGCGGCTGCTGCGCAGCTTGTCGAGCATCTCCCAGACGGCGATGCGGGAGACCGGATCGAGACCGGTGGTGGGCTCGTCGAGGAAGAAGATGCGCGGGTTGTGAACAAGGCCGCGGGCGATCTCGACGCGGCGCCTCATTCCGCCGGAGAGGGTCTTGACCTGTGCGCCGCGCCACTTGACCAGATCGACGGCTTCGAGGACTTCCTGGATATTGATTGTGCGCTGAGCTTTGGGGACGCTGTAGAGCTTGGCGTAGATGCTGAGGTTCTCTTCTACGGTAAGATCGGGGTCGCTGGTGAGCGCCTGGGGAATGACGCCGATCATGCGGCGGACCGCGTCCGGCTCCTTGGCCACGTCGTGGCCGGCGATGATGGCGCGGCCGGCGGTGAGGGGGATGAGCGTGGTCATCATGCGGATGAGCGTGCTCTTGCCCGCGCCGTTGGGGCCGAGGAGGCCGAAGATCTCGCCCTCGGCAACCGAGAAGCTGACATCCTTGACGGCTTCAAAGTCGCCGTAACGCTTCACGATGTGGACGACTTCAATGGCCGGCGGCGGCGCTCCGGCGGAGATTGTGGCTGGCGCCGTCATTGCTTCACCAGCTTGTTTTTGGGGATGTAAACTTCGGCGGTCATGCCGGGGACATATTTCTCCTCGGAATTCTCGATGAGCAGCTTTAGTTGAACGGTCTTGATGTCGCGCTTGCGTGCGCCGACGTCGCGCTGCGTGGCGAAGTCGGCCTGGGCGGATTTATTGATGACTTTGCCCGGCAGGGTGGCACCGGAGGGCATCACCACGCGTAGCGAGTCACCCAACTTGACGGAGTCGGCCTGGGTCTCCGGGAGCGGAGCATAGACCCAGGTTTGTGTCAGATCCATGATGGTGACGATGGCGGCTCCAGCAGCTACCACTTCACCCTGCCGGGCGGCACGGACGTTGACCTTGCCGCTGACCGGGGCGAAGACCTGCGCATAGCCGAGTTCGACTTTGGCCTGATCGGCCAGGGCGCGGGCGTTTTCCGCCTGGTCGCGGGTCTCGTCCACGGTGCGGGCCGCGACGGTTGTAAGCAGTTCGTGGGCGCGAGCCTGACGCAGGGAGGCCTCGGCGGCCGCGACGTTTTCGCGGGCGGTCTCGACGGCTGCCTTCGCGGCCTGGAGGCTGGTTGCGGCGTCGTCGCTGGCCTGCTCGCTCATGATGCCCTGCTGGGCCAGCGCCACGGTGCGGCTGGTATCTGCCTGCTGATGGTCGTAGTTGGCCTGGGCCTGGGCGAGTGAAGCCTGCGCGGCCTTCACCATTGCCTGTGCATTGACGGTAGCGCTGGAGGTCTCGCCGCGATCCTGCTGTTCGGTCTCGACGGTCTCGCCGAGCTTCCACTTCTGGCTGGCGGCGGTGGCCTCGGCGGCCTTGCGCGCGGCTGCGAGGTCGTCGCTCTCGATGATTGCGATCAGCTGGCCGGCCTTCACATCCTGACCTTCATCGACGGTCAGGGTCTGGATGCGCCCCGGAATCTTGGCGCTCACCACCACCTCGTTGGCGTCCACCGTGCCGATCAGTTGCAGATCGCCCGAGGGCCGCACCGTGACGAAGTACCAGATGAGAGCTCCCACAGTCAGAAGACCCAGGATCAAAAAAACTCGATTGCGTGCATTCACTTTTGCCTCGCTTTATTCGCAGACGTTGGAACAGCTTCGATATTGCAGCCTTTGCAATTTGCATTGCGGGAAAGATCGGTGGGCTCCGGCATGGGCGTAGCCGCCAGCACTCGCGCGGCCACGCGGGCGCCTTGCTCCCTGTCAATGAAAATCGCCTGGCCCAGGTACTCGATCACCGCACTGCGCCGGCGCTCCAGCTCGCCCCGCTCCAGGGGGTCGAAGCCGAAGGCCAGCCGTACCAGCGGAGCGGTGAGAAAGTAGAAGACATTGGCCCCCAGCGCCCCGTAGCGAATCTGCTGCGGATCGACCGGAATCAGTTCCCCCGAACGGATTCCCTCTTCGAGCACTTCCTGGACTCTGGCCCACATGGGCCGGAAAAACCTCTCGGCCATCTGCGCCATTCGGTTCTCCTCGCCCTGGTGCAGCCGCACCATCTCCTGCTGCATCAGAGTCCGCACGGACGGATGGGAGTACGAGCGGTCGAAGTTGTCCAGGATGATCTGCACAAACCGTTCGCCCGCCGAGGCTTCGGTCTGCAAGACGGCGATGCTGGCGGTTTGCACCCCCTCGAAGACCGACTCCAGGGCCGCGGCGTAGAGGTCTTCCTTGCTCTTGAAGTAGTAGTAGAGCAGGGCCTTGTTGACGCCGGCTTCCTCGGCGATTTGCTCGGTCCGCGCCCCGGCCAGGCCGCTTTCGCTGAATTGCCGGACAGCGGCATCGAGGATGCGGCCCCGGGTCTGGTCTGCGCGTTCAGTCTGGGTGCGGTTTGAGTTGGAGGCGGCCATACTTAACTAACTAGTTAGTAAATTACCATAACCAAGAGATTCTCGCCACCAGATTCACAAGATTTTGTTGAAAACAGCGGACTTTGTTGCTTCCACTGGGCAAGGCGAGCGCAACTGAACTCGAGGGCGTGGCCTTGCTCACGCTATGTAACTGATCTTTATCTTCCCGGCCCGCTGCTCCGCGGCCTCCCCTTCGGCCTCGCTTTCCAGATCGCCGTTCCGCTCCTCGTCCTCTTCGAGGCCCGATTCCGCTCTCGCGCCGCTGGGAGTGTAGGTTTCATCGCCGTCTCTGGAGGGGCGCTCAATCTGGTAGACGTCCATCAACCCGAGATCGGTCTCTTTGGACCGGATCATCGGAGCGATGCGAACGCTGGCAACCGGGCTGATCTCCATCTTCGTCCGTTCCCCGTCTGGGGTCCCCCTTGCCGGTGGTTATCGGCTGATGGCGAGCGAACTTGAGCTCTTTCGGCGATTTGTCCAGATTCGAGACAGTCCGCGCAGATGCCGCCGAGGACCGGCTGCAGCCATCAAGTTCTCTGGAGGGAGCCGGCGCTCTTGGGGTGACCATGGTCATTCCGCTGTCCGATTTCAAGACAGCCGGCACGGAATCCAACGCCGGCCTCCTCAATTCGAGGACGAACGGCTCATCGGAAAGTTCACCGGCGAGAGCACGGCATTTCCTGGCTGGACCTGATCGAGGAGCAACACTCCCTGAGCCACGCTCATCCCCGCGGGAACCGGGGCAAAGCCCCCGCGCACTTCGCTGGTCTCGCGAGCGATGGTCTTGAAGAGCATCGCCCGTCCGCTCATATGCACTTCGAGACGCTCGGTCTTCCAGTCCGTGGCGCTGACCCGTGTTCGCTGCAACCGGAACCAGCCTCCCTTGTACAGACGGCCCAGGATGCCATAGCCGAAATCGACATTCTCATCGAGACGGCCATCCAGCAGTGCCAGCCGCTTGTAGCGGCTGTTGACCCACAATTCGCCGCTCATGGCGTGGAAGATGCGGGCCTCGATTGAGCGGGCCGGATATTCGGGATTGGGGCGGAAGCGCAGGAGATAGCATCCGTTCTCTTCCCCGGCATACTGATACAGGAATGCCTCCGGCAGAAGGGCGACGATGCGGCCGATGCGTTTTTCGTCATCGGCATACTCCTGGCGGTGGCGGGCCTGCTCCTGCGAAGAGCTGAGCAGATGGTTGAGGCGGTCCTGCTCTACAAGGCGGGCAGCGGCGTCCAGCGGATGCCCGTTGCTCTGCTCTAGGCGCGTGATGGGCCCCTCGGCGGTCTCCACCTGTTCTTCCAGGCGCGTCTCCTTCTGTGCCTAGCGCTCGACCCAGTAACGCCAATAGCCGTGGCGCTCATGGTTGTGCAGTTCGTTGTAGACGACCTCGCGCACCAGTTGGCCGGGCGGCATCGGCGGCTGCAACTGCTGACCAGGAGCAACCCCTTGCGACAGAAGAAGAATCCCCACCAGTCCCCAAAACACACGCATCCCATTGACTCCTTGACGAAGGATTGAGATTCAAGCGCATTATGCGTGAGAAGCGGTGAAGGATCAGAAAGATTCCGGTAAAAATACCAACAAAACAGGCTAAAACCGGGAAACAGACACGACGCGACCGTTCCTGGTCAAACTTGTTACACTGGCCTGATGATGGATGAACTGGTCTTTCGCCGTGTCGCGGAATCCGCTCTCGACTCGCTGACCCAGCATTTGATTCTGCGCGAAGAAGAGGCGGAATCCGGCTTTGAGGTCGAGCAACAGGGCGGCGTTGTGAACGTTCTATTCGAGGAGCCGGCGAGGAAGTTTGTGATCACTCCAAATACGCCGATGCGCCAGATCTGGATCTCGGCCCTCTCCACCAGCTTCAAGCTCGACTGGGATGAGGCGTCCTCGGCGTTCCTGCTGCCACGCACCGGCGAAGAGCTGATGGCGCTCGTCGACCGGCTGATCGGGGAACATCTGGCGGGGTAGGCCAACCATTTGGGGTTCGCGGCTTCCCACCCTTTCCGCAAAAGCACGGAAAGGATGGGGCACCCAAGATTCATGGGGTTTCAGCGAGTGCGCCGGCTCCCCGCGGATACTATTGCAGCGAATAGACGGTTTTGAGAACCTTTTCCGCCACATTTTTGGGCAGCGGCGCATAGGAGAGCCCTTCTGCCTCGCTCTCTCCGGACTTGACGATCCAACTCACCAGGTCCTTGATCACCGCGCCCTTGGCCGGATCGGCTGCGTGAATGGGAATCAGCAGGTAGGTGAAGCTGGAGATGGGATAGGCGTCCTTGCCGGGCGCGTTGGTGATGGAGACGCGGTAGTCGGCTGGCATCTGCTTGACGTTGGCCGCGGCCTCGGTGACTCCTTCAATCGAAGCCCTGATCCAGTTGCCAGCCGCGTTCTTCACATCGCCGTAGCTGATCTTGTTTTGCAGGGCATAGATCAACTCGACGTAGCCGATCGCTCCGGGCAACTGGCGGACCAGGCCGGCCACGTTCTCGTTGCCCTTGCCGCCCACGCCGACCGGCCAACTGGGCGAGGTGCCCTTGCCAGGGCCGTTGGCCCAATCGGAGCTGACCTTGCTCAGGTAGTCGGTCCAGATGAAGCTGGTGCCGCTGCCGTCCGAGCGGTGGACCACGATGATCTTCTTCTCATTCTCGGGAAGCGCGGCAAAATTCGCGCCGGGGTTGTCCTTGGCGATTCGGGGATCGTCCCAGCGGGTGATCTTTCCCAGGTAGATGTCCGCCAGCACGTCGCCGCTGAACTTGAGATCGGTGACGCCGCGAACGTTGAAGATAGGCACCACGGCCCCCAGCACGGTGGGAATGTGGATCAGCTTGACCTTGGAGCCGGCCAGCAAGTCATCGGTCATCGGCATGTCGGAGGCGCCAAAGTCCACCAATCCCGCGGTGACCTGGCGAATCCCGCCGCCGGAGCCAATCGACTGGTAATTGATCTCGACGCCGGGATGGGCGGCGCTGTATTCGCTGAACCACTTGGAGTAGATCGGGTAGGGGAAAGTCGCGCCCGCCGCGGTCAACTTCTGGGCCTGAGCCGCGCTCAAGGCCAAAACCGACATCACAATGGCAACCAACGTCTTCTTCACAAATATCTCCCTTGCAGATGAACTGCCGTCTACAATTGTCTACGAACAATGTTACGGGCGTTTGAATCGAGGGTGGATTTGCGGTTTTCTTTCAGCGGGAGAGCGAAGTCCCCAGTCCCTGCTTTTCGGGTATAGACTCATTCCAAGCCTATGCGCATCCATCTCTCGCTCGCCTTCCTGCTCTTCGCCGTTCCGGCGGTCGTTTGCGCCCAAACCTCAGCCAGGCCCTCCGCAAAAACGACGCCCAAAGCCCAGATCGCCGATCAGATCCATCGCTCCGCCCTGGTCATTGATACCCACGCCGGCACGCCGCAACGCCTTGTGGATGAGCACTTTGACCTGGGCGACCCCCTCGGCGGGGGCAACCTGAATCTGGCTTCGATTCGCAAGGGCAACCTGGGCGCGGAGTTCTTCTCCATTTGGGTTGACCCCGCCCGTTACGAGGGGCAGTACGCCCGCCGGACGCTGGAGCTGATTGACTCCGTCAAGCAGCAGGTAATCAAACACCCCAAAGAGCTGATGTTCGTCGCCACTCCCGGAGGCATCGAGCTGGCTCGCCGCGAGCGGAAACTTGCCGTGCTGATGGGCATCGAGGGCGGCCATTCGATTGAGAATTCTATCCCGCTGCTGCGACAGTACTACTCGCTCGGCGTCCGCTATATGACCCTCACCTCGTCCAACTCGAACGACTGGGCCGACAGCTCCGGCGACATCGACGACAAGTCCATTCCGCACACCAAGGAGGGCCTCACCGAGTTCGGCAAGGATGTCGTCTATGAGATGAACCGGCTGGGCATGATGGTGGACATCAGTCACGTCTCCGACAAGACCTTCTATGAAACCTTGAGGATCAGCCGCGCGCCGGTCATCGCCTCTGACTCGTCGGCCCGGGCGCTGTGCGACGCTCCGCGCAACATGACCGACGATATGCTCCGCGCCGTGGCCAACTACGGCGGTCCGGGCTCCAAGGGCGGCGTCGTCGAGGTCAGCTTCTACTCCGGATTCATCTCCCAGGCCTGGCGCAATGCGGCCAAGGCCCGGCAGCCCGAATTGGACAAGGCCGTCCAAGCGCTCAAGGACCAAGCCAAGGCAGCCGGCAAGCCGATCCCGTACGCCGAGATCGAGAAGCTCGATCGCCAGTTCGCCAACCGTATTCCGCGCCCGCCGCTCTCGGCGCTCATCGACCACATCGACCACATCGTCAAGGTGGCCGGCATCGACCACGTGGGCCTGGGCACGGACTTCGACGGCGTGAACGGCCAGCTCCCCGAAGGAATCGACTCCGCCGCCGACCTGCCTAGGATCACCGAGGCGCTGATGGAACGCGGCTACTCGGCCGAGGACTGCCGGAAGATTCTGGGTGGCAACCTGATGCGCGTCTTCCGCGAGGTCGAGCAGATAGCCCACACCTTGCAGGCCGAAAATCGCCCGAAGATCACCGAGAAGCAGCCGTTTGACAAGCCCGCGAAGTAAGTATCCACCGGCAGAGCCGGTGGCTTTACGGTTGCTGGCCCCTCAAAGGGGCCTGACCGCAACCGTCCGAAGCAAAAGCAAGAACAAAAGCAAAAGCCTCTCACTGCTGTCTTCA
>JBEKNI010000037.1:0-73796 GCA_049522975.1 Occallatibacter sp. | reverse complement strand
CAATCTCCAACCCGCGCAATTCTCTTCCCTAGTCCCTCGTTCCTAGTCCCTAATCTATTTCCCTTTTTCTTCCCCCAAAAACCGCCTGACTCTCACCCCCCCACCCTGTGGAAATCTTTTTTTTGCGGCCTCATTGCTCGTAACAAACATGGTATCAACAGCTTGCATTTTAGTAATGTTAACGAATCAGTAACTGCAAACCCTGTTTTTTGCCCGATTTTCGGCCCCAAAGGAGGCCTATATGGCCAGAAAGGCCCTCATTTTGGCGTTTTCTGAACGCTCACAAGTACCGCAATCCGGGATTATTGGAGCCGAAATACCACAAATCATAGGACCTGAGAGCATGGGCGCGCGGGCATCAGCGGGCTTCGCCGGCCAGCTATAGTCTGGTCGCGCGAGAGAGCCAGAGCAGGATGAAGTAGTTGATCCAGCAGCTGGCGGCGAACCCGATGCAAGGCCGGAGGATCCACGGATAATCGGCCAGGAAAAAGTGGAAGGTAAAGTGGCTGCCATCGAAGACGCCCACGCCGCTCACGCAGGCGATGGTCGCCGCAAGCCCCCAGCCAAAGAGCAGGCGCTGCCAGCGCAGCAGCCCCCGCGCCCGCCGCAGCGACTTCAACGCAAGATCGGGAGGAAGCGCCGGCCCGGCCCCGCTCATGCCTTGCAAGCCTTCCAGATTGAACTGCCGGCGCAGCTCCTCGTCCTGGCGCAGATACTCCTCGACCAGCGCGCAAGTGTCGGGGCTGGCCTCGCCCGCCGCATAGAGCGGCAGCAGGTCGGCGATCACGTCGCGGCTAACTTTCATCGGGATTTCCTTGCTGTTCTCGCTTTGCATCTCATGCCCTCCGCAGATTCATCAGGGAGGCGCGGGCCCGGTGCACCTTGACCTTGGCGGCGGTCTCGGTAATCTCCAGAACCCGGGCGATCTCCCGGTAGGGAAGTTCGTCGAATGTTCTCATCACTAGCGCCGCGCGATCCACATCGGGCAGCCTCTGCATCGCCTCCAGAACCGCGGCGGCCTCGGCCCGCTGCTGCACCAGATCGAAGGCGCTGGGCTGCGAGTCGCTGAGGTTCTCATCGAGCGGCGCGTGGCGCGAGGCCGCGCGCAACTGCTTCAGAAAAAGGTTGCGGGCGATGGTGAAGAGGTAGCCCTTCACCGTCTCGGTCTGGATCGACTCATGCGAAGTCCAGGCGCGCACGAAGGTCTCCGAGGTAATGTCTTCCGCGTCGTGGCGGTTTCCGCTGAGATAAAGCGCGAAGCGGAAGACATCGGCCGCGTAGCCTTCATAGAGCGATGTGAAATCCATCATGCGCCTGGCTCCGTGGTTTAACGGCGAGAGCTATTTCGGCAGGTATTTGGCCAGTACCAGCCCGCCAACGGCATCCTGCGCGAAGTGCGCCATCATGCCCGGACGCAGGCTCTTGCGCCAGAGCGCGAGTAATCCGAACATACAGCCGTAGACGGCGATCAGGATCACCTGGTTCAATCCCTGATAGGCATGCGCGGCTCCGAAGACCACACCTTGCAGAACGATCGCGGCCGCCGCGCTGCGCGTCCATGCCATGAACTGCCGCTGCAAGTAGCCGCGAAAGATAGTCTCTTCGCAGATGCCGGCGGTCAGCGCCAACAGCAGAAAGATTCCGTTTTCCAGCGCCCCTTGGGGAAGAAGATTCTTGAGCGATCCGCCCTGCGACGGGCCGAGGATGCGGGCCAGTAGAGCGCTCAGGACTCCGAGGATGATGTTCGCGACGATCAGGTAAGCGGCGGCCAGGCCCAGGTCGCGCAGAATCGAGCGCCAGTCGGGCGCGATGCCTCCGGCCAGGGTTCTGATCGACGCGCCGCCCCAGCGCGAGCCCAGCGCGATGAATCCAACGATCAGCCATTCGGCGGCGATGGTGATCGAGTAGCCCAGCACGCGAAAGAGGTGTTTCCCGGCAGCGGCGCCTTGCGAATGCAGACCGAGCGCAACCAGGCCGAGCAGAAGCAGCAGGACTCCGGCCGTGTGCCAGGCGGGCGCAACGGCCTGCGAATCGGAGGGTGGATGAAACGTGTCAGCGGTGGTAATCGGTGCGTCAGACATTGCGTTTTCCTTTCGACTTCACAGTATCTATCCGCGAGGGGCAGGAAAGTTACAACAAGACCGAAAGATTTTTCCGGATCGAGTTTGGATGATTCCTGCAAAGCTCCGAGTCCCATCCTTTTCGCGCCGTAGGCGCAGTGGTTATTAGCCCCGCGCTTTAGCGTGGGGACAGCAGCAATATCACAGAGGGCCGGAGTCCCGTAGGGACGGCGCTCATGCCGGCTGCCCCATCCTTTCGCTTTTTTCTGGCGAATGGGTGGGAAACCACGGGCAAACTGGAGTAATCTGATTGCGTGACAGCGTTATCGCCCGGCGAGGAGCCTATGAGAGTTCGCGGATACACGGAATTGACAACCACCGAGTTGCCGGACGAACTGCAATTCCGCGTCGTCCGTCATGCCATCCTGCGAGCCTGGATCAACTGGGTCACAAAACGATTTCTGTCGATCGCACCGGCCTTGGCATTGTGTCTGCTTTACGGATTCTGGAAGGATAGATCGGTTCTTTGGGCCTTTGCCGGCCTCCTGACTGGCGTGTTTAGCATTTCGGTTGTGATGTTCCTGGCCCACTGGCTCCATGGTCCCACAACAGACCTTTGCGTGACAGGAGACGAGCTAGTGGCAAACGGAAACTTGAGAACCAATATTCTCTCGAACAGAGCAACGGTGCCATGGTCTGAAGTGAAGATTCTTGGATGGGCGGAAGAAGGACTGTGCGTTGTGCGCAAAGGCTTCTGGGGGCTGACCACCTGCGTTCTTCCCGGATTGGATGAAGAGCAGGCGAAAGCAGTAAGAACCGCCATTTCCATGCGATTTCCTGGTATCGCTTTCAAGGTACGCCCTGGTACTGCAGTATCAGACATCGCTGGATCCTACCGGGACAATCCCGACACCAATCGGTAGCTACCTCGCCGTCATCTTCCTCTGCGGCAGCATCGTCTCATAGGCCGCATAGACGCCTTCAAAGACTGAGTCCCAGCTTGCCGTGAGTGCATAACTCCGCGCCGCTAGTCGCATCTCGGCGTGCTTCGCCGGGTCGGCCAGCACTCCGGCGACTGCGGCGGCAAACTCCGCATCGGGAACAATCCGCCCTGTAACTCCGTCGCGGACAATCGTCGGCGGACCGCCGTCGGGAGTTACTATCGCCGGCACGCCGCTGGCCAGCGCCTCCAGAACCACGTTGCCGAAGGTGTCGGTGTGCGAGGGGAAGACGAAGAGATCCATGCTCGCGTAAGCCTCAGCCAGCGGCTCGCCCTTGAGCACTCCAGTAAACTCGGCGCGCGGCAGCCGCTCGCGCAGCCAGCCTTCCAGTTTGCCGTGGCCGACGATCATGAAACGAAAGTCAGCAACTCCCATCCGCTCCAGCTCTTCCTGCACCTGCGCCAGCAGCGCGACATTCTTCTCGACCGAAAGCCGCCCGACAAAGCCCAAAACAAAATCGCGGTCCTCGGGGTTACGTCTGCGCCTGGCAGGATTGAAGAGTTCCGCGTCCACGCCGCGCGGCATCAGGCGGCACTGTGTTCCCGTGCTCCGTTCGAGCAGCGCGCATAACTCCGGGTTGGGCGCGAAGAGCACCTGCGCCGCGGAGTAGAATCGCGCCGCCACGGCCATCGAGAGGTTCTCAATCTTCCGCGCAGCGGCAGCCGAGCGCCGCACCGGCAGCAGCCGCAGGAACCAGCCCGAGCGCCGCGCCGCGTACTCATGCACGTTGGTGTGCCAACTGGCGGCCAGCGGCAGCTTGTAGCCATGCGCCAGCCACGCGCCGAGGATTCCCACATCGCTGGGGCCGGTGACATGAATCAGATCGGGCCGGAAGCGCTCCAGCACCTCTTCGACCTTAGCTAGATGACGGAAGAACGCCGGGTCGAAGCGCAGGTCTTTTTCCAGTGGAAAAGAGAGGAAGCCGCGCGGCAACTCCAGCGTCCACACGTTGCCGTCTTCGATGACGGCTTGCGCGCGGTCTCCCGCGCGAACGCAGAGGAACGGCAGATTCCGCCACCGCGCAAAGCCCTCGAAGTGGCGGCTGGTGTGCGCCACTCCATTTACCTCATGGAACGAATCGGGGAAGTAGGCCACACGCGGCATTCGATCCATCATAAGTCTTTCATTCCCGCATGAGCCGGCTAATCGCCCAGAGCCAGGCGCAGCTTGCGCTCCTCGCTCCACGCCAGGCGCAGCCCGCCGGAAAACAGCCCCATGCCCATCAACACCACCATTCCGAGCATAAGGCTTATCGCTCTGGGCGGCTGCCCGTTGGGCCACAGTTCGCTCAGCGGCCGGACCACTCCGTTCGCATCCGGATGATAGACGCGCTCATCCCAGGTGCGCGAGCCCTGCGGAAACTCCGGGTAGTGGCGGATGGCGTCGATCGTCGATTGCAGCAGGCGATGCTTCCACGGCTCAGCGTACTGCGGCATGAAGAGCATGTTGCTCTCCTTCTTTCGCCGGATCTCATGCACGAATTCGGTGAAGCTCGTCGCGTTGGTCAGGTTGAGGTTGGCGTTCGGCTCCACGCCGTGCCGGTCGCCGCCGGAGATCAGCAGCATATTCCACTGTTCGGCCAGCCGCCGCACCGCCCGGTTCTCATCCCAGTTGCGCAGTCCGTTCAATTCGAGGGCGTGCAGATAGACGCCGTTCCTCTGTAGGAATTCGTTGACCATGAACTCGTGCCGCTCCCTGCCGAGCAGGTAGAGGTCCCATAGCGGGTGGTTGAAGACCACCAGCACATTCGGTTCCTCGTCGAGCACACGCAGAATCTCGGTCAACCGCGCCTTCTCCGGGTTGGCGGTGTAATCCGCCATCGTCTCCATCCACTCGGCGGCCTTGGCGCTGGGCAGGTTGTGAATGCCCAGGTGAAAGGCCTGCTCGCCATAGGGAGCGGTCCACTCCACCGAAACCGGAATCTGCCGCGCGCTTGGCACGGTGCGCAGCAGCATGGGCGCCCGAATGTTGTCGTGGTCGGTGATGGAGACCATCGGCTGCAGGTCCAGTTTCTCAATCTGCCGGGTCTCCAGGTCAAAGGCCAGCATGGGTGTCATCGGCGGCGTCCAGTAGCTTTCCGCATAATTGATGCGCAACCCATGAATCCGCTCCGAGCGGTTCTCCAGCCGCGAGAGCAGCGGACGCATCCAGGGATATTGGTTGCCGAAGTTCGCCAGAAAGTCCAGAGTCTCGTGCGATTGGTTGGTGTGGCCGTGCAGCGAAACGCCACAGCGAAAGCCTTGCGATGCCTGCTTGTCGCGCCACAGGTACGAGATGGTCGATTGGGCCATTTCTTCTCCTTGATGCCGAAAACGAGCTGGAATTCCGCAAACGAACTGGAACCTCTGGAGCCAGTTTGCTGTGGCCACATCAACGCCGGATGAATGACGCGCGAATAACCCATCAATAAGCGAAGGAATCAAGAAAGTTACGGGAAAGCCCTATAAGATGCCTGGGAAAACAGAATGGAGTGTTCTTGAAGTCTTGGTTTCCGGTCATCCGACCGGAAACCCTCCGTGCAGTAGCCATGTTCTAATTCGCTCTGACCCACCCGAAAATCAATGGAGGGTGCCTGAATTGTTTCGTGAGCTTACGAGTGGCAAGGTCCAACATGAATATATCGAATTTGCCGGTCAGGTCATCCGGAAACGAAGTGAGCAACAGCGTTTTAGAATCCGGGGACCAGATGGGCCTAATGTTCATGGCCCAGACGAACTTGTGAATGAATTGGGAATCGGAGCCATCAGGATGCATTAAGCTAACGCCCTTCGCTCCGGTGAAATGCCACCACCCGTGCTTGTCGCGTATGTGCGCAGTTAAAGAAAAGTACGCAATCCATTCTCCCGAAGGCGACCAGGACGGCCCCCAGCCTTTTGCGATCATGGAGACCCTTCCAGTTTCGACATCCATCACGAAAACTTCCGGAACCGGTGGCTCATCCCCTGGCATCTCGACATCCGCGCTAAAGACGATTTGTCTACCATCCGGGGACCAACTGATGGCATTATCGCTCTTCTGTGACGGTTGTTGACCGACGGTTATCTTCCCTGTCTTGAGGTCGAGGATGCGGAAGAGGCTGGTCCCTTCCGTAGCGGTGCGTGCGACGCAAGCAAGTTTCCTTCCGTCCGGAGAGATTGAAACAGCACCATGGGAAAGTTCCAGACCCGGGTACTCCGTCCACTTGTTGTCCGTCATGGAGTAGGTGCTGACCGTGAAAAAGTGCTCCCATCTTGAAAGCTCAAAGTCGCTGCCGCGCAGGGCAGAGGCAATGACACGCCCGTCTGCAGAAATGCTTGGCGAGATCATCCAGGAGTCTACTTTTCCCGGCAGCGTCGAGGTCTGATCCCCGGCGGTCACCGTAAGCTGATCGGGCGGCCAGCCCAGCAGGAGCGTTGCACCTGGCAATCGCGGGATATTACCCCTTCGCAAGCCTTCGCCAGAAGAACTGTTCATGGACAAGAGGAGAATCGTCATCACCGTCGCGAATTGCGCGAATCCCTGCGACTTTCGGTAAACCATTTTCATGACCGCGAGCATAACATCTATTGCCGCCAATGCGCCGGGGCCATTGTGACACTTTCAAAACTGTCACAGCGATTGAGCTGGACGCTTTGAGTGTGTGGTCGCCTATCGGGAAACTACGCCATTGCCCCGGAACGCGATACTCCAAAGTTATCGTCGTGTCTACTTGCTCGTCTTCGCCAGCTCCGGCCCCAGAAAATCCTCGACCGTCGCGCCGGCCATCAGATCCTCATCGGCGGCCTCTGGCTGGCTTGCGGGGTGCGCTCCGGCGGCTGCCTCGGCGGCCAGGTAGTTCTCCGTCAGCCCCTGGCGCAGCAGTTCGAAGGCCTGCTCGGGCGTCTCGGCAAACTGGAAGAGATCGATGTCCCTGGGTGAGATGGCGCCCGAGTCCACCAGCGCGTCCAGATTGATCACCTTCTTCCAATACTCCGGGCCGTAGACGACCACGGTGATCTTCTTGGCCATCTTATGCGTCTGCGCCAGGGTGAGAATCTCGAACATCTCGTCCAGCGTTCCGAAGCCGCCGGGAAAGACCACCAGCGCCTTGGCCAGGTAGGCGAACCACAGCTTGCGCATGAAGAAGTAATGGAATTCAAAGTTGAGCGCGGGCGTGATGTAGGGGTTGGGATGCTGCTCGAAGGGCAGCCGGATGTTCATCCCGATGGTCTTGCCGCCGGCTTCGTATGCGCCGCGGTTGGCCGCCTCCATGATTCCCGGCCCGCCGCCGGAGGTGACCACGAAGCGGTGCCCGCGCGAAGGAATCTCCTTGGCCCAGGCCGTCAGCAGCCGGGCGAGCCGCCGTGCGTCCTCGTAGTAGCGAGCCATCTCGACGGCTGCCACGGCGCGCTTGAGCTGCAAAGCCGTCGCCTGGCCCGCGGCGATCTCCGCCGGCTTGGCCGGTTGTTCGTGGCTGGGAGCAGGGCGTGTCGAGCCGGTATTCTCCAGCAGTTCCAGCTCATGATCTGCCTCCTCGCGCCCGCGAAAGCGCGCCGAGCCGAAGAAGACCACCGTATCCTGAATCCGCTCCCGCCGGAAGCGCGCCAGCGGCTCAAGGTACTCGGAGACGATACGAATCGGACGCCCATCGGCGCTATTCAGGAAGCCGGTGTTCTCATAGGCCAGCGGCGCGATTGCAAGCTGCCGCGGTGTTCCGTCGCCGGGAATGACTACGGCCGACGCGGAGAGATCGGCTGATCCCTGATCCCTATTCCCTGTTCCCTCTTCCATCATGCGTTTATCCATCCCGGAAGCGGAGCACGTCCTGAAACGCGATCCATAGATTCAATAGCCCCAGCCCCGAGACCAGGCCGCGCACCGCCCCGTTGGCGGCATAAATCGAGAGCGTGGGGAAGTGCATGAACAACGGGTTCTGGTCCCAGAACATCTTCGACCACGGCGCATAGCAAACCGCCAGGCCGATGTACATCCTCAACAAGACGCGCAAATACAACTCGGCGCGCTCCAGCCAACGGGGAATCCGCTGCGGCGGGTGCTCCGGGTCCTGCACCGCCAGCCCGAGTTCGGGCGCGGGAGCGGATGCGGACCCAGGCGCGGGAACCGGGTTCGGAGCGGGCAATGGCGATCTCAGTTCCGGCTGCTGGGACATTCTCGGTACACGTCCGCCGCCCCCGATTCTCAGCCCTATCCATGGCATTCGGCGCAGACCCATCCTCCGGCCGGCTTCAGGGACGCCGTAATTGAACGGTAACACAGCAGGCAGCGGGGTCCCTGTGTTTTCGGCAGGCGGGAAGCGCAACCTGGATCAACGCGAAGGCGGCGCATTGGATTCAATCTGGTAGCTTCCGTAGTCGATCGTGAGGACTGCCGTTCCCCCGATTCGCACCTTGGTTTCGCTCCGGTTCCGCTCCGGCAGCCAGAAACTGCCTGTCTTGGCAAACGATTGCTGAATCAGCGTCCGCGCAATCCAGAATGAAGGACTCTTAGCCGGCTCCGCCTCAATCTTGACCAACGCGAACTCGGCCGCATCCACCCAGATCTTGCCCCGGTAAAGAAACTTGCTAGCCACCAGCGGCTCCACATCCAGACGGTAAGCCGGACGCCCCCCGAGGTTCTCCGTCCCCGACACCCGGAACTTGTAATTGGCCGCCGTCAGGGCCGTCGATCCTTTGTCCCGCGAGGCTTCCTTTTCGCTCTCTACCGCCCGCTTCAGCACCTTGTCCAAGAGAATCCTGGACCCGCTTTGCGTCACGATCCGAAAGCTCTTCCCCGACGACGCATCATAGGTGTATTCAACCTCCATTTTCGCCGCGATCACAGCGGAGAATCCCCGGTACTCCACTTGGTAATGGCGAATCGATTTCAAGTTTTTCAGTGCTACGGTTCGCGCCTGGTTATGGCGCCCGAGCTCCTCCACAATCTGCGCAGAGGTTAGCGGAGCGGGAGCGGGCGAGGTCGTTTGCGCCATCGCCGGACGGCGCCCTGCCGCCACGAGGACGAAGACGACCGCAAGCGAGAGGCTTCTGCCTCGAACCGAAGACATGCACTCATCCTATCCCGCTGATCGAAATTCCGGAAATCCGCGGTTGCGGGATGAATCGGATCAGAAGCGGAAGTATGCTCCGATCATCGGCTCCGCTGTGTGGGTGAAGGCGTTGGTCGCGGTAAAGAGCGTGGTCAGGTTGGGCGCCTTGTAGAGGTTGCCGCGGTACTGCAGGCGCAAGCCGATGTGCGGCAGAAGCCCCCAGTCCAGCCCCCCGCCGTAGACGAAGACCGGCTTGGTGGTGGTGCTGGTGATGGCGGCGATGGTAGTGGTGCCTGGCGTGCAGCTAGGGGCGCCGCCACAAGCCGTGATGGTGGTAGTGGTGGAGGCTTGGCCACTGGGTACATCGAGGAGCAGACCGCCGCCAGCCAGCGCGAAGGGCCGGAGATTGCTGATTTTCAGTGACGCCACCCAATCGCCGGTCACTTCGTGCGCATTGGCTGAAACGTGCGTCCACACTTTCTCTGCGTTACAGACGCCGCATACAGCGAAGCTTTGCGAAAAATAGGTCTGGTTGGCGCGATTGTAGGAATATGTGCCCTCATAGCCGAACCAAGGCTTGGCGATGTGCCGCACTTCCAGCAGCCCGCCGGCGGCGTTGGACGGGCTCTGCATGACGCCGTTGGCCGTGGCGGTTCCGCTAAAGGCTCCGTAAAGGCTGGCCGCCACATCCGTCTGCGCATGGGCCGCCACGCCTGCCAGCGCGGCCAGTCCAACCAATGGAAAAGCTCTCCGCATCCATTTCGTTCGCATCGTAATCTCCTGGGTCTCCTGAGTTGAATCCGGTTGGGTTAGGTTAAGTTTCGAGGGGCCGGCTCTCTGTTGGCTGCTATGCATATGGACGCGAAAGAGGAGTTCTTGTTGACTTCCCGGCGGATTCAAGCAGGATCGCCGCCGCCGTGGAGGGGGCGCGGCGATCCATTCCGGGAGAGCGGTCAGGAGCATTTTCCTCGACACATAGGCCAATGGGGGGATCGTTGAATTTTAACGAAAAACTGTGCAAAACTAGACAACTATTTCCGCCCAGGTTAATCTAAGTTACATCAAGCACGATCTGAGTCAAGCTCCAGAAGAGAGCAGCATGGCACAAAAGTGAAGGTTTGAGCCTTCGCTCCGCACGTGGCGCCCAGCCCTGCGTTCCTCTCGCTGAAACCTTCGCACTTGTGGCGTCGGGTCCTCCGGGAGAGTTGGCCGTTGCCGTCAGGGTTTCCCGATGGGAAGCCATTTAAGATCTTGACCACGCTAGACACAATTAAGGAGGGTCCCATGGCCGCCGCCATCCAGCCGGGGTGGAGCAAGCCCGGCACTGTTCTTTTTGCCTCCGAGATTCCCGTCAACGAAAGAGCCTTCAGCTTTGCCTTGGCCGAGGCCGCCCAGTTCGGCGCGAAGCTCATCCTCTTCCATGCGGATGAGAATGTGGGGATTGCCGCATCTCAGAAATTCTGGTTCCGCCGCGACGGACTCGCCCGGCCCCTCGCCGAAGAGGGTTGCTTTGAACCGCTCGCCCTGCGCGCCGCCAACTTGGGCGTCCAATGCAGTGTTGTGATTCGCCCAGGGCCCGCCGCCGAGCAGATCCTCGCCTTCCTGCATGAGCGGAAGATCGATCGCGTTGTCATGGGCGCTCACTCGCCCGGCCCGGTCGGCAAGCTGCTGGTGGGCTCGGTGGCCGAGGCCGTGCTGCGCAACTCCAGCGTGCCGGTCAGCATCGTCGGTCCCTACGTGGTCGAGGGCGCTTATCGCAACCTTGCGGACCGCACCATCCTGTGCTCCGCCTGCCCTCAAAAGTCCGGTTGCGCCGTGACCAGGTTCGCCGCGGAACTGGCCGCAAGGCACAACGCCCGGTTGATCCTGCAGCATGTCATTCCGCCCCAGGAGCGCGCCGAAGCGCTTGCAGGCCGCACCCTCCCCCAGATGGAGGCTGAACTTCATTCCCTGGTTCCTGACCGGTTGCAGGGCAAGCTCGATGTGCGAACCAGAGCCGTGCTCGGCGATCCCACCGAGGAGCTGCTCTACCAGGGCAGAGTTCAGCACGCCAACCTCATCGTGCTGGGGGCGCAGGGCGCCTCGCAGTTCGCCGCCGTCAGCCGCGCCGGCATCGTCTACAAGGTGCTGGCCTACGCGCACTGCCCAGTGATCACGCTCTCTCCGGTCCTCCTGGCCGAGTGCGGCGCCGCCGAGGAAAGGCCGCGCACCTCTGAACTCTGCCTGGCCGGGGTCTTTTAGGGCGGTTCTTCCGGCCCAGCGCATTATTGCCCGCCGAGCGCCTTAAGCCGCATCTGGGCGAGGACGTATGTGTCAGTGGGCGAGATCGGACCTTCGGGCCTTTCTACCTTGCGATAGGCCTGAATGGCCGCGTCGTTTACGTCATACTGCTCGTAAATGGAGCCGAATCCATACCAGATTGCTGAATTCGGCTCAGACAAATTCCCTGCGCTCATTGCCTTCAGCAGCAGTTCCCTGGCCTCGCTGGTCTTGCCCTGAAAGGCGTAGATGCAGGCCAACGTGTGCAGTTCGTTATAGCTGGCGCCATGGGTAAGCAAACTAGCCTGTTGCGCGGCTTTCACAACCTCCCCGTCCACCTTGCCGTCGAACAGTGCCGTCCATGCATACATGTTGTAGTCTTCCGCGGATGCCTTGCCTTTGTCGATCACCAACTGCTCGGTGGCGCGTGCCAGTACAAAGTCGCCCTGAGCCTCGGCCAAACTCGCCTTCAATCGAAGCAGAGTCTCATCGTCCGGATGCCGGGCGATCCGAGTATCCAGCATATGGCTCCAATCGCCCCAATCTTTGAGGAGCCCGTCCGCCCTTCCGGCAAAGTCGATAGCCACATAAGAGTCTGGATACTTGGCGAGTATCCCGGAGCTGATGGTCTTTAGGGCGGGACCGTCCTGCATTGCGCTCAGGATCGATGCTAGCAACAGTCCCAGATCCAAGCGCTTTTCATCCGTGGCCGCGCTTTCCCATGCCGCCTGAATCTTCGGTAGCAGATACTTGAGATTCAGCGCGGCACTCGGCGTCGTGGCGACCAGCGATGCGGCGGCTAACTCAATCGCCTCCGGCCCGCCCGAGTCTCCCACCGTCCAGAATCGCGGCAGGAGCGGCCCGGATAGCGGATCGTCGCCGCCGCCTTTGTGTAAGCGGTCCCGCATCCAGTCCAGCAGGAATCGCGCCTCCGCCTCCTTGCCGTTATGCACCAGGTACAAGGCTTCATTGCCGGCCTCGGACATTCGGCCGTCGGTGACGACCTTGTAGGCTCCGTCTTCTTTGCGCACAAAGTATTGCTGCGCCTTCGATCCCAGCCCTTGCACAGAGACCTTGTATCCCCTGGCGTCGTCACCTTCCGAGGTAAACTTCAGATTACCCACGATCACATCCAGCAATACATTGGCGGGCAATCCCGACTGAGCGGCTTGGACCCGTAACATGCCCTCGCTCTCGTTTGCCTTTTCCAGATTCCTCTTCCATTCCAACTCCGAACCGTAGGCGTGTCGCGAAAGCAGTTGCGAAGCCATCTGTTCGGTGAAGTGCTCGGTCATATACCCGATGAAGACCCGCTGCACCGCGCTTCGAGGATCGTTTGCCGGAAAGAAGTCGCCTTTCCAGGGTGTCATCTGCCGGAGCAGTCCAATCTGCTGCGTAACGCCGGCGGCATTGCTCTGCCCCTCTACGCTTGCCGAGAGAATCTCGGCGGCCTCTGGATAAAGCCTCAGATGCATCACCTGGTTGCCCGCCGTTGACAGCGCGGAGTTCCGTAGCTGGGCGCCTGCCGGCAGATGGTCGGCGAGATTAATCCCCGCGGCTATGCCCGCTTTACCGCCCTGCTGCGCAACCGTCGCCGCAATCCTGAGCCCATCGCGCGTGACCGAGGAGGATAGCTTTTCCAACTCCTGCAACAACTCCTTGTATTGGCTGCTGTACAAGAGGTCGAATAGGAGGTTGTCCTCATACTCATCTCCCGTCGGCTTGTCTTTCTCTTTCACTGCCCTGTACTCGCGAATTGCCTCCGCCAGATGAGCATCGGCGCCGTATCGCTCGCCATCATGGCCGTGCTCATCGAGAATTGCAAGATTCAGCGCTGTGTTTGTTTCCTCCGGGTCCAGTCCCAGTGCCTTCTTGTATGCTGCCTCGGCGCAATCCCAATCGAAGCCATGCGCATATTGCATTCCGATCGCATTGAACTGGCAGACCCATCCCAGCGTCTGAAAAGATACCGCCGATGCCGGGTCGAGCCGGGTGGCTTCCTGAGCCTCGGCTTTCGCCCTGTCTCCCATCCCCGCCTTCAGGAACACATAAGCGATCTGCGCATGATGCAACCCTTCCTTGGGATAGCGAGCAATGAGCCCGCGATCGACAGCGAGCGCCTCGCGAATCTTTCCGGCAGCCATCAACTTCGATCCTTCCTGATCGAAGAGCACCATGATCATGTCCTGCTTGTAAGCCGCCAGAACCGCATCCCGCAGGGCCAGCGCCTCGTCCACGGAATACTTCGCCTTGCCCGTGTCAAAGCGCAGCAGGGCGGTGATGATGCCCTGAGCGTCCGTTTCATAGTGTTGAGTCAGTTTGGCCGGCCCCAGATCAGTGCTCTTGTTGTCAGGCAAAGCTCTTAGCGCAAAGCCCGCGGGCTGTGTGATTTTATAGCGCCATTCGGTGACAAACGGATGCACGTCGTAGTCGCTCGCCCGGGCAAGCACGGCCTTCTTATGGTCTTCTTCCTGTTGCGGAGTCAACTTGTCGCCATTCGGGTTGGGATCGGTCGTGAACCACTTCGGCAAGCGGCTGAAAATGCCGGTAAAAGGAATGGCAATGGCGGCATCGTCCATGCCGGTATTGCCGCGCTTGGCCTCGGCCATGTCCAGCTTGAGCACGAAGGGCTTGCTGAGATCCTTGCCGTCTCCGCGCTCGATGCTCGTCAGTGCCTTGGCCAGATACTGGTTCTTGGCATAGCTCTCCAGGTTAGTCTTCCTCTCGCGCGTCTCGGTGGTGCCGAATTCCGAGCGGTAGTCTTCATCGACATCGCCGCGAGTTAAGGATGTCTCCGTAATGTGCGCCGGGCCGTACTTAGCCATCACCACCTCGCGCACTTCCGTCAGCACATCATCCTCAGCCGTCGGAGTGGGCGTTGGTGTCAGCGCCTCGGCACCGTCAGCAATAATCAGCGCCAGCCGTCCCTGGTCCATTTCGGGCAAAACGCCGACCTGCGCGTATTCCGCCGTGGCGTCGATCCACAGGGGCGCGCTGCCCTTGCTGTCGGTTGGTAAATAGACGATTGCATGGTCGAACAGGTTCATTCCCGGCAGCTCCGGCGTAACGTCCACACCCGGACCGGTATCGAGCAGAGCCATGTTGGCCGCGATCCCTGCAGCCCGCAACATGGCCACGAGCATCGCGGCCTTGTCCTTGCAATCGCCATAGTGGCGCTTGAGAACCTCCGTTGCGGTCTGCGGCTGCAGACTGGCCTCCCCAAACTCGATCCCCGTGTAGCGAATCTCCTTGTGCAAGCGCGAAACGATACGCTGAATCGTCTCCATCCGGCCCGCCGAAGAGTCGCCGGGAAGCAGCGATCTCACTTTGGCCGGATCGATCTGCGCCTCCGCCAGTTGGCGGTAAGCCCCGGCCACCGCGGCCCATGACTCCCCGGTCGAAAACTCAACCATCGGATGCAAGAATATGTGAGTGGACAGATCGATGTCCGAGTCCTGGCTTGCCTTCAGATATCCCTGAACGAATCTCAGATGGCGCACTCCCGCCTGCTCTTCGTCTATTACCGCAATGCCGGGCAGCAAATGAGCGCGATATTGCAGCTTCAGCTCTTTCGCTGCGTCCACGATCAGTTCGGAATGGACCACAGGCACATCCCGCGAAAAGAAATCCCGGTACACGCCGCCGCCTGAAAAGAACGGCGACGTGTCCTCTAGCACGGTTTCCTCTTCGACAATTGCGCCAACAGTCAGTCCCGGAAGCGGGGCCTTGCGTATCCGTGCATCGGTGTAGGTGCCCTCGTCCTCTTCGCGGGCAGGACCATCCGTGATGGTCTTCTGGTCCAACTGGCTCACTTTGCCGTCCGGCTGGATAACCCGCGCATGAATCTCCGGCCGCTTCTGATACCACGGCTCCCACCGCTGGGAGGTCTCCGACCACCCCTCGACCCCGGCTTGCGTCTCAATGCGATAGATCATGCGGTGACGATAGGAAACACGTCCCTGCCCGTCGATCGCATAAGCATCCCGCTCGAAGAAGACCGTTGCATCCATAAACTTCTCCGGGGCGATTTTCGCCGCGGCATTCTGGATATCCGCAACAGATGCGCTGAAGGCCGGTTCATCCAACTGCCATACCGGGGTCTGGCCAAATGCCTGAGCCGTTGCCGGCGCCGCCAGGAGAAGCGCCAATGCACCGTTTATGCGAGCACTGGAGCAGAATTGGAAGATATTCATCGAGACCATCCTGTGAATCCTGTTTGCTGAGCTACACCAATCTTAATCCAACACACGCGTTAATGCCTGTCCTTTTGGGTTGACGCAGCTCGTGCGCCTCGCGCGGCCGCCCCGCGAGGTCTAAACTTGAAGCAGGGATCGAAGATTCCCGCAACATCTTCCGGCGAACCGTCGGCCGGAGTTGCGAAAGGGAGAAAACTCAATGGCGCTCTTCAAGACATCCAACCCGGCACTGGGCGAGAATACGTTTCGCGGCCTTTCCAGCGCGCAGTACGGCGGCGTGATCGACGAATCCACTCGCATGACGCTGAACGGCACGGTAAACAAGACCGGCATTCTGCTCGTCTGTGCCATCGCCACCGCTGCCTGGACCTGGCGGCTCTTCCTTCAGTCGCGCGACTTCGCGGATGTGATGCCGCTGATGCTCGTCGGAGCACTCGGTGGATTCATTGTCGCGATGGTCACCGTCTTCAAGAAGGAGTGGTCTCCAGTGACTGCGCCCATTTACGCGCTGCTGGAAGGCCTGGTGCTGGGCGGCATCTCCGCGCTCATTGAAACACGCTATCCCGGCATTGCCATCCAGGCGGTCGGCCTCACCTTTGGCACCCTATTCGTTCTTCTGCTGGCCTATCGTTCCGGCCTGATCCCGGTCACGCAGAAGCTGCGCATGGGCATCGTCGCGGCCACCGGCGGCATCGCGGTCTTCTATCTGTTCCAAATGCTGCTGGGATTCTTCGGCATCTACTTCAATTCCATCAACGGCGCAGGAGCCATCGGAATAGCCTTCAGCCTCTTCGTCGTGGTCATCGCGGCGCTGAATCTGGTCCTCGATTTCGACTTCATCGAAAGGGGCGTCCAGGCTGGCGCACCCAAGTACATGGAATGGTATGGAGCCTTCGGAATCATCGTCACGCTCGTCTGGCTTTATCTGGAGATTCTCCGCCTGCTCTCCAAATTGCGCGACAGACGTTAGGAAACCTCTGGAAAACTCTTTGATCCTTTTTCTATTGGTGAGAATAGATTCAGGGAGCATATCGCGCGTGCAACAGCCGCTTCTGCCTCGCATCAACGCCCCGCGCCGCGATGTCAAGCAACAACTCCATGACCACGGTCGAGTTTTCCATGGCGCCCTCGCGAATACCCAGAACATGACGGAATCAGGAGAACCGCTGCTCAACTTTCAACCATGGATGGAACATTCTCGCCGGCGATCATGCTAATCTCAGGTCGGGCGCTGGCTTCGCGAGCAGGACGCCCAGGGCGCAACTTGCCATACGAGCCAGTTCTCCGTCGGCACGGCTGGTGAGAACGATCGGAACTTTAGCCCCTACCACAACTCCCGCCGCCAGGGCGCCGGCTAGATATTGAAGCTCCTTGAAGAGGATATTTCCGGCTTCCAGATTGGGAACCATCATAAGATCCGGGTCTCCCGCGACCGGCGATGTTATCTTCTTGATCCGCGCGGCATCGCTTGAAATGGCATTGTCGAACGCCAACGGACCGTCGACAATGGCTCCAGTAATTTGCCCGCGATCTACCATCTTGCAAAGCGCGGCCGCATCAAGCGTGGATGGTATGGCGGAATTGACTGACTCGACCGCCGAGAGGATTGCCACCTTTGGATTCACGACCTCAAGCCCGCGCATCATGTCGATGGCATTCTGCAGAATATCGATCTTGGTCTCCAGGTCCGGCTGGATGTTGATGGCCGCATCGGTAACATAGAGAGTCTTGTGATAGGACGGCACATCCAGAGCGAATACGTGGCTGATGCGCCGCCCGGTTCGCATTCCTCCTTCGCGCGAGACGACGGCGCTCATCAGTTCGTCGGTGTGCAAGGAGCCCTTCATGAGCATCTGGACCTCGTTTTTACGAGCCATCTCGACGGCCCGCACGGCGGCCGCGCGACTTTCGCCGATATCAACGATCTGGATTTTCCCGAGTTCGAGTTGCATCGTTTCCGCGAGGCTGCGAATCCTGGCCTCGGAACCCACAAGAACCGGAACAATCAACTTATCCATGAATGCCTGGATGGCGCCTCCGAGAGAGACTTCGTCGCACGGCCAGGCAATCGCGGTCCTGACGGCCGGCGAGGAAGTCGCGCGCGCTATCAGGCCATGGTAGCGGCGATACGGTTCATTCACAATGAGCTTGGGCACGGGCAGCGTAGACCAGCGCAGTTTTACCGCGGGCGCTAGAACCGTGGCCGTTCCGGAAAAGATCGGAGTGCCAGCGCCGTTGATTGCCTCGCAATCGAATGTCACGATCTTTGTCGAATCGTCCTTGGCCGTAACCTGCACCTTGACAAGAATGCGGTCTCCGACACGGATGCGATTGTGGAACGAGAGCGATATGTTCGTCAGCGTGCATCCAGGCCCGGGAATATTCATGCTGAAAAGTCCCGAGACAAGGGAGGCGCACCACATGTTTGGACCCGTCGGAGGGATACCCCCGGCGCGATCGATCAGCTCATCCGAGTTCAGAACGGAGTGGAATCCGGAAATCGACGCAAAAGCCATCGCATCATCCGTGGTCAGGACGTGATCTGTCGAAGCTGTATCGCCAACTGAGATCTCGTCGTATGTCTTGCTCTCAATGAAACCCAGATTCATACGGATTCCCTTCCCTTCAAACATCGGCCATCGGACAACCTGAGTGCCATGGTATCCTCTCCGGGCGCATTCCAAAGTGACTTCAATCACCGATGCCAGCCGGCTGTGAATTCAAAGGCTCTCATTGGACCAAGGCGATTTGGCGATCGTTGCTGCCGGTGCGCCGGAGGTTCCTGGCTAGAGACACCATCCGCGGTGCTACAATCTGGTGAGTTCATCTCATAGACGCACTGCGGGAGGAGAACGGAATGGGAGGCTTGATCCCATTAGGCGATGTATCGCGGCGCCCTTCGGGCATTCCCCTCGTCACGGCCCTCATCATCCTCGCGAATCTCCTCGTCTTCGGGATGGAGCTGATGGGAGGCGACCCGTTTGTGATTGCGTGGTCCGCGATCCCCGCCCAGATTGTTTCCGGCCACCAATGGATTACATTGATTACGTCGATGTTCCTGCACGGCAGCTGGTCGCACATCATAGGCAACATGATCTTCTTATGGGCCTTTGGCCCGGAGATCGAAGACGCGATGGGCCGGGGCAGGTACCTTGTTTTCTACGTAACTGGCGGGCTGGTGGCGATGATTGCCCAGGTCCTGAGCGATCCCCATTCCACAATCCCAGGCCTGGGCGCCAGCGGAGCAATCGCCGCGGTCATGGGAGCGTTTCTCGTCACTTATCCCCGCGACCGCATTCGATCTGTCTGGTTTATCTTCATTTTTGCGCGCATCGCGTTCATCCCGGCCGCGCTGCTGATCGGCTTCTGGTTCCTTAGCCAGCTAATCGATGCCGGCTCCATTGCGGATGTGCAGACCGGCGGGGTGGCGTACATGGCGCACATCGGAGGCTGCATCTTCGGGGCTGTCACGGCGCGCCTCTTTGAGGACAAACGTCGAATCGGCTGGCGAGTGGACGAGGATTGATTTCGAGCGAGCTTTCGGCGGATGGCCATCATGGTGACGGGGCCCATAGGTGCGCCCGCCGCCAGGCCCATCAGGAATGCCGCTGCAAGCGCGTGGATGTATCAGACGAATATCATGTCACGATTGGCAGGCGGAAAAAATATAAGATTCCGCTCGGCCATTCCAGCAAACAGGAATTTTCCCGGCTGCCTTCGAAAGAGCCGTTTGGCGCATTCCTTCTCCTTCGTTCCCGTTCTCGGACCCATTGAGTAGGATATTCACATTGTATGAGGGCGAACAACTTCGCTCAGCATGACAGTGCAATTCGTTCACGAACTTTAGAGAAAACGCTAGCGCCTGCCAACCAAAGTCGTCAAGTCGCACATCTTGGCCTTCTTGTATCCCAATGCGATCATCTCGGCTGCCCGGTCGAACTCCAATGTCTTACACGCGTTCCTGGGAATTTCTATGACCGTGTTAGGTGGGCTGGAGGCTAGCTTCAGGCCGGCTATGGTGCTCTGCATGGCTTCGAGCGCCTGAGTCGCGATCTCGTACGGACCCCAATCCCGGCTACTGCCGCTTGGCATGGATGGTTGGAGGGGCGGCTGAAGGCGGCCGATGAAGTGATTGATCTTCTCACGGACCGGGGACCAAGGAGACTGCGGGGCGGCACTCGCCTCAACCGGCTCTATCGGACTCTCAGCGGGGCCGTTCAGATTCACGGCGATCGTTATATCGGTTTCATCGTCAGAGGTGGGAGCGATGGGCACGGGATTCAGAACCCCTCCATCGATAAGATCGACCCCTTTCAACTTGAACGGAGTGAAAAAAAGCGGTATCGCGAAAGAGGCGCGCATGGCATCAAAGAGACTGCCCGACCGTATCCAAACCTCCTTCTGGCCTTTCAAGTCGGTGGCCACGGCCGTAAATGAAATCGGGAGGTCTTCAATCAATTTCTGCCCTACCAGGCCGATCAGGATGTTGATGAGTTTATCGCCTCTCACCAGTCCACTCTTATCCCAGGAAAGATCGAGCAGCGTTACGATGTCGACTTTGGTCAGCGCGCGCACCCATTGCTCATACACATCCAGTTTTCCGGCGGCGTAGATGCCCCCGATGACTGCGCCGATCGAGCAGCCGACTATCGACTTGATCTTGAAATCATTTTCTTCCAGCCAATGAATGACGCCAATGTGCGCCAAACCTCGAGCGCCGCCGCTACCGAGAACCAGGGATACAGTCTTGCTGTTCGTTGACATTTTTCACCTCATGCCTTTCACTGTAACGCCGGCATGTGCCGCACGAGCGGCAAACAGGCCCATCCCCGCGCGGACCGTGCCTGGATGGCTTGAATGAGTACCAGTGTAATCGACCTGACTCTGTGTGCGATCATTCCGGCAGCTGGAATTTCAACTGGGTGTCTCGAATGGAACCGTTCGAACGCATATTCTCTCCTTCGTTCGTATCCTCGGACCCATTGAGTAAGCGGAAGTCTTAAGGCTTACGCTCGGCTTCCAGCTCATTCCTGATATTCGTAAGCGCGGCCTGGAGATCGGAGGCCGAGCGGCCCACCGCGACCCGGCGAATCATCTCCCCCTTGAATCCAACCAAGCTGGATTGTTCGGTGCCCATGGCCGTGATCAGGTAGAAGCCGGGATGCCTTGGGTCGTCACGGCCCCGGACGCAGAAGGACAGGTCTAGCGCGGTGTCGAAATAGTGACTCGAATAGAGCTGCTTTTCGGCGATGGCATAGGCTACATCGTCTTCCGAGCCTCCGCGCATCGTAGCCAGGTGAATCATTCGAAGTGTCGGCTTCAATCCGAACTTCACCTTGGCCCAATAGAACCGGTCCTCGACATTGGCGGGCTTCGCCTCGGGATAGGCGAGAAGGTAGTGGTAGAAATCGGGCAGTTGCTCCGGCAAGACCTTGCTGTAGCTGAGCATGTATGCGAATTGTTGGGCAACCTCGGCCAGGTCGCGCTTATCGTTATAGACCCCCAGCGCCCGGTTGCCCTCGCGCTGATAGGCGAGCAGCAGATGCAGCGCCTTGCCCCGCATAAACTGGCCGACTTGCTGGCTAGCGTTGGAGGCCGGCCAATCGACAGACCGGTGAAGCTCTTCCATCGTGCTGCCCGGCAACTGAATCATGCAGTCGCCGGGATAACACTTCTCCAACTCCCGGATGTCGTCGGGGTCTAGCGAAAGGCCGTCCAGGTCAGTGAGCCGCGGCGGATTCCCAAAGACTCCGAGCGCGAGGTAGCCGGGAAGTCTGCGAAGACGGTCGAAGTCCAGGACAAAGCGCGGATAACTTTCAGGCGAGGCGTGGATATAGACCGCGCCAAACAGAAATACCTCGGCCGGCGTACGGGCGGGAAGGATCTTCACAACCGGGATTCCGCTTCGGATGTCGCCGATCTGATCCTGACTCAACCCGACATTCTGCTCGAAGAATGTCCACAGGCGCGCATTCGACTGTGCGGAGCCGGATGGGGCGGCCGCGGCGATTAAGACCAACAGCAAAAGAGACGGTATTGCACTTCGCATCAAGCCACCCTCCTTTGGGAGCAATCCATAACATTGTGCATGAAGAGTCTTTTCGAACGATGCCTCGACGATTCGCATAATGATCCTGCCGCGCGCATTCCACATGAAGCGAATCTACTGCCAAATCTGGACTCCAGCAACCAAGTGAACTCCACGCTTGCGTGAGTCCATGCTACAGCTGTTTTCACTTCGGAAGCCTGGAAGCGCGCGAGGAGCACAGGCCGGATGCTGGAGGGCGGATGCGGGTTGTAGCAACATTTCCATACCAACTCTCTCTGCCGTTCTCTGCGCGCGTTCCGCTCACATCCTGCGAAGGTCAAGAGCCAGAGCGATCCAGGAGCAGCCGCTGAAGATCAGATCGATTCCAACGAACAGGCCTATCGCCCACAATCCAGAGATCGGCCATTCAAGCAGCAATAGAATTCCCATCGCCGATGCGATGACTCCGTTGAATGCCTCCCAGCCCGAGCCCGGAAGCCCGGCCACTAAGGATGCAACAACCTGGTACAGCCCGCCGATCAGAAAGAACATCGACATCGCGAGAGTCGCCGCCTCGGCACTGATTACCGGCCTTCTCAACACCAGCAGACCGGTAATCAAGAAGAGAATCGCCGCCAGCAGGTGCAGGAAGAAGCCTGTCCAGTGCCCAACCATAAACGCGCCGGCAAACTCGACGGCGCCGGCGCACACCAGCAACCATCCGAAGAAGATCATCGAGGCGACCGTGGCTGCGAAGGACCGGACAACTGCAACGATGCCGAGCAGTGCCAGCGCAATTCCAAATGCGAGGAACCATCCCCACTCGCGGATGATCTCCGGGTTCACTTGCACGAACGTTAAATGCATTCCGTTCAACATGGTTATCTCTCCCTCCGCAAATTCCAGATTGATTTTCGCTGCGCGCTCTTCAGGTTGGCCCGCGTTGCGGCCGCAACCATGCAGAGTTCGAACGCAATTGCGAGCATGAAAAAATTGCCGCTCATCCGTTCAACTCCCCCAGTGCTTTGCGGGCCGCTATCGAGCACATCAGCCAGGTGAAGCCGCTCAGGATGAGGTTGATTCCCAGGATCGTTCCGATGGCCCAGGTTGAACTGGAAGGCCACGGCCGCCAGATCACGTATGCCAGCAGCAGCGTGACAACGGCATCAAAAAGAATCCACCCCGAGCCCGAATCGGCGCGGAACCGGGAGAACAAGACAATCTCCAGCACGCCTTCAAGCAGGAAGAGCACCGCCATGGCCAGGGTGAGGGACTCCAGCGCGATCTGCGGGTGAAACAGCAGATAGCCGCCGCCGGCAACGTAGACGATCCCTATCAGCAATCGCCAGGCGAAAGCTCCGGCATCCCGGCCGGAGAATGCAAATGCAACGTATGTGAAGCCGCCCCACACGATGATCCACGAGACCAGAACTGCCATGCCGATGCCCGCGGCAAGTGGAATGAATACAGCCAGCAATCCCAGAACGATCATGATGACTGCCCAGGCGGCGGACGCCCCGGTTATTTCCTTGAATGCGTTGTTGGTGCGATGTTCCATGATCTTTGCTCCTTTTTGTTCTTTCGTTCGACGAGAGGCGCATACGGCCCCCCATTCGCACGGAGGTTCAATTTGAGTGCCTTGGTCTCGAACTCGCTCCGTGGGCGAGGACCCTTCAGGTCGAGGGAATTACGAACATCTCCTCGCCCTCCGCGGCCAAGACGGCAGACGATTTTCCAATCTGGCGACGAACACTGCGGACGCCTTCGCGTTTCAGAGCGCCTTTACCTTAGCTTCGATTCCCTTGACGGACTTCTCGAATTCGGCGATCAGCGCTACGAGATCGTTCTTCGCGTGCTGCCAACGCTCCTGGCCTGCCGCCTTCAACTCCTCCACCTTGCCAAGGAGTTCTTCCTTTCGGGTCAGCAGGCCGCCTATCGCCCTGATCTCGACGTCGGCCTTTGCGGCCTCGGCCCGTGCTTTGAGTGTTTGCAGCTTGGCCTCAGCGGTCTTGATCTGAGACTCCAGCTTGTCGTGGATAGCGTGCCTTGCCGCACTTGCTTCGATGCTCATGTCATTTCTCCTCATGTGTCGTATTTGGGTTTCACGTACGATGGTTCTTGCAACACATCCTGTCCTGTTGCAATGCGAAGGCCATACCTAAATCCTTGAAAATCTTCGAGTGATGGATCGCAAGGTCGCGATTACTTCGCTAATTTGCGAAACTCCAGGAATTGTCATGGGCAGTCGAGCGGTGCTGCTCGGCAGCCTTGTGTTTCCCTCAATGCCTCGGCTGTCGTTACAGGCATCCGATGCGCAAATTGCCGGACAAAATGCCGCACCAGCAGCGGAATGTCTTCCGCGCGTTCGCGCAGTGGAGGGATGGTGATGGGAAAAACATTGAGCCGGTAGTAAAGGTCGCTGCGGAACTGCTTCTCCAGGATCATCTCTTCCAGATTGCGATGTGTCGCGGCCACTACTCGAACATTCACCTGCTTGGTTTGCGTGCTGCCCAGTCGTTCATATTCCCGCTCCTGCAAGACGCGAAGGAGTTTTGGCTGCAACTCCAGCGGAATGTCACCGATTTCATCCAGAAACAGCGAACCCTGGTCTGCCAGCTCAATCCGGCCGGCCCTCTGCTCAATCGCTCCCGTGAAGGCGCCGCGCTCGTTGCCAAAAAGCTCGCTTTCCAGCAGACCGTTGGGGATAGCAGCGCAATTGACCTTGACGAAGGGATGGCGCCTGCGGCGGCTCCGATCGTGAATGGCGCGCGCAATCAGCTCCTTGCCGGTTCCCGTCTCTCCCAACAGGAGCACGGTCGAATCGGAGAGGGCAACCATCTCGACGAGATCCAGTACTTCACAGAGGGCTCGGCTCTGGCCAACGATTCCTGCCAACCCTGGCCGGACCGGTTTTTCTTCCTCTCGAAAGCAGACATCATTCGCGCTGCCCGAAGCGTCTCTCGCAAGACACAACTGTTGGGTGTGTGGGTTGTAGTCCAAAACCTCCTCCAGTTTCATAACTCTCCTCCAATCCCATCGGTTCCTACCGTAGATGGATTCCTAAGTCTCACGCCGGCCAGCGGTGTTTCTTTCCTGTCGAATCCACTCGCGAACGTACGCCGGACAGTTTGTGAGCCGGATGTGCCCCTTCTCGCAATGCTCCAGAATCCTGACCGCGTCTTGATCCACGAGGGTCAGATCCTTCAGGTCCAGGATCATCAGGCGATCCTTGCTTTCCAATTCAATAAGCGATTGCAATTCGGCCACGTTTTCTCCGTTCAAGCGACCGATCAACCGAAAGACGGCCACCCCATTCGCAAGTCGCTCAATCCGTAGCATCCGTCCTCACCTCTAACGATCCCGTAATCAAGTGAGTGCAATCGGAAAGCCAATCGTATATAACTGACAAATAATCAGTTGCTATCAGGCTGGCATGGCGAAAGTTCGCCAATTGGCGAAAAACTGTACAAAAAAACGAGCGACATTGATCGCAATTTTGTTTGTGGAATGGTGTTGGAGGGATCACCGACTCTTATAGGACTATGTAATTTTCAGGCGGTTCTTGTCGATCTTCAGCGATCTGATCTTGGATTCCAGTGTGGATCGGGGCATACTCAGCCTGGCAGCAGCGCCTGCCGGTCCCGACACCCGCCCACCGCACTCTCTCAATGCCGCTTCAATCGTCTCCTTCTCCTGCATGGCAAGCAATTGAGAGAGTCCGACCTGGCTCTTAGGTTCGGTTGCAAGGGGTTGACTTGAAAGCCAGCTCTCGTCCACCGAAAAACTCTCCGATTCGCACACAATGACCGACCGCTCAATGATGTTTTGCAGTTCGCGAATGTTGCCTGGCCAGGGATAAGATTGTAGTAACTCAAGACTCTTCTTGCTTACTTGCCGTATGCTCTTGCCTGCTTTTCTCGCATAACGATCGATGAAGTACTCGACCAGCAAGGGAATGTCTTCCTTCCTTTTCCGCAGAGGGGGAGTCTCGATGGGAAAAACGTTGAGCCGGTAGAAGAGGTCGCTGCGAAAGGCGCCCGCGGCGACGGCCGCCTGCACATCCCGGTTGGTGGCCGCAATCACGCGCACTTCGCAGCGAATCGTCCGGTCTCCGCCTACACGCTCGAATTCCCGCTCCTGAAGAACACGCAAGAGAGCAACCTGGGTCTCCGCGGGAAGCTCTGCGATCTCATCGAGAAAAATGGTGCCTCCTTCGGCCAATTCAAAGCGGCCCAGATGCCGCTGAGTAGCCCCTGTGAAGGCCCCCTTCTCATGGCCGAACAACTCCGATGCGATCAAGTCGCGTGGAATCGCGGCGCAATTCACGCTTACAAACGCTCGCGAAGAACGCCGCGATCGCTTGTGAATGGCACGGGCAATCAGCTCCTTGCCGGTGCCTGTTTCACCGGTAATCAGGACGGTGGAATCGGTGGGCGCAACCTTTGCGACACGAGACAGCACGGCGCGCAGAGCGGGAGAAGAGCCAACAATCTCCTCGAACATGGAGGCCTTGTCTACCTCTTCGCGCAATGCGACATTCTCGTGTTGCAGTCTCTCTTCGGCCTGCTTGCGGTCGTCGATGTCGATCGCCGCGACAACCCAGCGCGTAATGTGTTCTTGTTCGTCTCTTAGCGGCTTATAGCGCAAAAGGAACCAGCGATACACCCTGTCGCGCCTCGGTATTCGCGCTTCGATCTCAACCTCGGCTCCGGTTGAGAACGCCTGTAGAACTTCGCGATCGACGCGTTCCTTGTCTTCGGGATGAAAGAGTCTGGAAGGAGCACATGTTAGGCACTCTTCCAACGTCATACCGAGATACTCGAGCAATGCTTGGTTGAGATAGATGCGGCTTCTATCCGTTCCCAGGACGGTTACATGTTGCGGTGAGTCATCCAATATCTGCCGGAGGTCCGCTTCGCTTTGCCGTACCATTTCCTCGGCCCGTCTACGGTCCTCGATATCGATGCTCGATCCAAACCATTTCAGGATATTTCCGTTTTCATCTCGCTGTGGGACGCTGCGGTGAAGCATCCAGCGGTAGACCCCATCGGCCCGCCGTACGCGCGATTCGTATTCGAATCTCTCCCCCGTCGCATGGGCCGTTCGCAACGCCTCGACCATTCGCTCAACATCCGCGGGATGGATCGCAACCATCCATTTCCATCCCAGGAGATTCTCAAGCGGAAGCCCCACAAACTCCAGCCAGGTTCGATTGAAGAAGTCAACGTAACCGTCGGGCCGGCTGGTGTTGATCAGCGCGGGAGCCGAATCGACAATCTGCCGAAGGTCCAGAGCATCCCCTGGCCGTCCGAAACCATGCTCATTGGGGGCCATGATGTGCATCATAACACCCGCGAGAGTGGATTTTGACCCTATCTCCCATGAGAGGAAAAGGTGGGACCTAAGGAACCTCTGATTAAGTCGGTTTTGTATCAGGGCACGACTTTAGTCGTGCCGCAAGTGCAGCAAAATGAATGCGGGCTTTAGCCCCTGAGGGAGCGCCCAACGTGTAGGCGGACTTAATCAGAGGTTCCCTAAATGCTAGCAGACCGCAACGCTAATTGAGAGCTCAATTGTCTTGGGAGTTACTTCCGTCCCACCGTCCGCTCCAGTTCAGCGCGGGCTGTGCTGCGCTCCATCTCCGCCTGAAAGAGACCGGCTTCGGCCTCGGCGAGCTGTCCTTCGGCTTCTTTGAGCGCGGAGGGATTGGCAGTGCCGGCCTCCACCTGATTGGCTGTGATCCGCCGCATCTCGGTTCGCGCAGCCACACTCTCCCGCGCCGCTTCCAGGCCGGTCTCCGCGCGCCGCACTTTGCGCACTTCCTTTTCTGTCTCCACGCGCACGCGATCCTCGACCTGCCTGAGGTTCTCTTCGGCTTCGGCCACCTGCGCCTGGCGCTCATGCACCTGCCCTCTGCGCTTGCCGAATTCGATCAGCGTCCAGTTCATCTTGAATCCCGCCGCGACATTGTTCTCCGTCAGCAGCGGCACGCCATCCTGATGGATATATTGCGCGAACGCTCCGATCTCGGGAACATACTCAGCGTGCGCCGCGCTCAGGCCCGCCCGCGCTTTCTTCAGCGTCTCTTCCGCGGCCGCAACCTCCGGATTTTGAGCTACCGCCTGGGCCTCTAAATCTCCGGCGGTTGCATCCGAAGGCTCCGGTTCAGGCGAAACCAGTTCCACCTCGCTCTGCAGCGGCAGGCCGGTAAGATCGTTGAACTCCACCTTCATGTCGGAGATGGCGTCTTCCAGCGATCCCAGCGCGTGGCGCGCTTCGGCGATCTGCGCCTCGCCCTCCAGCACCTTCAACTCCAGCACCGCTCCAGCCTCCACTCCATTGCGCGCCTCGCTCAGGCGCTCTTCGCCGGCCGCAATGCGCAACTCCGCCGCCTGTTTGCGCCGTTCCGCCGACAAGAGGCTGTAATAAAGCTTCTTCACATTCAGGGCAACTTCATCCTCAGCCCTCCGTTCATCGTCGTGCGCGATGCCCGCATCCGCCTGGGCCGCTTCGACTCCGGCGTGGATCTTGAAGACCTGCGTCAGCGGCTGAGCCGCCGTGGTTGTGCTCAGAATGAAATTGTGGTGACCGAGCGGGAGTGAATCGTTCCTTCCTGGAATGGGGCCGGGGACCGGGTACACGCCCAGGGCTCCCATCGGGATCTCCATGTGCTCAATGTTGCTGAGATGCGCGACGTCGCTTTCGTTGCTCAGCACCGGAAAGTAATTGGCGCGCGCCTCGCCCACGCGAGCCTGCATCTCCTTTTCCTTCAGATGCGCCAGCTTGACAGTCGAGTTCTGCTTGGTGGCCAGGGCGACTGCCTCATCCAGCGTGATGCGCCGCGCCTGCGCGTGAGCAATACCGCCTAATGCAAGCAACAGCAGCAGAGTCGCAACCTCTGGGTGCCCTAGCTCTCGATTTTGAAACCTGCGAAACCACGAGCCCACACCGGAATTCCCGCCGCGCTTGCGATGCGCAACCGCGAACAGAACCGGGATGGCCACCAGGGTGAAAAACATCGATCCCAGCAGCCCGAAGGCAAGGACGCTGGCCAGCGGCGACCACAGGCTGGACCCGGAGAGAATCATGGGAATGACGCCCACCGCGGCTGCCGCCGAAGTTAGGAAGATGGGCCGCAACCGCCGTTCCCCGGCCTCCAGCGCCGCCTGCTCCAGTTCCACCCCGTCCTTCATCCGGTCATGGATGTAATCGATCAGAATGATGGAGTTTCTGACCGCCAGTCCGCTCACGCTGATAATGCCGATAAATGCGGTAAAGCCGAGAGTATTGTGGGTAATCAGCAACCCCAGGGCCGCGCCCGGCAGCGCCAGCGGAAATGCCGCCATCACAATCAGCGGATCGATCAGCGTGCGGAACTGGAAGAGAAGAATCAGGAAGATCAGCATCAGGCCGATGAGTAGTGCATTGCGCATCTCGCCGGAGATTTCCTGCTTGTTCTGGTACTCGCCGCCGTATTCGATGTGGTACCCAGCCGGCAATTGCATCGTGTCCAGTTGTTTGCGCGCGTCGCCCAGGATCTCGCTGGCCAGCCGGTGGCCGCCGGGGAAGGCGCGCACCGTCAATGTGCGGACGCCGTTTCTGCGCACGATCCTGCCCGGCTCCCATTCTGAAGTGAGCGTCGCCACTGCCGCCAGCGGGACCTTAGCCCCGGTCACCGGGGAGATCAGATAGGTGTCGGAGACGTTCTGGAAGCTCTGCCGATTCGCCGGGGCCAGCCGCAGAACCACATTTACGTCGCGGTCACCCTCCCAAAACGTAGTCACCGGCGCTCCTTCAAAGCCGGCCGCCAGTTGCTGGGCGATAGCGCCGTTGGTCAATCCCATGCGATTGGCCACTTCCTCGCGCACGTTCAAGCCCGCCTGCCAGGCATCCTCGTGCCAGTCGGTATGGATGTAGATTGCGCCCGGCGTGTGGCGGAGGAGATCCTCGACA
This sequence comes from Occallatibacter sp., assembly GCA_049522975.1. Classification (GTDB taxonomy): domain Bacteria; phylum Acidobacteriota; class Terriglobia; order Terriglobales; family Acidobacteriaceae; genus Telmatobacter. The sequence goes on along the minus strand of JBEKNI010000037.1, from coordinate 44,295 downwards.
CGGTTGCCCAGCGTTTCCAGCATGGCAATGTCGTCTCCCACAATCCGCACTTCAACCGGGGCCTCCAGGATTTGCCCCTGCTGCAGCTCTTTCACAAAGACCTTTGCCTCGGGAGCCACATCGGGCAGCCGCTGCCGCAACTGCTCCACCAGCCTGGGCGTCTCCTTCACCTTCTTTGTGTTCACCAGTATCTGCGCATAGTTGGCCGCCGGTATCTGCGGGTTCACGTTGTAGTAGAAGCGCGGCGCGCTCTCGCCGAGGAAGCTGGTGTACTGCTTGACCTGCGGCTCTTGCGTCAGAACCGCTTCGATCCGGCGCACGGTGGCGTCGGTGGTTTCGATATTCGTGCCTTCCGGCAGCCATATGTCCATTACAAACTGATCCCGTTCGGCCAGCGGAAAAAACAATTGCGGCACAAGCATCAGAATCCCAATCCCAGCCGCAACCGCTAACACGCTGGAGAACAGAACCGTCCGTTTGTTCCGCATGGCCCAGGTGATGGCGGTGTTGTAATGCCGCTGCATGTGGTCCAGCGGCGTTAGCTTGCGCTCCGCGCCGGAATCCGCCTGCTCGTGATCCACCAGGCCCTTGGGAATGAAAAAGCGCGCCATCAGCGGCGTCAGCAGCATGGCCACCAGAAACGAAGTACCCAGAGAAATGGCCACGGCAATCGGCAGCGAGCGGATGAACTCGCCCACCGGACCGGTAATCAGCGTCAGCGGAATAAACGCCACAATGATGGCCAGCGTGGCTGTCAGCACGGGAACCGCCATCCCCGTCGCGCACTTCTCCGCCGCCTCGTCGATAGGTATCCTGCGGTCGAGCAACTCCACATAGTTGTCGACAATCACGATGGCATTGTCCACCACGATGCCCAGCACCACGATCAGCGTGGAAATCGACACCTGTTGCAACTCGATGCCACAGGCGTTCAACATCCCGAAGGTCATCGCCACCGATACCGGAATCGCGATCGCGGAGACCAACGCCACGCGCAGCGGCAGCAGCAGCATAGTCACCAGGATGACGGCGACGATGGCGATGCCAAACTCGCGGAAAAAATCGTTGATGCGTTCGGAAACAACCTTTGGCTGGTCCGCCACCAAATCAAGTTTTACGTCCGGCGGCAGAATCGCCTGCACACTCTTCAGCGTCTTGTGCAGCGTATTGCCGAAGTCCACAATGTTGTTCCCCTCGCGCATCTCCACGGCAAGCAGAATTGTCTGCTCGCCGCCGGTGCGGGCGTATTCGGTGGGGTCTTTATAGACCCGATCCACCGTGGCCAGATCGCCGATGTAGACCGGCTGGCCGTTGGGCGAGACATCAACCATCACCTGGCGAATCTGGTCTTCGGTCTGAAAACGCCCTCCGGAGTTGATCGGCACCTTGCTCTGGCCGGCCGGTACGCGGCCGGCATACTGCGGAGTGTTGCGTCCTTGCAACGCCGCCATCACCTTCATCGGGTTCACGCCATACTGCGCCAGCCGTTCCGATGAGGCGCCGATGTCGATCTCTTCCTTCTGATCGCCGATGCGCTTGATCTTCGATACCGTTGGGATCGTGCGCAGCGCCGTTTCCACGGTTTGCGCGTAGCCCTTCAGCTCTCTGGGGCCATAATTGCCGCCATGCACCGCAATCAAGGCCGCGACAGTGTCGCCGAAGTCGGAATCGACCATCGGGCCGAGCACTCCCGACGGCAGCTCGGTGCCCTTCAGTTGCGCCATATCCAGGCGCAGCTTGGACCAGAACTCGTCTGTGTTCCCGATCGACTTGTCCAGCTCGACATTCACGATTACCATGCCGTTGCTGGTGGTGGAATAGGTCTTGTCCCGGCGCACTTCGGCGAAGCGGAAAAGGTGTTCCTCGATCTTGCGCGTCACCTGGTCTTCCACTTCGCGGGAGGTCGCGCCCGGATACACGGCGGCGACAATGCCCACATGTATGTTGATCTTCGGGTCTTCCCGCCGCGGCATGGTAACCAGCGAATAAAGACCCGCCGCGACCAGCATGGCCGACAGAACCAGAGTCACCTGCGGATAGCGCAGAGCCGCGCGGACGGGGTTCACTGGCCGCCTCCGATAACTCTGGCGGGCGAACCCTCGCCCACATTCTGCTGGCCGGCCACCACCACCTGCTCGTCGCCCGTGAGGCCGCTGAGGATTTCCACTTCATCCCCAATCGGCCCACCCACGTCAACCCGTTTGGCATAAACGCGCTGCCGCTCCGGCGAATACACGTAGACCTGCGCCACGCCTTGCGGATCATGCACAATTGCATTGCCGGGCACCGTGATTGCATTGACCATCACCGGGGAGAAGATCCGCGCCTCGCTCACCATTCCCGCCCGCAGCAGACGCTCGGGGTTGGGAACCGCAATCTTCGCGCTGTAGGTGCGCGAGGCCGGGTCCGCCGCCACTCCCACCGTTTCCACCTTTCCCTCGAATTGCTCTTGAGCGAGCGACGGAATCGTCACTGTGGCGCGCTCGCCCTCCCGCACCTTGCCGATTTCGGATTCCGGAATCGCCACCCGCACCTTCATCGGGTCGAGGTCGAGCACGGCGATCACGGGAATCCCCGCGCCAACCGTGTCGCCCACATCGATCCGCCGCATCCCGACGAACCCGGAGATCGGCGCCCGCAGCCGCGTGTCTCCCAGCCGCTTCTCTGCCTCATGCAGTTGGGCCACGGCCGCGCGAGACTGCCCGGTTGCGGCTTCCTTGTCCTCGGCCCGTGTGCCCTGCCGGGCCATCTCGTAGCGCTGCTCCGCGGCCTGGTAGCCGGCTTCGATCTTCTTGAAGTCGTTCGCCGGCAGGCTCTTGTTTTCGTAGAGGAACTTCATTCGGGTGTACTGGTCCCGCCATTGCTCATAGTCGATGCGCGCCTGCTCCAACTCCTGGGAGCGCGGGCCTTCCTGCGCCTTATCGTCCACCGCCCGCGCCGCATCCGCCTGCCCCTGCGCCGCGTCGAACGCGTTGCGGTAATCGGTCGAGTCCAATTCCGCCAGCACCTGGCCCTTGCTCACCGCTTGGCCTTCTTCGACAAGAACCTTCGCCACTCGTCCGGCGATCTGGAAGGCGCTCTGGGCCGTTACATTGGCCTCAATCGTTCCGCTAACACCCACGGAAACAGGCTGCCGGACACGATTGGGCGCCCGCACAAGCACCGGAACCGGCTGATCGGCAGCCACCGGTGCTTTGGGGCCGCACCCTGCCAGGGGCAATAGAGCCAACAAGAAGATTGCGGAGAGGCAGTAGCTCCGCATTGATTTTGCTTGGTTTATGGCCGGAATGATGCCCCAGCCTGCTGCGCGAAGCATTTCAGCGGTAGCCTTCAGCGCCGTACTCGCTTTTTCTGTCTGCATGAGCGTTTTTCTTTCTTGACAAGAATAGAATGACATGTCATTCTATTCTTGTCAAGAGGAGCATCCCAAAAAAAATGGCCTATCGCAAAACTGTTGCCACGGAAGCACGCAAAGACGCCCGGCGCAGAACGATTCTGGACGCCGCAACCCACCTCTTCGCCGCCAATGGCTATCACTCCACTACCGTTCCCATGATCGTCGCGGCGTCAGATAGCTCAGTGGGCAGCTTTTACGCGCACTTTCGCAACAAGGAGGACGTCTTTGCGGCGGTCCTCGAAGCGCTGGGGCAGAAGGTGACGGAAGTGATGGATCGGGCCAGAGACTCCCAGGATGATGCGCTGCTGGGGATTCGCTGTGCAGTGGAGTCGCTTTTTTTGTTCCTGGCCGACAACCCAGGAGATGCGCGGATCCTCATCGTCGAGTCCTCCGGATTGAGTCCCCGCCTGGAGCGGGTGCGCCGCGCCATACTGAGGCAGTACGCCGATAAGGTGTGCCAGACGCTGGAGTCTGCTCCAGGCGCATTTTCAGTTTCCGCGCCGTTGATCGCCGCCCGTTGCCTGGTGGGCGCCGTCTTCGAGTCACTTTGCAGTTGGCTGGAAGAGAGTCCCAACGACCGCCAGTCAGCCTCGGTTGTTGCACGCGCCGTGGCCGATTACAACTCCCGTGCCTTACGATTCTGAGGCTGAAACAATTGCCGCGTTCGTAAGCGGAGGGCGCGGCGGCAAGGAAGGAAGGCAATGTTCAACGTCTTGACAATTGCAAGAGAATACGGCAGCGGAGGCTCCGATATTGGGCGTAAGGTTGCGGAGCTTCTGGGCTGGGAGTGCATTGATAAGCAGATCATCGAACGGGTCGCGGCCATGGGGAAGGTGGACCCCGCCTGGGCAGCGCAGGCTGACGAACACGCCATCGCGTGGTGGGAGCGGGTGATGAAGAGCTTCCGCCAGGGAGGACCGGAGTCGTATGCCAGGGAGGGCTCCGAACTCGCGGTCGATCGCGATACGGTGCAGATCCTTACTGCGAGCATCATTCAAGAGGCCGCCAAGGTGGGCAATTGCGTCATCATCGGCCGCAGCGCGCAATGCATCCTGCGGCGCCATCCCCACGTCCTCCGCATGCTGGTCTATGCGCCGCTCAGCGAGAAGGTCACGCGCATGAAGCTTCACCATCCGCACGAGCAAAACGTGCAAGCGCTGCTGCGCCGCGTAGACTCCGAGCGCCTCCACTATGCACGCTACTACTACGACTGCGACTCGGCCGATCCAAGACTCTACCACATCACCATGAACAGCACTCTGGGCATCGATACCTGCGCCAGGATGGTTGCGCAGATCATCCAGTCTTCATAGCCGGTCTTCCTAAGTAGACCAGTGCGAACGCCTGGGAAATCTCTGATTAAGCCGCATGGCTTGAAAGGGCACGGCTTTAGCCGTGCCGCATGTGGAGCAAAACCAGCGCGGGCTTTAACCCCTGAGGGATGCTTTTCTGTATCGGCTTCCGCGCAGTCCACCACTTCCGCCGGCGCGCCTGCCAACTCCTTCCAGCCCGCCTCATTCCCGCCCAGCACCAACCGTCACCGAGCCATGCCTAAGAAGATTCAGCTTGAACTCTAGGGAACCTCTGATCGCGCGGCTTGTATCAAGCGCCCACCGGCTTCGCCGACCCACCGGGCATCAAACTGTAGCGCCGGCCTCCCGGCCGGCTGTAGCGTGGACCTCCCGGTCCACGCTTGTTCATTCTTAGGGCACGACTTGATGTCCTGCCGCAAACGCAACAAATCAAACACCCGGGCTTCAGCCCCGAGGGAATGCCCGCCGCATAGCCGATCTTAATCAGAGGCTCCAAAGCGGCAACCGCCTAGAACAATGAATCTGTGCTATAGTTCATAGTGTTAGGCAGGTCCATGAGGGTCTTCAAGACGAGGTGGTTTGCTCGGTTTGCACGGCAGGAGAAAATAGCGGACGGCGGTTTGCGCGAGGCCATCGAACGGGCCGAGCGCGGCCTCATCGATGCCGATCTGGGCGGCGGCCTCATCAAGCAGCGCGTCGCCCGGCCGGGACAGGGGCGATCCGGCGGCTATCGCGCGGTGATTGCGTATCGACTGGGGCGTCGCGCCGTTTTCATCTACGGACTTGCCAAGAACGACCGGGAGAACTTCACGGAGAACGAATTGGAGGCAGCGCGCGCAATCGGAAAGATTTGGATTCCTGCCCCGGAAGAGCAAATTGCGCTTGGTGTACAAGACGGCCAGTTAATCGAGGTTCAATATGAAAGAGAAGGTTAGCAAACTCACCGAGGCGCTTCTTGAAACCGCCAATGATATGCACCGCATTGGCGTCATGAATGACGATGAGTATCACAAGATCACCGTCCGCCTTCTCGGCCCACAGCCGCTCCCCACAGCCAAACCCATCGGCAGCAGGGAAATTCGCAGCCTTCGGGAGCGCGCCAACATGAGCCAGGCTGCCTTCGCCCGCACTCTCAACCTGAGCGCCGGCTACATCTCGCAGTTGGAGCGCGGAACCAAACAGCCCAAAGGCCCGGCGCTGGCGCTGCTCAACGTGATTCGGCGCAAGGGGCTTGAGGCGATCCTGTAAGTATCCACCGGCAGAGCCAAAAGCCTCTCACTGCTGTCTTCACTGCCACAGCACAGGCAATTCGAGGAGAACGGACTCCCGGAATTCTCAAAGTTCTACTGCCACCCCGGCAGAGCCGGGGGATCTCCCCTTTGGATTAGCCGACTCCGTTCCTCACGGACTATACTTATTCTGTATTTGGTGCGCCGACTTCTCGTTACAGAATTCTGAACTGTATTGACGGCGTAGACCTCAAAAGAAGGGGAGTAATGAGCCAACCTATCAGTCTCTTCTCCGGCTACTCGCAGAGCGAGAACCGTACCACGAACTACTGCCTTTTGCTTTTGAAAATGCTGTATGAGGAAAACCCAAAGTATCTTGCCGAAGTGATGAATGGGCTGCTGTTGGACGAGGATTTTGGCAAAGATATAGGCGTGCACTTCAGACAACAGGAACACAAGGTTTCAAGCGTCCCAGACGGGCATATTCTTCAGTCTGCGTTTACCATTTACATCGAGACAAAAAGCTGTAACTGGTTCCATGACAAACAGCTTGAAAACCATCTCGCTGCACTCGATAAAGAGCATACAGGCCGAAAAGTTCTGCTTGCTTTATCTAACTTTGAGAGCGATACTCCTCCAGGATTTACCCGAATCCGCCAGTTGTGCGACGATAAGTATAAAGGGTCGATTATATTTGACACTGTCTCATTTGAAGATTTTATCAATGCACTGAAACTTAAGCACTTGCCGAAGAATTTGGCAGATACTGTCGATGAATTTAGAAAGTATCTCGATGAACAGGATCTTTTGCCGTCTTGGAAACGACGGCTCGATGTTGTTAACTGTGCCCGTAGACCGGACGATGTTTTAGTTGAGAGGGTCTATATTTGTCCAGCTACCGCTGGTGCATACACTCACGATAGGTGTAAATATTTCGGAATGTACAGAAAAAGGCATATCGAGCAGGTTGCCCTAATCGAAGCGGTTGTAGATGTGGAGGCGGTTGGCAACGCGACAGTTAAGTGGCAAAATGAGCAACTGACCAAAGAAGGTGAATTGAAGAAACTGGCTCAGGAGAAGATTCAAAAACTCCAACCTGATGACTTTCCTAAACGGGTCTTTCTGTTAGGCCCACTATATGGTACAAATTGCTTCAAGGACAGCACAGGGGGGATGCAGAATAGCAAGCTATACTTCAATGTTGGTCCTCTTGAAGTGAAAGATGCGGAACATCTCGCTCAGGCTTTGTCAGGCAAGACGTGGTCAGAAATACGCGCTTTGTCGGGAAGTTAAAGGTCGATTCTTGCCGGGTGCCCCAGGTCTCGATTTTGAGACCTGGGATGCATCCACAAAGTCAGCTAACTGAAATGTGCAATGAGAGCGACTAGCAGTCGGGCCCGAAGTCCTTTTCGAAAGCCTCCGCCAATTTCGCGCCCCAATTGTTCTTGGGCTTCAGGCGGCCGCCAAAGAAGCGAAGGATGGGCGGTTCCTCGAAGAATTCAAGGCCGCCGATCATCTCGCGGTGTTCGTAGAGCCACTTGAGCCGATCAGCCGCGTACAGAAAGTGAGACATCGTAAAGACGCGCCGCGGAACGGCCAGGCGCAAAAGCTCCATATCGGCGGGCACGTCGTTGCCCTGCTCGTCCCGGTCCATGGAGATGCTACCGCGCTCCATGCCGCGGATACCCGATGCGATGAACGCCGCCGCGGCCAAGGCTCCCGCGGGGTATTCGCTCTGCGGAACATGCGGGATAAAGCGCATGGCGTCGAGGTGGCAAGCCAGACCTCCCGGCGGCGTGACGACGGGAACACCTTTTTCGATCAGCCGTTCGGCGAAGAATTTGATGGCGTCGGCAGAGGAGCCCGCGATTTCAAGGTCGGTCATCTCGCGCATGCCGACCGCCATCGCCTCGATCTCCTTGGAGGACATTCCGCCGTAGGTGTAGAAGCCCTCGTAAACCGGCAGCCAGGGGCGGATCGCCCCGTCCAAATCCTTGCGGTTGGTGGCGATGAGGCCGCCGCGAACCATGCAACTCTTGCGCCCGGAAAGATAACAGATGTCCGCAATCCCCATCATCTCCAGTACGATTTCCTTGATCGACTTATTCGCATACCCCGCTTCGCGCTGGCGAATGAAGTATGCGTTTTCCGAGATCAGGCTGGCATCCAGCACCAGCGGAATCTTGAACGGCGCGATCAACTCCTTGACCTCGCGCAGGTTGGCCATCGAAAACGGCTGACCGCCGATCAGGTTAGTAGTCGCTTCCATGCGCACGAAGGGAATCTTTGCGGCGCCATGCTCGTCGATCGCGGCCTTCAGACGGCCCAAATCCATATTGCCTTTGAACGGATATGTGCTCTCGGTATTGAGAGCTTCCGGTCCGAAAAGCTCAAGGACGGTCGCTCCCAGCAGATTGAAGTGCGCCTTGGTGGTGGTGAAGTGATAGTTCATCGGAATGAATGTGCCGGGCTTGATAAAGGCCTTCGCCAGTAAGTGTTCGCAAGCGCGCCCCTGGTGAGCAGGCAGCAGATACTCGTAGCCGAGAATCTCCTTGACCGAATCGGCCAGCTTGTAAAAGCTCTCCGAGCCGGCGTAAGCGTCATCGGCCAGCAGCATGGCTGACTGTTGGGTGTCGCTCATGGCGTTTGTGCCACTGTCGGTCAGCATATCCAGAAAGATGTTCCGGGTACGAAGAAGGAATGTGTTGTAGCCCGCTGCTTCCATTGCCTGGAGCCGCTCGCGGGCCGGGGCCAATCGGACTTTTTGCACAATGCGAATCTTGTGCATCTCGATGGGAATTTCGGAACCGTTAGACAGACGAATGCTCATCAGTTTACCAACCGGATGTGGATTTGAAGACGGAACCATGATTGCACAGGAAGGGCACAGGCGTAAATCGCCAATCGCAGATTTTTTCGCGTTCAGCGGCAGCCGACGCTCAAAGCGCCTGATATTTGACCAGGAATCAGCCCGTAAACGCAAAGAGCCATGCCGCCGCGGCATGGCTCTTTGCTTGAAATAATTGTCGGCGATCACCAAAGGAACCTCTGATTAAGCCCGTTTTGTATCAGGGCACGACTGGTAGGTCAGGGCTTTAGCCCTGACTGCCGCAAGTGCAGCGAAATGAACGCGGGCTTTAGCCCCTGAGGGACTGCCCAACGTGTAGCCGAACTTAATCAGAGGTTCCCTAATTTTCCACACAGTTCCCCGTGCAGTACCATCGGCCCAGCGAGGCTTAACTTCCGTGTTCGGGATGGGAACGGGTGATCTCTCGCAGGTCGCGAACCTGCTCGACGCTCATCTGCGGCGCGGATCGGGAATACGAACGCCGTTGTAATTGAACTCACGCAACAGAACTTCTGCTTTGAGATTGGCCATTGGTCTGTTTCTCCTTGTGGATCGTCATAGTTTAATTTCGGGCAAAGAGTGGTCGCCCGCTGCCTTCAGAAGCGGCTGGCTTGTACGGGCAACCTGGTGCTCTTTACTACCTCTGGAACAGGGGCTGAAGGGGCCGAGCAATTCGGTCTTTCATCTAGCTGACCATTGGCGGCCGTTCGATACTTCGTCTCAAGATGCTTGAGCATCTCCATTTCACTAGAGCGCAGGCCTCGGACACGAGTACTACTGTGTTATAAACGACGGACGCCGCAGAGCGGACATTGGCAGAGCTGGCGGAGCCGGAGCGTGCCAAGACGATGCGTAGAGTGGCGATGGAGTGCGGGTTATGCCGTTGCGGACGGATGCGAGCCGCGTGTCTGGAAGGCGAGTTCCACGCACGAGGCTCAACGCCTCAATCATACCACTGGAACGAATTCTCAGCCCAGATTGGCATCGTGAGCACCGCTCAGCCCCTACTCCATCGCGTGCGGGTCGGGGGCTGTCTTCATGCTCTTGAAGTGGCGCACGTCGTCGCCTTGCACCCAGAAGATCACGTCCTCGGCGATGTTCGTTGCGTGGTCGGCCACGCGCTCCAGGGCACGCGAAATCATCAGCGCGTTGAGGGCCTGCGGGGCCAGGTGGCTCTGCTCTTCCATCACCGCGGTCAGCGTCTTGTAGGCCGCGCGGTTCATCCCGTCCACGGCATCGTCCATGGTAAGCACCGCGCGCGCCAGATCGGGGTCGGCTTCGATGAAAGCTTGCAGGCTCTTGCGCACCATCTCGGCGGCCAACGAGGCCATGCGTGGAATGTCCACCGGCAGCTCGACGTGGCCCATCTGCTCCATGCCGCGCACCCGTTCGCTGATGGCTTTGGCCGCGTCGCCCACCCGCTCCAGATCGGCGTTGATCTTGATGACGCTGAGAATGAATCTGAGGTCGATGGCCATCGGCTGCTCCATCGCCAGCAGGTCCAGCGCCGCCTGATCGATCTCGCGCTCCATGCGGTTGATGGCGATCTCCGAGCGGCTCACCAGGTCGCAGATCGACAGGTCGCGCACACGATAAGCCTCGATGGCGCGCTGGATCGCCTGCTCGGCCAGTCCCGCCATCACCAGCAGTTGCTCCTTCAGTTCGTCCAGGCTTTGTTGAAAGCGTATGCGCGTCATCCGAACCTGCCTGTGATGTAATCTTCCGTCCGCTTGTCGCTGGGGTTGGTGAAAATCTTGTGCGTCGAGTCGAACTCCACCATCCGGCCGTTCAAAAAGAAGCCGGTTTTCTCGGCTACGCGGGCGGCCTGTTGCATGTTATGGGTAACGATCACGATTGTATACTGCGATTTCAACTGGAAGATCAGGTCTTCGATCTTGGAGGTGGAAACCGGGTCGAGGGCCGAGGCCGGCTCGTCCATCAGCAGCACCTCGGGGTCCACGGCCAGCGCGCGCGCAATGCACAGCCGCTGCTGCTGGCCGCCGCTGAGGCTGGCGCCGGATTTCTTCTTCAGATCGTCCTTCACCTCATCCCAGAGCGCGGAGTTTTTCAGCGACTTCTCGACAATCTCGTCCAGCGTCCGCCGGTTTTTGTAGCCGTTCAACTTCAGCCCCGCCGCCACGTTGTCGTAAATGGACATTGTGGGAAAGGGATTGGGCCGCTGGAAGACCATGCCCACGCGGCGGCGAATCTCCACCGGCTGGGCGTCGGCGTAAATATCCAGCCCGCCGATCAGCACCGTGCCCGTGACCCGCGCGATGGGATTGGTTTCGTGCATGCGGTTGATGCAGCGGACAAAGGTGCTCTTGCCGCAGCCCGAAGGCCCGATCAGCGCCGTCGCGTGGTTGGCGGGAATGTGCAGATTGATGTCCTGCAGCGTGTGATTGGTGCCGTACCACGCATTCAGGTTGGTAACTTCGATGCCGACGCCCACTTAGCTTGCCCCCTTCAAAACGCCGCGGCTGGTAACATAGCGCACCAGCGAAACCGCCAGCACAATCAGCGCAATCAACACCAGCGACCCCGCCCACGCCAGCCGGTGCCAATCGTCGTAGGGAGAGAGCGCATAAACGTAAATCTGCAAGGGCAGGGCGGCGATGGGCTGATCGAGCCGCGCGCTCCAGCCCACGTTGCCGAAGGCGGTGAAGATCAGCGGCGCCGTCTCGCCCGCGACGCGCGCAAAGGCCAACATGCAGCCGGTGATGATGCCCGCTGAGGCGGTTCGCACGGTAATCGCCAGCACCGAGCGCCAGTTAGGCACGCCCAGCGCCAAAGCGGCCTCGCGCACCGCGTTGGGCACCATCAATAACATCTCTTCGGTAGTGCGGCAGACCGTCGGAATCATCATGATGCCCAGCGCCACACCGCCCGAAAAGGCTGAGAAATGCCCTTGCGGCACCACCACCAGCGAGTAGATGGCGATGCCCATCACGATCGACGGAACGCCGTTGAGCACATCCGCCGTAAAGCGCACCGCGTTGGCCAGCTTGGCGCCGCGCCCGAACTCAGCCAGATAGATCCCACCAGCGATGCCCACCGGAATCCCGATCAGGCTGCCGACTCCGAGCAGAATCGCCGACCCCACGATGGCGTTGGCCATCCCGCCGCCCGCCTCGCCCACCGGCTTGGGAACCTGCGTGAAGAACTCCCAGCTCAGCGAACTCGCTCCCCGGTAGACGAGGTAGACGAAGATTGCCACCAGCGGCGCTACCACCAGCACAGTGGCCAGCACCGCGAGGCCAGTGGCCGCGCCGTCGATCCCCGTCCGTATCCGCGCCCGCAATTGGTGTTCGTTCTTCAGTTTCTCGTCTCCCGTGCCGTCCCTAGTCCCTAGTCCCTGTCCTTAGTGCGCCGACGACGGCGTTCCCCGCGTAACCGCCCACACCAACAATTGGGCCAGAGCGTTCACGATGATGGTCACAATAAACAGCGCCAGACCAAGCTCCATCAGCGCGCTCAGATGCAGATCGCCGGAGGCCTCGGCAAACTCGTTGGCGATCACCGACGCCATGGTGCTCCCATTGGCTAAAAGCGAGCGATGAATCTCCGGGCTGTTGCCGATCACCATGGTCACGGCCATGGTCTCTCCCAGCGCGCGCCCCAGGCCGAGAATGACGGCGCCGACAATGCCGATGCGCGCGTTGCGCAGCACGCCCATGCGGATCATCTCCCAGCGGGTAGCCCCCAGCGCCAGCACCGCCTCGCGTTGCGAATGAGGCACAGCGGTCATCACTTCCCTGGTCAACGAGGAGATGATGGGCAGGATCATGATGGCCAGAATCACTCCCGCCGCCACAAAACCCAGGCCGGTGGGATTGTCGTCGGAGAAGAAACCCGTCCAGCCCAGCAGCCGGATCAGCCAGGGGTTCACCTGCTCGCGCAGCAGCGGCACCAGAATGAAAACCGCCCACAGCCCGTAAATCACGCTGGGAATCGCCGCCAGCAGCTCAGTGATGAAGGCCAGCGGCGCGCGCAGCCACCGCGGGCACATCTCGGTGAGAAAGACCGCGACGCCGATGGCCAGCGGAACCGCCAGCAGCAGCGCCAGAAACGACGAGACCAGCGTCCCATACAGGAACGGCAGGGCGCTGAAATGCCCGTTCACCGGATCCCAGTAAAGCGTCTGCTTGGTGTAGGTATCGACGTAAGCTTTGTAGAAGAAGTCCAGCCCAAAGCTGCCCCAGGCCAGCTTCGAGCGCACCACCAGCTCGGAGGCAATCAGCACCACGATGCCGAAGATGCTCAGCGCGCACAGCACCATCAGCCAGTGGAAGCCGCGATCGGTCCACGCCGAGTTGCCGCGGGCCAGCAGAAACGCGCGAATCGCCGAAACCGGCTGCGAAGCCGCCGCGGCCGGACGCGGCTCGCCTGTCGAACCGGGCTCGGGCGGAAGTCCAGCTTGGGAGATACGAATCTCGGGCACTTGAGCTATCACCAGCTTCAGGCTACCGGCCCAAGATGAATAGAAGGTTACAGTGCTGCAAAATCAAGCGCATACAACGGGAAAATGCACCCCGGAAAGGACTGAATCCGACCCAATGGACTGTGGAAATCTCGTTCCAGCAATCAAACCACGGTAACCCGGCATCTGACACTGACGCCCAAAAGGCCTCGGACGGAGGAACGCCGAGGCAAACCAAAGATTTTTGAAATTCCCGGTCAAAAGCACGTAGAATGGTGCTACCCCCAATTAAGGACAAAAATGAAATCCAACATCACGCTGAAAATTGAAGACGAACTGCTGCGAGAAGCCCGCGTTCTCGCCGCTGAAGAGGGCACTTCCATTAGTGCCATGCTCGCGGCCCGGCTGGAACAGGCCGCGCGAGAGCGCAGTGGATACGAACAGGCGCGCCGCAGCGCCGTGGCCCGCCTGAGAACCGGCTTTGATCTTCAGTGGACCGCAACCCGCACGCGAGGGGAACTGCATGAGCGGTAAGTGTTTCGTCGATACCGACATCCTTGTCTATGCGCATGACCGTTCCACCGGAGTCAAGCACCTCCGCGCCCAGATGCTGCTGGAGCAGCTATGGGGCTCCGGCTGGGGCGTCATCAGCACCCAAGTCTTGCAGGAGTTGTGCATCCACCTCTGCCGCAACGCCGGCAACCCTCCGCCGGTCGAAGAGGTCTCTCAGCTTCTGCACGACTACTCCACCTGGGAGGTCATCCCGACGACTCCCAAGTCGGTTCTGGAGGCGCTGGAGATCGTCATGCGCCACAAGGTCCACTTCTGGGATGCCCTGATCCTCGAGGCCGCCGAGCGCGCCGACGCCTCCATCCTCTACTCCGAGCATCTGGCCACCGGCCAACGTTTCGGCGCGATCCGGGTGGTGAACCCGCTCATCGATCCTCCGCCCGCCGCCCAACAGTAGAAATCCCAGATCTCAGGATCGAGACCTGGGTGCCCGGTGGCGACCGTGTCTCATCTCGCTTCGAAGACTCCCAGTTTGCGAAGGATTTCCGCAGTGGTCATTCGCTCAATCCCGCAGCCTTCAAAATCGTTGTCATTGGACCAAAGCGGAATCTTCAAGTGTAGCGTCAGGGCAAGAATCTCGATGTCGTCGGGGTCGCGCCATTCAATCAGCTTACGCGCATCCGCCATCGCGTCCGCATAGATTTTAGGCGATACGATAGAGACGGGAAGCGCGGCCATAGTCAATAGGAGCACCTCCGGAGTGAGTTTCTTCTTGCGGCCAAGCAGGAGGGCATATTCCCTGACCTCCGCGAAGGTCGCTTCCGTAGTGACTACCTCTTCAATATCGGGATGATTGAGAACCAGCCGGGCCCGGCCACCGATCACTGCGGAGAGCAGTACGTTAGCGTCCGCGGCTATCTTCACGGCGTTTCTTCCGCCAGGATTGAAAATCGGCGAGAATCCCTTCCTCGTCCAGCCCGCGCTTGGAGATCTGGCGGGCTACATCAGCGCTCAGCACGGCAAATAATTCGCGCTTTAACTCGACGGGCAGCGTGGACTCCGGTTGAGGAAAGAAGATGCCAGAGAGACGGCCTCGGCGTGTCACGAGAACAGGAGCCTTCGCGCGCAGCATCCCTGCGGTATCGTCCCGGAACTCGCGCTCAGTGCTGATCTGCATAGGGCCTCTTCAATGACCATTTTAGCACCATTCTACTATCCCAGTTCTCGCACGCGAGACCCGAGATAGTTCGAGCGGCTGTTCCCTGTTCCCCGCTACTCCAGCATCTGCAAATCCAGCGGATCCTGCAGCGGATCGTCCCTGCCGCGCAGGGTCAGAATCGAGACCTCCGGCGCCCGGCGCGAGACGGACGCTCATCTCATCAAAACAGCTTGCCCTGCTCCTTCAGGCGGCGCACCACCAGAAGCGCGCCGGGCGGCGACAGGTGGTCCGCATCGAACAGAAGGGAAACCGTCTGCTCCGCATCCGCATATTCGGCGCAAACTCCGTCGCTGCAGATTTCCTTGTAGAGCGAGATATAGGGCACATGCCAGGAGTTTGCCGCCAGGCCTTCAAGCCGCGCATCCAGCAGCCCCGTCTGGCTCAACAGATGCCGGGCCGGCAGCTCCGGCTGCTTCCAGGTGATTGCGTAGGCCAGCAGCCGCGGCAGCGGCGCATCGTAATCCTGAACCGGGCCGATCAGAATCACCGGTACCTGGTGCTGGCTGGCCCATTCCACCGTATCGGCGATCCCGCCAATATCCTCCGGCGACCAGCGATCTTCCAGCAGCAGCCCTTGAACCGGATGCGCCGGCAGATAACTCTGAAAGATGAAATCCATCATCTTCCTGCAAGCTTCAGGGCCCTTCGGATGCGCAAATGGCCGGCAGCCGCTCACCGTCGCCTGCATGATATTGTCCTCTGGAAGCGTGGTCGCGAGCGCCTGCCAAAGCGCAGCCGCATGGCTGTCCCCTAGAAGAAGATAATTCCGCTTCCCATCCACCTGGCGCAGGCAAACGTTCTTGTCATAATCCGCAATGGGTTCGCCGGAAGAGATAAAACAGCTTCCGCTGCGTATGGCCGTTGTCAGAACGCTCCAGTGATCCAGATCGAATGCGGCCTGCTCGGCCTGAGCGGAAAAACGACCCGGAAATCCCGCCGCCCATATCGTCCATGAGGAGAATGTGATCAGAACCGCCATCAGCGTTCCCGCCATGGCGAACAACGGCCGCCCGCTCAGGCGGAGAGACCCGGTGCGGAAGGGACGCTCCACGAACCTCCACGAGAGGATCGCAAGCGCGAAGGAAACCGCGATGTCAACAGCTGCATTGTAAATGTTCTGCGGCAGCAGCCCGGCATACTGGCGCGGCAGCGTCGAGCCCATGTTGAAGAGCACGCCCATGCCCTGCAAAATAATCACCGGCCAATGCCACAGATAAAGCGAATAGGAGATAAGTCCCACAAAGACGATGGGCCGCCACGACAACACGGAGCCGACCAAGGACGATCCGGATTCCCCGGCCCCGAGGATCAGCGCCGCTCCGATGCAGGGCGGCAAAGCGTGAAGCCCTGGGAAGGGCGTGAGCCTGTTATAGAAGAAGAACGAGTAGGCGATCATCCCGGCCCCGGAGAAGGCGGCAAGATTCCGCAGCCGCGCCGAATCGAGCCGCGGGAAGATCCCCAGAGAGAGAATCGTGCCCAGCAACAGCTCCCAGGCCCTCGTGTAGGGCATATAAAACGCGGTCTCTTGGCTGTAAGGAAGAATAGCCGCGCTGGCGGCCAGGGAAGCAATCCACAGGGCAATCACGGCCGTCTTGAGCCGCTTTGGAAACAACCTGCGCACCGCCACCAGCAAGAGCGGAAAGAAAATATAGAACTGCTCTTCTACCGCCAAAGACCAGGTATGCAGCAGGGGGTTTGCCTCCGGCGAGTCGAAGTATCCGGAATGTCGCCAAAAATAAAAATTCGACGTTGAGGTCGCGGCTGCCAGAAGGGACCTCGAAAACTCGACCAGGTCCGGAGGAAGAAACAGAAACGCCGCAACAACGGAGTAGACAATCAACATGCAGAAGAGCGCGGGAATGATCCGCCGGATTCGCCGCTCATAGAAACCGGCAACCGAAAATCGCCCGGCTGAAATATCGGAGAAGAGAATGGCGCTGATCAGGTAACCCGAAATCACAAAGAATACATCGACGCCCGCATACCCTCCGGGAGCCAATCTCGAGACCTTCGCGTGAAAGACCAGTACGGCCACAACCGCGACCGCCCTCAGCCCATCGATCTCCGGGCGGTATTTCAGCGCGGATTTTCCAGGAGAGCTTTCGTTCATTCGTCTTCCAAACCATCTTCGCATGGGATCGAAGAGCGGCCGGGTGCCGGGTGCCCCAGGTCTCGATTCTGAGACCTGGGAGCGGGTATTACGCAGCGACTTCCTGCCTGGAATCCACGGGAGCCTCGGAGTTCGTGGCCGGAGCCGCTACGCTCCCAAATTGCTCGATCTCGACTTCGCCCTCGGGAAAGACAGCCCTGATCTGGAGCTGTCCGCCCATCGCCTGAATGAAGCTGCGCAACGTGGAGATGTACATATCCGTGCGCTTCTCCATCTTCGAGACGGAGCCCTGGTTGATTCCGAGGATGCTGGCGAGGTTGGCCTGGGTGAGGCTGCGCGCCTCCCGAAGCTGATTCAGGGTCACCGCCTCCACGACCGACTTCACATACCGCCGCGTCTCTTCTTCTTGTTCCGGTGAAAGCTTCCTGCGAATATCTCTCCAGTTGTGGGCCATGATTTCAACCTCCAATTTCTTCAAGGTGTTTAGCATAGATCAGGTCTGCCCGCCGAATGGCGTCCACGTACCACTGAGCATCTCCGGTCTTGTCGCCACCGAGGATCAGGTAAGCGAAGCGGCGCGGGTCGAAGGCAAACAAGATGCGGTACGGTCTGCCTTGATGTTGAATGCGCAACTCCTTCATGTTTGCGTAGCGCGAGCCCTTCAGGGTATCGACCTGGGGTCGGCCGAGCGCCGGACCCAGAACCGCCAGCGCCTCAATTACATTGTGGACGCTGCCGCACTCCTCGTCGGTCAGCGATTCGTACCACTCCTTGAACTCATCGCTGACTTCGATCTCCCAAGCCATACATCAATTATTCCCCACAGGCGATATTCTGTCAAGGGAATTGTTGTGCGGCGGGAAAACGCTGCGGGGATGATTTCAGGTTGTGAATCCGTTGGTCGATCCGGTGGCACCCTATTTGAAACCCACTTCTCAAAGTGAAGTGGGGCACTGGGCACACGGCTGTGTCAACAACCCGCCACAGAATAAGCATTCCCAGTCAATGCTGACGCTCAGCGAAAAGTCTATATTTGTCGTCAGCCATTTGCATTTGCCACACCTCAATACCCTTTTCTTCGCAAATTGCTCTTAATTCGTTTTTGTTTGTATGTTCCATTTTTGATCCGAGGAAAATCCTGATCGGTCTCGGGACTTTCAAATCGTGGTCTTCGATCAACGTGGGAAGAACAAGTGCTAATCGCCATTCCTGCTCATATCCCCAACCATCGAACTTGTGAATCAACGCCAACAATGGGTGTATTGAATTGAACTGCTGGAGATCGGAATCTACGAGCGATTTCAACCAAGGCGTTAGATCATAAAGATCGGGCGAATAAATTACAGGGTAAAGATTCCTGCGGAATGGATGGTTGGGAACTAACGGATCGAGGTCGTACTCAACGCAGAATCCGCGATGATTGTCGGCATAGTGACTCCACATAAGAATTGAGTCGCTGATCGCACTGAATGAACAGACTTTGGCGTTCCTTCGCACCAGGTTTAGGGTGGCATCAATTTCGCAGATCAGGCCGTTCAGTTGGACGGAACTGCGCTCGGCCCATCGATGGGGATCCTGGCTTTCGATATCGATACCAAGCGTTGACATGTATTCGGCAATTGACCTTAGCGGCTCCCGGCTGGCCTTTGCCTTCTCAATCACATCTATTGAAATAGCCTGTCGATATTTGCAGGCATCTGTGATTTCATCGAAAATAACCTTGATGGCCGCTGCCATAACGATGTCTTTTGAGTCCTTTAAAACTGCGAATGCGCAGTCGTATGGATCGTTGTAGGAATCAGGGGAGCTAAGCCAAACTGTGTCGGTCCTCAAATTCGCGCGTGAGTAGTCGCAATCGCGTCGATACTTGTAGATTCGTTTTGGTATGTTTTGCTGTTTGATGGCGTACGCCTCCTCAAATCGCGGATGGGAGAGCGTTGATTCTTCCAAACAATCGACAAATGACCCAATCCACATGGAGAATTATCCTCACCTCAACCCTTGTAGAGTTCAGACAATTGTATGCCGAAGAGTCTCACGAAATAATGCGCCGAGCGGCTGACCCCTATTCCCTGATCCCGCCCCGCTACTCCAGCATCTGCAAATCCAGCGGATCTTCGAGGAGATAGTCTTTGCCGCGCAGACATTCCAGCGCCCGCTTCAGCGCCGAGGATTTGCACGGCTCGACGGTCATGACGAAGGGCAGCGCGTGCGGCGAAAAGCCCGGCTTCTGCACGATGGCCCGGATGTTGATCTGCTCGCTGGCCAGCGCCACGGTAATGTCGGCGATGATTCCCGGCTTGTCGTTAACCAGGAAGCGGATGTAATGCGGCACCTCGAACTCCCCGCTCACCCGCGCCTGTGCCGAGGGCAGTGCTACTCTCCGCGACCCGTGCGCCAGCGCCAGCAGGTCGCTGACCACCGCCACCGCCGTGGGATGGCCGCCCGCGCCGTGGCCGGAAAAAACCACATCGCCGCCATAATGCCCGTGCAGGACGACCATGTTCTCCGTGCCCCGCGACCAGGCCAGCGGCGAGCGCAGCGCCACCAGCATCGGACCCGCCGAGGCCGCCACCTGATCCCCGGCCCGGTCGGCCCGCGCAATCTGCCGGATGGTGCAGCCCAGCTCCCGCGCATAGGCGAAATCCACGGCGGCAATCGAGGTAATCGCCTGGGGCGTAATCTCCTCCGGGTCCACCGCCACGCGCAACGCCAGCCGCATCAGAATGGCCAGCTTGGAGCGCGCGTCGAAGCCGCCCACATCCTCAGTGGGATCGGCCTCGGCATAGCCTTTGGCCTGCGCCTCGGCCAGCACCGGCGCATACTCCGCGCCCTCCTCCATCTTGCTCAGAATGAAGTTGCAGGTGCCGTTCAGAATGCCCTCGATGCGCTCGATGCGATCTCCTGCCAACCCCTGTTCTAGGCCGGGAATCACGGGAATCCCGCCCGCCACCGCCGCGCCGTACTTCAGGTGCCCGCCGCGCGAGGCAGCCAGCTTTTCCAGTTCCAGGCCATGAAAGGCGATCAGCTTCTTGTTGGCCGTGACCACGCTCTTGCCGGCATCCAGCGCGCGCCGCACCCAGCTTCCAGCTGGCTCTAGTCCTCCGGCCAGTTCCACCACCACATCCACATCCGAGACTCCGGAGGCCAGCACAGCATCGGCATCCTCGCTCCACACGACGCTAGACGGAATCCAGTCCACATGCCTCTTCGCCACGCTGCGAACGTAAATACGAGTCAGTTCTAGCCCCTCGGGCCGGGACTCGACCAGAATCCTCGCCACCGAACTGGCCACTGTGCCAAAACCAAATAAAGCGATGCGCAGCGGCCGCTGAACGCGGGATTCACTCACTGAAAAACCAATGGATTGTGCGGCGGGATTCGATTCGGACACGGGCATTTCCTCTTTGGAGCAGATGAAAGATCGCAATAACCCGATGATACCTGAGCGCGGGCCAATCCCGTCCCATGCGCGCCGCTCAAGCTGAATCTCGTGTACCATAGATTCCAGATGAGGCGCGGGCTTTCCCTTTTCCTGATTCTGTTCTTCGGCTTCGGACCGCTGGCGTCGGCGCTCGCGGCCAGCGACGAGTCGCGCCTGCCGCCCTGCTGCCGACGCCATGGCAAACACCATTGTGCGATGATGGTGCAAATGGCGGCGCAAGCGGCCTCGGGCAAACCGGGCTTCTCCGCGCCCATGACCTGCCCGCTCTTCCCCGGCTATGGCGTTCGGAATATCGCCTCGATCGACGCGCTGCCCGCGACGCCGGCGTGGGTGTCAGACATCTTCGTTCAGTCTCACTCGCCGGCCAGCCCGCGCGCCGCAGCTCGCACCAATCCCATCCGCAGCCGCTGCGGCCGCTCGCCTCCCACCATGGTTCTCGGCTGAAAATAAAACTGCTCTTCCCCGTCAGCAATCGCGCCGCGTCTTAGCGGCTCGAAAAGCCGTCTGCGCTTCAGCCAACCTTCCCCGGAGGTTCATATGTCTATACGCCTTTCTTCTCTTGCTCCAGCCATCATTCTGGCCGCTTCGATTCCCGCCCTGGCCAACGTCTTTGCCACCATTCATGGGATAGTCCACGACCCCGAACATCGTCCCATCGCCGGTGCGCAAGTCACCCTCCAGGCGGCCGATTCGGCCTTCATCCTGCGCGCCACCACCGGCTCTGACGGCACATTCGAGCTGCCCCAGGCGCCCATCGGCGTCTATCGCTTGGAAGTAACGGCGTCCGGCTTCGCCACTGTCAGCCAGCCGCTCACCGTAGCTTCGGGCACCAACCCGGTGGTGCATGTTGCGCTGCCGATTGCCCCGGCAATCCAGTCCGTTGTCGTCGAGGGATTGCAAAACTCTCTCTCCGCCTCCGACTCCGCAACTCCCACCACGCTCGTCACGAGAGCCGAGATCGACCAGACACCCGGCGCCAGCCGCACCATCGGCATGGAGATGATTACCGATTACGTCCCCGGCGCCTACATGACCCACGACATGCTGCACATGCGCGGCGGCCACCAGACCAGTTGGCTGATAGACGGCGTCGCCATTCCCAACACCAAGATTGCATCCAATGTCGGTCCGCAGATCGACCCTAAGGACATCGACGCGCTGGAGACGCAGCGCGGCAGTTATGCTGCCGAGGTGGGCGACCGGACTTATGGAGTTTTCAACGTCCTGCCCCGCAACGGCTTCGAGCGCAGCCGCGAGGGCGAGCTGCTGCTCTCCGGCGGCAATCAATACATGGGTGAAACTCAGCTTTCGCTGGGCGACCACGACGCCGCGACGGCCTGGTACGCGAGCCTGACCGGCTCCCGCTCGAATTACGGGCTAGCTCCGCCGATTGCGCAAATCTATCACGACGCGACGAACTCGCAGAGCGGGTTTGTTTCGCTGATTCGCAATCGGACGCCGAAAGATCAGTTGCGCCTGAACGCGCAGTACCGCCAGGATTATTTCGATGTGCCGTACGACCCGAATGTAAACGACTGGGAGCAGGAAACTCCGCCGGGAGGCAATCCATATTACGTCTCCGCCGGCCTGCGCGACGCGCAAACCGAGCGAGACAGCTTCGCAATCGCCAACTGGGTGCATACGATTTCGCCGAGGGCGCTGGTTTCCGTTGCGCCCTTCTATCACTTCAATCAGGCTGATTACGATTCGCTGGCCTCCGACACGAAAGTCTCCACCACCTGGCATCAGGGCTCCAACTACGTCGGCGCTCAGGCGGACGGCCGGCTTGAAGCCGGTTCCAACAGCTACTCCGCCGGTCTCTATTCCTTCTTCCAAGCCGAAAACGACCTCTTCGGCGTCGAGGCCAGCGGCCAATGCATTACCAATAACAATCCCTGCAATCAACCCGATAGCCAAGACGCCGGTCTTGTGGAGTTCTATTTCGCCGACCACCTGCGCCTCGGCCAGTATGTGACCCTTCTCGGCGGCGAGCGCTTCAGCATCTATCGCGCCTGGCTCAACGAATCCGCCATCTATCCGCGCATCGGCGCAACCGTCGAAATACCCCGCCTGCACTGGGTTCTACGCGGCTTTTACGGCCACTTCTTCCAGCCTGCGCCAATTCTCACCGTCTCCAGCAGCGTGCTCAATTATGCCAGCCAGCAGGCGATCGGTGAAAATACCTTTACGCCAATCCCCTCCGAGCGGGATGAAGAGCACCAGTTTGGCATCCAGATTCCGTACAAGGGCTGGCTCCTCGATGTGGCCAATTTCAAAAATCGCGTCAATAACTTCCTCGACCACTCCAACCTCGGCGAATCGAATATGTACTTCCCCATCGCCGTCAATGGGGCGCTCGTCCGCGCCTGGGAGCTGACTCTGCGCTCGCCGGAGCTGGAGCGGCTGGGTCAATTTCATCTGACTTACTCCAATCAGATCGCCGAGCAGCGCGGAAATATCATTGGCGGCTTCACTTGCAGCATCGCCAATGACCCGGCCTGCGACCTGGGGTTCAACTACACACCCGTCGACCACGATCAGCGCCAGACACTGAACACCGGCTTCACGGCCAATCTCCCGCTGCACATCTGGTTCTCGTCGAATGTTTACTACGGCTCCGGCTTCTCCAACGGACTGGAAGGCGCGCCGCAAAGCCCCTACCAGGGCTCTTATCTGCCCGTGCATACCACCTTTGACGTCTCGGCAGGACACAAAATCGGCGAGAACTGGAGGCTCTCCGGCAGCATACTCAACGTCACCAACCATCGCGTTCTCCAAGACACCTCGGTCACCATCGGCGGCTTTCACTACAACGATCCCCGCCTGATCTCCGCCCAACTCCGCTACCGCTTCCGCTTCTAGCCCGCAAAACCCCGGCCGGATCAACTACGAACACTCGTTGCCCCATTCTCCTGGGCGAAGCCGAAGGACCGCTTCTTGTATCTTTGCGAAAGGGTGGGATACCGCCTCCCAATCAGGCGCTTGGCCCCGCCGCAGCGCCTGCCTTGAACGAAGTCGAAAAGGGTTTGCAGATGATTTCCCACGTTGCGCCTACAGTGGAAGCAGTCGCAAACGCGAGGCCCAAATGACCATCCTCCAATCTCCGACGCTCCCAATCTCGGTCCCTAGTCCCTTCGTTCCTGTTCTCCGTTTCTTCTCCCCAAAATCCGCCTTACCCTCACCCCCCGCCCTGTGGAAATCTTTTTTTGGCCTCTTCATTTCTTGTAACCAACACGGTATCAACATCTTGTATTTTGGTAATGTTAACGAATCAGTAACTGTAAACCCCGTTTTTTGCCCGCTTTTCGGCCCCAAAGCAGGCCATTTTGGTCAAAAAAGCCCTCTATTTGGCGTTTTCCGAGCGCCCGTGAGTACCGCAATCCGGTATTTCTGGAGCGGGAATACCGCAATCCATAGGACTCGCAAGCGTCCTCTGTCTCACCGCAAGGTTGGGAGCACGAACCTCTTGCGCAACGCGGCGCCCTCCACGAAGCTCGAGAGGGTAAAGTCATTCTGGCTTCGTCCTAATGAACCTCTGATTCAGTCTGTTTTGTATCAGGGCACGACTGGTAGGTCAGGGCTTTAGCCCTGACTGCCGCAAGTGCTGCAAAATGAACGCGGGCTTTAGCCCCTGAGAAACTGCCCAACGTGTTGCCGAACTTATCGGAGGTTCCCTAGTTGGCCGCAACCGCCAGCGGAACCTCCAGCGCTCCGGAGTGGTCGACGATACCGTCATGAACGGCAATACGCAGATACACGCGTCCCGCGGGCAGGTCGAGCGCCATGCGCACTGGCAGGCCTCCTGCCAGAACCGCCGCATATTGACTGGCATCCAGAGGGACGGTGAAGGTGGCGTCTGCCCAGTTCAACCGCTTGCCGTCGGCGTCGTAACCCACCAGCACGCACTCGATCTGGGCCTGATGCGCGCCATTCGGCATCGGCTCGAAATCCAGCGTGCGCGCGTCGATCTTCAGATCCGCAACGTAGCGATGCGCCGCTCCCTTGAGGCTTGCCGTCATCTCTCCGGCCTCGCTGTCGGGAACCTTTGGCCCCGTCAACTGCGGATCGCCTGCCGGCAGCACGCGGGAGACGAAGAGAACCTGCGTCGCCGGCGGAGCGCCATGCATCGAGGCCGCCAGGAAGGGGCTGAGGGTCTGGGTCTTTGCCGGCTTCGCGGCGGATTTGCCCGGAGCGTCCGCGTAGTAGCCGCGGCGATAAGATAGCTGGCCGCCGGCTTCGTCCAGCCGCACCTCGATCTTGTGGAACTGGCCGTCGAGCTTTTTGGCGGGCGGAGTATAGGCCAGGGTGTAATAGCTGCCGCCATTCTCGACGGCGCTGGCCACGGCCTCCTTCAGCCCGTTGGTGTCGAGATAGGCCTGCCCGCCGGTCTGATAGGCAATCTGCCGCATCGCGGTCTTATCGGCCTCGAGCTGAGTATGGAATGAGGCCAGCGAACCGGAGATATTGCCCGATATCGGGCCCCGATTGGAGGAGTCGTAAGGCAGATCGGTCATCAGCCCGCGCGCATCCACCGGATAAACCGCCACGCGGGCCGCCATCAGCAGGTCATCGGTCTTCCGAACATCCTCCGAGAAGGCGGGCATGTCCCGGAAGTTGCCGGCCTGCGAGCCGACGGGATCAAAGGCCGCCGGAAAGGATCCGGAGAACCAGATCAGGTTCTTGCGGCCGGGAATGGCGCTCAGATAAAGGCCCAGTTCCTTCAGAGCCGCCAAAGTCATGCGCACCCGCTGTTCGAGCATCTGGGAGGCGATATCGGCTTGGAATTGCCGCATGAGCAACGGAGACGTACTTCCCAACATATCGTCAATATATCCCTGAACCGAGTCCAGGGAATCGGGGGCTGTCTCGCCGGCAAGCAGGGTTGGCGTCTCGGCCTTCTGACCTTTCACCGCCCGGGTCAGTTGCGCAACATCGGTGGTGAAGCCCGTCACCATCTGCAGCCGCGAAGAAAGGGTAAAGACGGCCATCATGGTGCCCGGCTGGATCTTCCCCATGTACTCGATCATCTGCTGGCGCGCGCGCATCTGGTCGGTTGCCGGCGTGTTCAGGCCGTCCAGCAGGAGCACATTCAAGACGCCAGTCTCGGGATAGGCGGGCGCATTGCCATAAGTGTGCGGCGGCAGCGCGGACCGCGGGGCGAGTACGGGCGGAGCCGCGGCGGGCTGGTGCTCGTCGAAACCGGCGATCGGCTGCTCGCGGCCATCCTCGAAGAGGTGAAACTTGTTCCGGTCCAGGCCATGCACGGCCTTGCCCTTGTCGGTCACCACCACGTCCACCAGCACCAGGTTGGCGCCCACGTGGAAAACAGCGGTAGGTGGTGCGGCAGCGGAGCCGGCGGGCGCCTGCTGCGTTGCCGGAGCCTGACCCAGGACAGCGGAGGTGGAAATCGCCACGGCGGCAACAAGGAGAAGTGTCCAGGAAGAACGCGTGCGCATGGAGTTTCCCTCGCTAGAGTCAGGATCTTTGCTGCATTGAATCATGTAAACACAAATGCATGGAGTAGTTGCGGCCGATGCGTGGAGTATTGCTAAAAAAACCGCTTCAGTTTGAGAATTTGCGACTCGAAGCCATACCACAGCCCGGCGGCCAGCGCGGTCGAGACCACCAGGCGAACGGCCAGAATCGCCCAGTTGCCGGCCATCCCGTAGGGCTTCATCCACAGGTCGAACCAGCCAAAGAAGATGAAGGCGATGATGTGGGTCATGTAGAGGCCGTAGCTGATGCGGCCATAGAAGGCCAGCGGTCCGCGGCGCAGAGCGGCGTTGACTGGATTGCGCGCGCCGGTCGTAGTTATCAAGGCCAGCGCCGCGCCGGTAAAGCCCACCGCCAGCGCGGAATCGAGGAAGGCGGTGCCGCCGGCGAAGGTGGCCGCGGCGGCAATTCCCAGCGCAAAGGCTCCCAGGCCGATCCAGAGCCACGCGCGACGGCTCAGGCCCAGCGTGTACATCCCCAGCGCCAGCAGACTGCCCAGGGCGATGCCGTCCAGCTTGATCAGTGTGTGCGAGGGCAACCGCAGGAGCCAGACCGGGTTTAGTTGGCGCACCAGCGGCGAGCAGACCAGCGCGGCCGTGAGCACTATCGACAGCATCCACGGCTTGCGCAGCCAGCGTACCAGCGGCGCCCAGACAAAGTAGTACTGCTCTTCGACGGCCAGCGCCCAGGTGGGACCGAGAGCCGCCGGCAGCGAAAGATGAAAGAGGTTCTGCACAAAGAAAATGTATGCCCACCACGGCGCGGCCTTGATTGCGCCCAGCACGCTGGGGCCGATGAACCACGGCGCATTCAGATAGACCACCGCCAGAGTCAGCAGGTAGACCGGCCAGATGCGCAGCGCGCGGCGCGCATGGAAGTTGTGGAAATAATGCGGCTTCTCGCGCGTCGCCAGCAGGTTTGAGGTAATCAGGAAGCCGGAGAGCGAGAAGAAGAGAATGACCCCCGCCCATCCCCACTGCGCGGCGAAGTGAACCCAAGTGCCCTTCACCAGCGGATCGCAGTGATAGAGCACCACCCCCAGAATCGCCAGGCCGCGCAGGCCGTCGAGTTCCGGCAGATAGGTGGGCAACCAGGTTGGGCGTTGAGTGGGCATACTAGCGTTGTTAGCGGAGTTAGTCGCGCTTCGTGCGAGTTAGCTTTAGGTGATTCCCGGTCTGAAAATCCAAACTTGAACCACCCGGCCTACTGAATATTATTCGACCGACTTCTCTGTGCATGATCCCGTCGTAATGCAAAAATGACCACCGCGACCACGGTGATACCGACGAAGCAGAATATGGGTGGCCCGAAATTACCTTCACTGAAGCTGTAGAGTGAACTTGTTGTGGGATCATGAGGGTCGTAGTAGACAAGAACACTCTGCCCGATTTCGTATTCCGTCGCCGGAATTTGCCAACCGGTATATATCTTGCCGTTTACGGAGAATTCGTAGCCGAAACTATTGTGGTTTGCAGGCTCGTGTTTGCGAATGATACCGTATGTGGTCCGTTCGCGAACTGCGACCGCCTCATTTCTGACTATGCAGTAGAGAGAGAAAACAAGGCCGATCATCCAGGGAAAAGCAATATACAAGGCCCGCCAGGAGGGTGGATCCCAGTCTCTTGAGATGCGGTTTGAAGTTTCGTTGATGACTCTGCTTATGACCATGTTTCCTTCTTCCACTTACAAAAAGCACGTCCGAGTGACTTTGCCTGGTGCCCCAGGTCCCGATTCTGGGACCTGGAATGCCATAAACCTCAACCCACCACAAGAAAACTAGTCCCTAGTTCCTGTTCCTCACCCCGCCGCCAGTTGTTTGGCACGCTCCGTCGCCCGCATCACAGCCTTGATTAGCGTAACCCGCAGGCCGCCCTCTTCCAGCTCGAGAATGCCGTCGATGGTGCAGCCGGCGGGGGTGGTCACGGCATCCTTGAGCAGGGCCGGATGATAGCCGGTCTCCAGCACCATCTTGGCGGCGCCCAGGGTCGTCTGCGCGGCCAGTTGCGTGGCTACATCGCGCGGCAGGCCCACCTTCACGCCCGCCTCAGCCAGCGCCTCGATGATGATGTAGATGTAAGCCGGCCCTGAGCCGGAGAGGCCGGTCACGGCGTCCATGTGCTTCTCGTCCACCACCACGGTGCGGCCGACGGTCTCAAAGATGCGCTGCGCCAGCTCCATCTTTTCGGCGGTGACGAAGCGCCCGCGGCAGAGCGCGGCAGCCCCTGCGCCCAACGCCGAGGGCGTGTTGGGCATGGCGCGAACCACGGCGATGTTCATCCCCGCCGCCTCTTCGATGAAGCGCGTCTTCACCGAGGCCGCGAAGGAGATCACCGTCTTGTCCGGCGTCAGCGCGGGGCGAATCTCCTCGATCAGGTCCGGCACCTGGAAGGGCTTGACGCCGATCAAAACCAGGTCGGCCTGGCGCACCGCCTCCAGGTTGTTGGTGGTCACGTCCACGCCCCACTGCGTGCTCAGGGCCAGCGCCCGCTCGGCGTGGCCAACGGTGGCGTGAATCTGATCGGGGTTGAAGAGGTTCTGCTTCAGAAAGGCCTGCAACAGGATGCCGCCCATCTTGCCGGCGCCCAGAACGGCCACGCGGACCTCGGGCAACTGCGCGGCCACTTCGCCGGCCTCAACGGTTCTCTCCGCCATGATTGTTGTTTCCTTGTCTCGGATGGTGTAGTAGTGCTGGTTACTAGGATACTCGCTTGAGGCAGCGTGCGAAATTTGAGGTTTTTTGGGGGATTTTGAGGCAAAACGAGGGCTTTTTGAGCAGAAAAAGGGCCAAAAATAGGGGTTTACTGTTACTGATTCGTTAACATTACCAAAATGCAAGCTGTTGATTGCGTGACTGTTACGGGACATTTGCGGATCAAAAAAGATTTCCACAGGGTAGGGGGGTGGGGGGTACCGCCAAATAGCCTGCCGGACCGGCCCCTGGGAAGGGCCGATCCGGTCTCAGAGTAGCAGGTTCCGCGAAATCATCTGCAAACTTGTTTGGCGGGGACTGGCCCGCTCGGCTTCGCTCAGGGCAAGCTGTCCAGGCACGCGGCATCCGCGGTGCAGAGGCCTAACGATCCTTCGATCTTGCCGCGTTCTGGGCTGGCCGGGGTTTCAACCCCGGCAAAAGGCTCTCCACCCGTTCCCGAAAATCAGCCAGCGCGACGAAGTCGCCCTGGGTGTAGCATCCTCTTATGGCCTCCGCTCTCCAGACCGCTGCAACTGTGCGATACAAAGGCGTCACGGAAGGAAAAGCCGAAGGGGCTACGTTCACCCCTCGGAAGCTAGCGGGCTTTGTCGCCCGGCAAATTGCTGCAACTGTACAGGTAGCGAATGGAAGGACTATCAGGGTGCTCGACCCGGCAGTGGGTGAGGGGGCGTTGCTGATAAGCCTTCTCGAAGAGTTGTACGCGCTGGGGATTCGCAACGTGGAAGTTCATGGATTTGATACGAATCCAGGATCCCTCTGCGTTGCGGAGCAATCCATACAAAAGAAATTTCCCCTGGTTCCGACGGTGTTTTCACCGCTCAATTTCTTGGTGTATGCGGAGCAATTCGCCAGCACCTTTTCGCTTTTCAATAGAGAAATGTCTGCGGATAAATTCGATGTCATCATAGCCAACCCGCCATACGTTCGGACTCAGATCATGGGTGCTCTCAACGCTCAGGCGTTGGCGGCAAACTTTGGACTGAATGGTCGCATTGATCTCTATTACGCTTTCCTCTTGGGAATGATCGAAGTGCTGGGAGACAATGGCGTCGCGGGCATCATCGTGTCAAACCGCTTTATGACAACGAAGTCTGGCTCCTCTGTGCGTAAGGTGCTTCGTGAGGCTGTGAGCCTCAAGCATATCTGGGATTTGGGAGACACAAAACTATTCGACGCGGCTGTTCTTCCTGCGGTTCTCCTTCTAACCAAAGGCGATCCTTCCGAAAAGGCAAGCCCTGGGTTCACGTCGATCTACGAAACCGATGGCGCGGCCTCATGTCGGGCGCATGACGTGATAGATGCGCTGGCAGAATCGGGGGCAGTTTCCATTGAGGACGGGCGCTGTTTTCAGGTGACCCACGGGACGCTTGATCTCGACAGCGCGGTGGATGGAGTCTGGCGGGTGGCAACTGAAAAGGCGGATGCGTGGCTAAAAACCGTTGAGGATCACACGTGGCGCACGTTTGGCGAAATAGGGAGCGTCCGCGTCGGCATCAAGACATGCGCTGATAAGGTCTTCATCAGATCGGATTGGAATAGCCTCGGCAAACATGAGCAGCCGGAGCTGTTACGGCCTCTTACAACACACCACATGGGACGGCGCTTTAAGGCTGACAATGCTAAGGCGGGGCGTCAGGTCCTGTATCCGCACTTGGTAAACGGAGGACGGCGCGAGGCTGCCGACCTCACTTTTTACCCAAACTCAGCAGCCTACCTTGAAAAGCATCGCCAGACGTTGGAGGGGCGCCCCTATGTCCTCGATGCTGGGCGGAAATGGTATGAAATTTGGGTGCCCCAGGACCCAGACATCTGGGAGCTTCCAAAACTTGTATTCCGCGACATTTGCGAGACTCCCACTTTCTGGATTGATCTCGACGGGAGCGTTGTGAACGGTGACTGCTATTGGTTGTCGGTCAAGCATCGCGTAGACACTGATCTTCTCTGGCTGGCTTTGGCCGTTGCCAATTCCTCGTTCATCGAAGCGTTCTACGATCACCGCTTCCACAACAAACTTTACGCGGGGCGTCGCAGGTTCATCACTCAATATGTGGAGTACTTTCCTTTGCCAGACCCATCCAGTACAGGAGCAAAAACGCTTGCGAGTCTCGCTAGAGAGATATACGACCAGACGCCCGCCACGACAGCAAAGGAACTGGAAAGCCGTCTTGATGATCTCGTGTGGCGAGCTTTTGGTGTAGATCACTCGAAGAAGTCGGCGGGCAATGGAATTTGAAGTTTAGCGTTGCGCACCTTCCCTTGAAACTGCGGAAAGCGTGAAAAGAAGGCTTCGCCAGTGGTGAGGAAGAAATGCGTGATAGTAACCGTGGTGCCGTTCGTGGTTGCATGGAAGAGCGCATATCGCACGTCGCAATGGCGCAGTTGCCTATCTAGAATTTTGGGAACGTCAAGCAGGTCACGGCTGTTTGGGCAGACCAAGCCAAGATCAATTGTTTGCGCCGTTTGCAATTTGACTTCCAGCACTTGATTTCTAACGTCTGGAAAGTGGCCGTCGTCTGCGTATGTAGAGTACCCAAGACCTTGACAGACAAGACGGTGTAGGTCTGCACCTCGTCGCCGCTCCTGGTCCCGGCCGCTGTCTGGAAAGGAAACCCCTATGAGAGATCGCAGCCGCGCGAAAACCGTGGAGATTGGGAGGATGGCTCCCGCGCGTGGGTTGCTGGTTGGCGAAACATCGCGGAGAATCACGGCGGGGGTTACGGCCGAACTCAATAGGTCGGTGTCAGTTGCAGAGATAAGCTCGGCGACCTGGTCTCTGCAAATGAGGCGCGCTTGATATTTTCGGGTGAGTGTTCCGGTCGTATCAAGTTGCGAAAGGCTGTCTCCGGTGACAACCTTGACCCGTTGAACAGTATCAGCATCAGACACGCGAATAATGACGTACCGCCGCGTAGGGGATAACTCCTCGTTCCATACTTGCAGGTTGTTGGATTTTTGGGCATAGGTGTCGAAGCGCTGCCCTGGGAAACGTGGCTGCTTCTTGGCGAAACTTCTTGGTACTGGATAGCCGAGAGCTTCGCAGACCGCTGCCTTAACGACTTTTGATCGCGTTCGCAGTGGAAGCCGCGCAAGGCTTAACCCGCGCAACGCGGTGTCTAGTAGAGACTCAAGGGCGGGAGCTGGAATCCAAAGGCGGGGATCACCAATTTCGATTGGATCGTAGATGGTAAGCCCGCTTCTGCGAATGTTTTTGGCGTAAAACTGCGGGTCAGTCGTGTTTGTCATGGCGGTTAGGGGTCAGTAGGTCCGGTACGGATACCCCCAGCGCTTCGCTGAATACTTCAAGAGTGCTCAACGTAACATTCCGCTCCGCCCGTTCAATTGCGCCTACATAGGTACGGTGAAGGTTACAGCGGTCGGCGAGCTCTTCCTGAGAGATTTCCAGGCGGGAACGGAACTCGCGCACTTTTTCTGCTAGCGTCTTCCGAATCTCAATTCCTGGCTTTCGAAGTGTTGTTTGGTGCTTCATTCAGTTGGCAGCGATAAGGTTCCGCACCAAAGGATCATTGAAATGATGCCTACGGGTCTACAGAATACGAGTAGCATCACATCGGAGGCGTTTTGACACGGGGACCTGTCCGGCTCGCCAGAGACAGTATAGACTGCATCGAAGCCAATATCGGACGGCCCCCGCCGCGTCTGTCAGGCCACGCCGTCGTCGGCCTGTCCGTTTGCTTTCCTGAGTTCTTCGGTGCGTGCGTCTGGTCGACCCGGTCGCGCATCCGCTGTCTTCGAGCCATCGGCGGACGACGGGCAATCCGGGAGGTCTGTCTCTCCGCTTTGACCGTTTCGTTGCGGAGGGAGCAGGGGGCTTCAGGCCCTCGGAGGCATGTAATAAATCATTTCACGCGATGAAATGAATTACAAAACCGCGGCACCTAATCGAAACGGAGCCGGAAGGCGCACCCAGCATTCCAAGCTGGGCTATTATCGTCCACTCCCTCCGGGAGGGTTTCCCTCAGGGACTAAAGCCCTGCCTTTGTTTTTTGGCTATCGGCACGACTGAAGTCGTGCCCTGATACAAGGCCAGAGTTATTCAGCAAGTTCTTAGAGCTATTGCGGAACGGCGGGCTTTTGGCTGGCAATCCAGGCGTCGATGCGGTCGCTGAGGACATCAAGCGGCAGGGCGCCGGAGTCTAGCACCTGATCGTGGAAGTCGCGCAGGTCGAATTTGTCGCCCAGAGCCGACTTGGCCCGCTCGCGCAGTTCCAGAATTTTTAGCTGGCCGATCTTGTAGGCCAGGGCTTGGCTGGGCCAGGCAATATAGCGGTCCACCTCGGCCTGGATGCTGGTCTCGTCGATGGCCGAGTGGTCGTGGAAGTAATCGACCATCTGCTGGCGGGTCCAGTGCTGGGAGTGGACGCCGGTATCGACTACCAGCCGGATGGCGCGCCATTCATCGGCCTCCAGGCGGCCGTAATCCGAGTAGGGGTCCTGGTAGAAGCCCACGTCCTTGCCCAGCCGCTCGGAGTAAAGCCCCCAGCCCTCGGCATAGGCCGTGTACCGCTCGAATTTGCGGAAGGCGGGCAGGCCGTCGAGTTCCTGGGCGATGGAGATTTGCAGGTGGTGGCCGGGAAGGCCCTCGTGGTAGGCGATGGCCTCGACGGCGTAGAGGTTGCGGCCGGCGGCGTTGAAGGTGTCGATGCGCAGACGGCCGGGGCGGCTACCGTCGGGCGCGCCGGGCTCGTAGTAGGCGGGCGCGGAGGTCTTCTCCATGTAATCGGGGACGGCGGCGACCTCGAAGGGCGCTTTGGGCAGGCGGCCGAAGAGCTGCGGGAGCTTGGCTTGCATCGGCCCGAGATAGCCGCGATAGGCTTGGAGCAGCGCCTCGGGCGTGGCGGGATGGAGTTTGGGATTGGTCTTGAGGCTGGCGCGGAAGGCGGCCAGGTCCGCGAAACCGAGGCGCTTGGCGATCTCCAGCATCTGGGCCTCGTCGCGGGCGACCTCGTCGAGGCCGATCTGGTGAATCTGGGCGGAGGTGAGGTTGGTGGTCGTCGTGCGGCGGATGAGGAAGTCGTAGTACTTGGCGCCGCCGGGCAGCGCCCAGATGCCGGGCTGCTCGCGGCCGGCGGGAACATAACTGACGTCAAGAAAGCGGGCGAAGCGCAGGTAGGCGGGCAGGACTTCCTTGGCGATGGCGTCGAGCATCTCGGACTTGATGCGGGCCTGCTCGGCGGGCGGGACGACGGCGGGAAAGCTCTTGAGCGGCAGGGCCAGCGGCGAGTCTTCGGGCTTTTGACTGGCCAGATCCTTCACCTGCACCAGCGCCTTTTCCAGCAGATAGCGCGGCGGCACGCGATGGTCGTCCATGCCGATGGACATGTTAGTGGTCACCTGCTCGAAGGCTTTGGGGATGGCGTGCAGGCGGGCGATCCAGTCGTCGTAGTCCTTCACGGTGGTGAAGCTGAGTTGAGGCACGAGCCGCGGATAGATGGTAGGCAGGCCGCTCATCTGGGTCAGCGGCATCTCCCATTCCTTGAACTCCGCCGCCTCCTCGTCCTCGGCAAAGCGGCGCAGCAGCAGATCGCGGCTGGTCTTTTCCTCTTCGGTGAAGCCGGCGGGGTCGATCAAGGCCAACTGCATCAGATAGTTCTCTTCGCGGGCCAGGGCGTCGTTGACGGCCTTGATGGAGTAGTCGGCGATCTGGTCGTTCCAGCGCTTGTCGCCCAGCGTGGAGGCAAACTCCGGATCGTGCTTGAGCTGGTCCTGCCAGTAGCCGTCGAAGAGGGAATTGAGTGCCTTGCGGTTGGCCGCAACTGAGCCAGACTCGCCGGAGGCCGGGGTTGGCGGAGGGTTGGCCGGAGTTTGCGCGGGCAGCGCGAGGGCGAAGAGCGGGAGCGCGAAGACGGCCAGGGCGGGGAGTGGGAATCTTCTCAAGGGAGCGGGTCCTTCGTGTGAAATCCGGGGGGCGAAATGCCGCCTCAAGTCGAGTGTAGAGCAGTGGGCATCCGGGGCCGGTGCGCAAACAAGGCGTATATGCAAAATCGATATGGTTATAGGCCGACATAAAAAGGCGCCCTGCCGGCCTATAAGCCTACAGATTTTGAGAGGTAGGCTCGCAGGGCAAGAAGGTCCGGCCACAGGTCCATATTCTTCGCGGAAATGTATGGATAAGGGCCGAGTAAAAGATGAAAAAACGCCTGACAATTGGCTGTTTTGGGGCCGTTTTTGGCTGTTCTTTGGCGCGGGGTTGGGGCTGTTTTGGCTGCGTTTGGATCAAGAACAGCGGGCCGGGACCTGTCGTGCGTTCGCTCAGAGGGGGCACGGCTAGCCGGCTCCTCGGGCCTGCAATTCCCAACCCGGAAATCGTGCGTCCCGCCGTAGTCCCTTATTGGGTTCCGACCACAATTTGCACAGGTCGTAGAACTCGTAATCATGCTGTAATGAGGACAGCCCGTTGTTCTTCTGAAAATCTGGAGAAATGTAGAACGTGTGGATACCATCCCTCCATCCAAGCGTTCGGAGGTCATGGCGCGGGTCCGCTCCAAGGACTCCCGCCCCGAGTTGCTTATCCGTAGACTTGTGTTCGCCATGGGGTATCGGTACCGGCTCCACGCGAGGGATTTGCCTGGGTGTCCGGATCTCGTGTTCCGTTCCCGCCAGAAAGTTATCTTTGTTCACGGCTGCTTTTGGCACCCGCACGAAAACTGCGCCCTCGCACGGATGCCTAAATCCCGTCCGGAATTCTGGGGGCCGAAACTGGAAGGAAATAGGCAACGAGACGCTAAGAACTTGGAGCTCCAGCTTGACTAGGGCGGAGTCTAGCCAGATCAACTCAGTCTTCCGACAGTTGGATCAATCACATACCAACCTTCACTCAGATCATTCCATGTAGGGTTGGTTTTTTCGATCAAAGCGATCTTCTTCGCGCGAATCCAGCCTTTCAACTGCTTTTCCCTCGCAATTGCGCTCCCTGGACACGTGAACCGCTCGAACCAGACAAGCCGATTGCAGTTGTATTTCGCCGAGAAGCCTTCGTGCGTCTTTCGTTTGTGTTCGAAGACACGCTTCAGCAGATCCCCGGTTACTCCGATATAAAGCGTATGGCTCCGGCTGGCCACGATATAAGTAAAATCGAGCTTCTCGTCCATGGCGTGAACTTACCGCAAATTGCCACTGAAAGCAACCAACCTGGAATCCGATCAGATTTGCCCCTCCTTCCGTCCCTGGCAAATGCACCACAAGAAAGCCTAATTCCGCTTTAAGCTAAGTCCTTAACAAGGCTCGTACCCACCACAAAGCTGTCATCCTGAGCGGAGCGTAGCGGAGTCGAAGGACCTGTGGTTGCTTTTGGTTTTGCTCTTGCCCTAACAGTTGAATCCGAATGGCGCCGGATCAACAAACGACCATCGAAAACAGCCCGTCGACGATTAAATCAGATCTGATAAACTTTATCGAAAGCATCTACAGGGATTTTCAGCTAAGATATGGACGAATCCGATGGCAGATGAAGAAAAGATCGGAAAACCATGGCGTGATGACGAACTTGATGCCATCATCGCGGATTACTTCGCCATGCTCGCCGCCGATCTCGCTGGAAAGCCATACGTAAAGTCCAGGCATAGTGTCTCCCTCATGGCGCAGATTGGCCGCACACACCGGTCCGTTGAATTCAAGCACCAGAACATTTCGGCTGTACTCGATGAACTGGGGCTTCCATGGATTCCAGGCTACATGCCAAAAAGGAACTATCAGAAAGCTATCATCGACGGAATCGACCGATACCTCACCCTCCACCCAGAGATATTGGTACCGGCTCAGGCTCAGCGAACGGGATCAACTCCGTCATCTGCCATTTTTGTCGACCCGCCTCCACCTGCAGCAGCGAAACAACCGATTCCAGAAAGGCTCGAACGGCTCGTACGGAAATTTGACCCGGTGGAGCGAGATCACCGCAATCGCTCTCTCGGGAAAGCCGGAGAGGCATTCGTCGTCGATGTTGAACGGAAACAACTCACTCAAGCTGACCGTGGAGACTTGGCCCGAAAGGTCAAATGGGTGTCAGAAGAAGAAGGAGACGGGGCCGGTTACGACATCTACTCGTTTGACCCGCTTGGCCATGAGCGCCTGATTGAAGTGAAAACTACAAATGGGGCCGCACGGACCCCATTCTTCTTGAGCCGCAATGAGTGCAAACTCGCGACGGAGCGCCCTACGGATTGGCGCCTCTACCGGGTACATCTGTTCGCCAGAACCCCGCGAATTTTCACAATATCGCCGCCGCTTGAAGACGCACTCAACATGGTGCCTGAAACGTGGCGCGCGTCTTTTAGGCTTCACTGCTAAGGACCGCTTCTTCCTCGCACAGGCCCGCATCTTCTTGACTCACCCACAACCAAGCGGCAACCCAGGCACCATCCTCTGCAATACCCACGACTGGAGCGTCGTCAATCTCAATGTCGTAGGTTGATTTGGTATACCGCTGCCTGGCGACAGCGATGTAAGCCGCCTTGGCTGCGTTAACTTTATCGCTGGATTCTGGAGCAGCAGGTCTAATCGGACTGAGATCATTGTTCATGGCTTGTTTGACCTCGCATGTGAAGTATAGGTCAACAACGGTCTATTTTGCCACACTAATTGCTTGTCAAAGGCACATTCCAACAGTATCGGGATTCGCCGACCGAGTCAACGCGATTTCTGTTGATCATTGGTCCGCCCCGTTTGGTTGCAGCGCAGAGAGACAAATGCAAAGGCAAAGTCAGCCGCAGGTCCTTCGACTACGTTTGGCGCAAAGTGTGCGCCAAACTCCGCTCAGGATGACAGCTTTGTGGGAGGCGCAATCGTTATTCGAGCAAGGAGACAAACTGTCCGGCCGCCTCAACGAACATCGGAAGAACATCGCTAAAGCGACCTCTACCTTACGGCTGGACGACTTCGAATACCGCGCACTCGTAGTCCAGACAGGATGGCAAAATGCTGCCGAAAGCTACCTGATCGACCTCTTCAAACCGATCTGGAACAATGAGGTCGGCATTTGCTACGGATTCGGAAAGCACGGGGACGACCCCGGGACCCGCGCGAATCTGCGCTCTCCTTGGGATACGATGCATCATGGACGCGACTGGGCGCACCGAGACCCAAAGATGATGGATGCGCGACCAAAGGCGCAGATCGCCAAGGACATAGCGCGGCATTTCGCGGAGTATCCGCCACTGGGTTCGGTCGATAAGATTCTTCGCCGCTTCCTTGAAGAAATGAGAGGGTCGCCTGAGAGCGATTTCCGATAGGTTCGAAATGGGGCGGAGAGCCGATTACACGCGTTTCAGCAGTGACCTGTTCTTTACGCGACGCATAGGTCCCGATAAGTCGGTCAGTTTCGGCCGATTTAACCTCGAATTTCGCCAACAGCCCAATGCGTTCAGCCAGCGCGACTTCGTCGCGCTGGCTGATTTTCGGGAATGGGTGGATGGGTGGTGGCCGGCGTTGAAACCCCGGCCTACCGCTCTTGTCGCCGGGACCTCTCGGCGCGGCTGGGGAGGCTTCGGACGAACTCGGGATTTTGGGTGAGCTTGGCGGAAGGCGACCCTCCGGGGCTAAAGAGGCTGCGGAAAAAGGCCGCATTTTGGGCAGAATCCTCGAAAAGCATACCTCAGGGGCTGAAGCCCTCGCTGATTCCATTGGCGCTATGCCGGGGATACCTGCACCACCGCCCTATCCGTGTCGAAGGAGAACATCAAGGCAAAGCGGTATTCGGTCAACTCTGGCGCTTGGTCCTGATCGCCGTTGAGCCGTGGTCTCATTTGCAGTCCAGCATGGGGCGCTGCCGCACCCAGAAAGGATGAAAATGCGGCTGACTTTTTCATTGCTGAATCGAAAGAACTTAGCCGCTATTTTCACTGCAGAAAACCAAGATTGGCTGGCTGAGACGCTCAGCCTCATCACGGCCAGGCAATCGGCTCTCATGAGCTTGAATCCATAAACCATTGAAAATACAACTTATATCTTAAAACTGGCTACCGTTGGCCTTTGGCTCTTCTCGATGGACCTTGATTTTCATCTACATACATGTCTAAATATCCGCACAAATGGCAGATAAACAGAAATGAGAAGAATCTATTATTGTGTTGATATCTCCGCTACTAATGCGGATAATTGAGCATGAGGCAATATGGGCGCAGAACTCTCCTCTTATCTGTTGGAGCTGCTTGCACGCGGCGAGGTCGTCTTCTCCAGCCAAGAAGCGGAGCAGAGCCTCGGGCTTGGCCACGGTGCATTCCTCGATGCCGCCGAACGCCTCCAAAAGCAAAAGAAGCTTGTTCGGCTCCGGCGCGGCAATTACGTCGTCGTCCCGCCGCAATTCGGTCCGTGGGGCGCGCCTCCGCCATCCTGGTACATCGACGCCCTGATGCGGCATGAGTCGTCTCCCTACTA
The DNA here is from genome assembly GCA_049522975.1 of Occallatibacter sp. Taxonomy (GTDB): domain Bacteria; phylum Acidobacteriota; class Terriglobia; order Terriglobales; family Acidobacteriaceae; genus Telmatobacter. Next base: position 5,212 of record JBEKNI010000037.1, on the reverse strand, counting down.
TGTTGGCTTGCTGAAAGCAGCGGAGATCCATGGCGCAACCCATCAGGCCGTGCTGGAGTTCCAAATTGTCGCCGAAAAGCGAATGCCAAACATGCAGGTCGGGCGGTCGATGCTCTCCTTCTCCTATCGAAAGCAGATTGCCCCCGTCTCGCAAGCAATAGCGGACCACAAGACGGACACGGGATCGATGAAAGTCTCCTCTGTCGAACTAACCGCCCTGGACCTGTTGCGATACCCGCACGCATCCGCCGGCCTCGACAATGTTTTTACGGTTCTCGCCGACCTTGGAGAGAAGATTGATTCTGAAAAACTGGCGGCCTTGTCGAGAGCGTTTTCGAGATCCGTCGTTCAGCGCCTGGGGTATCTGTTGGATCGACTTGGCTATGCAGACGCTACGCCGCCCATGCTGCGTGAGCTTCTCCGAGATCAGTTGCCTCCCTGGGTTGAACTCGATCCCGAAGAAGTTGCCGAACCTGAACTTGCACCAAAATGCATCGAGAGAGATAAACGATGGAACGTCGTCGTTCGCCGCAAGCCGGAGGTCGATGAATGATTCCGATGATGAACATCATTGCCTGGAGCCATAGAGCGCCTTGGCCAGAGATGCGTCAGGTCGAACAGGACCTGATCATCAGCCGGGCCATCGTGGCGATCTTCTCCGACCAGCATCTTCGGACACAACTTCGTATCCGTGGTGGCACGGCTCTCAATAAACTGCACTTTCCTCAGCCCTTCCGTTATTCAGAGGATATATATCTTGTGCGGACCGAATCCGGCCCCATCGGCCCAGTGCTTGACCGCATACGCCATGTGCTGGAACCATGGCTCGGCAGAGCGAACTTCGATCAGAGCCCCGTTGCGCCAAAGCTGCGGTTCAAGATTGCCGCGGAAGATGCAGCCTCGGCCGCACTGATACGCCTCAAACTTGAAATCAACACCGCGGAGACGCAGGCATTTGACCCGCCCCGCGGCGTACCGTTTCGCGTCGATAACCGATGGTTCACTGGGTTGGCAGAGGTCATGACGTTTACAACGGAAGAGATGCTGGCGACGAAGCTCCGCGCGCTGCTACAGAGGGAAAGGGGCGCGACCTCTTCGATCTCGCCCATGCGTTGGATGTTTTCAAGAACCTGAATCGGGCGCACCTGATTGAATGCTTCAGCTTCTATCTGGAGAGATCCGACATGAAGATCCTGCGGGCAGAGGCAGAGAAACGGATGTTGGCGAAGCTGCGATGGCCGCGCTTCCTCGACGATATGAAGCCTCTGTTGCCCGCCGCAGCCCTGCATCACTTTGGAGACGAGTCGACACGACGGGCTTTCCTGAAAGTATTCAACCAGCTCGTAATAAACATCCCCGGAGAACCGTGGGCAAAAACGGAGGAAGTCCTGAAGGGACATGGAATGCTTTAGGAATGCATCCCCACTCGATTGCATTCACTTCAATGGGCATATTCAAACGACAGAGACTCTGAATGGCTCTCCGAAACCGCACGATTTTGAGTCGAACGCACATCGACATAACCGGACCGATTATGAGTCAAACGCACACTGACATAGACGGATCGATTGTTGGTCAAGCGCGCTTTGACCAAAATGCGGTCCCATTTGTCAAACGGACAACGACACAACGGGACCGGTAATTGGTCGAGTGATCCCACAAGGCTGCGCAGATTGTGTCAGAACCGTGCTGGACACAACGCGCGGAAGTTGGTTCGTTGCGGCTGCAATAGACGACCGCTCCAATTCGCAGGTACACACAAAAATGCCCCTGTTCTGAAGCCGGAGCATTGAATGAAACTTGCGCTTGCCTATTGGCCTGCCACTCTGTGCAATCCTGTCTGACTCTCATCATGCCTGGTGAAGACGATGTAGATCTTCGTATCGGCCGGCACCGAGACCACGACGCGGCTGGTGACACTCAAGTTCATCAGTTCAGAGTCGCCGGCATTGCCGACGTTCTCCGCCACTCGCTCGCGTAGAAGATCTCCTTCAGAGAAAGCCGCGCTTGAGTTATTACCTACCAGCATCGCGGCCAACGATCCAACACCAGACGCAGCCTTAATCAGGAAGTTCTTGCCCGTGTTCTTTCCGTACACAGTTCCTTTGATCGGCCCGAGATCGAGCCCGGCGCCAATGGCCTCGATCTTCTCCCGTTGCCCATCCAGCAATTCGATCTCGTCGAACTTCACTCCGACAAATCCCGACCTGTCCGCCTGTTGCAATTGCCCATAGACGCGAGCTCCGGCCGGGACAACGATGCGGTCGCCAATCGCGTAGGTGTACTCAACAACGGCCACAACTGGAGCCTGCACGGCGCTCGAAATCTGCGTTTCGAGCTTCGCCTCAATCCGCGCCCCTGGCGTCATCTCCAGCACCGGCGCAGCATCCGCCGTCGCGTGAGTTGGAGTGTTTGAAGACTGTGACTGGGCTGGAGCGCGCACAAAGACCAGCGATGTTTCCTTCAAAGCATTCTGCGATTGCTGCGCCTGAACGGAAGAAGCTCGGCTCGAATCCCCGTATGGCTGTGGCTCCTCCCACTTCTGCTGCGTATCGGAAAACGATGGAATCGCGCCCAAGGAGTCGGCGCCGGAAGTGTTGGAGCTTACCGTGCGACCTGCATGAGGCTTCACAGGCGGTGCCGCTCCCACGCTCTCCCCAGCGCTTGTCGCCGGAGTGCCGGTGCGCTTGATGTCGCCCGGATGTACCTGCCCGGAGGAATTCTCCTGAGCGTTGGTCTGAACGGTTTCCATCAAGGGCGTGACGCTTCCCTTGGGCTGGCTTGGTGCTTGCTGCTGCGTGGGACTGCTTGGCTGCTTCTCGGTCGTCTTCCTCGTTGCGGGCGAGTGATGGACCAGGCTCGTCAAGGCAAAGAAGAGCACAGCAACCAGCAATCCGCCGCACAATAAAAACAGCTTGCTCTTCTCGATGCCGACTTTGCCCTCGCTGCCTTCTCTTGTCGCGAGACCCGCGACCTGTGGCGCATCGGAACGCTCTTTAATCCGCGCGGATTCATTTGGAAGCGGAGGCCGCGGACGTGGCAATTCCGCAGGTTGCACTTCGGTAGACTCGTCGATGTTTACTGACGCGATCCTTGATCCATTGTTCTCGTTGCTGCTCATCGAATCTCCTTTCTACCGTGTTCCGCCGGCGATGGGCGGCGTAAAGGGCAGACGAATAAGTATTGGCCGGTCCACCTGGTCGGCCTGCGCAATCTGGAGGAAGAGTTTCTCCGTCGATTGCTTGAAGTTTGGGCGGTCGAAAACGACGACTCCATCGGCGCGCGCGCCCGCTTCGATCCTTGTCGCGCTCAGCCGGTAGTCGCGAATCTGAAGCTGGTCGGCAGTCAGACTTTTGCCTTCCTTCTTTTTCTTCTTGTTGACCGCGCGTCCGCTAATCTGGATCTGCGGCGGCACCACCTCCACTGGCTGATCGGAGGCATTGAGGATCGAGAATGAAATGACCGTCTCATTGGCCCATTGCCGTATATCGCCGAGTGAAGTCTCGATCTGCTTGCCCTCCCATTTTGTCCAACCCGGTGCATTGATGCGCGCCTGCTGTTCATACTCTTCATCAATCGCTGAGAGCGTTTTTGCAACTACGGGGTTTCGTGACGAAGCGGTGGTGGTCGCAGTCGATGGCGACTCCACTTTCAAGTGCTCCACCGCGACGCCGGCAGGAATGAGGAAACTCCTGGTGCTGCGGTATTCAAGCAGGAAGTCAACCGGCAGAGTAGACCCGCTCCCGCCAACTCCGTCGCTGATTAACTCAAGCGCCACGTGCTGTCCGGATTTGGTTGCGATCAAAAGGTTCGACTCAGCGGCCTCTTTCGTGATGGGCTTCACGTACACATACTCCGGTTCGCCCTCGTTGTGTTCCGCCTTGAAAGTACCAGGACTGCCGAGAATCACCGACGTGATCTCCTCCGGCATATGAATCACCGACTCGAACTCCGGTCGCAGGTGCAATGTCGTCACCTCCGAAGGGTTGATCGTGATCGTCGCAACACGAGGCTTCACGGCGTTATCGGCAGCGAACAGACGCAGTGGAAGCAGCACTGCGATAGGGAAAAACCAACGAAGTCTCAATTCGAGTTACCTCCTGTAAAGTGTACTTGCAGCAAACTTGCGTGCCAGGTAGCGGCGCCGAACGGTCTCGACGTAAGCAATGACATCCGGGTTGTTGTAGTCGAGTTGCCGCTTGCCGACCCATCGGTCCCCGGCATAATAGGCTGCGGCCACAAGCCTCAGATCGCCGTGGAACTCCCACATAAGCGTGGTTACATAGCGCGTTCCCGCCGCAATGTTCTGCTCCGGATCGAAGGGGTGGTAAGCGCCAAAGCGCCGCGCCGTCTCTGGCATCAGTTGCATCAAGCCCAGAGCGCCCTTGTTGGACACGGCTCGTGGATTCCACCGCGACTCGACATCGATCAGTGCGGCAACCAACTCCGCAGGCACGCCGTAGCGGCTGGCGTAGTGCCGCACGCAGTTCTCGGCAATAGCAGTGTTCATCTGTCCCCAGCCAGGATGTGGAACAAGCAGAAGAAGCGCAAGCAGCCATTTCATAGCGCGGCGCCTCCTGCAAGACCGAGGTCCTGCGCATAGCGTGCTCCATCGACAAGCAGACTTTGGAACCCTTCGCGCAGGAGCAGATGGCGGCGGTCCTTTTCGGTCTTTGCCAGGAAGGGGAGCAGCACGTCTCTCTGCTCTTCCGTCACATGATCAGAGCCCATCAACCGCAATGCATTGGCGAAGTCGATCATCTCCGAGACCGATGGCGGTTTCTCCAACGAATAATTGCGGAAGGAGCGCGCAATCCCGGCAATCTCCCGGTGGAACTCTACGCCGGCTCCTGGGGTGCGGCTCGCGATGATTTCCGCCTCACGCTCCGGCGTCGGATGCTCGACCCGCACATACAAGCTGCGCCGGCGGATCGGGTTACCGGCGCCGAAGTCCACGGCAGCCAAATCGTGCCCCTCTGTGTCAGAAGTTGTTCTCGACCAAGGCCAAGGAGTTTTCGAGCGAAAACGCCGAGATTCTCTCGATCGTCGATACGGCGAACCGTTCTCTGAACGGGCGCGGCATCTGGACGATGGATCGCGGCTGTGATCGCAAGAAACTGCTGGAACCCTTGCTGGACAAGCATTTGCGCTTCGTTATCCGCGCGGTCGGCGAGCGCATGGCGCGCGACCGGCGCGGACCTCTGCGCAGCCT
>JBEKNI010000036.1:0-39857 GCA_049522975.1 Occallatibacter sp. | reverse complement strand
AGGGGCTAAATCCCTGCGTTGATTTGATAGACATTCTCGGCATGATTGAAGTCATGCCCCGATACAAGGCAGCAGCGCATCGATGGTCACGCAGGATAACCGGAGCAAGATTGATATTCATCAAAGGGAAATAGATTAGGGACTAGGAACGAGGGACTAGGGACTAGGATTGCGCGGGTTGGAGATTGGAGGGTGGTCATTTGGCCTCGCGTTTGCGACTGGTTCCATCATCCGCGCGGGGAGGCAAATTATCTGCAAGACCGGCGCGGGTTGCCGGATTCGCTCCCCCTCGGCGCAACGTGCAAGAAGCAGGTCCTTCGACTTCGCTCAGGATGACAGCGGCGAGGGCGCACTTTCAGGAACCTGAAGGCTCCTGCTCCCTCCATTATCTCCCATCTACAGGAGTATCAGAACCTCATTCTCAATCCGAACTGGAGCTGCCGCTCGCGGAAGAGGTTGGTCGCGTTGATGTTCAGCGGCTGGCCGAAGGCCGTGGTGTTGGCTTTCAAGCCGGTGAGGAAGTTCAGCGTTGGTGGTGAGTCAGGGGTGCCGGATTCGATATAGTAGCCGGTGGTCTCCAACTCGGTCACGTTCTGGTGATTGAAGAGGTTGAAGCTCTCGGCCAGCAGCTCCAGTTCGCGCGAATGCCCCAGGTCGAAGCGCTTGCCCAGCCGCAGGTCGGCCTTCCAGGTGGCCGGATAGCGGAAGGTGTTGCGGCCGATGTTGTAGGGTGTGCCATCGCTGCCCTTGCCGTAGATCCGGTTGTCACCTCCCGAGCCGTTCATGCCCGGTCCCAGCCCCACAATCGACTCGGTCCCATTGTCGGTCCCATTGGTTGTCGGCAGAAACTCCTCGGGCAGCGATCCCGAAGTGCGCATGGTGTAGGGCAATCCGCCGCGAAACTGCCCAACACCCGAGACCATCCAGCCGTTGCCATACTTCCCAGCCCGGCCGCGCAGCTTCCATGGCACCTCATAGATGGCCATGAAGCCGGCTGAGTGGCGCATGTCCAGGTCGCTGGTTCCATACTCCAGTCTGTAGGTGGACCACGGCGATGTGCATTTTGAGGAGGCTTCGCACGGATCCAGTATGTCGTTGCCGGCGACCTCCGCGCTCTCGTTGGGATTCCAGTCCATGGCGTGCGAATAGGTGTAATGGGCGTGCAGGCTCAGCCCCCGGCGACTGTAGCGCACGGCCCTCAGCGTCCACGCCTCATAAGTCGAGTTGGCCCGGCTCATGATCTGGGTAATCTGCTGGAAATTTGGGTTGGTCCGTCCGGCAACTTCGGTCGCCGAAGTCGTCGGGGGCCAAGACGCATAGAAGGGGACCGTGATCTGCCGGCTCTTGATCGGGCCCGCTCCGGTAAAAACGCATCCGCCGCTGGCCGTTGTCTCGTCGCAGACGTTGTAGGTGATGCTTTGCGTCGCCGTCAGGTCAATATTACTGTCGACGGAGATGGGCACCCGGCGGCCCAGGCTCAGCATGGCGCTGGCGGTTAGCTCAACGCTGCCGGGCAGTTTCTCCTCCACGGCCACCACCGCCTGGTGGACCTCGGGATTGTGGAAGTTGGGTGCAAACTCGACAGCTCCCGGCTTGATTACGCTGCCAGGACCAGGGCCGGGTGGCCGTAGCACGGAAGGAAACGGCGGAGCATCGCTGGTGTCCGTGGGAGAGTTGAAGCCGTCTATGGGGCGGATGAAGAGGTTCAAGTCGCCGTTGGGCGAGCCGGTCTGGGTCAGCGCCGTTTCGACCACTGCGTTCCCGGTGCGCCCGAAGTACATTCCATAGCCCAGCCGCAGCACTGGCCAGTGTCTTTCACCGGTTCCCACGGCTAGACCTACCCGCGGACCCCACTGGTTGCCCAGGCTGGGCATTTTCTGGGTCAGCAGCGGTCCCGGATTCGAGAGCGCGGCAATCGGCGGCGGCAACTGTTCCCGCTCTGAGCGCAACCCGGCGGAGACGACCACCAGTTTGTTCGCTTGCCACTGTGCCGTGGCGTATCCGGCCCAATCATTCGTGCTCAACCGCCAGTCGGCGGGGCCGATCGTCTGCGAGTAGTAGGAGTAGCAGGGCAGATAGCCCCCGCCCTCCAGTTGACCTGTTGAGTCTTGCCACACCTTGCCCGTCTGATCGCAATTATGCCAACCATTATCTGGATTGCTGGGAATGACATTGAGCGCCGCTAAACCGTACTTGGCAAAGACCAGCGCGTCGGAGATGAAGTTCTCCACTTTGGAGTAGGTGTAGGTTCCCGTCTGGTTGCGTAGCAGGCTGGTCTCGTCGAAGTTGTGATTCAATTCGAAACCGGCCTTCACCAGCAGCTTGCCGCGAATCCAGTCCACCGACTCCGGGAGATGGTAGAGGCGCTCGTCCGGATAGCTGCCTTTGCCGAAGCGCGAGGGGTTGCCGATGGTGAAGCCGTAGCGATTGTCCACCACGATCTGCGGCAACTGGCCGTACGCATTACCGACGAGGAAGGCCTTTTCAAAGTCGGATGGAGTCGAAGGCCGCGCTTCAAGGTTACTGTGACCTACCGAGGCCTGGGTCACGGCCAGCAAGTTGGGTGTCAGGAATGCCTCCCATCGGCCGAGCAGCCACTCCTCGCTGGCCTCGCTCGACCCGAAGCTGTGGTTGCCGTAGGTCTCCGAGACGCGGGTCAACCCTCCGCTCGGCGAATTCCAGTACGCGCCAATCCCTTCCAGCGTAAAGCGATGCCGCTCGGCCGCCTGCCAGTCGAGCCGCCCAAAGCCGGTCCATTGCATCGCCGTGCGCGGAGCGGGACCCAGCAGCGGACTGGTTGGTCCTAGCTGCGGACCGGGCGGAGTGACCAACTGGCAATCGGAGCTAGCTCCGCCTAGCGTTCCGGCCAATCTCTCCAACATGCAGGAGTATTTCGGCAGTGCCTGCACCGCAGCATTGGTGCAGGCCTTCGTCTGCCCCGGTTCAATCAACCCCAGACGGGCGCAAAGCATGTCCAACTCGTCATTGCTGGGCTGGGCAAAGAACATATCTGGATGCTTCACGGTAGCCAGTCCCGGATCGTTGCGGTTATAGCTGTCCAGCGCGGCAAACCAGAACAGCTTGTCGTGGCGGATACGGCTGCCCACGCCGATGCCCCAGACCATTTCGCGGTCCGGCGGCGTGTAGGGTTCGGGCGTGAACACCGGGACGGTGCCCACGGTGGGCGGCCCGGTTGGGGTGGGCGCGGTGGCCGGCGTGGTCTCTGTTACCCACTGGGTAAAGGGGTTCTTTGCGCCCCAATTGTTCTGCCGATCGAAGAAAAATCCCTGCCCGTGCAGTTCATTGGCGCCGCGCTGGGTCTGCTCGTTGACGCGCCCGCCTGCCGCTCTGTCTGCCGCGGCTTCCACGTTGCCGGCCGCTGTCTCGACAGCGCGAATTGCCGCTTCGCTGACGGCGAGTCCGTGACCTCCAGCTCCCACCTGGGCCATTTCGGCCGGTTCCCCGCCTTGGCCCAGCGGCCCGTGGCCTGAGGAGCTTTGCCCTGTGCCGGTCGCTCCGCTGGTCGAGCCAAAGGCCAGTCCCCTGCTAAATCCGTCCACCGCGATCTCGGGCGGCTGCTGGCCGGCGCCCCGCAGCGAGATTTCGCCCTGGCCTCCCGCCGGAGTCACAGATGTGGGCGTATTGTCCAATACAAAATCCTGCCAGCGCCGCCCGCTGACCGGCAGAGACTGCAACTCCGCGGCGCTGATCGCTGTGGTACCCGCCGGGACGGCCGGGCCGCTCTGCTGAGAAGCTGCCAGAATGGGTTTCGGCAGAGGCGGCGGGATCGGCTTCGCAACTGGCGCGGGGGCTGCCGGCGGAGGCGGCACAACCGGGTGCGGTGGCGTCTGAATGGTCTCTTTCGCTGTGGGAGCTACAGGTTTTGCATCCGCAACCGCGGATGGCCCAGATCTCGCTTCTGAGATCTGGGAGCGATTTGCGCCAGGGCTTGGCGGGGCCGGAGCCGCGGCGGAAGGTGATTCAAGTTTTAGCCCTGAGACCGCACTCGCAACAGTATTTGCGGGGGCCGAAGCCGCCGGCGCGGACATTGCGGGCTTCCCCTCAGAGACCTGATGGCGACTCGCAGCAGGGACAGGCGGAGCCGAAGCCACTGCTACGGGAGTTGGAGCTGCGGGAGCCGGAGTTGAAACCGCAGGCTTCGGCGGCGCGGAAGCCGGCTGGCTTGCTTCGGCCTGGGCCATCGTCTTCGAGGGCTCGGCGGCCGGCGCGGCGTTCGGCTTGGGAGCCGCGGCAGCGGGAGCTTCCCTGGTTGCGCCGAGCGGCCCGTTCGCTGGTTGCGTTTGCAGCGGCTGGGCGGCCAATGCGAGGCCGCTGACCGGCGGAGGGGCCGGCTTGAGATCGGGTTGGTTGATTCCGGGCCGCTCTTCGACCTTAGGCGGTACTTTGTCGTGCGACGCTGCCAGGACGGGGCCGGGGGGGAGCGGCTCAAACTCCATCGCCGCCTGCACCCGCGCCTCGCTGCCGGCATTTACCTCGATATCTTCGACTTGGCCACGTCCTAGCTCCGGGCTCTCGGCCTGGAGCGTATACTCGCCCGGCTCCAGCCCACTGAAGCGGTAAGCGCCATTTTTTGTTGTGGTTGCGCGCGCCTCCGCGCCGGTGGCCTGATTGCGCAGAGTCAGCAGGACGCCTTCCAGAGGATTGGAGTTGAGGTCGGTGAGTTTGCCTACAAGCGAGCCGGTCGATTGGCCTTGCTCCGCGCCATTGTCAATCACCCGAGTCCGCGGCGATTGGGCAAGACTCACCGGCCCAGCGCCCGTAAGGAGCACAGCTACTGCCATCGCCTTCGTCCAATTGCGCCCTAACTCTGCCATCGAGATCCCTGCTCGGGGCAGACTCTGGGAAGACCGGCAACGCGCCTGCGCTACGGCCCGCTCTTTCGGCAAGTCCGGATGGGGCGGGGTCCTTCAGCCATTTCGCGGTGGGGGCTCCCGCGTCAGGCGGCCCAAATCACCCCAACAGGTGCGTTGCAAGAGATTCTATGCTCTTCTCCGGTAAACTGAAAAGACGGCATTTGAAATTCACAGGGCCGATGGCGCGCCTTGGTCGCTCTGACCGCTGACAACCGACCACTGACAACTGGTTCCCATGTTCATTGATGAGGCAAAAATTCGCGTAAAGGCCGGCGACGGCGGCAACGGCTGCATGGCCTTCCGGAGGGAGAAGTTCGTTCCCCGCGGCGGTCCTTCGGGCGGCGATGGCGGACGCGGCGGCGATGTCGTTATGGTCAGCTCGCAGCGCCACAACACGCTGATTCACTTCCGCTACAACCCCGAGCACAAGGCGCAACGCGGCCAACACGGCATGGGCTCGAACTGCACCGGCCTGGATGGCAACTCGATCATCCTGCAAGTTCCGGTGGGCACAAGCCTTTACGACCAAGAGACCGGCGAACTGGTGCACGACTTCCAGGAGCCCGACGAACAGCTTGTCATTGCCAAAGGCGGGCGAGGCGGGCGAGGCAACCAGCACTTCGCCACTCCCACACACCAGGCGCCGCGCGAACACGAGCTGGGCCGCCACGGCGAGGAGCGCGCCTATAGACTAGAGTTGAAGCTGCTGGCCGATGTCGGCCTGGTCGGCTACCCCAACGCTGGGAAGTCCACGCTCATCTCGCGTATCTCCGCCGCCAAGCCCAAGATCGCCGATTACGCCTTTACCACGCTGGAGCCGAATCTTGGCGTGGTCACGGTGGGCGAGGAGCCGGATCAGGAGTCCTTCGTCGTCGCCGATATGCCCGGCCTCATCGAAGGCGCGCACCTCGGCTCCGGCTTGGGCACCCAGTTCCTCCGCCATATCGAACGCACGCGCTTGCTGGTCCAGCTGGTCGATGTGTCGGATGCCAGCGGCCGCCCCGACCCGGTAGAAGACTTCAAGGTCATCAACAAGGAACTGGCCAGCTTTACCAGCAAAGCCACAACCCCCATCACCGACCCCTTCGCGGACGAGGCTGAGGAGCCTGCCGAGCCCAACCACCCCCTGGCCAACAAGCCCATGATCGTCTGCGCCACCAAGATCGACAGCGCGAATCCCGAAAAGCTCAAGAAGCTTGCGGCTCATGTGAAGCGCAAGAAGCTGGAGTTCCATGCTATCTCCGCTGTTACCGGCCAAGGGATCGAAGAATTGAAGTGGGCGCTGGCGCGTCATTTGCGGACCGAAACGCCCGACTCGTATCCATAGGCGCTGCCGGTTTCATGGCCGGCCGTAGAGTCGCAAAGGTCCGTACTATCCCAGGCTCGACAAACTCGAAATTCGGAAGCGGGCGGCTTAAGGAACCTCTGCTTAAGTCGGTTTTGTATCAGGGCACCACTAGAGCAATTCCCGTAGATGAATATCAACTTACCTCCGGCATGGCGATAAGCTGTTTGTACGTGATGGCTTGGGTACTGATACATGCGCGCAGCAGGCGAACCATCAAGTCCGGTTCCATGCTGCGGCGGTTGAGCCGGTAGTTGAATTCGGCAACATAGTGCGGAAGATGTTTTTGCTCCACCTTGTGATGGGTGCCGAGCAGAAATCGCTTCAGGTTCGATAGCGTGATAGGAACCCAGGGGAACAGACTGTGCGCCGGTTCATCCTGCTTGGATATCGCCGTTGCCGTATGCTCAAATCCCTTCTGTTTCAGGCGGCGATAGCCGTGCCAGCCATCGGAGAGAACGTGGCTGCCGGGTTTGACCTTGTCAGCGAGAAACTTCTCCAGCGTTGCCGTGGCCGCGTCGGGAATCCCTTCCAGGGCAGCGAAACCAGGCACCGGCTTCTTGCCTGGTTTGCCCGGACCGCGCCGCTCAACTGCCACGGCCACCACAGACTTGGTCCGCACTCCTCGTGTGCCGCGTCCACGCCGCCCCTCGCCATGCTCCTCGCCGCCCACATAGCCCTCATCGATCTCCACCAACCCGCTGAGCCTATAGCCTTGATCGCGGTCACTCATCGCTTTGCGAATCTTATGCAGCATCAGCCAGGCGGTGGGGTAACAGACGCCGATCTCCTTGGCCAACTGCATGGCTGAGATGCCCTTCTTGTCGTGGCTCATGCGATAGATCGCCCAGAACCAACTGCTCAGCGGGGTCCGCGTCTTATGAAAGATCGTCCCCGCTGTAACCGAACATTGATAAGCGCAACGGGCGCACTCATGCACCTGGCGGGCCGCCATATACCCGCGGCTCGACCCTCCACAGCGCGGACAGGCGAATCCCTCGGGCCAGCGCTGCCGGCTCAACTGCTCGCCGCACTGCTGCTCATCGCCAAACCGCGACCGGAACTCCCGCACCGTCATCATCTTTCTACGAGATTTGCTACTCGACTTTCTCATGCCTACAAATATATCGCCTTTTGTTCGCCGGTGCAAGGTTGATATTCATCTTTCGGAAATGCTCTAGCCCCAAGTCAGCTTCGAAAATCACCCGTTGTTCGCTGCTGCTGATGCGGCCAATTTCCAATTTGTTGACACGAAAGCCGCACCGATCTTCCCGGTGAATGTGGCTGCGTATGGGTGTGAAGGGACGGGCCACGACCAACGGACGCGACGATAGGCCAAACCTCTTCCGGCATAGAGAACTCATCCGGGATTCGTCAAGCACAGATTGCGAGGGCGGAAATTGGGCAAATAAATTCCTTCAAAGCTCACCGCCAGGAACCGTAGCCGATTCGACCGTCGCCGTGGAGCTTTGCATGAGCTTGCTTGAATGAAAGCGGGTCCGATGTCCAAAACGTCCATTGGACCCGCTTGGAACTACCGGCCGCGGCCGCGCGAACTGCCGCCACCGCCGCTGCCTTTGCGCGCTTGGTAGCAATCCCGGCAAAAGACCGGGCGGTCGCCACGCGGTTCAAAAGGCACTGTTGTAGGCTGTCCGCAACCCGAACAAATCACAGGTGTACCCTGTGCCGGAGCCGAACGGTAGCCGGAACCCCCCTGGTCGTTCTTCTTTGCCTGACGGCAACTCTTGCAACGTTTTGGGGTCGAATAACCACGTTCCTGAAAGAACGTCTGATCCGCAGCGCTGAAGGTGAAGTCCTGCCCGCAATCGCTGCACGTAAGTTGAATGTCTCCGGCCATTTGTCTCCTCGTGGAGATTGTACAGCGCAATATGCCATTTCGGCACAAGGATTCTTCTGAAATAAATAAACTTGTACCCGGAAGAGCATTTTTGGTGCAGATGTGCGCACTGGAAACTCGCTATAGCTCCCAGGAATCCAGCAGCAACATGCGCGGATAATACAGGCCGGCCTGGATCGCGCAGCCGCGTTCGTCCGGGCCGTGCAGTTGGCGCAGCATCTCCGCATAAGCCTCAACCTGGGGCGCGAAGAGCGTGCGGAACTCCGGCAGCGCCTTGGCCGGGTCAATGTTGTCGGCGTGAGCCGTCTTGTAGTCGATGACCCACCAGCAATCTTCCCCCTCAGCGCCGGGCGCGGGACCAGCCCGGAAGACGCGGTCCACGCGCACCGCGCGCAGGCCGCCGCCGGCGACGCCAATCCAGCTCTCTTCGCTGGCCGCGCTCAAATGAGGGGAAAGAATCCACGAACCGATCGGATCATAAGAAGCGTTGAGCGCGAATTGAAGCGCCTGAGCGGCGATCCGCGCCGCCTGAGGCTGATTGACCCCAACGCCACGCGCCTCGGCGGCAACTCGCGGCTCCAACCGCCTCAGGGCCGAGCGGGCGGTCTCCCAATCGAGTTTGGCGCGCAGCCGGGCGAGTTCCTCCAGCAGCGTGTGGACGGCGGTGCCCAGAGCGCGAGAGAGCAGGCCCCCCTCATGGCGCGCATAAAGCCTGGTGGAACCGATTCTCGGAACGGCCAATTCCGCGCCGGCGCGCGAGAAAACTTGGGCTTGCTGGGGCAGGTAATCCGCTGGCAGACGGCGCAGCAGCGCCGGCCGGATCGGCGAAGGCATCTCCAGCAAATTGCTCTCGGCCGAAGCAGCGATGGATTCGATCTCCCGCTCTTCGCTAGCCTCCACGGTTGCTTTCGCGGCCTTCCAATCCTCAAATCGCACGCGAACCTCTTCTTCCAGAGCCGGCCAGGCCGTGGCCAGCAGACTGTTTGCGGGTTCCGCCAGCGTGAAGCTCCCGTCTTCCTCCTTGCAGGCGGGACGCGCAAAGAGATGCAGCTCTTCGCGGGCGCGCGTAGCGGCCACATACAGAATTCGCCTCGTCTCCTGCGCCTCGCGTTCGCGATAGACGCGGTCCACCCAGGCCTTTGCGTTGCCTCTTTCATCGCCCTTGCGCTGGAAGGGCGCAATCAGAAACTCAGTGATCTCTCCCGAGTCGTCCGGCTCGGCCAGACCGTGCTCCAGCCCACGTTCCAGCCAGGTCAGCATCTTGCGTTTGCCGCGCCCCGCCGCGGTCTGCAACTCCGGAACGATGACCACCTCGAACTCCAGCCCCTTGGACTTGTGAATGGTCATCAACAGCACGCCGCAGTCGCCGTTGGTTCCTGGGTCAGGCTGCGCGGTGAGCTTGTCGAGCGCCGCGTCGAGGCCGGAGCCGAGCAGATCCACTTCGCCGCCCGGCAGGCCGTCCAGGCAGCTCCAGAGAAGGGTGAGATTGGCACGGGCCGTCGCATCCACGCAAGCCGCGCCGCCCAGCCGCAGCCAGACCTGCTCGAGCCACGTTCCCAGCGAACACGCCGGCTGGACAGCGCGAAGCGTCGCGGCCGCAGCCAGAACTTCGAGCACACGGGCGGCGGCAGGGCGGCCTGTTTCGCTCAGCAGAGGCAGCCGCTCGGCCAGCAGCTCCGGCAAGGGCCTGGCGTGCAGCTCCGGCTCGCCGGCCAGCGTATGCAGATCGCCGAGCGAGAGGCCGCACCAAGGCGCGCGCAAAATCCCCAGCCAGGCCACGCGATCCTCCGGATTGAGCAGCGCGCGAGCCAAGGCAAGCGCATCGAGGACTTCCGGGCGGGCTGCAAGGTTCTCAAGATCGACAGCGCGGAAGGGAATCCCGGCCTCGCGCAAAGCCAGGGCGATGGGGGCGAGATGGCTGCGCGCGCGGCCCAGAACAGCGATGCGGAACTTCTCTTCCTCGCCACGATCTCGGGCTTGGCGGACCTCGTCCATTGTATTTTGATAGCCACGAATCAACTCGACGATTTGATCGATCTGCGATGCGTGCGCGATCTCTCTTTCATTAACGGTATCGGTGGATTTGTCTTGTCCTGCCTGGGGAACGAAATCGAGATGCAAGGTGAAATGCGGGCCGGATCTGGCTCTCTCTTTGGGAAAAGGTTGAGCAGGGGAGAAGGTGACTCCGCTGCTGTCGTCCGCCGCGAAGACCTTCTCGAAGGCTTCATTGAGCCGCTCGACCAATCCAGGCTCGGTACGGAAGTTGGCTTTCAGAGAAACAGAATCGAAGAGCAGCGCTTCGTCGCGGGGGATCTCCAAACCCACCGCCTTGACGCGCGGGAAAAGTTCGGCGTCGGCGTCGCGGAAAAAGTAGATCGACTGCATGGGATCGCCGACCACAAAGCACGTGCGCCCCTCGCGCTGCGGCCAGGCGGCAATGAGGCTCGCAAGTAATTGGTGCTGTCGGCGACTGGTGTCCTGAAACTCATCGACGAGCAGGTGCCGAATTTTGTCCGAAACAGCCAGCGCCGCGTCGGTGGGCTGGCCGTCGTCGCCTCGCAGCACACGCTGCGCGATCTGCGCCACCTCGATGAAGTCCACCAGCCCGGCCTCGGCAAAGGCGATTTGCAACTCGCCTGTCGCGTGGCGCAGCAGCGTGAAGCAGGCCTTCACAATCTCCCATTCTTCTTCGCTGTAGCCGGCGGCAGGCAGAGCGCGGACCTCAGCCAGGGCGGATTCAAGACCCGGGACGGCGGCCAGTGCGGCGATCAGGTCGAGGAGGCGGCTCTTCTCGCGCTTGCGGTCGGCAGGGAAGCCCAGACGAATGTTGATCTGCTTGCGGAAGACGCCGATGCCGGTAAGCAGCAGTTCGGCGAGGCTGATGTGCGCCCGGCGCGCATCTTCAAGATCTGAACTGCCAGTGAACGGAGCGGAGGGAAACTCTGCCAGTTCGGCGAGTTCCCGGTGAAGCTGGCCGCCGCTCTGCTCGCAGGCAAAGCGCGCCAATTTCAGCGCCTCTTCGCGCACGCCGGGAACCTGTTCGAAGAGCCGGCTCAACTCAATCAGCGCGCCGCGCACCGCCTTGGCAAAGGGTCGCTCCAGCCGCTCGCGCAGTGCAATCCAATCCGGCTCGCGTTCGAGGATAAAGCCGTGCATCCAGCGGTCGCGGCTCTTGAGCATCTCGACCAGCAACTCTTCCAACTCCTGCCAGCCGTTATCCCGCCAGATCAACAAACTCTCGATCGCCTGGCCGAGGGCCGAGCCGGCTTGATCGATCTTCCTGAGGGTTTCGCGGGCCGCGCGGTGATAAAGCTCGTCAGGCTGCGCGGCAATCTCCAGGCTGCCGCCCAGGCCGGAGAGCAACGGCTGCTGCAAGGCCAACTCGCGGCAAAACGAATCGATAGTCGAGATGCGAAGCTGAGCGGGCAGGTCGAGCAGATTCCAGCCGAGCCGGCGAGAGTGCTCCAGAGCGCGATGGGCGAGCGAGTCCATCGAAAACTCATCCGCATCCGACTCGCGCCCCGTGGCGGCCTTTTCCAGCTCACCGAGGATGCGATGGCGCATCTCGGCCGCAGCGGCGTTCGTAAAGGTGATGGCGACAATCTGGCCGGGCTCCTCAACTTCGGCCAGCAGGCGGAGAAAGCGGCGAGTGAGCAGGTCGGTCTTGCCCGACCCGGCCGGAGCTTGCACCAGGACGGATTGGCCGGAGTCAAGCGCGCGTTGCCGCTCAAGCTGGTCGGGAGGCGGGGATGGAGACGCTGGCTTATTCATTCTCCGCCTCTTCGCCTTCGGAATCGTCTTCGTAATCCGGCTCCGCTTGTTGCTCCTGAATCCGGCAGAGGGTTTGCAGGCCGCAGCGCTCACATGTCTTCGGGGATTCGCGCGGGTCTACCTCGGCCTTTCCGGAGAGAAAGTCTCTGGCAAGCCGCTCGATGCACTCCCGCCAGTCGAGAAGATTTTCCAATTCGAGCTTGTTCTTCGCCAGGGAGCTTGTTCCCCTGAGGTTGGTAAAGAGAGTAGCAGCGGGATCGAAGACCTGGCCTGCAAATCCCTGATCTCCGGCGCGCATCTTGGCGAAGACCAGCCCGCCAAGTTCCTCGTCCTCTTTGAGGGCAAACCCGGCATAGAGCGGCAGTTGCACATCGTCGGGGCGAGGCAGCTCCCAGGCCGCGGGCGAGACGTTGCCGGATTTGTAATCGATGACGAGCAGGGAGCCGTCGTTGAGCCGGTCGATGCGGTCCAGGCGCAGATCGAGAGTCAGTCCAGCGATGTGCACGGTGCGCTTGACCTCCGTCTCGGCGACCTCGAATGCAACGCGGGTAGCCTCGTACTCCAACCACTCGGTGACCAGCTTTGTCAGCCGCTGCTCTTCCAGTTCCAGGTAACGGCGAGGCATTTGTTCGCGAAGGTGCGGGCGCAGCTCCCGGGTCAACGCGCGCTGCACGTGGCCGGCGACAAACTCCTCCCGATTGCTCAGGCTCATCAGTTCCGCATGACTCCGAATGCCCTCCGGCGGCCCGGCCCAGATGGCGTGGAGAACAGCGTGGAGGAGTTGGCCACGCTGTGCGGCGGTCAGGCCCGTCTCGGCTAGCTCCCAGCCATGCGCGGCCAGGCGCGCGGTGGCGAAGGCCATGAAAGGGCATCGCGACTGCGCGGTCAGCACGCTGGCACCGCCCTCAACCTTGCCCGGAGGAAAGGGCATCCGGCTGAAGTCCTCGAACGTAATTGCAACCGGCTCCGGGCTGGCTGGCGCTCGAAGCTCCTCCGAAAGCTCCCGCGCCTTCCCGGCAAGCTGGAGAATCAGCCGTGACGGCCGGGCTTCGACGGCCTCATTCTGCTTCGCAAAGCTGAAGTGGACTTCGGGCGCGGAGGCCAGCAGCCGGTTAGTGATCGAGCGCGCCAGCTCCCAATCGAGCTGCGGCGTCGCGTGGGGCATTCCAACTTCGCGTTGAACCTCGACCGGCAGCAGCGGATGCGTCGAGCCGCCCGCGGGCCAGGCGTCCTCGTCCGCTCCCAGAAACCAGATGGCATCAGCGGCGAGGCCGGCGGATTCAACAGGACCGGCAATCTGGATGGGCGCGTCGCGCGACTCGGGTGCGAAGAGGATCTCGTCCAACGTGCGGCCCAGTTGCGAAAGAAAATCCTTCCAACTCATGCGGCGGCCATCGAAGCCCAGCGAGCCGCAGCTCTCCACGGCCTGATGCCAGCGGCGGAGGGCTTGATACTCGGCGCTGGAGAGCGGGCGCGCGGCGGCAAAATCAAGTTCGTCCAGCAGGTGCGGAATCACTTCCGCCCAATCGAGCGGGCTTTGCGGGCGGCGCGCGAACTCCGCCAACCGGCGCTGGGCCTCATGGATGCGCCCGGCCCAGAGCGAAGGCAGCAACTCGAAGGCGCATCGCTGGGCGGTGAAGGCCGCCAGCGTCCACTGTGTTCGTTCCAAGCTGTAACGGCGCAGGGCGGGCATATAGGCCTGAAGCGCGGCGGACTCCTGCAAGTTGGCGGCGGCATGGCCGGTGGAAAGCAGCCAGTCCACTTCCTGCTCATCGAGCGGGCCGTCGAGCCAGTGCAACAGAAGGTGCGCCGCCCGCGCCAGCGAAATTTGACTGAGCGGAACCCCCAGCGAGAACTCGAAAAGTGGAGCGGCAGCCGAGCCGGAGTGCGCAAGGAATGTGCGCTCGATTTCGCCGCGGCGCGCGCTGACGGACTGGGCGACGACCAACAGGCGGGCGTTGGGGTTGGCGGCGAGTTGGCGGCCGCACCAGATCGCGCATGCCTCAAGTTCGGTCTGGCCGTTGGCGGCGGCATGAAAATGGACTTCGGCGGCAGGTTCGCCCAGAGCGGCCTCGCGCCACTCGCCCCAGGCATCGAAGAGCCTACGCTGAACGGGTTGGATGCGATCAAAGCCTGCCAGAAGCAGCGGCTGACGCACCGCGGAGTCTGCTTGGAGCAGCGGAATCAACTCGTGCGGCAGGCGGCTAGGGCTGAGCAGGGAGCCGGAACGGCAGGCCTCATCAAAGGACTCAAGCCATCCGCTGAAAGCCGCCGCGTCCTGTAGCCAAGCGCCTCGCGCAGTCTTTTCAAGAAAGCGCGGCGCATACGAGCAAAGCAACTCGTGGGCCTCCATCGCCAGAGCCGCCAGCCGATGCCGAGGACCTTCGAGCAAGGTGGCCAATGAGCGGTCTTGGGCGGCAATACCCACCCAGAGAGCCTCTTCCTGCGCGGGATTGAGAGGTAGCCGTTCATCCGCAATTCGCTCCTCCCAAGCCTCGCGGACAAAGCTCTTCCAATCCAGGATTTTGGGTGCGGGCCAGGCGCTCAGGCCCTCGGCCCGGCGGGCGCGATGGAAACCGGCGGCAAGGGCGCGCGCGGCTCGCTCGCTGGCCGTGACCACCTGCCCGCCCTCGCGCAGCCATTCGTTGATTTCGTCCGCGGCCAAGGTCCCCATTCCAGCGTTATACTCCGTTCGGCCTGGGGCTTGCGACCTGAAGGCGGCGGACAGGAGCAGGAACTCGTACGGCCGGCGCAGGAAATCGCTGTTGCCGGATTTGAGCCGTGATGAACGAGGTTCGGCAGGGCGCGCGGGGACGGGGGAGGCAGTCCAAGGCGCGGATAATCATAAGTATGGATGCCACGCGCAATCTCTCGCTGTTGAAGGACTACCAGGCATATTTGCGCGTGGAAAAAGGGCTGCGACCCCTTACTTGCGAGGCCTATGAGAGCGATCTGAAGACCTTTGCCGAGTTCATCGAGGAGCGACATGGCGTGCTGTTGACGGCGCTCCAGGAGGATGTGGCGGCCTTTCTTGAACATCTGCGCGAACACGGCATTGACCAGCGTTCGGCGGCGCGCAAGCTGAGCTGCCTGCGCGGCTTTTACAAGTGGCTCCTGCTGGACCGGCGCATCCATCACGATCCCACCGTGAACATCGAGTCGCCCAAGGCCTGGAAGGTGCTGCCCAAATCGCTGGCCGAGCCGGAGGTGGCGGAGATGCTCGAGCGGGCGCGCCTGAACACCGAGCATCCACGGGCCCGCGCCGCGGCCTTGCGCGACCGGGCGATTCTGGAGTTGCTCTATGCGGGCGGCTTGCGCGTCTCCGAGGTAACGGCGCTCTCGACCGGCGACCTGGCCCTCGACCTGGGGCGCGTGCAGGTGCGCGGCAAGGGCGACAAGGAGCGCATCGTGCCGCTCGGCCGCTCCGCGATTCTTGCCCTGGAAGAGTATCTTCAGCAGGGTAGGCCGCATCTGGCGCGCATTAGTTCAGTCGGCTCGGAGCGGAGAAAGTCCAGCCTCGCGCGGCAGGACGCCAGCCGTTTGTTTCTCTCCCTGCGCGGCATGCCACTAACGCGCCAATGGGTCTGGCACATAGTAAAAATGGCCAGCGGCCATGCCAGCCCTCACCAGTTGCGCCACACTTGCGCCACCCACATGGTGGAGCACGGCGCCGACCTGCGCAGCGTGCAGTTGCTGCTGGGCCATGCCGACATCTCCACCACGCAGGTCTACACGCATCTGGCGCTGGGCCGGCTGAAGGCTGTGCATCGCCAGCATCATCCGCGCGCCACGCGGCAGCGCGCCGAGGTTGTGGAGCTGCCGCTTAATGGCGGCTCCGCTCACCGGGGATTGCATCTGGTTCCGAGAGCGAAGCCGAGCGAGGAGAGAGCATGATCGCTTCCGCCGCACCGGTTCTCGCGGCTACGCTGGAGTCGCTGGCAGCCGACTATCTGCGCGTGCTGGCCAATGAGCGCGGCGCATCGTCGCATACGCTGCGCGCCTATCAGCGCGAGTTACATGGATTCGTTGCCTGGATCGCCGAATATTACGGCCCCGAACAGAGCGTAGACCGCATCGAGCACACCCACATCCGCGCCTACCTCGGCACGCTCTATGACCGCGGCCTTTCCAAGGCCTCCGCCGCGCGGGCACTGGCGGCGATTCGCAGTTGGTTCAAGTGGCTGGCCCGCACCGGGCGTCTGGAGCAGAACGCGGCCTCGCTGGTCTCGACGCCCAAGCTGCCCAGGCATCTGTCCCGCGTTCCTTCCATCGAGCAGATGAATCGCGTGGTCGATTCGGTGGGCGAAGACGCCGCCAGTTGGCCCACGCGCGACACGGCGATTCTTGAGTTGCTGTATGGTTGCGGCATTCGCAACGCGGAACTGACGGGCCTGAATCTCGAAGACATTCATTGGGCCAACGAAGCGATCCTGATTCGCGGCAAGGGACAGAAGGAGCGCTACGTGCCGCTGGGCGACGCGGCGGCGCAGGCGCTTCGGGCCTATCTCGCCGAGCGCTCGGCGCGCTTGGCCGCAGCCGGCAATGGCAAGAGAGCCGCGGCCGGCGAAGCGAAGGGAATCAAGACAGGGAAGGGAATCGAGACGCCGGCGCTCTTTCTCAATCTGCAACTGCGCGGATTGAGCAAGCCGAGCGGCGAGGCGCGTCTCACTACCCGCAGCGTCGGCCGCATCGTCAAGCGCATCGCCGTTCTGCGCGGGCTATCCGCCGACGTGCATCCGCACACGCTGCGCCACGCCTTCGGCACGCATCTGCTGGAAGAAGGCGCGGACCTGCGCGCCATCCAGGAGCTATTGGGCCACGAGCGTCTCTCGACGACGCAGCGCTACACGCAACTCACCACCGCGCAGTTGACCGTGGTTTACGATCGGACGCACCCCAGGGCAAAGTAGGCTCATTCCGAATCTCGAACGCTCCCGGCTTTCAACTCGGAGTGCGACGTGGTTCATTTCTCTTCCTCGCTTCTTATCTCTCGTTTCTCACACGAAGAGAGGAAGCACGAATCTGTGGTTTGCCTGGTTCCAGGAGCGGGACTCTGGAGACGCTTGGGCCAGTGCAGGTGGTGCTTCAGATGGTGCAAAATCCGGCGAATAGGCGGCCTTTTTTGGCCGAAGCGGCCCATTCTTGGGCTGAAAAAGGGGTAAAATTCGGGGTTTGCAGTTACTGATTCGTTAACATTACCAAAATGCAAGTTGTTGATTGCTTGCTAGTTGTGAGAGATTGTCGAGCCAAAAAAGATTTCCACAGGGTAGGGGGGTGGGGGTAGGGGACGAAGATTGGGCGAATCCGTGGGTCGAGGCGGTGCAAGACCACAAAAAAAAGGGTTGTGTCAGCGGTATAAACCGGTCCGATCCGTGACAGGTTGGAGCGGGCAGGGAGCCGGAGCTTTCCCATTGCCGCTGAAGCTCCGCTGTCGCTCGACTTGTGCTCGCCATGATCTTCTGTCCTGACCTATGTACATTGTGAACTCATGCGGGGTAATTACCGGCAGCATAAGTAGGGCGTAAGTTTCTTGGATTCAGCAGCCTGAAAAGTCGGCTTATTTACATGCCTTGTGGGTGCGGCAGCGCCGCATAAGTGGCAGCGCAGTTGACGGTGGTCTACGACCGCACGCACCCAAGGGCACGATAGGTTTGACGTTTGGTAAGGGCTGTCTTCGTCAGTTGACAGCTCGGGCAATATGCGAAGCCCCGGAAACCTTATCTGTGATATAGCCAACCAATGCGGCCCTGTCGAGTTCTTCGGTCGACGGTACGTGGGTTAATTCGACGCATCTCGACAACAATCTCGCGAGGAGCTTGCTCGCGCGAGAATAGGCTTCCTCTAAGGCCTCACTATTCGCAACGGTACCGTGAACGACCTTGGATCGAACACCATAATCCTTCTTGATCTCCTTGAAGCATTTATACCGCAAGTTCGAATCGCCTTCTCCAAGCAGCAACGCAGAGTACATAGCCAATGTTCTTGAGATCTCACTGCTGACCTTAAACAGGCATTCAATGCCGGACCAAAGCTGCATTATTCGAGGACCATGTCCTAAAAGGTGGTGGGAATTTGTGTAGCTCAAAAGCGCATCAACAAACGTCCTATCCTTCTGGAGAGAATCAAAACTTTCCATGTTTCCGCGAGCCCAAGCAAGCCGGTCACTCGATGCAAGGATCGCATTTACAGGCTTTCGAAAAGCCGGGTGAGCTGTTGCGACAGCAAAGTGTACCTTCTCGGATCCAGACCAGGAAAAAAGAGAATAACATGGGCATTGGCATGCAAGTGCTAACAGATGGAATAGCCAAAGGGAATTCCAGGTCTTCACCACAAGTTCTCTTCCGCCCGCCTCCTCCTGGATCTCCAAGTAGAAACTTGCAAATTCCATCGTTGAGAGAACTACCGCGTACTCCGCGAACGTCTCGCATCCATCTGAGACCACTTTTAAATCAAAATGAGGTGGGTTGGGTCGAATGATGATTCCGGGAGCAAGCTCAAACTCTTCTGAGACGAGAATCCCATGTCCTGCGATATAAGCAACCTTTGAATCCGCAGATGCAACCACCTTAGTCATGCCATGGATTTTAATCCCAATCGTTCAATTGGCGCAAAATCGCCAACTCACTCACGACCCTAGCCGCGCCGTCCTCACAACCCCGTTGTGCGCCCCCGCTTCCGCGTGGTACTCTCCGCCTGTTATCCTTTTCCCCGAAGATTCTCCTTCCCCCAAGAAAGCGAGAGCCGATGCCTCCTTCCGTTTCCCCAGCAGTCGCCGTGCCGCGTCCGAGCATATTCACCGGCCGCAACAGCCTCCTCGACCGCTACTTCTACTTCGCCATGTCGCTCGTGTCTGCCGCAGCCGTGGTGGCCGGCTTCAGCCAGACCGTCGACGAACGGCTGCTCCATCCCGACATTGCCCCGCCCCGCATCCTCTGGGTCCATGGCGTCACCTTCTCGGCTTGGATCCTCATCTTCATCCTGCAATCGGCCCTGGTGCGCACCCGCAACGTGAAATGGCATCGCACCATCGGTTGGGTGGCCGCCGCGATCGCCGCCATCATGGTGCCCCTTGGAGTGGTTACCGCCATCCGCATGGTCCACTTTGAAGCCTATAGCCTCCATATGCCGCACCGCTACGCTTTCCTTGCCATCCCCTTCTTCGACATCGGTGTCTTTGGCCTCTGCATGGCGCTCGCCATCTTTTGGCGCAAAACGCCCGAGTTCCACCGCCGCCTCGTTTTTTTCGCCACCTGCGGATTGCTGGTCGCCGCATTCGCCCGCATGGATCACGCCTTCGCGCGCCAGCACAACCTGTCTTATGTCGGCGTCGACCTGATGCTCGCGCTCGGCGTGTGCCGCGATCTGCTCGTCAACCGGCGCATCCACACCGTCTACCGCGCCGGTGTGCCCCTCTACTACGTCGCCCAGTTCGGCGTGATCTACTTGGCTGCCATTGGGCCCGACTGGTGGGTCCGCATCGGCCGCGCCATCGCCGGCTGACCCATCCCGCGCCCTTTCACATTCCCGTCCGGCATGGCGGCAAGGATGGCCTCATCCTGCTCGATCAGATACGCGCCGTGGATAAAACCCGCCTGGCCAAGCGCGCCGGAGCCATTGCGCCGGCGGCCCTGAACGCCACGCTGGCCGCTCTGGGCGAGACCTTCGCCGAATAAGGAGCTTGCGACATTTCCGCTGCCTATGAGCAGGATGGTTGGGGCGGCTGGCTTCTCCATTTTTTCGCTACAATGTGGAAGGATTGGGAGACCATTTAGCAAGTTGGCCCCGCCCTTCGACCCGGCTCAGGGCAGGCTTTCGCGGGATGGCGAGTTGGCAAGTTGGCGGGTACATTGGTGGCCGTAGCTGTCAGGCGCGAGCCGGGCTGCTGGGAGCGCCTGACTCAGGCGTAGAGTTTCTGATGCCAAACCCAGGCGGTGCGAACGATCTCGTCCAGTTGGGTGTAGCGAGGCTTCCAGCCTAGTTCGCGGATGGCCTTCTCGGAACTCGCGACCAGCACGGCGGGGTCGCCGGGGCGGCGGGGATGAACTTCGGCGGGGATGGGATGGCCGGTGACGCGGCGAGCCGATTCGATCACTTCAAGTACGCTGAAGCCCTGACCGTTGCCAAGATTGAAGATCAGGCCGCTCTCGGGCGCGGTGGCGGTGGCGGGAGCGGTCTCCAGCGCGTGGAGGGCCAGCAGATGGGCGTCGGCCAGGTCGGTGACGTGAATGTAGTCGCGGATGCAGGTGCCGTCGGGGGTGGGATAGTCGTCGCCGTAGATGCGGATGAACGGGCGGCGGCCGAGGGCGACGTCGAGAACCAGGGGAATGAGGTGGGATTCGGGCTGGTGGGCCTCGCCGCTGATAATGCCCTCCGGCCCTTCCGGCGCGCCGGCCACGTTGAAGTAGCGCAGGGAGGCGTAGCGCAGGCCGTGGATGCGGTGGAACCAGCTCAGCATCCGCTCGACCAGCAGCTTGGACTCGCCGTAGGCGTTGGTCGGATGCAGGCGTGCATCTTCTTTGATTGGAATCACTTCCGGCTCCCCGTAGACGGCGGCGGTGGAGGAAAATACCAGCCGGCGAGGGCCGCGGGCGAGGATCGACTCCAACAGGCTCAGCGTCGAGGCGGTGTTGTTGCGGAAATACTGTTCCGGATGGAGCATGGACTCGCCGGCCTCGATGAGTGCGGCAAAGTGGAGGACGCCGTCGAAGGGCTTTCCCTGGGCGGCGGCCGAGGCGAAAACCTCCTCCAGGGCTGGCCGGTCCGCCAGCTCTCCCTGGATGAATTCCACGCCGGGGGGCAAAAAGTCGCGCCGGCCATGGCTGAGGTTGTCAAAAACGACGGTGTGGGCCCCATTTTCGGCCAGCAACCCCGCCACTGTACCACCGATGTACCCCGCGCCGCCCGTTACCAGGATCTTCACAAAAAAACTGCCCCTTCCCAAACGCTTCAATATAGCCTAAAGTTTATTGTAGTGGGCACAGCGGAGCTGGCTTCAGGGCTACCCGCTCAGACCGTCCAAAAAGACGGCTTGCCGAATCTGGTTTTCTGTGCTGTCCATGGCGGCGCAAAGGATGGCCGTAGCTGACGCCATCCCGCGCAGACCGGGCAGCGAGTTTCCCTCTCGAAGGCGAGGGAGTGCGTTCTTGTTCGATGCCTTGGGCGTGAATTGGAGAGTTCGAATGTCCAAGGTCCAATCGACCAGCAATCCGTATTGCACGGAGCTTCGCAAGGCAGGGTCTGGCAGCAGTGGCGCCAGACTCGCCGCACGACACGCGATGAATATGAGCAGAGGTCTCCTCTTTCCCCCAGTCGGAGATGAGCAGAGGCAATTTGAAGCCGGCCAGGCAACTGGACGCGGCGGGTTCGTATCTTCCCTGGCACGGTCGTGCCGGGCGCGGCGAACCGGAAAGCGGGTTGAGTCTGCCCTGTCTCCGGGAGGACAGTTGCGGTTTTCCCCCGGTCTGCCGATACATTTAGAGAGTCGCGCAGGCTTCCGCGCAAGGTCGGAGCCCCCGGCTCGCGGATGCGCTGCAATTCTCGGCTTCTGGCGATTTCCGGACCAAGACAACGAAACCGTGTTATTTCAACGGTTGTGAGCGAGGACTGAAACTATGCCGGTGAAACCCTATCCAGGACGGGCCATGGTCGCGGAACGGGCCACTTTCGGATTGCTTCCCGAGCCTGAGCGCAGTCTTGGCTCGTTTATCACCAGCGCGGTGATCAACGGGCTGATTTTGGCTGTGGTGCTCTACGTCGGAGCGATGGCCAAGAAGACCATCGATCAGCACAGGTATGAGGAAACACTATTGATCCTGCCGACCAAACCACCTCCGCCGCCTCCCAAAGTGAAGATGCCGCCTCCGCCGCCGGTGGAGGAGCCGCCGAAGGTTCCGGATGTGCAGTTTGAGGCGCCGAAGATCAATGTGCCCAAGCCGGAGCCCAAGCCGGATCTGAAGCCGATTCAGGTGGACCCGAAGATTCAGACGCCGATCATCAAGAGCGCCAAGCCGGACTTCATTCTTGCTCCGCAGCCGAAGACGGCGCTGGCTCCGGCGGCCATGCCGGCACAGGATACCAGCCGCAAGGTCTCGACGGCGCCGGTTCATATCGGCCAGACCTTCGGCGTTCTTCCCAATCCCAACGCCAAGGGGCCGGCGACGATCGCGGCCATCGGCAACGAATATGGAGGCATGAGGGGCGGAGCCATCGCGCCGCATGGCATTCCCGGCTCGACCGGCATTGGCGACGGACTGAAATTCGGCAACAACAACGGAAGGCCGGGCGGCAAGGTGGCCTCGGTCGCCGTCCCGCGGACCACCGACACGGCCCCCACGGGGAATGTGGGCAAGGTGGCCTCGGCCGGCATTCCCACCTCGCCTACAGTCGTGGCGGAAGTCCCCAGGGCAGTAACTGGACCGCCCCCCACCCAGCCGGAGATTTCCATCCCCAAGCCAGCATACACAGACGAGGCCCGCAGCTTGAAGATTCAGGGCGATGTCATCTTGCGCGTGACCTTTTTCGCCAACGGGCAGATTCAGGTAGTGGGCGTGGTCAAGGGACTTGGTCACGGATTGGACGAGCAGGCCCGGCTCGCCGTGCAAAGCGGACGAGTTCTCCGCCCGGCCACGCGTAACGGCCAGGCGGTGGACATGACAACCAACGTCACCATCACGTTTCAGTTGGCGTAACATCAGGAATGTACGCAAAACCAAGGGCTGCGCTCAGCTACGGAATGCGGGAAGGGCGCAGGCGGCCAGAAGAAGATTTGAAAGAACTGAGTTTAGGAGCTTGACATGACTTTTCGGAAGCTGTCCCTCACCTTCCTCTTTATCAGCCTGAGCGTCTCCTGCGCGTACGCCAAGAAGCAGCCAAAGTACTCGCAGGCTCACCAGCTCACACCGGAGCAGGCAGCGCTGGTGGAGAGAGCCATCGGCCGCGAAAAGGTGCTGATCAAGAACATTCAGCAGCGCACTCCCCTGGTGGAGACCTACATCCAGAACACCAAGCCGGACCTCAAGCTCTACCAGGTGCCGGTCTCGGACGAATACATGCTGAGCCGCGTCGACTTCGGCAAGGGCTTCTTCGACAAGTCCTACGACCCGAGAACCGCCGCCAGGCATGGCTTCTTCAAGGGCTCGATGGCCTCCATCACCGGGCTGAGCAAGGCCTTGAAGCTGGACAGGCGCTTCACTTACAACCCACTCGGCTTCACGCAGATGATGTTCCTGGACCCCAAAGGCTTCGACAACCAGCACTATGTCTTCAGCTACGTGCGCCGCGAGTTTCTTGGCTCTGTGCGCACCTGGGTCTACGACGTGCACCCCAAGGTGAGCGGCATGGGCCGATTCATGGGGCGCATCTGGATTGAGGACCAGGACGGCAATATCGTCCGCCTCAACGGCACCTTCACTTCGCCCAAGTCCGAGGATGACTCGCGCTACTACTTCCACTTCGACAGTTGGCGGATGAACGTGCAGCCGGGGATCTGGCTTCCCGTGGAGATTTACGTCGAGGAGACGCAGCGCATCCAGGGCGAAAAGTCGGGCGGGCTGAGAGCTCAGACGCATTTCTGGGGCTACTCGCTCAAGCTGCCCACGCGGGAGAGCGAGAACGTGAGCGTGAAGGTGGACGACGCGGTCGACAAGAGCGACGACTCGCAGGATGTAGGCCCGCTGCAGGCCTCGCGCGCCTGGATCACGCAAGCGGAAAACAACGTGATCGACCGGCTGGTGGAAGCCGGCCTGGTGGCGCCGCTGACCCAGGGCGGCTATGAGAATACCGTGCTGGACCAGATTGTCATCAACCTGCAAGTGCCCAACGATCTGGCCTTCACCGACCAGGTTCATACCCGCATCCTGCTGACCGACACCGTGGAAGCCACCACCGTCGGCAATACCATCCTGATCAGCAAGGGGCTGATCGACACGCTGCCCAGCGAGGAATCGATCGCCTCGGTGGTGGCCATGGAGTTGGCGCACATCGTGATGGGCCATCACATTGATACCCGCTACGCCTTCAATGACCGTCTGCTCTTTCCGGACACGGCGACCTTCCAGAAAATTGACATGTACCACTCGGACCACGACAATGCGGAGGCTGCCAAGAAGGCCATGGAGTACCTGCAGAACTCCATGTACAAGGACAAGCTGCCCTCAGCCGGCCTTTACTATGCGCAGTTGGTTGACCGGGAAAAGGTTCTGAGGTCGCTGAACACACCCAAGCTGGGCGACTCGCTGCTCAAGACCGACGGAACCCCTTGGATGGCCGATTTGCAGCACCAGGCGCCCAAGCTGAACTGGGACGATCTTACGCAGCGGCCGGCCTTGCCCCTGGGCAGTTGGCTCAAGACCGATCCCTGGGACGACAAAGTGCATCAGCTCAACGCCAAGATCTATGCCTACATGAACCCGCGCGACAAGATGCCGCTGGAGGTGACGCCGATCTTCTTCAAGCTGCAACGCTATGATGCGGCGCGGATGGCGCCGCCGGCTCCTCCGGCAGCCGCCACGCCGCCGCCTGCCGCCGCTCCACCCGCGCCGCCGGCCGCTCCCGCCGCCGCGCCCGCCGCCGCGCCGGCGCCTCCTCCCGCAGCGCAGCCCGCCTCCGGCGATGCGCCCCAGCAGCTTACGGGTACCTCGAACCCGCCGCCGCAGTAGCATCTATCGGGGATTCGCGGGCCCAGAATGTGCCATGCAGCACATTCGGGCCCTGGAATCTCAAGACTTGTTTGATTGAATTTGCTCCCCCGGTGGCGAGAATTCGCCAGGACTGAACCCAGACCCTGCTTATGAGACGATCGGCCGTTTTATTGATTTCCCTTCTGCTGTCCGCTGGAGCAGTTGATCTCCGCGCGCAAGCAGTACCCGCAGCAGCCGCCCGCCAGTTTTCGATCACCGCCGGCGGAATGGCCTCGATTTTTCAACCGGATTTTGCGGGTCTGTGGGGAGGAAAGCAATGTCGGCCCTCCAGCCTTCCCGAAGTCTGCTATCCAGTGGCGCAAGCCAGCAACCAAGCGCTCTTCGGCGCGGGCGCCTATGTGGACGTGAGACTGACTCGCTGGTTCCAAATTGAGGCCGAAGGTCGCTGGCAGCGATTCAACCAATTCGACGATATTTACCAGGACAACTTTCTGATCGGTCCCAGGGTTCCCGTCTTTCATTTCCGGCGGTCGAATGTATATGCCAAAGCTCTAGCCGGCTACTCGAAGATGAACTTCGACCCTTTCAACGATCACGGCAAGTTCACCGACCTCGCCTTCGGCGGCGGCGTGGATGTGAAGCTGACCAAGCGGCTCAGCTTCCGGGCCGTGGATGTCGAGTACCAGTACTGGCCCACCTGGGGCGATTCCACGCTCTCGCCCTACGGAGCCAGCATGGGTATCGGATACAAGATCTTCTGAGGCGCTCGGAACGCTCCGCTTACTTGCCGCTTGCGTTCTTGAGCGAGGCCTGGAGTTCGAGCAACTGCAACTGAACCTGCTTGACCTCTTTGAGCACCTCGACCCGGCTGCGGTTGATGAAGTGCTTGAGAAGATGCGCCGCAGCAAAGAGCAACCACCAGCAGGTAAGAACGCCAAACAAGGTTCCCCTTGCTGTGTCGAGCCGCCCTACACCCGCCGACAAGAAAAAGGCGATGGAAATGCCACTCACTGTGAACCAAAGCAGGCCGGCAATCCACTTCTCCTGTCGCAGCGTCTTCTCGTTCTTCTCCAGCCCGGCCGCCACCTCTTCGCGGTAGGCCGCAAGACTTTCCGGCTGCGGCAAACGCGCCAGCAAACGATTGCGCAGACTTTCATTTTGTTTTTCCATAACTCCCTCCGCTCAGAATTTTCTTCATGGCTCGTTTTGCATAATGGATGCGGGATTTCACCGTGCCTTCCGAGCATTCCACGACCTTTGCAATTTCCGCCACAGATAAGTCCTCAAGAAAATGCAGGACCAGAACCTCGCGATGCTTGAGGCCGATCTCGCTCAATGCCTGATGAATCGCGGCGGCATCTTCCTCCGCAAACGACGGCTCCTCGGCCTCCTGAAACTCCTCGAACTGAACCTTCTCGGCCTGCTCCCGCGAAGAGTTCTTGCGGATGCGATCCACCGCGATTCCATGCGTGACGCTGTACAACCAGGACCGCAGGGAGCCAGGGTCCTTCAGCTTGCGAATCTCGCGGAACGTTCTGATCCACACCTCTTGAAGCACATCGAGCGCGCTGTCCGCATTGCCGGTCAAACTCGTCGCGTAGTAGAGCAACGGCCGCTCCATCACCGCAATGAGGTCCTCGAATGAGCCCGGTTCTCCGGACTGGCAGCGAAGCGCCATCCACTCATAGCGTGTTCGATTCTCGCTATCCATGTGCGTTCATACATTATGTCGAAGGAGAGACTCTCATGGTTCAATTCACGCGAAGAATCTACGGACAAAAAAAGGGCCGCTCGCATGGAGCGGTCCGCATCGGAATATCCCAGGTTCTATTCCGGCTTTTCGGTCTTACCGTTGTCCTTTGGCAGTTCGATGTAGACCAGCCAAAAATGGGTGGATTGGGGATCGGATTTATCAATGCACACCACGCGGAACTGATGAGGAGAGCCCGCGCGAATTTCGCGGCCATCGGTGGAAAGGCCATGGTCACCGGCGGTCAGCCCTCCATCTTTCTGCTCAGAACAGGCCAGACCGCTTCGCGCGACGGCTGGCGCGCCGGCAGGCTTGCCGTGATTACATTCCAGAACCTCACCGTAGCGAGAGAGAGGCTTACGATAGTACGCAAGGACCTGGTCAGGCGAATCGGCGGTTATGTATTTGGCAACCATGATCCTGAAGTGAGTTTCGCCAAAGGTAAAACCTAAATCGGCTGTATTGTCGTTGTCTGTCTCTTTGGCGAGGGTCGCGCCGGGATAAGCGGGCAGGCCGATCTCCGTCGCGCTCACGCGCTTGTTGGCATGAAGCTCGAGTTTGAAATCGGAATCCTGTGCATACGACGCGCTCCAGCTGCAAGACAGGACGGCGGCGAAGAGAACGATTGTTGGGAGGGTGAAAAAACGACAAGCCGCAACGCGCATGGAAGTCCTTTCCGGCAAGATCTACGAAGGGTTTACGCCGAAGGGAAGTCGAAAGTTCCATTGGAACGGCAGAAACATAAAGGGCCGCCCCATCGGAGCGGCCCCTTTTGCGCGCGTGAATTGTGTTGGCGCTACGCCGGCGAAGGCGAACCCTCGGGGTAGCCCGGCCCGCTGCGGCTTTCGGGCTTGAGAACCTGCTGTACGTCGCTGCTGCCGGTGTCGCTGGGCGAAGCGAGAACAGAGCGCAGGGGCGGCAGTTCCTTGCCTTCAATGAGCATCTGGACCTCTTCGGCGTCGATGGTCTCGCGCTCCAGCAGGGCCGCGGCGATGCGGTGCATGGCGTCGGCGTTCGTCTCCACAATGGAATGAGCCGACTGGTAGGCTTCGTCGATCAGGCGGCGCACCTCCAGGTCAATCTGCCGCGCCGTCTCCTCGGAGAAGTCACGGTGCTGCGCGATCTCGCGGCCCAGGAAGATCTGCTCCTCCTTCTTGCCGAAGGTGAGCGGACCGAGTCGGCTCATGCCGTACTCGCAGACCATGCGCCGGGCCAGATCGGTGGCGACCTCGATGTCGCTGCCCGCGCCGGTGGACATCTGGCTGAGGAATATCTCCTCGGCCACCCGTCCGCCATAGGACATGGCCAGTTTGGCTTCCAGATATTCCTTGGTGTAATTGTGCCGGTCGCCTGGCAGGAAGATTGTCACGCCCAACGCCATGCCGCGAGGAATGATGGTGACCTTGTGAATCGGGTCGGAGTGCTCGCGCTTGAAGGAGACCAGCGCGTGGCCGGCTTCGTGATAGGCGGTCACCCTCTTTTCTTCCTCGGTGAGCAGCATGGACTTGCGCTCGGCGCCCATCAGCACCTTGTCCTTGGCCACCTCGAAATCGTACATGGTGACCTGCTTGCGGTTCATGCGGGCGGCGCTCAGGGCGGCCTCGTTGACCATGTTGGCCAGGTCGGCGCCGCTAAATCCAGGTGTCCCGCGAGCCAGCACGTTGAGGTTGGTGTCCTCGGAGACCGGGACCTTCTTCACGTGGACTCTCAGAATCTCTTCGCGTCCGCGCACGTCGGGCAGGCCCACAACAACGCGGCGGTCAAAGCGGCCCGGGCGCAGCAAAGCCGGGTCCAGCACGTCGGGGCGGTTGGTGGCGGCCACCAGAATCACGCCGTCGTTGGATTCGAAGCCGTCCATCTCGACCAGCAACTGGTTGAGGGTCTGCTCGCGCTCGTCGTGTCCGCCGCCCAGACCCGCGCCGCGATGGCGGCCCACGGCGTCGATCTCGTCAATAAAAATAATGCACGGCGCGTTCTTCTTGCCCTGCTCGAAGAGGTCGCGGACGCGGCTTGCTCCCACGCCGACGAACATCTCGACAAAATCCGAGCCGGAGATGGAGAAGAACGGCACGTTGGCCTCGCCGGCCACGGCGCGGGCCAGCAGCGTCTTGCCCGTTCCCGGAGGGCCGACCAGCAGCACGCCCTTGGGAATGCGTCCGCCCAGCTTCTGGAACTTCGCCGGCTCGCGCAGGTACTCGATGATCTCCTTCAGCTCTTCCTTGGCCTCGTCCACCCCGGCCACATCCTTGAAGGTGATCTTCTTTTGCTGCATGGAGAGCAGGCGCGCGCGGCTCTTGCCGAACGACAGCGCCTTGTTGCCGCCCGACTGCATCTGCCGCATGAAGAAGAACCAGATGGCGACGATCAATACGAATGGTCCGAGGCTGATCAACCCCTGCAAAAGGTAGTTGGTCTGCTCCGGCTTTTTGGAAAAGTGGGCGTCGGAGGCCAGAAACGCTGCCTCAAGCCCCTCGTAGTGCTCTCCGACATGGGTGTGGAACTGTTGATTGGGCGTGGCCTTCATGTGACCGAGCAGCTCTCCGCCCTGAACTGCGGCATCGGCCACCTTTGCCGCCTTCACCTGGTTGTACAGGTCGGAGTAGCCAATCTCCGTGTCCTTGGGCATGGCTGCGCTCTTCTGTACCCAGCTAATGAGAACCAGGACGAAGGCAATGATACAGGCCCAGACCATGATCGATTTGACGGTCGAATTCAACAGCTAATCCTCGTTTCCGGCGTGAGAGAAGCCGCCCCGCGATTCTCCAGCACTGCCTGCATCGTTCTTTTAGACGCCGGAAGAACCCTCTAAGTCACACTCAGTACAAAAAACCACGGCAGACACAGCCCCCTCCCGCTTCGGAGAGCAATATCTTAGATTCTACTCCTGAGCCGGGAATCTTGCAGCAGTACGCTCCAGTTTAGACGGATGCTTCAGAGCGGTCTACTCGCTTGCCATGAGGTCAGTGTAGACGCGGATGAGCCGCCCCCCATCGACGTCTCGCCTCCGAGCCGCGATGTGTTCACAAATAAGTTTTGGTTGCCTCGGGCGAGTAGTACTGTTCAGGATGAGTGGGGTTGACGCGAATCGAAAAAGTGCCGTCCTCCTTCGCGTCGTACAACTCCGAGCTGTCCTCTACCGTGATACAGCCATATTGATGCTCGCCCTGAGTATCTGTGTAGGCAAACGTCACGTCGGCAAGTTTTCTGGGGAACTCATACGCTCTTGGCGACGGCTCCTCGTACTGCATGACCGAGCGCACAGTTGCCTGTGCGTCAGTCCATTTGTTGACCCCGCGCATCTTCGCCAGAAACTCTTTCAGCATGATGGCAGCAGTTTAACATGTTGCTGTCCATGCATATTCACGAGAACGAAGTCCGCGCTACCGGCGATTGACGCCGGTGCCGTCCCGGTTCAGGGGCCGGTTCCAGGGTGGTATCAGGATATCAGGAGGTCAACCCCGTGCGGAGGATTTCGTCCAGACCGGTCCGGCGCCAGCGCCCTCCAGATCGCTGCCACGATGCGGATTCCCGGCTCCGGCTCCAATTCGACTCCCCGCATCCAGACGATGCGGCCGTCGAGTTCAAGGACCGGCCAGAGGGCGCGGCTGGAGCCTGTGACCTTCAGGCGTTCCAGAACTTCCTTCACCTTGCGCGGGCCGGAGGAATAGCGCAGACGGACGCGGTCGCCCGGCCTCCAGTTGCGCACTATGGCCGTTTGACCTTCAGCGAGTCCGGCAGAGACGGAGAGATCGATCCGGAGCCGGAGACCGAAGGCCGGAGCGGCTACCTCGCCCGGAATCGCCACGCTGTACTCGGGCGCAGGCCCTGACGCGCCTCTGCCACCCACCGCGAGCCGCAGTTCGCGGGGCGTTCGCTCGGCACAGAGACCCTGGGCCAACTCAAGCTTCTGGCCGGCGCGGCCTGTGAGAGCCAGCGCGCGCAGGGCCTCGGTCGAGGGAAAATCGACTGCCGCGCCCAACTCTTCCGCCAAGTGACGCAGGAGCCGCCGTTGGAGTGCGGTGGGGAGCGCAGCCAGCCGGGTGACGTCCATGGACAAAGACGGGGCCAGGCCATTGCCGCCAGCGCGGCCCCCACCCCGCACCGCTCTGCCATGCATAGCAATCTGAGGCGCCAGGCGAGCCACTTCGCCCGTCCACCAGGCCTCCTCGTCGCGGGCCAACTCGGCCATCTGCGCCAGGTGCTCGCGCAGTTGCGGGTTCCAGCCCTCCAGCAGCGGCAGCAGTTCGTGGCGAATGCGGTTGCGAGTGAAGGTGAGATGCCGGTTGGAGGAGTCCTCGCGCCATCCCTGGCCCAGCGCGGTGAGATAAGACTCGACCTCAGCCCGCGTCGTCCCCAGCAGTGGCCGCAGGATGCGGCCCTCCGGAAACTCGATCACCGGGTAAATCCCGCTCAGCCCTTCGGTCCAGGCGCCGCGGAGGAATTTGGCCAGCACGGTCTCGGCCTGGTCGTCGCGGGTGTGCGCGGTGGCGACTGCATCCAACTCGCCCGAGGCCATCAGTCGCCGAAACCACATGTAACGCAGGCGGCGCGCCGCCTCTTCGATAGTTTCTCCGTTTTCTTTTGCCGCGGCTCCGGCATCCACCCTCGCCTCGTGGAAGGGCAATCCCAGTTCCGCCGCCAGCGAGCGGGCAAAGGCCAGATCGCCATCAGCCTCCTCGCCGCGCAGGCCGTGGTGCAGATGGGCGGCATGGAGCACCAGGCCCAGCTCTCCGCTCCGGGCCTGGAGAGCGCGCAGCAACGCGACCGAGTCCGCGCCGCCTGAGAGGCCGACGGCCAGGCGCAAACCCGGTTTGAGCAGCGTGGTGTCCAGCAGCAGCGGCAGCATCTTGCGCATCCCAAAATGATAAGGCGGCGATGCAACATCGTGCAGGGATTGCAGTTTTGGTTCTTGCCGCAAGGAATCTCCGCACAAAGTGCCCCCGCGGTTGTATACTCCAGCCGGTATGCATGTATTTGCGATTCTTCCCGCGGCCGGGCTGGGCACGCGGATGGCAGGGCCGCAGCCCAAGCAGTTTCTGGCGCTGGATGGGGTTCCCATCCTGATCCACTCGCTGCGCGCCTTTGCATCCGTGGCGCGGGTGACGGCGATCTATGTGGCCGTGCGCAAGCCGGAGGTGGAGCGCGTCCAGGCGCAAATCGCCGAGTACGGCTTTGCGAGCAAGGCCAGCGTGGTCGAGGGCGGCGACAACCGCCAGGAGTCGGTCTCCCACGCGCTGGCCGCCTTGGCTGCCGAGCCGGACGATATTGTGCTGGTGCATGACGCGGTGCGCCCGCTGATCGACGCGGCCACCATCGAGCGGACCATTGACGCGGTCATTGAACACGGGGCGGCTATCGTCGGGATGCCAGCCGTCGACACCATCAAGCAGGTGGAGCGAACTGCGCACGGGGCGCTGATCACCTCCACCATTCCGCGCGAATTCGTGGTGCTGGCGCAGACGCCGCAGGGCTTTCGCTTTGGGCTGTTGCAGCGCGCCTTCGCCGAGGCCATGGCGGACGGCTTTGTAGGCACCGACGAGGCCTCTCTGGCGGAGCGCGCCGGGCTTCCGGTCGCTGTCGTCCACGGTTCGCAGGTTAATCTGAAAATTACCAAGCAGGGCGATCTGGAGTTGGCGGAATTCTACCTGCGCCAGCGCGCCCGTTGATTGCGGCTCGGCGCAGAGATGATGGCAGGCCCCGGGGCGGGATTCTCAACGAGAAGCACGGAGACCCAGGCAGATCATGGAAACACGGATCGGATTTGGCTTTGATTCGCACGCCTTCGAGCCGGGCGTGCCGTTGCGCATCGGCGGACTGACGCTCGACCATCCGGAGGGCCTGGCCGGCCACTCCGACGGGGACGTGCTCTTACACGCCATTACCGACGCCCTGCTGGGCGCCATCGCCGCCGGAGATATTGGCACATTCTTCCCGCCCGGCGACCCGCGCTGGAAGGACGCCGATTCGGTTATCTTTCTCAACCTGGCTCAGGAGGAGTTGCAACGCGCCGGCTACCGCATCGTCAACATCGATACCACCTTGATTCTCGCCGCGCCGAAGATCGCCCCCATCTCCAGCGAGATGCGCGCCCGCATCGCCGACCTGCTCAGCCTGGGGGTGGACCAGATCAGTATCAAGGCGAAGACCCCGGAGGGCCTGAACCTCGATCACGTCGCCCAGTGCCATGCCGTCGCCCTGGTCGAGCGCGTCATCGAGCCTGAAGAGCTGAAAAGCATGAGCGCCGTCATTGAAACCCAGCGCCAACTCGAAGACGTTGTCGAAGACCTGTTGGCCAGCGTTCACGGCGTCCCCAAGAAGCGCGGCGGCCTGGTTTACGACACTGAGGAGATTACGTAGGGCAGGGAACAGGAATTAGGGAACAAGAAGGTGGGTCGGGCATGGTTTCCGCTGCAGCGAAAGACAAAGCGTTGATCGGCGCGGCTGGCGTATTTCATGTTTCCATGGTCCTTTCGCTGAGAGGCATGATTGCACTACCAACAATTCGGAATACTGCTGGATTTGATGTCATTGCAACAAGTCGTGATGGGGCAAACCACGCAAACATCCAGGTAAAGACATCCGGCGCACGGCCTAACTATTGGCCGATATGTCAAAAAATTGAAAACGTGAAAAGCGGGGATGACGACTACTACGTTCTTCTTCGGCAGGATACAGCGTGTAAAAACTCATTCGAGGGCTTCATGCTAAGGAACCTCTGATTAAGTCGGTTTTGTATCAGGGCACGACTTTAGTCGTGCCGCAAGTGCAGCAAAATGAACGCGGGCTTTAGCCCCTGAGGGAGCGCCCAACGTGTAGCCGAACTTAATCAGAGGTTCCCTAACCGGTAAGGAAATGAGAAAAGAGCTTGAAGCATATATTGCCTGGTACGTTGAAAGAGGCAGGGCATCCGAGCTGGAAAAGTTTCCGCATTGCTTAGCCCTCGATAAGAACAACGATGAAGAGAGAACCGCAAATTGACGAAAACGGTGGCAAACCTGGACATTATAGAAGTGGCAAGACTGAAGGTTCAACCGGGCGTTGGGCAACTCAGATCACGCATCCGAGACATTGGAAAGGATGGCCCTCCGCTGGAGGAGTATCCGATTCCGAGCTACAAATGCGGAACCTGGTAGCGCAGAATCTCCTCGTCGACGGTGGCGAGAATCAGTCCCTCAAGCTGCGCCTGCGCCACCAGCAGCCGGTCAAAGCGATCGCGGTGAAGTTGAGGTAGCCTTCCGGTCCACTCGGCGTGCTCAACGGTGATCGGGATGGGAAGAAATCCGTGATCCTTGATTGCCTTGCCAACCGGCCGCCCGAAGTTCAGCTTTCCCGAAGTTCGCTTGATGGCAATCTCCCATACCGTCACCGCGCTGACGAAGACCTCGTTCTCAGGCGAGGCGATAGCAAAGCGAAGGGTTTCGGGCAGACGGGCGTCGTTCGTATCCCACCAAAGAAAAGCGTGCGTATCAAGCAGTAGTTTCATTCTCTATAGCCCAAAATCCTGAAGCACTTCCTCCGGCAACGGAGCGTCAAAGTCGTCCGCGATATAGGTGATGCCCAACAGGTTTTGGCCAGGCATACGCGGCTTCTTCGGCCCCGCTGCCAAGGGAACCAACCGTGCCATCGGCTTGCCGGCCTTGGCAATCACGAACTCCTCGCCGGTCGCAACCCGTTCCACCAGGTTCGATAGCTGTGTCTTGGCCTCGTAGAGATTCAACTGAGTGCTCGCCATGGCCTACTCCGTGACAACTCCTTCGATTGTGCGCTCATTCTCATGTTTGGTCAAGTTGGTCAAGTCTGGCTGAACCGTGCCGGCTCGACCCGCCAAGCGTGGAATTCCACTCGCTTCTTCGATTTTCATTGCGAATTTCATCTTTTGGCTTTACCTTGGCTCAGAGTTGCCATTCCAGTTCAGGAGTGTTCTTTATGCAATATCTGCTGCTTATGCTGCAAGGCGATCCTGACCCCGAGATGGTTCGGCAGATCATGATGGCCATGCTCGCGATCATCCCCATCATCATTCTGGTGTCGATTGTCATTGTCATGGTGCCTTGCTGGTTCATCCTGAAGAAGGCCGGCATCTCGCCCTGGCTCTCGCTGCTGTGTATTGTTCCGTCTCTCGGCACCCTGGTCCTTCTCTACGTGCTGGCCTTCTCGGAATGGAAAGTTGTGCCCGCGCCCCAGCCAGCATGGCCGCCGCAGCCGCCCTATCCGCCTCAGCCGCCGTATCCGCCCCAGGCATGATGCGGGCCTGCCTCTCTCTTGTGCACGGGCGCCCCGCCCTCGCCGCGGATTTGTTTTTGCGGCATCGGGGTCCCCAGCGAATGATTTTTATTCGCTGGGGTGATCTTGGGTGCGATAGCCTCACGATTGATAACATACATTCAGAATGTCTGACTCGACTCCCTCTTCAGCCGGAACTCCCCGCGTCCGTTTTGCCCCCTCGCCCACTGGCTTTCTGCACGTGGGCAGCGCGCGCACCTTTATCTTCAATTGGCTCTATGCCCGCCACAATCACGGAACCATGGTCTTGCGTCTGGACGACACCGACCTCGAGCGCAACACCGAGGCCAGCGTCCGGTCCATCTTCGAAGGGCTGCGCTGGCTGGGTCTGGACTGGGATGAAGAGTACAAGCAATCCGAGCGCCTGGCCCTGCACCGCCGGCAAGCCGAAGCCATCTTTGCTAAGGGCCTGGCCTATCGCGACTTCACCCCCGCCCACGCGGAAGCCGGCGAGCAGTCCAGCGCGCATGGAGCATGGCTCTTCAATCCCGGTATGCGCGAGCTCTCCCGCGAGGAATCCGACCGCCGCGCCGCCAGTGGCGAGCCATTCGCCCTCCGCTATCGCGTCCCGCGAGGCGAGGGCCGGACTCTCAGCTTTACCGATGGCGTTTATGGTGAGCAGTCCAAGCTCGCCGACGAGGTTGAAGACTTCGCCCTGTTGCGTTCGGACGGAATGCCGACTTACCACTTGGCCTCCTGCGTCGACGACGCCGATCTCCGCATCAGCCACATCATCCGCGGCCAGGATCACCTCTCGAACACCTTCAAGCATCTGCTGATCTTTGAAGGGTTGGGAAAGGGCCTGGGCGTCGAGCCGCCACAGTTTGCGCATCTGCCACTGCTCGTCGCCCCGGATGGCGTCAAGCTCTCCAAACGCAAACACGGCCCCGTCGTTAGCGTCACCACCTACCGCGATGCCGGCTTCCTTCCCCAGGCCTTCGTCAACTTCCTCTGCCTCCTCGGCTGGTCGCCCAAAAACGACCGCGAGTTCATGTCCATCGACGAGATTCGCTCGGCCTTTACGCTGGAAAACGTCAACCGCCCGAACGCCGTCGTCAATTTCACCGAAGACGACCCGTTCGACGCGAAGGCCGTCTGGCTCAACGCCGAGCACATCCGCTCGCTCAGCGTCGAGGAGCTCAGCCGCCAGCTCGCGCCCTTCTTCGCGGAGGCCGGCTTCGAGACAACGCCTGAGAAAATCCAAGCCGTTACGCCGCTCATCCGCGAACGCATCAAGCTGCTGCGCGATGCTGTCTCCGCCGCCGACTTCTTCTTTCTCAGAGAACTCGCCCCCTACGATCCAGCCGAGCTGATCCCTCAAAAGGGCGATGCAGCTCTCGCCCGCCGCATTCTCGAGTACGCGCTGGAAGTTTTGCCCGCCGTCAACTTCGACCACGATTCCCTCGACCAGGCGTTGCGCGCCGGAGCCGCGCATTTAGGCCTGAAGGCCGGACCAATGTTTCAGCCCATCCGGGGCGCCGTCTGCGGCCGCAAGAACGCACCGCCGCTCTTTGCAACCATGGCCGTCCTGGGCCGCGAGACGTGCCTGGCCCGCATCCGCCAGGCCGAAGAAAGTCTGCAATCGCTGGGTTGAGCACAGCCTAAACAGGCCCTTGATCTCTGCTTGACATTCTGTAATCGGTCAATTACACTTAGGGCATGTTTTCCGTCAAACCTCTTCCTGAATTCACAACATGGCTTGATGGATTGAAAGACCTGAAGGTACGCGGCGCGGTGGTGGAACGAATCAAGTGCCTCACCTTCGGCTTGCTGGGCGACTTCAAGGCGATTGGCGATGGCGTGATGGAACTGCGCATAGACTTCGGCGCGGGCTGGCGTCTGTATTCACGCAGTGCGGAGCCCAGATCGTCGTGCTGCTTGCGGGCGGTTCCAAACGCACACAGAAGAAAGATATCCAACGGGCTAAGGCTTTGGCCGCATTGCTGAAAAGCGAAAGGGACCTGAGATGAGCAAAACCATTCATGTGGACGATCTGCCGGAATTCGACCCCGCGCAGTACCTTGACAACGAAGAGAGCATCGCTGTCTATTTGACCGGAATTTTGGAAGCGAATAACGCAGCCCTGTTGGCGTCGGCGTTGGGGGACATTGCCCGCGCGCGCGGCATGACGGAGATCGCCAAGGCCGCCGGAATTACCCGCGAGGCTCTTTACAAAGCCCTTCGCCCGGATAGCGCGCCGCGCTTTGATACCATCAGCCGCGTCTGTGCGGCGCTTGGCGTGCGTCTGGTGGCCCAGGCCATGCCCGCCAGCAAAGCAGCCGCTTGAAAGCCAGTCCCCTGGAGGTTTTTGCCCCCTTTTGAGCCCCAAGGACGCCATCTTTCGCCCCAAAGGGGCCATTTCTTCGCCGTTCCTGGATGCCACAAAGCCTGGTTTGGTCCTGGGAACCCGGCAGAGAATTCATCCTTCCCGTGAGGCGATGCTCCGCCGGGAGTGAGCGCGGTCACGATTCTTCTTTACAGCCGTGGAGTAAAATGGCTAAGGCGTCGAGACCGGCGATTTCTTGCCCTCGCCGCACATTTCAGGGAAATCTTCCCGGCCCGGCTTCCAACGCCGCGCAAAAATTGATCAGGAGATTTTACGATGCGAGTTGCTTTGTTGACCGGCGGCGGCGATTGCCCCGGACTGAATGCAGTGATCTATGCGGTTGTGCGCAAGGGCATCAACCACTATGGCGATGAGTTCATCGGCTTCCTTAACGGCTGGCGCGGAGTGCTGGACAACAACTTCATTCCGCTCACGCTGGAGAATACCGACGGCATTCAGTTGAAGGGCGGGACCATCCTGCACTCTTCGCGCACCAATGTGAAGAAGATTCCCGGCGGCATCGAGAAGGTGCAAGAGGTTCTGAAGCTGAACAAGATCGATGCGCTGATCGCCCTGGGCGGCGACGACACGCAGTCGGTCACGCTCTTCCTGAGCGAGCACGGCGTGCCCTCGGTGGGCGTTCCCAAGACCATTGACAACGACCTCAGCGGTACCGACCAGACCTTCGGCTTCGACACCGCCGTGATGATCGCCACCGAGGCTGTTGACCGCATTCACACCACCGCCGACTCGCACAACCGCGTCATCGTGGTCGAGGTGATGGGCCGCGATGCCGGCTGGATCGCCTATGCCTCCGGAGTGGCCGGCGGGGCGCATGTGATTCTGGTCCCCGAAAAGGAGATCGACATCGAGCACGTCTGCGCGCTGCTGAAGTACAACTACGACCACGGCAAGCACTACGGCGTGGTGGTGGTGGCCGAGGGCGCCAAACTGCCCAATGTGGGCCAGGTCATCAATGAGAAAGCCAAGTTGGATTCGTTCGGTCACGCGCGCCTCTCCGGCATCGGCGAGGCTCTGGCCGACCTGATCGAGGAGAAGACCGGCTACGAGACCCGCTTCGTCAACCTGGGACATACCCAGCGCGGCGGCGTTCCCACGGCCTTCGACCGCCTGCTTGGCCAGCGGTACGGCCTGCACGCCATCGACATGGTGCATGAAGGCAAGTGGGGCCGCATCGCCGTCCTCCGGGGCCTGGAGATCACCGACATCACCATCAAGGAAGCCATCGCCACCAACCGCCGCCTCGACCAGCGCTTCTTCGACGTGATCACGGACCTGGAAGCGAAGG
The DNA here is from genome assembly GCA_049522975.1 of Occallatibacter sp. Lineage (GTDB taxonomy): Bacteria > Acidobacteriota > Terriglobia > Terriglobales > Acidobacteriaceae > Telmatobacter. Next base: position 1,703 of record JBEKNI010000036.1, on the reverse strand, counting down.
GCTAGCACGGCTTCAGTCTTGGAGAAACTTTGTGTGCAGGTGCCCCATCCATAGCGTTCTTCGCGATGGGTGAGAAGCAAGGCAGATGGATTCGCAGGCAAAAAGCCATCCTATCGGGATGGCTTTTTGCTTTCCGGGTGCCGTAGAGTTGGACTGTGCATTATCGCCCCTACACGCCGCAAGACTTCGACGCGCTCTATGCCCTCGAAGAGATCTGCTTTGAGCCGCCCTTTCGCTTCAGTCGCAGGACGATGCGGGCGCTGGTCCGGCGGGCGAATTCCGCCACATGGATTGCGGAAGCGAATGGGCAGATGGCAGGCTTTGCCATCGTCGAGTGGACCGAACGGAGAAGCGGCGTCGCGGCCTACATTCAGACCATCGAAGTTGTGCCGGAAGGTCGCGGCCGGGGCGTGGGCTGGGAGTTGCTGGGCCGCATCGAAGGCTCCGCGCGCGCCGCGGGAGCTGAGCTGATCTGGCTGCATGTCGAGGCTGGAAACGCGGCCGCAATCCGGCTCTACGAGGAACGGGGATATTTGTGCGAAGGCAGGCGGGAGAACTTCTACCCGGAGGGCCGGGCGGCGCTGATCTACCAGAAACGGCTGAATTCCGGGACCGCGAGTGACGGCATTTTCCCTTAGGTGGATCAGGATGCGGCGGAGGATTCGCGATAAATCATCTTCTCCGCACTCCCGCTGCGGGAGGGGGGCTTGACATCTCCTCTGTCATATATCATGCTGTATAACAAAGGTGAGCGATGGCGGTTCTTGAAAAAGCAAAGGTCTTTATGAGTGGACGAAGCCAGGCCGTCCGCATCCCGGCACACTTCAGATTGACCAGCCGCGAGGTCTACATACGCCGCGATCCGAGGAATGGCGACCTGATCCTCTCGCAAGCGCCGGCCAGCTTGGCGGAGATCTTCGCCGCGCTCGATGAGGCGGGCGTTCCGGAGGATTTTCTTTCACCCTCAGATCGCGCTCAGGGGTTGCCGCAGGAACGGCCTGAGCTATGAAGCCTCTCTACATGCTCGACACCAATATGGTGAGTTACATCGCCAAGGGCAAATCAAAGGCCGCTCGCGCGCGAATGCTTAGCCTGGCGAAGGACGAGGTTGTCCGCCTCTCGGTGATTACGGAAGCGGAGATACGCTATGGCCTGGCCAAGAGACCCGAAGCCGCCGCTCTGCGGGAGCGGATGGAGTGGTTTCTGGCCGCGGTGAAGGTACTGCCGTGGGGACGAGAGGAGGCGCGGGCGTACGGCGCGCTCCGTGCCAAGCTGGAATCCTCGGGCAAGAGCCTGGAGAATATGGATCTGCAAATTGCCGCCCACGCCGTTGCCACGGGCGCGACTCTGGTGACCAACGACAGAGCCTTCGCCCAGGTGGATGAACTCCATGCCACCGTGAATTGGGCTACGGATCTTCAATAATATGCGCCAGTCGAGATTCGCGATCTCCCACCTATGGCAGACATTCACTGCTCCGCATCCCAGATTTCGCCGGTGGGTTCGGTTAGATCGACGCTGGGAAGAAAGGTAACCGTGCCGCGCATGGCGCCCCAAAGGTCATCCAAGTCAGACGCCGTTGCTAGTGTAGTGTCTCAAGCAGATCGTCTATTATTCAGGACGGCTTTGGCGCGGGTCACTTTTTCCAGGATGTCGTTTGCCTTTGCGGTCCAGATGAAGGGCTTGGGGTTTTGATTGTGAGC
>JBEKNI010000035.1:0-40601 GCA_049522975.1 Occallatibacter sp. | reverse complement strand
GATGGCGGCGCGGGTTTGCTTGTGGCCGGGGTCGAGCGCCGGGAGAGGAATAGCCGGGACCAAGGCGAGTCCCGAGGCGGATTCTGCGGTCATGGTGTCCTTTCAGTGGACAGTGGACAGTGGTCAGTGGTCAGTGGTCAGTGGACAGTGAACAGTGAACAGTGGTCAGTGAAGGCCCGCTCCTGCTACTTCTTCGATTGTGTGCCGGATGAACGTAATTATGCGCAGCGCAATTTTGGAATAAGTCTTTTGGATTCAAGGACCTGAAAATTCGGCTTGTTGACGAGCCGGGTCGGCGGGGCGGAGGTGGCAGCAGAAGTTTGACAACTGCGGAGGCCGCGGGGGTTTGTGTATTTCCATACTTCTTGCAAGAACGTGAAGGGGCGCGGAGCATGAGCGCCGTCCCTACGGGACTCCGGATGAAGTATTTGGTTCGCATCCCCCTAATAACCGTTGCGCCTACGGCGCGGGGCTGGCTTACCGCGCGCCCTCCAGCGTCTGCGCGGCGCGGGTCAGGGCCTGGGTGAGGACGGTTAGCTGCTGGGCGGCGCGATTGAGGTCTTTGGCGTCGATAGCCTCGTTGACGCCGGGGATGACAACCGCGGAGTAGCCGGTGAATTCGCCGGGGGCGTAGATGGTGTGCCGGTACCAGGGGCGGTTGGGCAGGCCGGCCGCGGAGAGGAGGGCGGTCTCGGTCTGGCGGAGGGTCCAGTTCAGTTTTTCCAGGTCGCCCGAGGCGGCGATTTGCAGGCTGTGAGCGCGCTCGGCCGCCAAGGAAAAGCGAGCGGCGGCGGCTTGCGCGGCGGCAAAGTCCAATGCGCGGGGTTCCGGTTCAGAGGGCTTCCACCATTTTTTTGTGGACCTTTCGCTGGAATCGCCTGCCGCGCGCTCGCGCGAGGCAGCTCCCTCGGCTTTGCTCTTGGCCGCTTGAATGTAGGAGGAAATCGCCCCGGCGTAAGCGGAATAGTCGTACGGCAGCACGTCGGCGTCGGCCATGCGCAGGGCCTCCAGGCCAAGGACGCGGGCCATCTCCTGCAGATAGGTGAAACTCGAGTCGGCATTCTGGGTGTACCAAGCGAAGTTGTCGAAGACGGAGTGGTAGACGCCGTAAGGGCCGCCGGAGCCGATGTCGGTGGAGGGTACGCCGGCGTGCTGGAAGAAGGGCGTGAAGTCGGAGCCGGAGCCGAGGTCGCCCACATGAATCTCTTCGCCTGGTTCAAGCGGAGCGTTCGAGCCGCCCTCCTCGTCTTGGGACGGGTGCTCGGTCTGGCTCGGACTTTGGCTTTGGCTGGGGTGATTGATGCGCCACTGTTGGTAGACCGTTCCGCCCATCGGGCTGGGAACCGAGCGGGTCAGCTCGCGGAGAAACTGCTTGAGCGAGGGGACGGCGTTAGCGGAGAAATCCGGCCCGCAGACAGCTACATCGGTGTTGAAGTAGGCCACGGCCCGCTCCAGTGCTTGGGCGTTTTGCTCGACCCACTCGGTCGAGCCGATGAGGCCCTCCTCCTCGGCGTCCCAACTGGCGAAGACGATGGTGCGCTTGGGCCGCCAGCCCTGCTTGAGAAGAGCGCCGATGCCATGGACGGATTCGAGCATGGCGGCGGTGCCGCTGGAGGGATCGACTGCGCCGTAGATCCAGGCGTCACGGTGATTGCCGACAATGACCCACTCGTCGGGGTATTCGCCGCCTTTGACCTTGCCGATCACATCCCAGATGATGCGGCGTTGATAATCCTGCTCGGAGAGCAGATGGACCCGCACGGCGCCCTGCCCGGCAGCCGCTCCAACGTGATAGCGGAAGGGCAGCGCGCCTTGCCAGCCCTGCGGAACGCCGGGGCCTTTGAGAGCTTGCAGAATCGGCGCGGCGTCGTGGTAGCTGAGCGGGATGGAGATGATATGGGGCTGGCTGCCGTAGGGCGAAACGCGGGCCGTGTCGGGCATGTCGGGCGTCGAAGCCACGCCAGGGGTCTCCGGGTCGCCGGGATACTTGAAGATGTATTGGACGGAGCCGTACTGGATGCCTGTCTCCGGCCGCCAGGGTCCATTGGGCCAGGCGTCGCCCTTGTAGTACCCGTCATCCTGCGGGTCGGAGTAGATCAGGACGCCCACAGCGCCGCGCTGCTCGGCAAGGTAGACTTTGACGCCGCGGAAGTTAGCACCGTAGCGGACCAGGACGATTTTGCCCTTGAGGTCGATGTGCTGGGCGGCGAGATAGTCGAAATCCTCCAGGCGTCCGTAGTTGGCGTAGACCACTTCGGCGGTGAGGTCGCCGGAGCCGGAGGAGCCGTTGAAGGGGATTGCGACGCGGGGGTCGTCCTGGTAAGGGTCGCCGTCCACGTGCTCGCGGGTGGGGCCGCTCATGAGCAGCTTGCCGCTCTGGTCCCAGGCCTCGACGCGCACCGCCTTGGGCTGGTTCATCAGCACGCGATAAGCAACGATCTCGGTTTCCAGGCCGGCCGAGCGAAACTTCTTCGCCACGAAATCGGCGGTCTTGCGGTCGGCTGGGGTCGAGGCCAGATGAGGCTCGGCGGTGAGGGTCTTCAGAGCCTCGCCGGCCAACTTCGGATCGGGAACAGCAAGAAACTTCTCCTCGATTTTGGCTTGGGCGGCGAAGTCCCGATAGCCGAAGACTGCGGACGCGGGCTGCGCAGGGCTCTGCGCGGAAAGCGAAACGGGAACGAGCGCAAGAAGAAAGAAAAGGACGAGCGGCCTTGGCAAGCTCATGATGGAATCCTCTCTTTACGGAAGCTCTGATTCAGTTCGGCTAAACGCTTTGCATTCCCGTAGGGGCTAAAGCCAGTATCGATTCATAGGCACTGCGGCACGACTGAAGTCGTGCCCTGATACAAAACCGGCTTGATTTGAGCTTCCTTAGAACCGTGAATGCAGTGGGCGAGGGTGAAAATCCGCGACGCTCTGGCCACTCTCTATGCTACTGGCTGGGCGCAATGGGCGCAGCGGCGGGCGGCCAGCGGAATCTCACTGAGACATTCTGGGCAAGGTTTTGTCGAGGGCGCGGCTACAGGTTCGCATTTCTTGACCCTTGCCAGCATCGCGTTCAAGGGCAAAACAATCCCAAAATAGACGACGCTGGTCACGATCAGGAACGAGAATGCGGCGTTCAAGAAGTTGCCAATCATGATAGGTGTGCCATTTAGCTTTAGCACCAGGGAACTGAAGTCCGGCTTGCCCGCGATGGCGGCGATCAACTGGGTCAAGACATCTTTCACCAGCGAGGTCACGATGGCATTGAAGGCCGCGCCCAAAATCACTGCGACAGCCAGGTCAGCCACGTTTCCACGCAAAATAATATCGCGAAATCCCTTGAGCATTTTCTCCTCCGATCCTTCGATGGCTTTGGTTTTGCAACCGAGTTTGGCGCAACTGAATCCAGGGAATTGTTCTCGATTATCGTACACGGCGGCGAGCAGCTTTGGCAGCCCGGACGGCCAGCAGGCCGGCGCCAACCTCTCAAAGATAGACCCAAAAGAACAACACCATGGCGAGAATCATCAACTCGGAGTAGAGCAGGATGAGCACGCCGGCGTGGTAGAGGCTCCAGCGGCGGCCAAGGCAGCGAGCGGTTTCAACCATCCCCCAGAAGACAATGGCCGCCAGAAGAATCTGCCAGGACGAGGCGCGAGGCACGTCAACGAAGGGAAGGCCGGCCAGGCACAGACTGGCCGCTAGCGCGCCGAGGGCGAGCAGAACGCCGCGAAGAAGCGACGGCTGGCGCAGCCGGAAGAGGTTCAGGCGGGGAAGCACCACTCCTTAATCTATCGCGCCGGGGAGGTTTGGAGGGGCCGATACGCTGGCCCGGATGTGGCTGGTCCGGGGTGGCCGCTTAGCCGCGGCCGGGGCGCATGCCGTCGAGATGGGTGGTATCGAGCGGGTTGGGGTCCTCGATGGCGGGCAGCACCGGCAGCCCTGCCCGCAGGCCGGTCCACTCCTCTGCCACCACGATGCTGTTCTGAGGGCTGCCCGGCTGGTAGCGGGCGGTGCAAGGAAAGCCCGCCCGCACCTCGGCCGCATCCACCACGCCGCGCATGTCGGTGATGTCCTGCGAAGACTCGTAGTCCACGCCGCCGATGCGATAGTGGTAGACCAGCATGGTGAGCGTGCGGGCCGGCTCATTCTTTGACCTGGCCGGGGCCTCAACCTCGCAGATGTCGAGCAACATGCCGTCCACCAGCCGTCCGGAGTGAGCCAGAAACTTGCGGCGCGCCCGCTCGATCTCTTCCGGCGTCGGTCGCTTGCGGAAGATTCGCCAAAGCCCCACGGCAACGAGCGCCGCGACCAGAGCCGAAGCGGCGGCGATTTCCCATGCATTCGGGTTGAAGTGGGTCATTGGAGGCGGGGCTCTTCCCCTTGGGTTCCAGACTCAAGGATACCGCAGCGGGACTCGGAGGAACCCGGCTGAGCGGCGCGCGCTGCTCGGCCTTCAGGATGCAGCACTCTCCGGTCTCGCGCTGCGATATACTCGTGACTGCATCTTCAATGAGTTCCGGCCCGCCGGACGCCCTGTTTTCAGAGGTTTCTTCATGGCTTCAAGCAAGAGTTCCACCACGGCGCCGAATTCCCGGATTCGCAGCGGGATTCATTCGACTACCGTGATTTGCGTGCGGCGCAACGGCCAGGTGGTGATGGCCGCCGATGGGCAGGTCACCCTGGGCGACCACGTGCTGAAACATTCGGCCAAGAAGATTCGCCGCCTCTATCAGGACAAGATTCTGGCCGGATTCGCCGGCTCCACGGCCGACGCCTTCTCGCTCTTTGCCCGCTTCGAGTCCAAGCTGGAGCAGTACGCCGGCAACCTGAACCGCGCAGCCGTCGAGCTGGCCAAGGACTGGCGCACCGACAAAATGCTGCGCAATCTGGAGGCGCTGCTGGTGGTGGCCGATCAAGCGCAGACCTTCTTGATCTCCGGTTCGGGCGATGTGATCGATCCCGACGAGCCGCTGGCCGCAATCGGGTCTGGCGGCCCATATGCCTCGGCTGCCGCGCGCGCGCTGATGGAAAACACTGACATGAGCGCCCGCGAGATCGCCGAAAAGGCCATGAAAATCGCCGGCGATATCTGCATCTACACCAACGACCACGTTACGATTGAGGAGTTGAAGGGCTAGCGGCAAGCACCCGCATGTCCTATTGATCCATGGCCATTTATTTACCCGCATCCGCCGAAGAACAGGAGCTCTCGCTCGACGAGCTGACTCCGCGCGAGATTGTCACTGAGCTCGACAAACACGTCGTCGGCCAGAAGGCCGCTAAGCGCGCCGTGGCCATTGCGCTGCGCAACCGCCAGCGCCGCCAGAAGCTTCCCCCCGACATTGCCGACGACATCATGCCCAAGAACATCATCATGATCGGCCCGACGGGCGTGGGCAAAACCGAGATCGCGCGCAGGCTGGCGAAGCTGACAGGCTCGCCGTTTCTCAAGGTGGAAGCCTCGAAGTTTACCGAGGTGGGCTATGTGGGCCGCGATGTCGAGTCGATGATTCGCGACTTAGTTGAGATAGCCATCGACATGGTGCGCGAGGAGCGGCTGGAAGAGGTGGAAGACCGCGCCGAGATGAACGCCGAGGAGCGGCTACTCGATGTGCTGCTGCCGCCTCCGCCGCCTGCGCAGGAGGGCCAGCTCACGCTGCCCGGCACGGAAAGTTATCAGCGATCCCGCGAGAAGCTGCGCCAACAGTTCCGCGACGGCAAGCTCGACGAACGCATGGTCGAGCTCGATGTGCGCGAGCGCGGAATGCCGCAGTTCGGAATCATCTCGAACCAGAGCCTTGAAGATATGGAGATGAACCTCAAGGACATGCTGCCTAACATCTTCGGCGGCGGCTCGAAGAAGCGCAAGATGAAGGTTTCGGATGCCTTCGACTACTTAGTGGATGAGGAGGAAGGCCGGCTGATCGACATGGATTCGGTGAACCGCGCGGCGGTGGAGCGGGTCGAATCCAATGGAATTGTTTTTCTTGATGAGATAGACAAGATCGCCGGGCGCGAGAGCGGCCACGGGCCTGACGTTTCCCGCGAGGGCGTGCAGCGCGACATACTGCCCATCGTGGAGGGAACGACGGTGAATACGCGCTACGGCATGGTGCGCACCGACCACATTCTCTTCATCGCCGCCGGCGCGTTCCATGTTTCCAAACCCAGCGATCTTATCCCTGAGTTACAGGGCCGCTTTCCCATCCGGGTGGAGTTGAAGTCGCTCACTGTCGATGATTTTCTGCGCATTCTCACCGAGCCTAAGGCTTCGCTGACCAAGCAATACTCGGCGCTGCTGGAGACAGAAGGAGTCAAGCTGGAGTTTTCGCCTGAGGCCTTGCGCGAGATGGCGGAGTTTGCCTTCAAGGTGAATGAGCAAACTGAGAATATCGGCGCCCGGCGGCTGCATACTATTATGGAGCGAGTGCTGGAGGACGTGAGCTTCCTGGCGCCCGACGTGGCCAGACGCGCCCCGGACGAGGCGGCGGCCGAGGCGCTGAAAGAGGCCATCAAGAACGAGTCTTCCACGCCTTTGCCTTACGAAGAACGCACTACCGCGTCCGGCACGGAGAAGGTCTTTCCGATCGACGCAGAGTATGTGAAGAAGATGGTTGCATCCATCGTGAAGGATCAGGATTTGTCGCGCTATATTTTGTAACCTGGCTGCAAGTTATCCAGCCGGCGAGTAACTCACACTTCCCCATGAGGTCATTCATCATTCCCATGTCTTGCCTGAGAACACTGCCCATTGCGGGTTGCCTTTTGCTGGCAGCCTGCGCGCAGCGAGTTAGCGCGCAATCGGCGCCTGCGCCTCAACCCGCCCCGCTTCCCCATCCCACTGAGACACTGGTGGTTCTCGGTTCGGCGACTCCCGTGCCGTTGGCGGAGTCTTCCGCTTCGGTGGTGGTGCTGCCGGTCGAAGACCTGAGCCTAACTCTGGAGTCGCCGCAGGATTTACTCGGCCAGGACTCGTCGGTATTTCTCGAAGAGCGCGGCGCGGGCGGCGGACAAGCGGACCTGGTTCTGCGCGGAGGAACCTTCGAACAGGCGCTGGTGCTGGTGAATGGCTTCCGCGTCAACGACAGCCAGACCGCGCATCACAATCTCGACTTGCCCGTTCCTCTCGACGCGATGGATTCGATTGAAGTGCTGCACGGCGCGGGCTCCACGCTGCACGGAGCGGATGCATTGAGCGGCGTGGCTGACTTTCTCACCGCCGCGCCCTCCGCCTCATCGCTGCGCCTGCGCGCGGGAGACGGCAGCTTCGGCGAGAACGAGGAATCGCTGCTGGGGGCTCTCGCGCGCAAGCAATGGAGCAGCCGGCTGACCGCGAACCGCAACTTCTCAACAGGATTTCTGGCGGCGCCCAGTTACGTTGGCAATGCCTTCACTGGCAACTGTACTACTCAGCAACTCTATTCGGATTGCCAAAATGATCGCGACTACCGCAACGAAGACGCTTCTTCTGAAAGCTGGGTGAGTTCGCGGCTCGGGATCTCCGACCTGCTCTTTGCAACAAGCGACCGCTCCTTCGGCGCAAATCAGTTTTACGGACCTTATAACTCTTGGGAACGGACCAAGGGATGGTTTGCTTCCGGACGCCAGGAGTTCGGCAGCCGCACCGTGGCCGCTTTCGGTTATCGGCGCCATACAGACGAGTACATTTTGGCGCGCAACAATCCTTCTCCCTATGAAAACAATCATCTCGATGGCTCCTGGCAGAGCTCTTTGAGCCACACTTTTCCGATTAAATCCTCATCAGTTCTTCTCGTCGGGCTGGAATCGGACGGAGATAACATTCGCAGTTACAACCTTTCAGGAGGAGTCCGGTCGCTCGCGCTCGGTCTTCACGCCCGCAATCGCGGCGCGGGTTATGTGGACATTGACCTGAGGCCCGCAAAGAGCCGCTGGAACCTCTCCGGCGGTCTGCGCGAAGAGTTATTCTCGGGCGGGCTGCAATCAGCGCTGGCACCGCATCTGGCGGGCAGTCTGCGCCTGATCGATAGCTTGAAGCTGAGGGCCAGCGGGGGCTACGGATTCAGGCTTCCGACTTACACGGACCTTTATTACTCCGATCCGGTTACCGTCGGCAATGCGAATTTGAAGCCGGAGTCAACCTGGTCCGGCGAAGCGGGCGCCGATTGGAATCCAGCCGGCCGCCTTTCCGTTTCAGTTGCGGGCTTCTATTCTCGCCAGCACGATGCAATCGATTATGTACGCGCCTCGGCTCTTCCGAATCCTCTTCTTCCCGCATGGTGTCCGGCCAACATATGGTGCGCGGTCAATCTCAGCGGCCTGCACTTTGCCGGAGGCGAGGTTTTTGCAACTTGGCTGCCTGCGAAGGGGCAGAGAGTCCAGATCACATGGACCGGACTGGCCGGCGCTCAACCGCCCTTGGGTGGCCTGCAATCGGAATATGCTCTTAATTACCCTGTTCAGAATCTTCATGCCATCTGGACGGCCGTGCTGGGGCATACTCTCACCGTAACTAACTCTGTCGCGATCGCAAAGCCCTATCAGCAGCCGGGCATCCCGCCGTGGAATACAACCGCTTATCCCGTGTGGAATTCCGCGCTGATGCATGACGCGGGGAAGATTCGCCCGTATCTTCGCCTGGGGAATCTGAGTAACACCGGCTATCAAGAGATTCGCGGCGTTGCCATGCCGGGCCGCTCGATTACCGGCGGCGTCTCGATCTGGCTGGGGCGCTGAATTTTCGCCGAAGTTCTATGCGGACGGTGCGAGATTCTGGTAATCTGTCTTCGTACCTCGCGAGTTCGCTGCCACGCACGGCCTAGCGGACTCTACCTGCACTCTCCGGCTCTTGAGGGAATGCGGATGGGGGCGTTTCGAGAGCACACCGGGAAAGGTGTGCCTGCGCCTTGCATTCGCACCGCCTTTCCTTCGACTCCACGCAGTTCAACGCACAGGAGAAATGCCATGAGCAATCCAGCACAGCACAACAAGATCTCTTACATCGAGTTTGCATCCACCAGCATCGAGCGGACCAAGGAGTTCTACGCAGCGGTCTTCGGTTGGACCTTCCAGGACTGGGGTCCGGACTACATCAGCTTCACCGGGCAAGGCGTGGAAGGCGGCGGCTTCTACAGGACCGATGCCCACGAAGCACCGCCGAAGTATGCGCCGCTCGTGGTTATCTACTCGGCGGATCTGGCGGCGACCGAAGCTGCGATTGTGGCTGCGGGCGGGAGCATCGTTGTGCCTGTTTTCGAGTTTCCGGGCGGCCGCCGATTTCACTTTTCTGACGGCGCCGGAAACGTGTTGGCCGTCTGGTCGGAGTAATCCCGATAGCTTTGGCCGAGGATAACTCAAACAAAGTTGGGTTTTCCATCCTTTCGCAAAGCACGCGAAAGGATGGAAAACCTCAACTGTTAACCGCTTCCAGCTCGGCCAAGCGCTTGGCGAGCAGGGTTTCCAGCTTGACGAGCGCGGCCGAGAAGCCTTCGATGCCTTCCTTCAGCTTGTCGGTGGCCATGCGGTCTGCGGCGTGGAGGCGCTCGAAGGCGGCCTTGTCCACGGTGATTTTTCCAAGGGGCAGCGCGCGGGCGGCATCGGGCGAGAGCTTGCGCGGCAAATCGCCCTCGGTGGCTTCCAACTCGGCCAGCAGTTGCGGCGAAATGGTCAGCAGATCGCAGCCGGCCAGTTCGCAAATCTCGCCGATGTTACGGAAGCTGGCGCCCATCACCTGCGTTTTATAACCGAATTTTTTATAGTAGTTATAAACATTGGTCACGGAGATAACTCCGGGATCGCTGGCGCCGTGATAATCCTTGCCGGTCTCCTTCTTGTACCAGTCGAGGATGCGGCCGACGAAAGGCGAGACCAGCGTAACGCCGGCCTCGGCCGCCGCGATGGCCTGATGCAAGCCAAAGAGCAGGGTCAGGTTGCAATGAATGCCTTCGCGCTCTAACACCTCCGCGGCGCGAATGCCCTCCCAGGTGGAAGCGATCTTGACCAGCACGCGCTCGCGGCCAATGCCTTCGGCGTCGTATTGCGCAATGATGGAGCGGGCTTGGGCGATGGTGGCCGCAGTGTCGTAAGAGAGCCGCGCGTCCACTTCCGTCGAGACGCGGCCGGGAACAATGGCCAGAATCTTTTTGCCGAAGGCGATGGCCAGCCGCTGAAAGGCGAGGTTGGCGATGGCCGCATCGGTCGCGCCGCTTCCGAGTTCCTTGCGGGCTTCCAGCAAGACGCTGTCCACGATGGGCTGGTACTGCGGCAATTGGGCGGCGGCGGTAATCAGCGATGGGTTGGTGGTCGAGTCCTGGGGACGAAACTCTCCAATCGCTTCGATGTCGCCGGTGTCGGCGACGACGACTGTGAACTTGCGCAACTGGTCAAGTAGATTCTGCGGCATGATGCCTCCTGGGGATGGGCGATTCGCGCTTCGAGCGCCTTCGGCTCCAGTGTACCGCTTCTTGGATCGTTTGCGCCCTGGCACTGCGCGCAAGGATCGCGGACCGAGTTAGGAGTGCTATATTGCTGTGTAGCCGGGACAACCGGCTGAAGTCTTAGTTCAAATCGGCTTGCGTTGGAATTCTCAGCATCGATTCAGCGCGAAGGAGAAGTCATGAAGCGTCCGTCCGGAGTGGTTTTTTCCGCAGTTCTTCTCATCCTGGGGTCGCTCTTTCAGTTGCTGATGGCCCTCGGCATGGCGTTTAGTGGAGCTATTTCGCAGACGCAAATTCGTTCCGGCGGGTTTCCCGGCGCGACAACTAACGCGCCAATGCCTGGATGGATGCCGGCTTTCATGTACGTCCTCTGCGTCTTCTTCGTTGCTCTGGCGGCCTGGGGAATCCTGACTGCGGTGGGACTTATCCGGCTGCGCCGCTGGGCGCGCTACTCCATGCTCGTGATAGGCGGCATTTCGGCGCTCTTCGGATTGGTTTCATCTCTGGGCACGCTATGCGTGATGTTGGTTCCCCTGCCTGTGCCGTCCGGCATGGATGCATCCCAGGCCGAGACCGTGCAGGCAATGACCAAGGTCATGTTTGGAGGGATGGCTTTCTTTTACGGATTCGTCTGCGCCCTGGGAGTTTTCTGGCTGGTTTACTTCAATCGGAAAAGGGTGCGCGAGGCATTTGCCGGCACGACTGGCGAGGTTGTGGAGAGCCGCCGCCCATTCCTGATTTCCGTGCTTGCCGTGCTGAACTTGATTGGGGCTGTCTCTTGCCTGCTGATGGCTTTTCTTCCCTTGCCGGGTGCGATCTTTGGTTGGATTCTGAATGGATGGGGGAAGGCGGCGCTCTATCTCGTCTTTGCCGTCCTGGCTGCGTTGGTGGGGATCGGGCTGTGGCAGTTGAAGCAGTGGGCCTGGCGGCTCGCTCTGGCCGTTCAGGCCCTCGGGGTGGTGAATACCGCTGTTTATCTCGTGAATCCCTCGCTGATCTTGCGCTACAGCGCGGAGATTCAACAGAGCATGACTCCCATGCAGCCGCAGTTGCCTGAGCGGTTTCAGACCATGATGTACACCGCATCGTTCAGCTTCGGAGTTTTATTTTGCATTGCGATTGTCGCGATCCTGATTTATTACCGCAAGGCTTTTCAACACCCGATCGAGCTATCGCCGAGTGAATCCACGTTGCCTCTCTAGCTGGGCGCAACAGAAGCGCCTCACTCCTGGTGTTCTTCAAGCTGAAAGGTGTTAGCCAAAACGCCAAATCCGTGGATGATGACTTCTACTTTGTCCCCGGCCTGGAGCGGGCCCACTCCGGCGGGGGTTCCGGTCAGCACCAGGTCGCCTTCTTCCAGGGTCATGATGGCGGTGATCCAGGCGAGCAGCTTGGGGATGGGGAAGATGAAGTCGAGGGTCGAGCCGTGCTGGCGCAGCTCGCCGTTGACGCGCGTCTCGATAGTCAGGCCGGCTTCGGGGTCCAGTTCGTCGCTGACGATGGGGCCGACCGGGCAAAAGGTGTCGAAGCCCTTGGCGCGGGTCCATTGGCCGTCCTTGTTTTGCAGGTCGCGGGCGGTCACGTCGTTGGCCAGCGTGTAGCCGCGGATGGCGGAGCGCCAGTCTTCCGCTTTCAGATTGCGGATGCGGCGGCCGATGACCAGCGCCAGCTCACCTTCGTAGTCCACGCGAGCCGAAGCTCGCGGCATGCGCACCACTCCTCCAGGCCTGAGCAGCGCCGATACCGGCTTGAAAAAGATCAGCGGCTCGGCGGGTAGTTCGCTGCCCATCTCCTTGACGTGGTCGCGATAGTTGCGGCCCGCGCAGACGATCTTCGAGGGCGTGACTGGCGGGAGCAGCTCGGCGGAGTTGAGGGGCATGGGCTCGAAGCCGAAGCTGAGGGAGGTGGAGCGATGGTGCTCCAGACGGAAGGCCAGGTCTTCTTCGGGCGCGCGAGCTAGATCTGCGATCCAAGGTTCGCCGTCGCGATCTTCCACCTTGCCGTAATGAGTTTGATTCTCGAATCGGAAGCGGCAGTATCTCATGAGAGATTTCCTTGCTCTGATTTTCAGGAGAAGCCGGATCAATCGACTCTACCGCAGCAGAGCGCTGAAGCCCGCCTGCTCAAAGTGCTTATCGAAAGTGAGCGCTGAATCGATGCCGTATTGCCACATGATCAGAAAGCTGGAACAGTCTGTCAGGCTCCAGCCTTTATCGGACCTTTCGCAATAAAGATCAAATGCTCGATTGAATGATTCAGGCGACTGCGGGACCACGATCACTTTTGGATCTTTCTTGAGAACAGCAACGGCGGTTGATGCAACGAAGCGAAAGCGCGAGCCCTGCTCAGCAAAGCCGTTCAATAGTTCAGTAAAGACTGCATCGCTGGTGAGAATTGAAACCGCGGAAAGTGTTGATGAGACGTTTTGTGCCCGGCTGTGCAACTCATCCCGCGGACTGAGCAGCGCGATCCAGTAACACGTATCCGCAAAAACATGCGTCATTCCGAAGCTTTCGGGGATCCGTACAGGTAGTGGTCCAGGTTCCGCGCCAGATCAGTGGGAATCCCCGCCCATTCTTCCTCCGGGATCTTCTTCCCAATCTTGACGATGGTCTCCCAGATGGGAGGCTCATTCGGCGCGGCAGAGGTTTGAGGCGCGAGGTCCCGTGCTTCCAGCAAGTCAAGCCCTTCTTCAATCACTTCGGCGGGCGAGCGATAACGCCCGCTTTGCACCTTGACGGCTATCCTTTGCTCCAATTCCGGATTCAAAAGAATACTCATCGTCCACCTCGCCTAAACCGGCGTTGCCGGCCGCCGCTCATTCCTTGTAGCCATCATTCTACCAAAACAGAAACTCTCCGGGGGAGTCGGCTGGTTCTGCGCAGGCCGTCAGGGGTTGGGCACGGTCTCATCGGTCTCGGTGGAGCGGGCGCTTTCGTGGCCGTTCTGGCCGATGGCGCTGACGGCGTAACGGTAAGTGTGGCCGGGTTGGACGGCAGTATCGCGGAAGGCCGGAGGAACCAGGGGCGCGGCGGGCGAGATGCGCTGCCAGGCGGCTTGACCTTCCCGTCGATAGACAATGTAGCCTGCCAGGTTGGCGTCCGTGACCGGCTGCCAACTCAGGTCGATCACTGTCTGGGCGCTGCCATCTCCGGTCGCGGCCACGGCGGCCAGACCGGTGGGCGGCTCGGGCGGAAAGATGTCCAGAGCCTCGACGCGCACCGGAGCGGAAAGCTCGCCAGCCAATTCCAAGGGTTTGCCGTCCACTGTAACGCGAGCGACGCGCTGGGCGCGGTACTCATAGGTCTGGCCGAAGCGAATGTTCTTGTCCAGGGCGCGGCACATGCCTCGGTCTGCATCCTCTGCGCAGGATTCCACGAGCAGGTCCTGTTCGGCCGGCTCAGGCTGGGGCGCCAGCAGTTCCTGCTGAGGCTTGGCGGCGGGCGGGGTCAGCAGTTTGCGGTGGAGGCGAATGGCGGTGGGCGACGATTTCTCCTGGGCTGAGGCCGTCCAGCGGAGAACCACGCCGTCCTTTTGCACTTCGGCGGCTAGGCCGGCGACGGGCGCGGGCGCTGCGCCGGCCACAACCAGAGCGGCGTTCGAGGGGCCAGCGGAGCGGCCGTTGCGGTTCCTGAGTTCGACAAAGTAGCTCAGCGGGCGTGGCGCTCCGGCAGCCAGCGCGGCGGGCAGCGTCTCGGTGAATGCGCCGTCGGCTCCGGGAGCAAACGAGAGTTCGTCTTCAGCCGGATCGCAAGCACCCGAGGCCGATTTGCGGCAGACTTGAACCGCGATGTTGCTCTTCAGCAGCAGCTTGTCGGTGTTCTTTTTGGGCATCGTCCAGGTGAGGGTCACCTGATTGCCCGCGCGAGTGGCGGCGAGATCCGTGACCGGGTCCGGCAGATTGAGCGAGGGCGGCAGCGGCGCTCCCGGCGTTCCGCAGCCGGCCAGGAGCAGCGTCGAGGCCAGCGCGGCGGCCAGCAATTTGTGCGTGGAATTCATCGCCCTACCAGTCTACCGGAGAGGCGCGGGCGAGGGGTACGCGAGTCAGTCTACAACTCTGGGCATCTTTTGCTGTTGGTGCACAGTGCAGCGTGGACCGGGAGGCCAGCGCTACCTGGCCGATTTATGCAACCGGTTCTAGCCTGCGCAGCCGTTCACAGGCCTCGTCCAAGTCGCGGTCCTTCTTGGCGAAGCAGAAGCGTAACAGATTCTCGCCATGGCCGGGGCGAAAGAAGGCGGAGCCGGCCACAGCGGCTACTCCGGTCGAGGCCAGGAGATGGCGGGCCTTCTCCGCCGCGGTCTTGCCGGGGAGATGGCCCACGCTGGCCAGGACGTAGTACGCGCCGGCGGGGACGCTGGGTTCAAGACCGGCGTCGCGGAGAGCCGAGAGAATGCGGGCGCGCTTGGATTCGTAGTCGGCGGCGAGCTGCGCGTAGAAGCTGGGCGGAAGCTCTTCGAGGCCGGCGGCTGCGCCGTGCTGGAAGGCCGAGGGCGCGCAGACGTACGTGAGGTCGTGGAAGTAAGCCATGGCGCCCAGCCAGCGAGCATCGGCCAGGACGTAGCCCAGACGCCAGCCCGTCACCGAGAATGTCTTCGAGAAGCCTGAGATGGCAATCGTCCGCTCCCTCATGCCGGGGAGCGAGGCTATCGGAATGTGGTGCGCGCCATCGTAGACGAAGTACTCGTAGATCTCATCGGTGAAGACGAATAGGTCGTGCTTCTGGGCGACGGCCGCGAGGGCTTCCAGTTCGGTGCGCGAGAAGACCTTGCCGCAGGGATTGGAGGGAGTGTTCAGAATGAGCGCGCGGGTGCGTGGGGTGATGGCGGCGCGCAGGGCGTCGAGATCGAGAGCCCAGTCCGGCTCGGCCAGCGGGACCAGAACCGGCGTGATGCGCAGCGACTTTAGCGTGGCGACATGGTAGCCGTAGAAGGGTTCAAAGAGCACAGCCTCGTCGCCGGGATTCAGCAGGGCCATGGCGGCGGCGTGCAGGCCTCCTGTAGCGCCCGAGGTGACCAGGATCTCGCTGTCCGGGTCGTAGTCCAGGCCATAGTCGCGGGTCTGCTTCGCGGAGATGGCGTTGCGCAGGCGGGCGATGCCGTCCAGGCGGGTGTAGATGTTGTGGCCGTCGTGGATGGCCTTGATCGCGCCCTCCTGCACCGGCGCGGGGACGGGCGTGTCGCAGACGCCCTGGGCCAGATTGATGCCGCCAATCCGGTCGCACTCCAGGCTCATGGCGCGAATCTCCGACTGCACGGCGGCGGGGGCCAGATGGCTGAGGGCGAGACGGGAAGCGGCAGGCAGGGACGGGGCGGCGGACGGTTCTTGGGCGGCTGGATTGGGCATGGGGACGATCCTTATGCTTGCTGCTTTCATCTTACATATAGGGGCATTGGCGGGCGGCCAGGTTGGCGGGGGCGTAGAATCCATCTTTTATGCATGAACTTTCCATTGTTACGAGCGTTGTCGAGACGGTGACCGAGTCGGTGAATGCCTATCCCGGCGCGCGGGTGGTCGAGGTGCGGCTGCGCGTGGGGGCGCTGGCGTCGGTGGTTCCGGAGTCGCTGGAGTTCTGTTGGGGGATCGCGGCGGAAGGGACGCCGTTGGAAGGCTCGCGGCTGGTGGTGAATGTGCTGCCGGTGGTGATGCACTGCGAGACGTGCGGGAAGGATGTCGAATTGGAAGGCGTGCAGTGCTTCCGCTGTCCGCGCTGCGGGGAGCCGTCGAGCGAGATGCGGCAAGGGCGCGAGTTGGAGATCGATTCCATAGAGATTGATGACGATGAGGTGAAGGCATGACTACCAGGATTGTCGAGTTGAGGCGGGGGATTCTGAAGAAGAACGACGAACTGGCGGCGGGGCTGCGGGCGAGCTATGCGGCCGCCGGGGTGCTGGTACTGAATCTGGTCTCCAGCCCTGGGACGGGCAAGACGGCGTTTCTGGAACGGACGCTGCGGGAGCTGCGGGAGCGAGGAGCGCGGGTTGCGGCGCTGGTGGGCGACTTGGAGACGGACAACGATGCGCGGCGGCTGGCGGCGAGCGGCGCGCCGGTTCGGCAGATTAACACGCATGGAATCTGCCACCTGGACGCGGAGATGATCGGCAAGCACTTGGACGGATGGGAGGGCGTGGCGCTGGGCGGGCTGGACTATTTGTTTATCGAGAATGTGGGCAACCTGGTTTGCCCGTCCAGCTACGACCTGGGCGAGAAGATTCGCGTGGTCCTGCTGAGCGTGACCGAGGGTGAGGACAAGCCGCTGAAGTATCCCACGATGTTCAACTCGGCCGACGCCGCGGTTATTACCAAGATGGATATTGCAGAGCCGTGCGGCTTCGACCGCGAGACGGCGCTCAGGAATATCAACGAGATTCGACCGGGGATACGGATCTTCGAGACTTCGGCCAAAACCGGCGCGGGGATGGAGGAGTGGTTGGGGTATCTGAAGGAGGCGCGTGGTGTGCTATAGTATTTCTAAGTAGCACCTTGGAGTACCCATTATGCCAGCTAGCGCAACCACCAGCCTGAAGATCGACTTTGAACTCAAGGAACGTGTGCAGCGGCTCGCCTCGGCGCGCCGCCGGTCGGCGCACTGGATCATGCGCGAAGCCGTCGAGCAGTATGTGAGCCGCGAAGAGAAGCGCGAGCAATTTCGGGCAGACGCGCTGGCGGCCTGGAACGACTATCAGGCTACCGGCTTGCATGCGACCGCCGAAGAAGCCGACGCTTGGCTGGGCAAACTCGAAGCGGGTGAGGACGCCGAGGCCCCCGAATGCCACGCCTGAAATGGTCTCCGCGAAGCCTGCGCGACGTTGCCCGGATGAACGATTTTCTTGCTCCCAAGAGCCGCGATGCGGCCAAGCGTGCCGTCAGGGCGATCCGGCAGGGCGTAAGGATGCTCGCCAAATTCCCGGAGATGGGCCGCCCAGTCGAGGAGTTGCCCGAGGAGTTCCGCGAATGGGTGATCGAATTTGGCAGCGGAGCCTATGTCGCCATGTATCGCTATGACGGCAATGAAATTGTGATTCTGGCGATCCGCCATGGACGCGAGGCCGGCTATTGATTCGCACACGCGCTCAAGAACATCAACGAGACCCGGCCCGGGATCCGCGTCTTTGAGACCTCCGCCAGGACCGGCGCAGGCTTCGAGAAGTGGCTCTCCTATTTGGAAGGAGCGCGGACGGCGGCCAGTTGAAAAAAGGGGCTTCCTCAAGCCTTGAAACTCAGGCTTGAGGAAGCCAGGGGAAACCGCTAAAAATCCGTTGTGCCAGACTATGCTCTTTGCCGCGACAGCCTGCGTCGAAGCAGCCCGGCCAGCCCGAGGAGGCCGGTTCCGAGCAGGCCCAGCGTGCCGGGCTCGGGAACGGTTGGCGGAGGAACAGCCAGGGAGGTCATATCGATCCCCCATGAGGAGGAGTTGGTCCCGTATTGTTGGTTCGAATCGGTGCTATCAAAGCTGAAGCTTGCCAAGGTTGGCGCGTAACCGGTCAATGTCAAGATGCCGGTTCCAGAGATATCCAAATACTGGCCAGTTCCACCCACAATGGGCAAGGTGTTTTGCGGTTGCGTCACATCGACAGGCCCGGTGATGGTGAATGTGGCGATGTTCCCCCCCGAACTCGCCGTAGTGAAGAAGAGCCCATCCGGAGTGGCGGAGAGGAAATTCGGGTTGTTGATTGTCACGGCAGTGGTATCCGCAATAACCGACAAATTGCCGCCGTGGTCCACGACAGTCCCGCTGGGGGTGGTGAACGTGACAAATGATCCCGATGCGTCCCACTTGTCATTACCGCCGCTGACGCTAATTGAACCGGCGATCAGCGAAGAAGCCAAAGCAGCGGGTGCGATCGCAAGGGCCGCTGCCAATGCGAGAAATCCTAACGTCCGTTTCTTCATACATTCCTCCTGTGTACCGCGTGGGGAGATTTCATATTGTCATGCCCTCTGCTGAGTGCCGGCCTGAAGGCAGGTATTGCAGCTTCAATTTTTTTGCTCTACTGCTCTACGAGCTTTGCGGAACACGCAATTCCATGGGGACCGTCTTGGAGCTGTTCTGATGTAGGGATGCCTATTGCTAAGGCGCAGACAGGCTTCGCGCCATTCTCCCGTTTCTGGGCACTGGCTAGACGGTAGCGGCTCGGCTGAATCCTGATCTGAGCAAAACAGAACGTTGTCGAGACAAAAAGTTGGAATTACTTAAGTTTTTACAAGAAATCACTCCGGTGGGCGGCATTTATGGTGATCTGAAAGGTGATCCAAATCACACTATACGCCGCCTCCAACTCGGTATAACGTAGAAACCATGTGTCTAGCGATTCCAGGAAAAGTCGAGGAAATTCTCACTGAGGGCGATCTCCGCATTGGGCGGGTGAACTTTGGCGGTATCGTCAAGCGGGTCTGCCTGGACTACGTGCCGGAGGTCGAGGTCGGCGACTATACCATTGTCCATGTTGGGTTTGCGCTGTCGAAGATCGATGAGGAGACGGCCTTGCAGACGTTGGAGGACTTCCGCGCGATGGGCGCGCTGGACGAGGAGTTGGGCAGCGAGGATGAGGCCTTTGCGCGCGCTGCCGCGACGCCGCGGTCGGCTTGTCCGGATGGGAGCTGTTCGTTGGAGACCCACAAGACCGCTGGTTGAGGTTCGTGGTTTCCCACCCATTCGCCAGAAAAAAGCGAATGGATGGGGCGCGGGGAATTTGTGGATGGGCAAGCGACGGAAACGCAGGTCCTTCGACTGTGTAGATCGCAAAGAACGCGGCCTGCTCCGTTCCTGGTGAACGAGATGGTTGTTGGGGCCCGTTTCTCCATTCCTTCACCAAAGTACAGAAGAACTGGGAAACCACTTGGCAAGTTGGCCCCGCTTCGCGGGATTGCAAGTTAGCAAGTTGGCGGGTTCATTACTGGCCGCAACTCGCTAGGGCGGGCCGGGCTGCTCAGGATGACAGTTTTATAAACATTGAGAGAGAAGCGTTACCGGGAGTTGCAGACCCATGAAGTACCTGACCGAATTCCGAAATGGCGAGATTGCGCAGCGGATGGCGCGGGAGATCGCTGCCGTCACGACGCGGCCATGGAAGATCATGGAGGTCTGCGGCGGGCAGACGCACTCGATCATAAAAAATGGAATCGACCAGATGCTGCCTGTGGGGATCGAAATGATTCACGGGCCGGGCTGTCCGGTCTGCGTCACTCCTCTGGAGCTGATCGACAAGGCGCTGGCGATTGCCGCGCAGCCGGGGGTGATCTTCTGTTCTTTTGGAGATATGCTGCGCGTGCCGGGGACTGAGGGCGATCTCTTTCAGGTCAAGGGCGCGGGCGGCGATGTGCGCGTGGTCTATTCGCCGTTGGATGCGGTGGAGTTGGCCGTCAAGAATCCCGACAGGCAAGTGGTCTTCTTTGGCGTGGGCTTTGAGACGACCGCTCCGGCCAATGCGATGAGCGTGCATGTGGCCAAGCGGCGCGGCCTCAAGAACTTCTCGCTGCTGGTCTCGCATGTGCTGGTGCCGCCGGCGATCTCGGCAATTCTGGAGTCACCGGGGAATCTGGTGCAGGCGTTTCTGCTGGCGGGGCATGTGTGCAGCGTGATGGGCTATTGGGAATACCCGCCGCTGGCGGAGAAATATAAGGTCCCGCTGGTGGTCACGGGCTTTGAGCCTCTGGATTTGCTGGATGGGATTCGGCGGGCCGTGGTGCAACTGGAGGCCGGGCGGCACGAGGTCGAAAACGCCTACGAGCGGATCGTCAAATTCGAGGGCAACGAAGCTGCGCAGAAACTGCTGGCTGAGGTCTTCGAGGTGACGGATCGGGCTTGGCGGGGGATTGGCGTGATTCCCAAAAGCGGTTGGCGGCTGAGCGAGGCGTATCGGGCCTTTGACGCCGAGGAGCGGTTTCAGATTGCGGGAATCCATACGGCTGAGTCGCCGTTGTGCAGGGCTGGGGACGTGCTGCGCGGGGCTATCAAACCGGCTGAGTGCGCGGCCTTCGGCAAGGAGTGCACGCCGCGTCATCCGCTGGGCGCGACGATGGTTTCTAGCGAAGGGGCTTGCGCTGCGTATTATAACTATGGACGATTTTTGTCGGCGGAAGAGCTGGCTGGCGCCGGAAGGTAGAGCCATGAGAATGAATCGAGCCTTTTGCCTGTTAATCGCGTTGCTGCTTGTTGCCACCGTAGCATTGTGTCAATCAGTCAGCCTTCCGGAATTCGTCGGCCGGCACCAAAGGCAAGTGATGGGGAAGAACCTTTACTTTGCAAAAGGCGGAATCGGCATCATCAATCACGATTTGTTTATCGATCTCAAGTCAAATGCGAATGAACTAAGGTTAGAAGCGGGGAAGCGATGGATTGGCAACGAAGCATCGACGGCAGAAGTTGTGATTGTCTATGGGGGAAGAATCTGGCCGTCGCATTCCTTTCCAGCCGGAGCTGATTGGAAGAAGTGTGCCGTCGTTTCATTCGAGGAAGGCGCGGTTCGCTTTTTCGATTTTCGAATTGATGAGGGCGGATACTATATACGCCATGGTTCGCATTAGGCCATTAACCTGTCAGGAAGATGCTACCAATGACTGAGGACCTGAAAGCTGCGCCGGATTTTACGAACTGGTCCTGCCCGCTTCCGCTGGTAGGCTATCCCACCATCGTGATGGGGCACGGCGGCGGGGGCAAGCTGGGCAACGAGTTGGTGGAGCACCTGTTTCTGCCGGCCTTCCGCAATCCGGAACTGGAAAACCTGGGCGACGCAGCGGTCCTCGATCTGGGTGGCGGACGACTGGCGATGAGTACAGACTCGTTTGTCGTGCAGCCGCTGTTTTTTCCTGGCGGATCGATTGGCGAACTGGCGGTCAACGGTACGGTAAACGATCTGGCCGTCTCCGGGGCGGAGCCGAAGTTCCTGAGCGCGAGCTTCATTCTCGAAGAGGGATTTCCGCTGGCGCAGTTGGCGGCGATTGTCGAGGCGATGGCGAAGGCTGCGGCAACGGCGAGCGTGAAGATTGTGACTGGAGATACGAAGGTGGTCGAGCGCGGCCACGGGGACGGCTGCTACATCACGACTGCGGGCGTGGGCCTGCTGCGGACGGGGATTCAAGTGGGTCCGCAGCGCGCGCAGCCGGGGGATGCGATTCTGGTTTCCGGGAGCATCGGCGACCACGGCATGGCGATTATGAGCGTACGCGAGGGGCTGGAGTTCGAGAGCCAGATTCGCTCCGACTGCGCCGCACTGAATGGGTTGATTGCGGAGGTGCTGGACGCGGCCGGCGCGGCGGTGCACGCTATGCGCGACCCGACGCGCGGGGGCCTGGCTTCCACGCTGAATGAGATTGCGCAGGCTTCGGGCGTGGGCATGGAGATCGACGAGCCGAGTTTGCCGGTGCGGTCGGAGGTGCAATCGGCCTGCGAGTTGTTGGGACTCGATCCGGTGTACGTGGCCAACGAGGGCAAGGCGGTCTTCTTTGTTGCGCCTGAGGCGTCAGGGCGTGTTCTGGAAGTGCTGCGCGCGCACGCGCTGGGCCGCGATGCCGCCCGGATTGGGAGAGTCACCGCCGAGCACAAGCGGATGCTGGTGGCGCGGACCGGCCTGGGCGCCAATCGCGTGATTCCTACCCAGATCGGGGAACAGTTACCAAGGATCTGTTGAGGGGCGCGGTATGGGCGAAGGCGGTCAACCCGCCGCTGCCGGTCGTGCGACAATGGATGTAATCGTGATGACGAACGCTTCCTCTGCCCCTGTTCCCGAGCCGGTTTCGGTAACCCCGGAGCTGCTCAGCGCACACAGCATCACCGCCGATGAGTACAGCCGCATCGAGGCCGCGCTGGGGCGCGTGCCATCCCTGACCGAACTGGGCATTTACAGCGTGATGTGGAGCGAGCACTGCTCCTACAAGTCGAGCCGTGTACATCTGAAGCGGCTGCCTACCAAAAGCGACCGCGTGGTGCAGGGGCCGGGCGAGAATGCCGGCATCATCGACGTGGGCGACGGCTGGGCCTGCGCCTTCAAGATCGAGAGCCACAACCACCCCAGCTACATTGAGCCTTACCAGGGCGCGGCCACCGGGGTGGGCGGGATTCTGCGGGACATCTTCACCATGGGCGCGCGGCCGCTGGCGGTGATGGATTCGCTGCGCTTCGGGCCGATTGTGGACGAGCCGGGCGTGGAGCCGGGGCTGGTCCGGAAGAATCACTCGATTGTGGAGGGGGTGGTCAGCGGCATCGCCGGCTACGGAAACTGCTTCGGCGTGCCCAACCTGGGCGGCGAGACCAAGTTCGAGCCCTGCTATAGCGGCAACCCGCTGGTGAATGCCTTCGCGCTGGGGCTGGTCCGCAAAGACGAGATTTTTTACGCGAAGGCCAGCGGGACGGGCAACCCGGTAATCTACGTCGGCGCGAAGACGGGGCGCGACGGCATTCACGGCGCGACGATGGCCAGCGAGGAGTTCAGCGAAGGTTCAGAGGCGAAGCGGCCCAATGTGCAAGTGGGCGATCCGTTCATGGAGAAGCTGCTGCTGGAGGCCTGCCTGGAGGCGATGCAGACTGGGGCCATCGTCGGCATTCAGGATATGGGCGCAGCCGGGCTGACCTGCTCGACTTGCGAGATGGGCGCGCGCGGCGGCGTGGGGCTGGACGTGGAACTCGACCTGGTGCCGCAGCGCGAGACCGGCATGACGGCCTATGAGATCATGCTCTCGGAGAGCCAGGAGCGGATGCTGCTGGTGGCGACGAAAGGCCGCGAAGACGAGGTGCTGCGCGTCTTTGCAAAATGGGGCCTGGACGCAGTGATCGTCGGCACGGTTCAGCCGGAGCCGCGGCTGCGCATCCGCCATCATGGCGTTCTTGTGGCCGACATTCCAAACCAGTCGCTCACTGACGACGCGCCGCTTTATCATCGGCCGGTCGGCACGTGGAAGGCGCCGGTACCACTCGATCCGCACGAGGAGATCGTGGCTGAGTTGGCCAAGGACCGCGACTACACGGCGGACCTGAAGAAGCTGCTGTCCAGCGCGAATGTTTGCTCGAAGCGCTGGGTTCACGAGCAGTACGACACCATGGTACAGACCAACACGGTGATCGGCCCCGGCGGCGAGGCCGGCGTGATGCGAATCAAGGGCACGGCAAGGCCGGACGCGCTTGAGGGACCAATCGGGGAGATTGGTTTGGCGATGGCTCTGGATGGCAACGGCCGTTGGTGTTACCTCGATCCCAAACTGGGCGCGATGCACGCGGTCGCGGAGTGCGCGCGCAAGGTGGCGATGACCGGCGCAATCCCAGTGGCCGCGACCAACTGCTTGAACTTCGGCAATCCGGAAAAGCCGGAGATCATGGCGCAGCTTTCCGCAGCCATCGACGGCATTGCGGAAGCCTGCACGGCGCTGGGAACGCCGATCACCGGCGGGAATGTTTCGCTCTACAACGAGACGCGCGGCGAGGGAATCTATCCGACGCCGGTTCTGGGGATTGTGGGAATTCTGGAGGATGTGAATCTGGCGGTTCCGGCGGAGTTCCAGAAGGCAGGCGACGCGATTCTGCTCTTGTGGCCTGTTCCGCGGGGCGAAGAACCGAATCCAAACCTTGAAGTTCCTTTCAAGCCGATACCGATGAGCCCCTACGTGATGCTTCCTCTTACCCTGCCTCCGCCTTTTCCCATTCCGTCTCCCATCCCGGACCCGGTTCCCGACGTCGTGGATGACACAACGGAAACTCCCGCCATGGAAGTCGCGGCGTTCGGCAGCTCGGAATTCGCCAAAGTAGTTCTCGATGGCCTCTGGGGTACGCCGCCCGCGCTCGATCTCCAGGCCGAAGCAAGCCTGCACCAGCTGCTGGCCGAGTTGGCCGAGGAGGGACTGCTCCGCTCGGCGCGCGACATCTCCGACGGCGGGATTGCCGTTGCTCTAGCTCAGGCTGCATTTCCCAGGGCAATCGGCGCAACCGTCGAGCAGGATCAGTCGCTCCTGATTCATCCGCTCTTCGGCCTCTTCGCGGAACCGGCCTCGACGCTGTTGATTTCCACGCACCCATCGAACGTCTCCGCGATCGAAAAACTGGCCGAGAAATACAACTTTCTCGCTGCCCGCGTCGGAACCACCGGCGGAGACCGGCTGGAAATCTCGGTAGACGGCGAATCCTTCATCTCGGCTCCTCTGGCCGATCTTCGCAAGCCCTGGGCCACGGCATTGGAAGCCACCCTCCACGGCGAGGTAACCGCATGAGCCGGCGGCTCTACGAGGGGATTGCTGGAGTCGGCGACCGGTCCAGCGCATTGAGTGTTTCGAAAGGGCGCGGCTTCGGCCGCGCCGACACGGGTCCTAACAGAGAAGCTGTGGCTTTATTGATTCCTGCACAAGAAATGTCCTGCACCGTCCCTACGGGACTCCGGAGTTCCTATGTGGAATCCACTTTCCCCACGCTGAAGCGCGGGGCTAACGAAGACTGCGCCTCCGACGCGGCTGCCGGGACATTCCATATGCAGCGATCAACAGCCGCCAGGGGAATGCAGGTTTTGGAAAGAGACTTCCCTCGGGGGCTAAAGCCCAAAGAGCATTTTTCCACCGCCAGAGGCACGGCTAAAGCCGTGCCCTTTCAATGGGACAAGCTTCGTGAAGAATGTGGCGTGGTCGCCATTCACGGCCATCCAGATGCTGCACGCCAGGCCTATCTCGGCCTCTATGCGCTGCAACACCGCGGCCAGGAGTCAGCCGGGATCGCCACTGCCGACGGCCTTCACCTGGCCAACATCAAAGGCATGGGCCTGGTCAGCGAGATATTCACGGACGACGTTTTGGCCAAACTGCCGGGTCCGATGGCCATTGGCCACACGCGCTACTCGACGACCGGCGACTCGGCGCTGCTCAATGCCCAGCCCATCCGCGTCGATTCGGTCAAAGGCCTGATCGCCATCGCCCACAACGGCAACCTGGTCAACCTCGGCAATCTGCGCGCGCGACTGGAGCGCGATGGGGCATATTTTCAGACAACCTCCGACTCCGAGATCATCGTCCAACTCATCGCCCACTCGCGCGCCGGGACGCTAGTGGACGCTATCGCAGATTCGCTCTCTCAAATCGACGGCGCTTTTTCGATTGTGATGATGACCCGCGACCGCATCTTCGCCGCCCGCGACCCGCGCGGTTTCCGCCCGCTCTCGATGGGCCGGATGAGGAATCCCGACGGCCCCGACACTATCGTTTTCGTCTCCGAGACCTGTGCCCTCGACCTGCTTCGCGCCGAGTACATTCGCGACGTGCTGCCCGGCGAACTGGTGATGGTCACCGGGGATGGCGTCACCAGCCGCCAGTACGCGACCGGCTTTCCGCAGTCCAGTTGCATCTTCGAGCACGTCTACTTCGCGCGGCCCGACTCGCGCATCTTCGGCCGTTGGGTGCAGGAGAGCCGCGACCAGATGGGCCGCCAGTTGGCCCGCGAATCCGGCGTGGCCGCCGATGTCGTCGTTCCGGTTCCCGACTCCGGAGTTACCGCGGCGATGGGTTATGCCGAAGAGGCTCACCTGCCCTTCCGCATGGGACTCATCCGCAACCATTATGTAGGCCGGACCTTCATCGAGCCCGAGCAGCGAGTGCGAGACTTCGGCGTCCGCCTCAAGCTCAACCCCGTCCGCAACCTGCTAGAAGGCAAGCGCGTCATACTCATCGACGACTCCATCATCCGCGGGACGACCTCGCGAAAAATTGTGCGCATGGTGCGCGGCGCGGGCGCAAGGGAAGTGCATCTGCGCATCAGTTGTCCGCCGACGGTCTCGCCTTGCTTTTACGGCGTGGACACTCCCCGCAAGAGCGAACTGATCGCGGCCAATAACTCCATCGAAGAAATTCGCCGCTTCATTGAAGCCGATTCGCTGGCTTACTTATCCCTTGAAGGGTTGCTGAAGTGCTGCGACGGCGGAGAGCACACGGGTTATTGCACCGCCTGTTACACCGGCAACTATCCCACGCAATGGGTTGATGTGGAAGAGATCCTGCCGGCAGCGGCAAGTCTTTGATACTCCGATTCCTTCCGTTTTGGCCGCGAGGAAGAGCTCGATTGCTAAGTTTGACAACTCAGGGGCAGTCTGCGCCAGAATGAGAGAGCATTTCCAACAAAAGGAGAACCCTTCTTCATGACCTCCGATGGCGGTATCCGAAAGGCTCCGTTTCTCTCCGGCGTTTTTCTTATCAGTTTTTCCTCGCTGCTCTTTCAAATTCTGCAGACCCGCATCATGTCTGTGATGAACTGGTACTACATGGCATTCTTCGCGATCAGCGTTGCCATGCTGGGCATGACCGCCGGCGCCGTCTGGGTCTATCTTTGGCGAGAGCGCTTTCAACCGGAGAAACTGCCCGTCACACTTTCCAACTTTGCGCTTCTGACCGCGCTGGCCATGCCGGCATCCATCGCGTTGCAGTTTTGCCTGATCCTTTCGCCGGCCATGCTGCTGACCACGGCGATTTCGTGGAGCTTATTGATGGCGGCCATGGCGGCGCCCTATGTTTTCGCCGGGGTGGTGGTGAGCCTGGCGCTGACGCGGAGCCCCTTCCCGACCGGACAGGTTTATGGAGTGGACCTACTGGGCGCGGCGCTGGGATGCACGGCAGTGCTTGGATTGCTGAATGGGATGGACGCTCCGAGCGCTGTGATCGTGGCCGGCGCCGTCGCCGGCATCTCCTCGCTGGCATTTGCCGCCAGCGCGGGCGCGGAAGAGCAGACTCGTTCCAAGTCAAAGCCCTGGCGGGAACGGCCGGCGGCCGTCGTGATCGCGTTGCTGGGCCTGGCCCTGTTGAGCGCGGTGTCGCCGGTGGCATTCGAGCCGCTGATGGTGAAGGGTTCCGTGGATGTGCTTGGAAAGCTCGGCAAATACGAGAAGTGGAACTCTTATTCCCGCGTCCGCGCGACCAGCCCCGAGACGCTGCATCCCGACCTGTGGGGGCCTTCTCCCAAGTTTCCGCCGGAGACGAGCGTTCCCATGGTTTGGATGGATATCGATGGCTACGCCAGCAGCTCGATGTTTCACTACGACGGCACGCCCGAGTCGAACTCATTTCTCAAGTACGATCTGGTCAATCTGGCCTATCATCTTCCCGGCATCCAAAAATCCGCGGTGATCGGCGTCGGCGGCGGCCGCGACATTCTGTCGGCTCATCTGTTCGGGGTCAAGGAGATCACCGGCGTGGAGTTGAATCCCATTTTCGTCGATCTCCTCACGCGCAATCCCTTTTACAAGAACTTTTCCAATCTGACAGCCATGCCGAATCTTCATCTGCACGTGGACGATGCGCGAAGCTGGTTTGCCGGCACGCACGAAAAGTTCGACCTGGTGCAGATGAGCATGATCGACACCTGGGCGGCAACCGGGGCCGGCGCCTTCAGCATGAGCGAGAACGGCCTTTACACACTGGAGGGCTGGCGCGCCTTTCTGAAAACAATCAACGACCACGGCATCTTCACCGTGAGCCGCTGGTACAGCCCCGGCAATGTCGATGAGACGGGGCGAATGATCGGCATGGCGGCGGCGGTGTTGCTGGATTCCGGCGTGAAGGATGTCCGCCCTCATCTGTTCGTTGCCAACGCCAACAAAATCGCTACCCTCGTATTATCCAAGTCGCCGTTCACAACGGAACAGTTGCGCGTGCTTCATGATGCGGTCCGGGAGGGCGGATTCACTGAGCTGATATCCCCAGAGCGTCCGCCCGATTCCCCGCTGTTGCGCCAGATCGTAGAGAGTCAGGATCTTGCCGCCTTGAATCGCGTGCTGGGCTCCACTTACCTCGATCTAACCGTGCCGACAGACTCCCGGCCGTTTTTCTTCAACCAACTGCGCATGTTGGATTTTCGTAGCCTCGCAACCATTCTGCAGATTGGACCGGGAAACGGCGTGATTCTCGGCAATCTGATTGTCTCCGGTGTACTGCTGCTGATTCTGCTCATCTCAATCGTCGCGGTAATCGCCGCCATCCTGGCGCCGCTGAGGAGCGCGGCCCGCGAATGTCCGCGTTCCTTGGCGGTCGCAGGCAGCTTGTACTTTTCACTTATCGGTATGGGCTTCATGCTGGCGGAGATTGCCTTGCTCCAGTATTTCAGCGTGTATCTGGGTCATCCTGTTTACTCCCTGTGCGTGTGTTTGTTCAGCCTGATCCTGGCCGCCGGCCTGGGCAGTCTGACTTCGGACCGGCTCAAGCTAAACACGCGGGGCAAGCTGCTTGCTTGGGGCGGCATCGTCGTGGCCTGCCTGGTAGTCATGGAGCAAGTTCTGCCTTCGATATTCCAATCCACGACGGACCATGGACGTTGGGTGCGCATTGGCATATCGCTGGCGGCTATCATGCCGATGGGCTTTCTGCTCGGATTTGCCTTTCCCACGGGAATGAGGCTGGTCTCGGCGATTGACGATCAGCCGACACCCTGGTTTTGGGGCATCAACGGCGCCGCCGGCGTTCTGGCGTCCGTTTTAGGCGTGATGATTAGCATGTCGTTCGGCATCAATGTCACAATTCTGGTCTCCGCGGCATGTTATCTGCTGGTAATCCCATCGAGCCTTGTCCTGCTGGCCATGCGGCCTCGAACCGCGCAACGGGTTGAAGTTTGAATAGGGCTGCGGGCGATCCGCAAACTGGAGGTTCGAGACCGCAGATGACTCGTTCACGATCGCTCTTCGGCAGCACCGTCTTTCTGGCCTCTTTCCTTCTTTTCCTGGTCGAGCCAATCGCGGCCAAACAAATACTGCCGGCACTGGGAGGATCGGCCGCTGTCTGGATTACCTGTCTCGTCTTCTTTCAGACAGCTCTTGTTGTTGCCTATCTCTATGCGCATTGGCTGGCGCGCCATTCGCGCTGGATACTGCATTTCGTCCTGCTCGCGGGCGCCGCCGCATCCGCAGTTATCTGGACGAGCCAAACAATTGGCCTGAGCCCTTCGCATCCTGTTTCCTCCATCTTCTTGGAGCTCGGCATCTCCATCGGCCTTCCCTTTCTCATGCTCGGGGCAACCAGCCCGCTGCTGCAGGTTTGGCTTGCCCGCATTGAGACGCGCGACATTCCGTATCGCCTTTTCGCTCTTTCCAACATGGCTTCTCTGCTTGCGCTTGCACTTTACCCAACCGTCATCGAACCCCATCTCACCCTGAGAGCGCAGCGCTTTGCGTGGTGTTGCGGCTTTGCGACATTCGCACTCATCTCGGTTGTTTTAGCTTCAATAACCCGCAAGCAGGCGCCTACCCACCGGCAGGCCAGGCTAGAGGACGAAACTCGAATCACTCCCGCTCCGCTCAGCCGCAAGTTGCTTTGGGTCCTGTTGCCCATGGGCGCCGCCATGCAGTTAAGCGCTGTCACCAGTTATCTAACAGCCAACATTGCGGCTATCCCGCTGCTATGGATACTTCCGCTCGCGGTGTACCTCATCACGCTGATTCTCGCCTTCCAGTTTCCAAAATTACTGCCGCGCGGGATTATTACCCGATTCCTCGCCGTGATGCTCGCCGGCCTTGGCTATATGCTCTTCCAGGTGGACGCATCGCTGCCGATTCGAATCGGCATGAGCTTCTTTCTCTTCGAGCTATTCATATCCTGCTTATTTTGTCATACCGAAGCCTATGCACTACGCCCCAGGCGATCCTCAGAATCCACGCTCTTCTATCTCCTGTTTGCCGCGGGCGGAGCGCTGGGATCGTTTTTCATCGGCATCGCATCTCCGCTTATCTTTTCCTTCAACTACGATCTGGCCCTCACGTTTCTGGTTACAGCCATTCTCGCACTCGCCGCGACCTGGAGCAGCGGCTGGGCGCAACGCCTTCTTTGGTCCTCATCCAGCATTCTGTTGATTGCGCTGGTCTTCTTTCTTCATTCCGCTTACAGGCGGGATACTCCCTTCGCCATCCGCAACTTCTATGGCAGCCTGCGCGTGCGGGAATCCCTCTCGTCGCATCCCGGCGCCATCGTGCGCACTCTCTCCAACGGCTCCATTCAGCACGGCATGCAGATTTTCTCGCCGGAACTGAGCAGAACTCCTACCACATACTATGCCGAAGATTCGGGCGTCGGCCTTGCTTTGCGTCTCTGCTGCCAAGGCCGCGCGCGAAAGATCGGCGTCGTAGGGCTCGGCGTGGGAACGATCGCCGCCTACGGCCAGCCAGGAGATCGAATCCGCTTCTATGAAATCAATCCGGCCGTAGCCCCCATCGCGCAGCATCTCTTCAGCTATATTCGCAATTCCCGCGCATCGGAAGTTCAGATCATCGACGGCGACGCTCGCGCTTCCCTTGCCCGTGAGGCCGGGCAGAACTTCGATGTGCTGGTCATCGACGCATTCTCCGGAGATGCCATCCCTCTGCATCTGCTCACCAGCGAGGCGGTTGCCCTTTACAAGCGGCATCTCGCTCCGGGCGGAATTCTGGCATTTCATATTTCCAATCAGCATGTGGATCTTGAGCCGGAGATTGCCCTGCTTGCCAAGGCAGCCGGCATGAAGGCGATGAGAGTTTCCAGTCTATTGAACGACCAACGCGGCGAGTTCACTGCCACGTGGATGCTGCTGACGGAGAACGATGCGTTCTTTCGACAGCCGGAAATTGCAAAGCAGGGGCGGCAACTCGTCGAGAACCCCAGGGTAAGGCTCTGGACCGACGATTACTCCAGCCTCCTGCCCATTCTCCGCTGGTAGCCAACGGTCCCGGACCTATGCCTTCCGACTGAGGATTGCGTGGGGGAAATCGCGACTTCGAAAAGGACAAGAGTGAAGATTAGGGAACCTCTGATTAAGTTCGGCTACACGTTGGACATTCCCTCAGGGACTAAAGCTCTCATTGTTTCCATTGGCCTTATGCCGGGGATAAATCCCCGGCCTACCGCCCGACAAGAGTTTTTCTGCAGCCTGTAAAGTCGTGCCCTGATACAAAGCCGACTTAATCAGAACTTCCTTAGGGCTCAGCGGCGTCTTGTCTCAACCGGACCCATCGTTTGGGGGGTACATCCAGAACTCGCTTTTTCTCGCCGCTCAAGAACCATTCAAGACAAACAGCAAGGTCATCCGTCCAGACTACATTTGTTGCGAGAGAAACTGGCGGAAAGATTTCAATGAGTGCGCTATCTGCCTGTACAGGCAGTAACCGGGCGGCCACAGTGTATCGAAAGCCAGTCCATTGATGGGTGGCCGGGTGCATGTTCACGGCAAGAACATCGAAGTCTCCAAACCGATGGGGTCGAGTGGACAAATCCATCTCTTCGACGGATCGGGGTGCCCCGGAATGCTTCCTGCCACTCCGGGTTTTCTGAACCTCAACGACAAAAAGCTCTTCCGAAGATTGTCCGCTCGTCCCATTTCGGAATTCTTGTCAAAATATTGAAGCTGGGAAAGTCCAGTCAAGTTGTTGAAACGACGGCATAAACGCGATGCAAAATCTATTGCATGGAATTCGGGGTAGATTGGTTAAGCTAAGAACATTCAACGAGGAATAAGGCAAGAGGGAAACAGGAAGAGACTTTCCTGATTTTTTCGGACTACTTCTGAGGTTTCGCAGGCGTGGGGAGAGACTGAGAGCATCTACAGGGAGCGAAGGGACGCATTCCCCTTAGCGAAGGGCCGCACATGGAAGAGGCGAAGCGGCTGAAGGGGAAATGGCCAGGGCGGGACAGACTCTCGAAGAGATCAGAGCATTCTCGGAGTTGACGCGGAGTTGCGAGGGGCAGAGCCAGGCGGTTTTCTTTCAAACGGAAGAAGCCGTTACGCATGCGCGGAGCGCAATACATCAATTCGGCGGATGCGGGGGCGATTCCCAAGAGGAATCGCCCCTATCCCTTTCTACGGAGGATGCAAAGCCGTGGAATGATGGGACGGGATTGGCGGAGAAATGACTTTTGCAAGACAGGGGCAGGCGGTTGCAGGGAGACCGCATGGGAGAAGAGCCGGGAAGCAGGTAGTAGGCCGCGGGACAGCGAAGATGAAGGCAGCGGCGGACAAGACCCTGGAGGAGCACAGCGGGGAAATAGCGGAGGCACTCTTGAGCAGCCTTCGCGGCGGCAACGCCTCGTGCGCAAAGCTGTTGTTTGCCCTTGCGGAAGGGCAGATAGATTGCGAGGATGAAGCCGTGGTGGGGCATTTTTTCAGTTTGGCGGAGAAGCTGGCTTCGGAAGAGCAGTG
Source organism: Occallatibacter sp. (assembly GCA_049522975.1). GTDB lineage: Bacteria > Acidobacteriota > Terriglobia > Terriglobales > Acidobacteriaceae > Telmatobacter. The sequence goes on along the minus strand of JBEKNI010000035.1, from coordinate 8,092 downwards.
GAGTGGCACGGGGAGCGAAGAAGAGGATGAGACCGGCTTTGGACACCGCGAACCGATGGGTTGACGAAGCAGCCCGATTTCTTCTTTCGGCGTGAGGCCGTAGAGGAGAAAACGGCGGGTGAAGCGGCGGGTTTCCCGGCAATGCAGGCGGAGCAAGCGGCAGAGGCGGGAAGCCTGACCAAGTTGTGGTTGAACGGGATTGAGGCGGCGATGGAAACGGGCGCCGGCTTCGGTGGAAAAAACAACTTTGCGGGGATGACGGCAAAGAGGGCAAACGGACTCTTTGCGGTGCTCCCAGGAAGAAAGAAGAGAAACGGATGAAGCTCACGAATCACGAGTGGTTTCGCGCCGGCAGAAGGATAGGACTGTTGTCGATGGCGATGGGCGTGATGGGCATGGCGGCAGGAAACGCGGCCCACGCGCAGACGGTCAACACGACGACGGTTCAGGGGACGGTGTATCTGGCGAACGGCCAGCCGGGCTCGGGGACACTGGCGTTAAGCTGGCCAACATTTACGACGGCGAGCGGGCAGCTGGTGGCGGCGGACAGCTTGACGGTGGCGATCGCGCCGGATGGATTCTTGAGCGTGAATCTGGCTCCTAATCAGGGAGCGACGCCGGCGGGGCAGTATTACACGGCGGTTTACTACCAGAGCGACGGAACGACGAACACGCAATACTGGGTGGTGCCGGCGGCGGCGCAGGCAACCCTGGCGCAGGTGCAGGCGCAGTTGATGCCGGCGGCGCAGGCCGTGCAGACGGTGAGCAAGGCATATGTGGATCAGGCAATCACGCAGGCTGAGGGAAGCCTGCTGAGCGCATCGGGCGGAACGATGAGCGGGCCGCTGACATTGTGCTGCGATCCGACGCAGCCGTTGGGAGCGGCAGACAAGCACTATGTGGATGCGACGTTCGCGCTGGCGGTGCCGCTGGCGGGCGGGAGCATGACGGGGGCACTGTCGACGCCGGCAGTGAACGGGGTGGAGTCTCCGGTGGCGGGAAGCTCGCAGACGACGCTGGCAGCGGCGATGAGCGCGGCGGGGAGCAACGGAGCGGTAGAGATTCCGCCGGCTTATGCGGGAACGGATGGGTTCACGAATCCGAATGGCGTTTATGTTGCGGATTTGCGGCAAGGGAGTTCGCAGCAGTTTGAGCGGAGCGTGAAGGAATTCGGCGCGGTATGCGATGGGAGCACGGACGACACGAACGCGCTGCAGTCGGCGTTGAACTATGCGCAAACGCATGGGGTGGCGTTGACGATTCCGGAGGGGACCTGCAAGACGCGGACGCTGACTTGGCATGGGGAGTCAATCAGCGGGATGGGCAAGCAAGTTTCGGCGCTGATGGGATTTCCGGGGCGGGATGTTCTGATGACGATGCCGGACGCGGTGAACCTGCTCTCCTATACGCGGATTCACGATTTGACAATTTATGTCGATCAGAGCCTGGACGCATCGTGTTCGGCAGCCAAGGGAGTTGTGCCGGCGGGAAGCTGCGCGGCAAACCGGCCGATGGAGAATAACTCGATCTTCTCGCCGGGGGGGAACGGCCTGACCGGGACAGCGGGGACGGGAGCGGGGTGGTCGGTTGGCAACTGCGCCATTGCGATGCCCGCGGCGACAGGAGCGGGAGGGAACGGCCTGAAGGTGGCGGAGATCGAGAACGTGGAGATCGCGGCGACGGGCGTGGATCCGATGGTGGCGCAGTATCCGGGAGCGCACTCGACGCACACCTGCGGGCTGTATCTGGCGCAGTGGCCGCAGTGGAGCGAGTTCCGGAACATCGATATTCGGGGACTGAATACGGGCATAGCAATTCCGGCGCTGCCGGTTGCGACGCCGGCGGGACTGAATTCGGACTCGAACCGCTGGCAGAACATCACGATTCAGGCGACGCACGGGTTTACGGCGGAAGCAGGCTCGAACAATGTACTGGATAACGTGGTGGCGCTGGTGGGGAACTCGGCGGCGACCGGCGAGCCCCCGACGGGAGTGGTGCTGAATTTCGCGGGAACGCAACAGGGCTGGACGTTGCGGAATCCGGTGGTGCAGCCGGCGTGGAACGCGGTGCAGCCGGCACTGAGCGTGACGGCGTCGGGCGGGGCGGTGACCGGGGTGACGGTGGGTTCGCAGGCCGGAATGGGATTCGATCCGTATGGGACGCAGGTTGCCTTGACGTTCAGCGGAAGCTGCACGGCGCAGGCCACGGCCAGCGTAACGAAGACGGGAGCGATCGGGACGGTCACGGTGACGCAAGGCGGAACGGGATGCTCGGCAACGACGACGGCGAGCGTGAACGTGGCGGGGACATGGGATACCTCCGCGCCCGTCAACTTGATTTCCGGGCAGAGCATGACGTTCTATGGCGGCAACCTTCTGAAGGGCAACGGCGGGTACACGGTTTGGAATGCGGCGGGCTCAGGGAGCGTTGGAACGCAGCTAGGCGGGGGCGGCGGGAACTTGCCGGGCGGCGGAACCTATGCGGCGCTGGTGACGAATAGCCCGCTGGGAAGCGCATACCAGGTGGATCAATTCCCCGGCGCGGATTTCGGCGCCAAGTTGCAGTCATGCCTGGGCGCGTTGAGCGCGAGCAATGGCGGAACGTGCGACGGGCGGAATTTTACCGGGAATCTTTCGATGGGGTCGAATCTGACGATCTCGACTGCGAATGCAACGGTGCTGCTGCCGTGCGCGACGATTTCGACGGCTAACCAGATTCTTGTGACCGCAGGAACGAGGAACGTGTCGTTGCGCGGATGCGCACTGCGCGGCGCAAGCACAGCAAGCGGGAGCCAGGGCGGAACGGTATTTCTCTACTCCGGGACAAAGGCGATGGTGCAGGTGGGCGACCCGACTTACGCGGCGGACACGCCGGGCTTCCACATGGACGACGCCGCGATCAACACCACGGCGGCGACGAGCGCGACCGCGCAAGGGTTTGCGGCCTACCGCACGCAGGAATTGTATCTCGAAAGTTTATATTTCCTGGGTAACTCGAACCAGACCGGCATGACACTGGATGGGACCGGAAATTACACGGGCGGAACATTTCTGGACAACGAATTCAGCGGATTCCAGACGGCGGTGAACGCGATTGGGCACCAGGCGGCGAATCCGGCAACGACGGATTGGATGAACGCTAGCGCGTTTGTGCGGCTGCACATCGACTGCCCGACGAGCGGAGGAAGCCCGGTTAGCGGGACATACGGGATCAACCTTCAGCAGGGGGATGGAAATACGTTCACCGGCGGCGACGTTGAGGGATGCTCGACGGCACTGCATCTGGGAGCGAACGCGCAGAACAACACAATCGTCGGGCTGCGGAATGAAAACTCGACCAACCAGGTGGTGGCGGATTCGGGAAGCTCGTACAACAACTGGATGACCGGCGGCACGATGTTTACCGGGCAGTTGACCGACAACGGAACGCGCAACAGCTTTCTGGATACGTTTCACCGGAGTTTCAACGGCCTGAACGGCGATTGGTACGGGAGCCAGAAAGACGCCACGATCACCAACCATTACCGGTTTGGGATAGGCGCCGGCAACGAGCGCGGGCTGCTGAACGAGATACAGACAGATTATGGATACCGCTGGCTTGAGGGGTACTCGGACGCGGCGGCGGGCGAACAGTTCTACCAAGTTGAGGATCTGCTGAATAACGTAAACCGGCTGTCGATCGGACAATATAACAACGGACAGTCGAGCACCAACAACCAAACGGTGCTCAACGCGGCCGGGACAGGCGCGGTGGTGCTGAACGGATCGAACAACTCCGGGACGGGCGGGGTGGTCTTCGGATCGGGCGGAGCGAGCGAGACTACTGTGGCAACGATCAGCAACGCCGGGAACGCGCAGTTCAACGGGACGCTGCAAGTGGGCGGGACCGCAACCCTGGCCGGTACGCCGACGGTAAAGAACCAGGCAGATGCAGAGATCGACGCAACGCTGTGGGCGGGACTGACGACGAGCCAGAAGGAGTCCTTGATCTACAAGGACTGGAACGGCAACAGCCAATGGTACGCGGAGAAGGACGCGAGCAATAACTGGGAGCTGAATTCGGCCATCGGCGGATTGGACAGCTTCAAGGCATACCAAAGCACCAACAGCGGCGACACGTACATCAACGCATCGAATTCGTCGGGGGTTGTGCGCGTCAATTACGAGACTGGATCGGGAGCGGCGTTCAAGGTCTATGGAGGCAACAGCAGTTCAATCTACGCCAGTCTCACGGGAACCACTGCCATCCAGTTTCCGGGACTTGCGGCGAGCAGCGGCCATAGCTGTTTGCAGATCGATAACTCGGGCTATATCACCAATACGGGCGCAACCTGCGGGACGGGAAATACCAACGGCACGATCAACGTGGGGACGAGCTCAGCGCTAGCCTATTACTCCGGCAACGGCACGGCACTTTATCCCCTGACTCCCACGCAGGCCTGGAGCAGCCTATTCTCCACTACGGGCGTGAATCCGTCCTGTGCGCTGCTGACGACCAATGGGAGCGGGGCTTTGACCTGCTCCAGCTATACGCCAGGCGGAGCGCTGACGGCCCTGGGCGGGCAAGCTGCGCTTACCCTGACGACTACGGGAAGCTCCGGCGCGGCGACGATCGCAGGAAACGTGCTAAATATCCCGCAGTATGCCAGCGCCGGCGCGACGATCACGGCCGTCACCGGAACGTCTCCGGTGATCTCCAGCGGCGGAACCAGCCCGACGATTTCCCTGGCGTACATGCCGGTGAACAAAGCCGGGGATACGATGACCGGCGCGCTGGCCAGCACGTACAGCGGCACAGACACATTTAACGGTCCCATCGAGCCAACCGCTGTCATCCCGGCCAGCAGCCCGGTATTCGATGTAAGAGCTTACGGCGCGAAGGTAGACGGTTCTACGGACGACACCGCGGCGCTCAACCGTGCGATCTCGGCGACAACGGCGGCGGGCGGTGGAACGGTCTTCATTCCGCAATCCGCGGGGCTGCTGAACGTGACGAGTCAGATCACCTGGCCCTCGAACGTGAATCTTCTCTGCGACGGGGAAGGCTCTGGAATCCTAATGGGCAGCAGCAGCATCCAGAATTCAATCTTTTACTTGGGCGCGGTTTCCAACGTCGTTATCTCGAATTGCTCACTGAACGGAGGATCATCGACTACAGGGGCGGCGAATCGCATCTATATTGACGCAGGCTCTTCCAACATCGTCATTGACCACAACTGGCTCTATGGGGGGTATGTCTATGTGGGCGGCACGAGTCCCACCGGCGCAGTTGCCGACATTTCCATCACGCAGTCGAAGGACATCTGGCTAACCAATAACCAGATGACGAACGAACAGGGGCACTTCGGCATCGTCTCCAATTACTTTAATTACTCCTATACCTCCGGGAGCGTCTGGCAGCCGACGGTGAGATTGCATGTGCGCGGGAACACTTTGGCAAATCCGGGCGGGAACGCGCATACTTCCATCCAACTCTTCAATTGCAACTACTGCGATGTGGACGGAAACGACATTGACGAGGGGAACGCGATCGATGCCGGGGCCACGCAGGGGGGCTACGGAGTATCGATCTACGCGACTATAGCTTCGCGGGCGGCGATGCCGACGCCTTCAATCAGCGGCAGCACGGGAACCATCACACTCACCCTGCCGACACCCAGCTCCGGGCCAGTCGCCACTTATCTGCCAGAAGTGAATAGCATCCTGCCCATTGAGATCGCGGGAACGACAGGCGGAACGAACGCCAACGGGACCTTCTTGGCAACCGTGACCTCCGCCACCACGATGACCTTCGCCGCTCCTTCGGGATCGAGTTTCGGCGGCGTCTCATTTTCAGCCGGATCAGCGATCATCGGCTATAGCTGCACCTCGGGAACCTGCACCGTCGCCGTAGGAAGCGGTGTTCTTCCCCAACCCTCTTCTTCAACTTCGCTGGTTTATACGGGAAGCGTTTACCCCTATTTTTACACTACAATCTCAGGAATCACCGGCTATACGGGGACCAACCCGAACCAAGTCATCCCGACCGCTTCTATTACCTCGCCCACAACGTTCACCTTCCCCTGCTCCGGCTGTGACGGCAGCGGAACGATTACCTCGGCCACGATCACTCCGAGCCTGACGCTCTATGAAGCGCCCTACGGCAACCGAATCATAAACAACAAAATCAAAAACGCGGCTGGCGACGGGATCTACAATCAGGGAGCCAACAAGACTGTGATTGCGAACAACTTTCTGCAAAACACCGTGCAACAGGAAGTTGTCGGCTCGCTTCCGACGGGGGCGATCAGCGCGAATGGAGGAGACAATCTGGCGGTGACGGGAAACGTGATCGACCAGACACCTAAATCCGCTTTCGATATCGAGAACACGCGAGGGCTAGTGCTGACGGGCGGGAGCGCCACGGGGTTTGCGGTCAACGGCGTGAAGGTCGGCGGAATGAGCACGAGCTTCGCAATCGGCGGAGGCCTGAGTCTCTACGGCGGTCAGGCTTCAATCGAACTTGGCGGAGGACAGGCTGCTTTTGCGGGGCGGATTGATGGAGTTTACGCCTACTATCCGAGCACCACGGTGATTGGTCTGGGGCTTGCGGGGCAATCCAGCCCGACGGATATTGATGTGTCGAACGTGACCGGCTTCATGTCTTCGCCGTCGAACTGCATCTACGACGCGGGCACAAACACGCGATTTACGAACGTCAAGCTCAATGGCTGCTATATGGAACTTGCCGGGAGCGGAACGACGGTCTCCGGCTTTTTGGCTGAGAATCTTGTCTCACCTGCCAATGCGGCGCTTCTCTTGTTTGGCACGTCCGGCGTGCATCTTACCGATATTAACGTAAGCAACGCGGCCTACGGCATTCACCTCACCGGACCGAACAGCGACGTTACGGTGGATGGAGCCAAGATGCAGTCGATGACAAACGCCGGCATTTATGACGATGCTCAGGGGATTATCACAGGCACGCTGACGGCCGCGAGCGCCACGATCACTTCGATGAGCACGTGCAGCAATGTGAGCATAGGCGACATTGTGACGGACCCGGATGGATACCTGCCGGCCGGAACGACCGTGACATCAGCGTGCACAGGCTCGGCAGGATCGGGGACAGTGACACTCTCGGCCAACGCAACGGGAACGGGGCCGGAGGCGCTGAGCTTCTACATTAGCGTTACTACTGGATTGAAGCTGCACAATGTGGAGATTGCAGGAGCTTCGACAGTCTCTCAATGCATGTCATTCAATGCAGTCCAGGGTCTTGATATTCTGGAGGCGAGCTGCGCGGGATACATTCCAACAAACGATGCCTCGATCAATGTTGGCGGGGTAACGAATGGCGCGGTGATCCGGCAGGTTACGGTGAGCGGCCAATATGAAGGGATGCTTGTAAGCGGGGCCGCAAGCAACGTATTGGCGGAGCAAAACTCATTTACGGGCAGCGCTGGATGGGCGCTGTTGGACGAATCGACGGGCCCAGGCAACGTCTACCGGAGCAACACGATCACGGGAACGGGCAATGGAGCCAATGCTCTTGTGACGAACGCCAACTCGGTGGTATGGGGGAATTTCACCGGGATACCGTACTTTATCACCGGCTCGCCAACCGCAACCTGCAACACGGCGGCTTATGGGGAGGAGCAGTATCAGACTGACGCCGCTTCGGGGCAGAATACGTGGGTATGCACAAGCGCCGGATGGACACAGCAGGGCGGCACTAGCGGGGCCGCGGCGATGAACATGGGGGGCGGAGCCGTTGGATCGCTGCCATACCAGAGCGCGCCATCGACGACGGCCATGCTGGCCGGCAACACCGCGGCGACAGACGAGGTTTTGGTTTCGCATGGAACGGGGTCGGCGGCGGCCGCTCCCACGCTGAGCAATGCGCCCGCCTTGAGCGCGACCAACATGACGAACTTCCCGTCCACTCTTCTGACAACGAGCGGAAACGCGGCGACCGCGACCAGCGCGACAACGGCAACGAACGTGGCGGGCGGAGCCGTTGGATCCATTCACTATCAGAGCGCGGCATCGACGACGGCCATGCTGGCCGGCAACACCGCGGCGACAGACCAGGTTCTGGTTTCGCATGGAAC
>JBEKNI010000034.1:0-44441 GCA_049522975.1 Occallatibacter sp. | reverse complement strand
ATTCCGCCCTTCTGTTTTTACGCTCTGGCCGACGGGATTGGCCGCCTTTTGTCCGGCAGCGCATTCCAGCCACCGCAAGAATCGCCGCCCGACCCGCAACTCGATCTCGAACTCCTCTGGCCCGGCTGAGGTTTTTTGGGGAAAGTGCTATTGCAAGACCGATCGCAGAAGACGATAGGGCAGAATAAGATGCGTTTGCTTGGTCCCTAGCCCCTGTTCGCGGTTCCCAAGTCCAAAGGTTGGTATACTGGCAGTGTGACTAGAACTCTGCTCGAATCCATCTCGAACGGTAGCCGCTCCGAGACTTCCCCAAGTCCGAAAAGGGTGTTGTTGCTCAAGCCGCGCGGGTTTTGCGCCGGAGTGGTGCGCGCGATCGACGTTGTAAAGATCGCTCTGGAAACCTTCGGCGCGCCGATTTACGTGCGCCGGGAGATCGTCCATAACCGCTACGTAGTGAATGAGTTGGCGGAAAAGGGCGCGATCTTCGTCCACGAAATCGACGACGTGCCCAATGGCCAACGCGTCATTTACTCGGCCCACGGCGTCTCGCCCGCCGTCAGGGAGATCAGCAAAGGCCGCAATTTGAAGGTGATTGACGCCACCTGCCCGCTGGTAACCAAGGTCCACATCGAGGCGGTCAAGTTCGCCCGGCAGGGCTATTCACTGGTGCTCATCGGCCATCGCGACCACGACGAGATCGAAGGCACGCTGGGCGAAGCGCCCGAGGTGACCCAGGTGGTCTCGAACGTCGCCGAGGTCGCGGCGCTTCAGGTCCCCGACCCCAATCGCGTGGCCTATCTGACCCAGACCACGCTCTCGCTGGACGAGGCGCGCGACATCATCCACGCCCTCAAGCTGAAGTTTCCCAACATCGTCGGCCCCCACTCGCAGGACATCTGCTATGCCACGGAGAACCGACAGGTCGCGGTCCGCAACGTGGCGCACAATGCCGGCCTGGTGCTGGTGGTGGGCTCGACAAACAGCTCAAACTCGAACCGGCTGGTCGAGGTCTCGCGCAACCTGGGGACCATTGGCTACCTGATCGACAACTCGCAGGCCATCGACCCCAAGTGGCTGGAAGGCGTGACCACGGTTGCGGTGACGGCCGGGGCTTCGGCACCTGAGGTGCTCGTCGAGGACGTAGTCAACTATTTGCGACAAAACGGCTTCAACAGCGTCGAAGAAGTTGAGGTTATGCCGGAAAATGTCCGCTTCGGCCTGCCGCCGGAGATTGTGCAGGCCATCGGTGGCGCCGCCGGAGCAGAGGCTGTGGCCGTAAGGTGAGGATAGGGACTTAGGGACTAGGGAATAGGGCCTGAGGCGTTCAGAATCGCATGAGCATTCAGCAAAGGAAAACGCAATCCGCGGCCCCCCGCTTTGGGCGGCTGGATGCGGATCTGGGAGAGGTCGAATCGGCCATCGTCCGCTCCCGGGAGTTCCTGCTCTCCAGGCAGCATCCCGAGGGCTATTGGTGCGGAGAACTCGAAGCCGATGCGATGCTCGAGGCCGACTATATCTTTCTTCACAAATTGCTGGACACTGGCGATCCCGGCCGGCTCCAGCGCGCGCTCGCCGAGATGATGCGCTACCAGAACGAGGATGGCAGTTGGAGCATCTATCCTGGCGGCCCGGGCAATCTCTCGCTCTCGGTCAAGTGCTACTCCTCGGCCAAGCTGATGGGCGTGGGCTCTCAAGATCCGCGGCTGGCCAAATGCCGCGAGTGGGTTCTGGAGCACGGCGGCGCGGTGGCCTGCAATACCTTCACCAAGATGTATCTCTGCGCGCTGGGCGAGTACGATTACGACGCGGTACCCGCCATTCCGCCGGAGATCGTCCTCTTTCCCAACTGGTTCTACTTCAACATCTACGAAATCTCCGCGTGGTCGCGCTCGATTCTGGTTCCGCTGGCCATTATTTACGCTAAGAAGCCCTTTAAGAGAATTCCCTCAGAGCAAGGCATAGACGAGCTGTTTGTGGGCGGAAGGGCTAACTCGATCCTTCGCCTGCGCAGGGACCGCAGTTCCATCTTCTCCTGGCGGAATTTCTTTATCGTTCTGGACCGAATCATGCATTGGGCGGAAGCAATTCACATCCGCCCGTTGCGCAAGCTGGCTCTGAAGCGGGCAGAAAAATGGATGCTGGAGCGGCTGGAGATGACCGACGGTCTGGGCGCCATCTATCCGGCGATGCTGAACGCCATCATCGCCTTGCGCTGCCTGGGCTACTCCGAGGACGATCCACAGGTCATCCGCGCCCGCGACGAATTCGAGAAGCTCGGCATTGAGGAGCCGGCCAGCGAAGAGATGCCCGAGCCCACCTTCCGCATGATGCCTTGCGTCTCGCCGGTTTGGGATACGGCGCAGGCGGTCTTTGCGCTGGGCGAGGCGGGCGTGGCCCGCACCGACTCGCGCATGATCAAGGCGGCGGACTGGATGCTCTCCAAAGAGGTCCGCCACAAGGGCGACTGGGCCGTGAAGGTCCCCCGGACCGATCCCGGCGGCTGGTACTTCGAGTTCAACAACGAGTTCTATCCCGACACCGACGACACGGCGCAGGTTCTGCTGGCCCTGAATAAGGTGGACAATCCCCGCGAGCGCTATCAGCACCAGGTGGCCGAGCGCGCCATCGCGTGGGAATTCGCCATGCAGTGCCGGAGCGGCGGCTGGGGGAGCTTCGATAAAGACAACACCAAGATGATCTTCCAGTACATCCCCTTCGCCGATCACAACGCCATGCTCGATCCGCCCACGGTGGACATTACCGGACGCATGTTGGAGATGCTGGCCAGCTATGGCTATACGCGCGGCGACAAACGTGTCGAGAAGGCCGTCCAGTTCATCCTCAAAGAGCAGGAGCCGGATGGAAGCTGGTTCGGCCGCTGGGGCGTGAACTACATCTACGGAACATTTCTGGTGCTGCGCGGACTGGATGCTATCGGTGTTGACCGCCACGAGCCGCAAATTCAGCAGGCAGCCGAATGGCTGCGCATGGTGCAGAATCCCGACGGCGGCTGGGGCGAGACCTGCGGCAGCTACGACGATCCCAACACGCGCGGCGTGGGAACGAGCACTCCCTCGCAGACCGCCTGGGCGCTGCTCGGCCTGCTGGCCGCCGGCGACGACCGCTCCGACTCCCTCGCCAAGGGCGTGCGTTGGCTGCTCACTCGCCAACGGCCCGAAGGCGGTTGGGATGAGGCAATGGGCGACGGAAAACTCCGGCAGAGTATCATTACAGGTACGGGCTTCCCCAGAGTCTTCTACCTGGCCTACACCATGTATCGGCAATACTTCCCGCTGATGGCTCTCACCGGCTACAAGCGGGCTATGGAACGCGCCGCGCTCGGCGCAGGAGGCTAATTCCAAGATGGCTGTTCCCATCTCTCAAATGGCGACGGTTGCCACCTATGTGCTGCAAAAGAGGCTCACCGGCCAAACGCGGTATCCGCTGGTGCTGATGCTGGAGCCGCTTTTCCGCTGCAACCTGGCCTGCGCCGGTTGCGGCAAGGTGCAGTATCCGCCCCACATTTTGAAGAAGCAGCTCACCCCCGAAGAGTGCTTTGCCGCGGTCGAGGAGTGCGGCGCGCCGATGGTCTCCATCCCCGGCGGCGAGCCGCTGCTGCATCCCCGGATCGTCGAGATCGTCAACGGCCTTGTTGCGCGCAAAAAGTACGTCTACCTCTGCACCAACGCGCTGGAACTCAAGAAGCGGCTGCCGGAGTTCACGCCGTCTAAGTACCTCACCTTCTCGGTCCACCTCGACGGCCAGCGCGAGCACCACGACTTCTCCATCTGCCGCGAAGGTGGCTACGATATCGCCATCGAGGGCATCCAGGAGGCCGTCCGGCGCGGCTTCCGCGTCACCACCAACGCCACCTTCTTCGATGGAACCGATCCTAACAGCGTGCGCGCCTTCTTTGACGAAGTGATGGGCATGGGCGTCGAGGGCATCGTGCTCTCGCCCGGCTACAGCTACGACAAGGCGCCGGATCAGAATCGCTTCCTGGGCCGCGCCCGCGTGCGCCGCCTCTTCCGCGCCATCCTCTCCAATCGCAAGCCCTCGTGGAAGTTCAATATGTCGCCGCTCTTCCTGGAATTCCTGATGGGCAAGCGCAACTATGAGTGCACGCCGTGGGGTTCGCCGGCCTATAACATCTTCGGCTGGCAACGCCCTTGCTATTTGCTCCAGGACGGCTACGCGGAGACATTCAAAGAGTTGATGGAAACAACAAAGTGGGAAGAGTACGGCGTTGCCAGCGGCAATCCCAAGTGCGCCAACTGCATGGTCAGTTGCGGCTATGAGCCTTCGGCGGTAATCGAGGGCTTCGGCTCGCTCAAGGGGCTTTGGGCGATGGTTCGCGGAAACTTCGGAACCTACCGCGATGAGGGCGCGTTGCGGCTGCTGAATGAGCCTGCGCCGCACGGACCGGCAACGCTGGTGAAGATCGCCGCCGGCGTTGAGGCGCCCGTCCTTGAGGAGACCCGCGCATGACCGCTGAAGTCCTGAAGTACACGCGGGAACAGGTCGAGGCGCTGGAGCTGGCTCCCGGCACTGAGCATGAGAATCTTGAAGGCTGGATTCCATCGCTGGCCACGGAGGAAGACCTGCGCCTAGCCCTTGACAAGGCTCTCGACTATCGCGGCGACGTAACTTTGACTCTCAAGTCCGGCGAGCGCGGCGAAGCCCCCCAAAAGATCGAGGCCTTCATCTTCAACTGCCAAACCGCGCCCACGCTGGCCGAATCCTTCGTCCAGTACTTCACGCCCAACTCGCCCGAGAAGCGCAAGGTCAGTTATGCCGAGATCGCGCGCCTCGAATTCACCGGAAAGGATCGAGCCGCCGGCAAGCACTGGGAAGACTGGGTCAAAGCCTACAATGAAAAGAAGGCCGCCGGGGAGAAGAATATTGCTCTCGCGCCGGAGGCATTGGAGTAACAGGACAGTGATCAGTCGTCAGTGTTCAGTTTTTGCAGAGCGCGATGTGGGCTATCTGCTGGCGATTGCAAATGTCCATACTGATAACTGATTCATGAAAATCTTCCTCACAGGCGCGACGGGGTTCATAGGCCATCATGTGGCCAAGGCGCTGGCTTCTCAGGGCGTTCAGTTGCGTCTGCTGGTCCGCAAGACGAGCAAGCTCAGCAACCTGGAAGGCGTTGCAGGCGAGACGCACGTGGGCGACCTGAGTGGCCCCGACTCGCTCAAGCCCGCGCTGGCCGGCTGCGATGCCGTGGTTCATGTCGCCGCCGATTACCGGCTCTGGATTCCCGATCCCGATGCGATGTACAAGGCCAACGTCGATGGCACGCGCGAGCTGCTCCGCCTGGCCCGCGAAGCCAATGTGAAGCGCTTCGTCTACACCTCCAGCGTGGCCACCATGCACTTCCGCAGCAACGGCCTGGTCATCAACGAAGATACGCCCGTCTCGCTTGCCGACATGGTGGGCCACTACAAGCGCTCCAAGTTTCTCGCCGAGCAGGAGGCGATCAAGGCCGCGCAGGCCGGCCAGCGCGTCGTGATTCTGAATCCCACCAGCCCGATCGGCTCCAACGACGCCAAGCCCACCCCTACCGGCCGCATCTTCGTGGACTTCCTCAACGGCAAATTCCCCGCCTACATGGACACCGGCCTGAATCTCGTCGATGTGGCCGAGGTCGCCCGCACGCATGTTTCCGCGCTGACCAAAGGCCAATTCGGCCGGCGCTACATCCTCGGCGGCGAAAACCTCACACTCAAGCAGATTCTCGACAAGATGTCGGAGATCACCGGCATCCCTTCGCCCACGGTCAAAATTCCCTTCGCCGTCGCCGCGACTTACGCATTCTTTGAGGAGTGGATCACCGGCCGCATTCGCGGACGCGAGCCGCGCGCCACGCTCGAAGAGGTGCGCATGGGCCGCAAGAAGATGTATGCCAGCAGCGCCCGCGCGCAGCAGGAACTAGGCTTCCGCATCCTGCCCATCAACCCGGCGATGAAGGCCGCCATCGAATGGTTCCGTGCGCACGGGTACGCACCCAACAGCTAATATATGAAGTGTGAAAGGAACAGAAGATGTTTGAATTGATAGATGATTCTGACACAAATCGAAACTGGAGGAATGTGTTTGTTTGGGGTTCAATTGGTGTGGCTTTTTTATTAGTGATATTGAGTGGAATTCTTCATCACGACCTGTTAGAAGTAATTCTCGTCCCATCGATTTTTTTGATAGGGCCTAGAGAATATTGGAAACGGATGAATGAATATTGGACAAGCCGCCTTTGGGTGATTATACGGATTATTCCGCCTGTTTTGATGGCTGTCGCAGGATGGTACCATTGGAGGTTTTTCTTTTGGATTAGTCTGATTGGTTCCACGTTGGTTCTTATCGGCTTGGAAAACTATTTGAAACGCCGAACCGGAAATCGGGAACAGTTGGCTGAAACAGACGAAGTGCAGAAATGACCCGCCCTGGCATCATTGTCGCCATGTCCAAGGAACAAAGCAGGGCCGCGCACCCTCTCCGCATCCTGGATGGAAAGGATGGGGCACCACGAACCTCAACCGGCCCTTGCGTCAGAACTTGACTGACGGCGCATTGCGCGCGCCGGGGCTGGCCTCGAAGTAGGCGTTATTCTGCTGGAACCCGGCCATGCCGGCCCAGATGCTGTTGGGGAATTGCAGGATGAAAGTGTTGTAGTTCTGGATCGCGTCGTTGTAGCGCTTGCGCGCCACGCCGATGCGGTTCTCGGTCCCCGCCAGCTCGTCCTGCAGGCGCATGAACTGGTCGCTCGACCGCAATTGCGGATAGTTCTCGGTGAGCAGCAGCAGCCGGCCAATCGCCGAATCGAGTTGTCCGTTGGCCGCGATCTTGGCCTGCGGTCCCTGCGCATTCAACATGCCGGCCCGCGCGTTGGCAATGTCGCCAAAGACGGTGCTCTCCTCCTTGGTAAAGCCCTTCACGGTCTCCACCAGGTTGGGAATCAGGTCGGCGCGGCGCTGCATCTGTACGTCCACCTCCGACCAACTGCTCTTCACAACCTGGTCTAACGCCACCATCTGATTTCTCGCGCCCACATAGCTCGAAAAGACCATCAGAAGAACCAACACAAAAGCGCCGACCACTCCCAGTGCAATCCAAAGTCCCTTGCTCATAATTCTCTTTTTCTCCTCCGGCTCCCGATGACGGAAGCCCCTTGATGAAACTCAAAAACTACCAGTCTCCCCCGGCGCCGCCGCCGCCAAAGCCGCCGCCACCGAAACCGCCGAAACCACCGCCGCCAGAGCTTCCTCCGCCGCCGAACCCGCCACCACCGCCGCCGCCAAATCCCCCGCCGCCAATCCACCAAATACCACTGCCGCCAAGGAATCTCCCGCGCCGGCCAAAGAGCATCCGCAGGATGGCGGATCCGAAGAAGATGCTCAGCCATATAACCAAAAAGATGATTTTGCTCGTCGCCGGCCCATGGTGAACCGGCTGACCGGTGGCCATGGGTTCATTGTCCGAGAGCGTCACCTTGGCATCGTCGGCGATGACCTGAGCGACTTCGCCCACGGCGAGAGTCACAGCGCCGTCAAAGTCATTCGCGCGCAGATCGGGAACCATCTCACGGCCAATGTCGCCCAGTTTGCCGTCAGGCAGAATGCCTTCCAGGCCGTAGCCCACTTCGATCCGGCGCTTGTGGTCGTCCACAGCCAGAAAAACCAGCACGCCGCGATCCGAGCCCTTGCGGCCCATCTTCCACTTGTCCTCAAGCGCATTTGCGAATTCCGCCGGGTCGTCGCCGTCCAACGTGTGAATGGTAACCACGGCCACCTGCGCATTCGCCGCGGAGTGGTCGAGCTGTTCGCAGATCGAGTCCAGCCGCGCAATCGCCTGGGGCGAAAGTACATGAGCAAAGTCGCTGACGTAATCGGTGGGCTTGGGCAGATCCTCGACCCGCTCGGCCAGGGCTGCGGCGGCGGGAACGCAGACGAGAGTTGCCAATAGCAGCCGGAGGGCGGCGAAATGTGCGCGTGGAAAGCCCTTCATCGCTTTCTATTGTACGGGTACGGCGGGAGGAAAGTTTCCAAGTCAGCTTCCAGCCGCCGCGGATTCCTCGGCCGGAGTGCTAGCGGCGGGCAAATCGGGCATCCCTTAGACCCGCCCGCGGCTCTCCATCGTTCAAAATAGATACTGGTCCCGTGCAGAAACCAATCTAGCGCGTGTTCACACTACACGCGGGGCCTCGACGATGAGGGCAAAATGAAGGAACGCGAGGAAGACGACGCCGAGCTTGAGGAGTATTTCTGAGCTACGATTGACGTGAAGTAATTCCAGTGGTTTCCACCATCAGGCAGCCCCCGCACGGCTTGCGAATCCGGTGCTCCATCTTGGATGGCCGATTCATCTCATTGCAACCGGATTGTCATACACTGAAACAAATCCCCTGGCCGAGATTCCTGGCCTGCGGACCCCAACCGGAGAATCAGCCATGCAGACAGCAGGCATTCCCAGCGAAGGCCAGACGGCGGCCACGGCCCCGATCTCTGAGGCGATCGTTCGCGCCGAGAAGGTCGAGAAGTACTACGCGCAGCCGAGCGAGAACCGCATCCAGGTCATTTCCGCCACAGACCTTTCGATCGTTCCGGGCGAGATTGTCGCGCTGCTTGGTCCCTCCGGCTCCGGCAAATCGACGATGCTGCGCATGTTGACCGGCCTCTCCACGCCCACGGCCGGCCAGGTCTATTGGCACGAGAAGCCCATAGCCGACTCGGAGATCAACGTCTCGATTGTCTTTCAGAGCTTTGCGCTCTTTCCCTGGCTCACAGTGCTGGAAAACGTGGAAGCTCCGCTGCAGGCCCGCGGCATTCCCTCCGGCGAACGCCATGACCGCAGCATGAAGATGCTGGACACAGTCGGCCTGGACGGCTTTGAAGCTGCGTATCCGAAGGAGCTCTCAGGCGGCATGAAGCAGCGCGTCGGCTTTGCCCGCGCGCTGGTTGTCGAGCCGGAGGTGCTCTTCATGGATGAGCCTTTCAGCGCCCTCGACGTGCTGACGGCCGAAAACCTGCGCAGCGAGCTGCTGGAACTCTGGGCCAACAAGACCATGCCCACCAAGGCCGTCTTTCTGGTCACGCACAACATTGAAGAGGCGGTGCTGCTGGCTGACCGCATCATCGTTCTAGGCAAGAACCCCGGCCACATCCGCACTGATTTCAAGGTGCAGTTGGCTCAGCCCCGCGACCGCAAGTCAGAGTCCTTTACCCAGCTTGTGGATTACATCTACAAGGTGCTGACCAAACCCGACGAGGCTCCCGATCAGGCGCCGGGCCACCAGCATCCGGAAGCCCGTGTCCGCGACCAGCGCCAGATGCATTACCAGATGCTGCCTCACGCGCGTCCGGGCGGCATGGCTGGCCTGTTGGAGTTGCTGCTCGACAAGGGCGGGCGCGACGATATCTACCGGCTGGCCGACGACCTGAGCTTCGAGATCGACGACCTACTGCCGATTGTGGATGCGGCGCAACTGCTCGGCTTCCTCCAGATCGAGGAAGGCGACGCGGCCATCACACCGAGCGGCACACAGTTCGCCAACTCGGAGATTCTCCGCCAGAAGGAGCTCTTTCGCGACGCCGCGGTGGCCAACGTCCTGCTGCTCCGCCAGATTCGCCGCGCCCTGGAATCCAAAAGCGACCACACGGTTCCGGAGGACTTCTTTCTCGACATGCTCGACGAGCAGTTCAGCGAGGAGGAGTGCCAGCGGCAGATCGAAACCGCAGTCACCTGGGGTCGATACGCGGAGCTCTTCGACTATGATGCCGGACACCGCCGGTTCATCTTGCCCGACGCACAAGACGAAGAGATTGCCGCCCGCGAGGAGGCTAAGTGAAGACTCCACACGCACTGGCGCGAACGCCGGTCGCCGCCCGCACCTGGCCGATTCTCATCGATCTGGGTGTGGGTGCCTGCGGAGTCGCCGTCTTTCTCGCCATCCTGCATACTGGGACCTACTGGATGGGAAAGCCGGTCCCAATGGCGCAGATTTCGCACTCCATCGGCGCGCTGCCGGCCTATGCCTTTTACTCCATGGTGCGCATGGCAATCGCCTACGTGCTCAGCCTGGTCTTTGCCATCACCTATGGGTACTTGGCCGCATACAACCCGCGGGTCGAGGCCTGGATGATTGGGGTTCTGGACATTCTGCAATCGATCCCCGTCTTCAGCTTTTTGCCTCCCGTGGTTCTGGCCATGGTCGCGCTCGTTCCCCGGCACCAACTGGGCATCGAGATGGCTGTCATCCTGCTGATCTTCACCAGTCAGGTCTGGAATATGGCCTTCAGTTTTTACTCCTCATTGAAGGGTATCCCCAAGGAGATGGTCGAGACCGCGCGCATCTATCGCTACTCGGCCTGGCAGCGATTCTGGCAGCTTGAAATGCCGTATGCCGCAATCGGTTTGGTTTGGAACTCGATTGTTTCGGTAGCCGGCGGATGGTTCGCCCTGATGATCTGCGAGACCTTCACCATGGGCGACCGCAGCTTCCAGTTGCCCGGCCTGGGAAGCTATATCCAGTCGGCTACAGATTCCGGCGACATTCGCGCCCTGCTCAGCGGCATCGCTGTGGTGGTCCTGATTGTTGTGGCCACGGATCAGCTCGTCTGGCGTCCGCTGATCGCCTGGAGCGACAAATTCAAGTTCGAGCAGGTCGAGTCCGCCGACCGCGCCACTTCTCCCATTCTCGACCTGCTACGGCGCTCGGAGCTTTTGGTCTCCCTGCCCGGCCGCATCTGGAGCAGCCTGGAAGAGCCTCTTTACCGCCGCATGGCCCGCACCAAGGATTGCCGCATCGTTCATCCACTGGACGAGGAACAGGCCGCTCGCAAGACCTCAGCCGGACTCTGGGCGCTGGCCGCGGCGGCGCTCTGCGTAGCCTGCTGGGGAATCGCACAGGCCGCGCTCATGATCCGCAGCGTGACCTGGCCCGAGTTGCGCCTGCTGCTGGAGGGCGCGGCGGCTACCTATCTTCGCGTCAACGCATCTTTGCTAATGTCGGCCGCATGGACCATCCCCGTCGGCGTCGCCATCGGCCTGAACCCCAGACTCGCCCGCATCGTGCAGCCGGTGGCCCAAGTCATGGCCTCGGTCCCGGCTTCGGCCCTCTACCCGGTCCTGCTCATCGGTCTGATTAAAATCGGCGGCGGCATCGGGGTTGGCTCCTTTGCCCTGATGCTCCTCGGCACGCAGTGGTACATCCTCTTCAACGTGATTGCCGGGGCCATGTCCATCCCCTCGGATCTGAAAGAGGCCGCAGCAGTCTACCGCTTCACGCGCTGGCAGCGCTGGACCAAGCTCATTCTGCCCGGAATTTTTCCGTTTCTCATTACCGGCATGGTCACCGCATCGGGCGGCGCATGGAACGCCTCCGTGATGGCCGAATACGCTCACGTGAAGGAC
Source organism: Occallatibacter sp. (assembly GCA_049522975.1). Lineage (GTDB taxonomy): Bacteria > Acidobacteriota > Terriglobia > Terriglobales > Acidobacteriaceae > Telmatobacter. Next base: position 33,032 of record JBEKNI010000034.1, on the reverse strand, counting down.
CGCACCCTGGAGACCATCGGCCTGGGCGCGCAGATCAGCTCCGCCACCGACAGCGGCCAGTTTCCCATTATCCTTCTCGCCACCATCTTCATCTCCTTGATGGTGGTTACCATGAACCGGCTGGTCTGGCGGCGGCTCTACCGCTTGGCCGAGACCCGGTATAAACTTGAGGGCTAAGGGAACTTGGCCGCATCGTGCCGTTGCCCAAAAATGCGGTCGCCCTATCTTGTTCGCAGCTTTTCGAGGATGAGACTCGAAAAGGGTCCTTTTAGGGACGCAGCCGCAGGGAGAGGATCGTTGAACGAGAAAGGCCGTTTTGAAATAGACTGGTATTGGAGCGCAGGGTCACATGGTCGAATTCATCGATAACGAAGTTCAGTCCTTAGCTCTCAGCCTCAATGGGGACGCGGTTCTTCCAAGTTGGCATCAGAAATGCGACAGCGCGAGTAGAACCTACCCCTTCACCGACATTGTCATCAGAGAGTATACCTATTTCCACGAAAACCGCTTTTCCCAGACAGACTCTTCCGACAACAAGAACGAAAAAAAGCTTTACCCGGAAAAGGGCCTTCAACTCATTTGCGTTGAGAGGGGAGACGCCGGTCAAGGCAAGCGTGGATCATCCAGTGGATGGAAACTGTATCTGCTGGAGTCTGGAAAGCTGCTGCTCGTTGATTTTGAGGTCGAAAGCGATGTGACAGCGGGCTGGAGCCTCGGGTATGACGAAGACCTGTACGATTATCAATCCGTGCAAACAGAAATGGAGAATGACCTTGACGGACTACAATCCCTGTTCGCACGTATCGAAGACATTCGACGTCAGGTTAGGACTAAAGCGTACCGTGAGTGGGAAACGCGACAAGGGTTCATAGAAGAATGGAGGAACCAGACGGACGCCCTAGGCGATTGGCTAGAGGCCAAGAGGTCGCTGGACATCCCGGACGAAGTATGGATATGAGGTCGCAGGACTGGGCATGCAAACCGTCGGTGCCTCATCTTTTTCGTGACCTTTTCGAAAAGCGCGGGAGGCCGCAAACTTCCACCGGCGTTGCCTTCCGGAGCTTGTCGTGAGCCGATACTTCCGCTAAGATCAAAGCGAAAGGAAAGCGGGGATGGCAACAGCACAAGCAACCATCGATTGGTCCCGTTGCCCGGTACTGGAAAGCAAACCCGGTACGCAGGGCGGTGCGTGGGTGTTTCGTGGAACGCGCGTGCCTGTGACGGCGATACTGCGCAATCTGAGCGAACTGAGCGTGCCGGAGTTGTCGCAGGAGTTTCCGACCGTGCGGCGCGAGGAGATAGCGGAAGTGCTGGACTTCATCGCGCGAAGCGCCGAAAAGATTCCGTAATATGTCGAAGCGAGTCCTGCTCGATGAAAACCTGCCCCAAAAACTCCGGCTGCTTCTGGCAGGTCACGAGGTCGTTACCGTTGCGTATCGCGGATGGACGGGAATTTCGAACGGCGCGTTGATCGAAGCGGCTGAAGGGGCGGGTTTCGACGTGATGATCACGGCGGACCAAGGCATTAACTACCAGCAAAACCTGAAAGATCGCAGCTTGGCGGTGGTGGTTTTAAGCACCAACAGAAACAGCCTCGTGATTGAGAGGGCATCACGCATTCTCAATGCGATCGACGCTGCGCAGCCCGGCGGCTTCACCTTTGTGAATATTGGGTTTTGAAGACGGATTTAGCGACAGATGATTCGAGTGGGTTTGGTTGGCTTTGGATTGGCGGGGCGGGTCTTTCACGCTCCGCTGATCTCGTCGGTAGAAGGGTTGGAACTGGCCGCCGTGGTCGAGCGCCACACCGACCAGGCCGCCGAGCGCTATCCCGGCATCACGGCCTATCGCTCCCTGGAAGCGATGCTGGAAGACTCCACGCTGGACCTCGTGGTGGTGGCGACACCCAGCGGAAGCCATTACAAGTCCGCACAGCAGATTCTGGAAGCGGGCAAGAACCTGGTTGTGGACAAGCCGATGGCGGTCCGCTCAGCCGAGATCGCCCGGTTGATGGAGCTGGCATCGGCTCGGAGCATGCTGCTCGCTCCGTTTCATAACCGGCGCTGGGACAGCGATTTTCAGACGATTCAGAAGCTATTGCATGAAGATTCTCTGGGCCGCTTTGTGCATCTGGAATCTACCTTCGACCGATGGAGCCCAGGATCGACCCGACGCCCCTGGAAGGATGATCCTGCCCAGGGCGGAGGGATCTTGCAGGACCTCGGAACGCATCTTGCCGACCAGGCTCTCGTGCTCTTCGGCAAGCCCAAGGCGGTAAGCGCTGAGATCGGCCGCGAACGCGACGGCCAGGGCTCGGATGATTCCTTTACCATGCGGCTTCGCTATCCGGCATTCTCGGTCACACTGGGCGCCAACTGCCTCTCCGCGCTGGCGCGGTCCCGCTTCCATCTGCGCGGGACGAAGGGCAATTACTGGAAATGGGGCCTTGACCCACAGTAGGCCGCGCTGAACCAGATTACCCGCATTGCCGATCCGGCATGGGGTCAGGAGCCGGCTGCCAACTGGGGCACGCTGTGTATGGATGTAGACGGCGGCATGGTCACCCGGCCCGTAGCGCCCATCCCCGGCGACTACCGGCTCTACTACGCCGGAGTTCGCGATGCGCTGCTGGGAAAGATGCTTCCTCCGGTCACCGCAATGGAGGCCTGGCGTGTGGCGCGTCTGCTGGAGTGGGCTGTGGAAAGCTCCGAGAAACGCCGCGAGATAGCTTGCGACTGGAGCGAGGAGCCGAAATCAAGGGGAGCCGGGACGCCGTAACTTTTCTTGAGCGGTCTGCTCCTCCCCTTGCAGACTCGAAACCGGCTACAATCAAGCCATGAGAGTCACGGTTGGCGTCTCGGGGGGAATTGCCGCGTACAAGGCGGCAGAACTGGTCCGCGCCCTGCAGCGCCAGGCCATCGAAGTTCATGTCGTGATGACCGAGGCCGCCTGCAAGTTTGTCCAGCCGCTGACTTTCGCCGCGCTCACCGGCCACAAGGTCGTCACCAGCTTGTGGGAGGACACTGGCACGGGGGATACCGCATACGGCGTTTCCAACGAGCAGAATGGCATCGAACACATTGGTGAGGCGCAGTGGGCGGACGCCCTGGTTGTCGCTCCGGCCACGGCCAACATTCTGGCCAAATTTGCCCACGGCATCGCCGACGATTTTCTCACTACTATGTATTTGGCCACTACCGCGCCGGTTCTGGTGGCGCCCGCCATGAACGTGAATATGTGGGAGCACCCGGCCACGCAGGCTAATCTCGAAATCCTTCGCCAGCGCGGCGTCCGGATGGTAGAACCGGGCACGGGCGATCTGGCCTGCGGCATGGTGGGCGCGGGGCGCATGGCCGAGCCCGCCGCCATTGCTGACGCGGTGCTGGGCGCGCTGGGCCGCCGCCACGACCTGGCCGGCGAAGTGCTGCTGGTCACCGCCGGAGGCACGCGCGAAGCTCTGGACCCGGTCCGCTTTCTGGGCAACCGTTCCAGCGGCAAGATGGGCTTTGCCTTGGCCGAAGCCGCGCAGAGCCGCGGAGCTAAAGTCATCCTCATCAGCGGGCCTTCGGCCTTGCATCCTCCGACGCATTGCGAGTTGATCCGGATCACCACGGCCGAGGAGATGCGGCAGGCGGTTCTCGAACGGATGAACGAGGCCACACTGGTCATCAAGGCCGCCGCGGTGGCCGACTACAGGCCGGTCACAGTCTCCGAGCAGAAGCTCAAGCGCAGCGGTCCGCTCACCCTGGAACTCGCGCCGACGGAAGACATTCTGGCCGAGGTGGTTCGCCGCCGCCGTCCTGGCCAGTTGATCGTAGGCTTTGCGGCCGAGACTGAAAACCGCATGGAGAACGGCCGCGCCAAGCTGCTGCGCAAGGGCGCCGACGCCATCGTTCTCAACGATGTTGCTGCCGAGGGCTTGGGCTTCGACTCGGACTCGAATGCGGCCACTTTTCTGACCCTCTCAACCGCGATCGAGCTGCCTGAGATGTCGAAGCGCTCGCTCGCCGACCGCATCCTCGACGAGATCCTCACCCTCCGCCGGCCGCGCACGCTGGTGTTGGAGATGGATGAGCATGTAGATGAGAAAACCCGGCAGGACCAGGTGCGCAGCGAGGCGCTTCCGCCTGCGGCCGCTCGCCGGCAACTGATCATCGAATAGATTTACTTTGGAGTCTCAACCATCTCGGAGTAAAGAAGTTGGCGCTGTCGCTCGATTCCGCAAGCCGCGAAGCTCTGATCGCCCGCGTCCGCTTCTATCGCGATCTCGGCCTCACCGAGTTCTACCGCCGTGTCGTTGACCCGGCGCTGTTGGCTCAGTTAACCGCCGCGCCGGATGAGCTACAAAGGCTCCGTGCACCATCCTTTCCGCTGCCTTCCGCGGAAAGAGTGGGAGACCAGGAAGCCCAACCAGCGACCGCCCCTCAGGCATACCCCTTGGAGGAAGATCCGATTCCATCCCGCAAGCAGATGCCCGCCGCCCCTGAGATCGCCGCCGCCTTGCCCGCGGCTGACCGCGCCGCCGCTCTTCAACTCATCCGCGATGAGATCGGCGATTGCACCCGCTGCCCGCTGCACAAAGGGCGAAACAAGCTGGTCTTTGGAGACGGCTCGCCTTCGGCGCAGCTGATGTTTGTCGGCGAAGGCCCCGGAGCGGACGAGGATGCGCAGGGCCTACCCTTCGTCGGCAAGGCCGGGCAACTGCTCAACAACATGATCGCCGCGATGGGATTGAAGCGGGAAGAGGTCTACATCGCCAACGTGGTTAAATGCCGCCCGCCGGGCAACCGCGTACCCGAGCCGGAGGAGGGCGCAACCTGCTCGCCATTTCTATTCCGGCAAATCGACGTCATCCGCCCGCAGGTGCTGGTCGCTCTCGGCGCAACCGCGGCGACTTGGCTGCTCGGCACGCGCCAGCCGCTTGCCGGCCTGCGCGGGCGGGTTCATTCTGTTCGCGGCACGCAGCTGATCGTCACCTATCATCCTGCGTATTTGCTGCGCGATCCGCGGCAGAAGAAGGAGGCCTGGGCGGATTTGCAAATCGCCATGCGCGAACTCGGATTGAAGGCGCCCAGCAAGGGATGAGAGAGCAGGTGGTTGAAGTTTGTGGTCTCTCATCTCCGAAGAGCCTGAGATAGCGGCGAACCGGCGAAAAAGCAGCCTTTTTTGGCTTAAATGGGGCCTTTTGGGGCCAAAAAGCGGGCAAATAACGGGGTTTGCAGTTACCGATTCGTTAACATTACCAAAATGCAAGCTGTTGATACCGTGCTTGTTACGAGCAATGAAGGGACCTAAAAGATTTCCACAGGGTGGGGGGGGTGGGGGTCAGGGGGTTTTGGGGAGAAGAAACGGGAAAGACAGGGACTAGGGACGAGGGACTCGGGACTGAGATTGCGCGGGTTGAAGATTGGCGGGCGGTCATTGGGGCCTCGGAGTTGCGACTGGTTCTATTGTCCGCGCGGGAAGAGAAATTATCTGCAAGAACCTTTGGGCTTCGTTCCAGGCAATCTCTGTGGCCAGCGGCCCGCTCATCGCGATGCGGCCGTGCCGACCAAAGCACACAGCCCACCCTGCCTTGATGAGTGGGCTGCCTGCCTTGGTGCTTCCATCCCCGGTCCCCAAATGCAAGGGACCGGGGGCACCGTCAGCGGGGTTTGGAAATCTCACCGGGACCGGGGCCACCCGCCAAAGAATTTGTACGGCCAAAATTGTGCTTGACAAGGCCTTCGACCTTATCGAGGGGCACCCGCCACCCATATCACTGAATTTTCACGTAATACAAACCAAGGTCATCATTGAGTGTAATTCTGATGTTGGAACCTGTTCGCTTAATTGGGTAACTGGAATTATTTAGATCAATATTTTCAGTCGTGTAACGAGAAAGACCCCAATTCACATCCTCTGTAGTGATTTGTCCAGAAGCATTGTTGTATCGAATGACAACAGCTTTATTGTCCTTTTTCAATATTAAGAAATTTGCGAATCCTTCACTAACAGCGCTTTGTGGGGTTAATACATACTCCCCGATATAATCATCGGGATTCGAGCTTGGCTCCAAATTACAAGCAAACACAGAGATTATAATCAATGACATACATATTTGTCGTATCACTTTCATGGGCATGACACCTGAATGTGGAATATCTGATCAACTCTTCCCATTGGTTCCCATATCCGAGGAGAAAGTACTGAAACTGACCTCAGCGGAGGCTGGGGCTTGCCAATTAGATGATAAAAAAACGAATATTTCGTTGTTGAATTTGTCATTGTAATGTCGAGTATACCATTATTGGCGGGTGGCCCCGGTCTCATACAGCATCTTATCAAGTTGAGGGTGCCCCCGGTCCCTCGCTTTTGGGGACCGGGGATGGAGAGCCGAACTGCCGGTAGCGCATTCACTCAGGCAGTTGCCAACCTCTGTTTGCTTATAACGTATGCGCTCGCCTTTCCTGCACAACCGGGATACTCCTATCGTGAATCCGGCGGCGGTGAAATGTGAGTCTTCCCTCCCCGGTCCCCAAAAGCTAGGGACCGGGGCACCCTCAGCGGGGTTTGGAAATCTCACCGGGACCGGGGCCACGCGCCCAAAAATGTGCTTGACAAAGCCTTCTTCCTTATCGAAGGGCCACCTGCCTATCCGCCCTCCCCGGTCCCCAAAAGCGAGGGACCGGGGGCACCCTCAGCGGGGTTTGGAAATCTCAGCGGGACCGGGGCCACCCGCCGAGGCCGAGTCCATTCCGTTCGCGGAACCCAGCTTATCGTGACCTATCACCCGGCGTATCTGCTGCGCGACCCGCGACAGAAGAAGGAAGCCTGGGCCGACTTGCAAATCGCCATGCGCGAACTCGGATTGAAGGCACCCAGCAAGGGATGATAGAGCAGGTGGTTGAGGTTTGTTGCCTCCCATCTCTGAAGAGCCTGAGATAGCTGCGAACCGACGAAAAAGCGGTCTTTTGGGCATAAACGGGGATTTTTTGCGTAGAAAAGCGGGCAAAAAACGGGGTTTGCAGTTACTGATTCGTTAACATTACCAAAATGCAACTTGTTGATACCATGCATGTTACGAGTAATGAAGAGGCCGAAAAAAGATTTCCACAGGGTGGGGGGGTGGGGGTCAGGGGGTTTTGGGGGAGAAGAAACGGGAAAGACAGGGACCAGGGACGAGGGATCAGGGACGAGGGACTAGGGACTGGGGACGATGGACCAGGGACTGAGGTTGCGCGGGTTGGAGATTGGCGGGCGGTCATTGGGGCCTCGGAGTTGCGACTGGTTCTATTCTCCTCTCCGCGCGGGAAGAGAAATTATCCGCAAGAACCTTTGGATTCGTTCAAGGCAGGCTCCGCGGCGGGGCCGGCGACCCGCTCATCGCGATGCGGCCGTGCCGACCAAGGCACACAGCCCACCCTGCCGTGAGGAGTGGGCTGCCTGCGAAAAACGCCGTTTTGACGGTTAGGGGTTGAGAAACGGCCCGCAGGGGCTAAAGCCCATTCCTTTATAATCAGCGGCTTATCGGCACGACTGAAGTCGTGCCCTTGTTACAAAGCCTGCTGGTTGAGGTTCGTGGTCTCCCACTCATCCACGATGGAAGGACGCAGATCCTTCGACTGCGCTCAGGAGTGGATGAATGGGGCACAGCGGTTCTTGGTTATTTTATGACCGGGGCATCTGCCCACCTGCCCTCCCCGGTCCCCAAAAGCGAGGGACCGGGGGCACCCTCAGCGGGGTTTGGAAATCTCAGCGGGACCGGGGCCACCCGCCACATAATTGCTCCGATTCAGCGAACGAACTTACTCAGTTCCGACCATCATCCTGATTCCGATACTTGGGGTTGCCCCTAGAAAGGATCCTCATTCGTCCCCGCGATACCAATGTATAGAAACAATATTCCTACGACGATGAAGACCAATCGTCCCCACCACTTTGACACCTCTCTCTCGCGCTTATACCCCGCGATCGCGATCGCATCCCCAGCGTAAAAGTTCTTCGCGAAGAGACCGATCCCGATGGAGAGGAGTCCGCAACCAACGAACAAGTAGTCCATACCGCCTAGCCTTTCGCGTTTGTGGTCGTGCGATTACCAAGGCAGGTGACCCAGGCATCGATCGCGCCTGTTCGATCATAAGCCAAGATGGAAAGCTGTGCCCCATTCATCGCGGCCCTATCGCTATGAGTGGGCCGCGCAGTCTTGCCGTCCACTCTGACTCGATTTCAACCGCTCCTCGAAGGCCGGTCGCATAGTGGTTGAAGCTGCTCCACTGGTAGCCGCCGGGAGATGCCGCCAATCCGCGCTTCACCGGCTTCCACCCCAATGCACAAAGTTCATGCATCGGGGACCCCGGGTTGCGATGGATGTAGCGTATCATTTCGGAGCGAGCCTCTTCACCATGGACATTGCCGTCAAAGTAGCGTTCCTGCCAGAACTTCTCACGCTGACCTCTCAGCTTGCGCGAGGTGATCTGCTTTACGGCTTTGAGAAACTGGGCCACGAGGATCGATGGAGGCTCGTTGATGAGCAAATGGACGTGCTCGGGCATCAGGACGTAGGCGTAGATTCTCGCGTGATGTCGCTCACGAGTCAGTTCCAGTACGGCCTCAACTGTGTTCTTGGGGTCCGGCGCATCGAGAAAAGGGAGACGGTGAAAGCAACTGAAGGTGATGAAGCGGAGAGCTTCGGCTTGCTGAAACCGTTTCAGACCGTATGGCGTGGCTCGATCCTAGTCCGGCCAGGATCTGACTTCAAGACACCCGCCCGCTCATCGCGATAAAACTGCGATGAACGAGGCACAGCTTCTTTTGTACAGCTTCTCATGGCTCATGGTGATTCTTCTGGGTTGATGTGCGGGCCGCTTGGCTCAAGAACAGCCTCGCGCATAGAAAGCCCGTGCTCAGCCGTCAAAGCGCCAGAGCGCCACGCCGCCTAGGAGGCCGGTTTCGTTGGAGACGATGGTTACGTCGGGGCCGGGCGTGAAGAGAATCTTCTTGGTATTGCCGCCGCCGATGTAGAGGTGGTCCCAGTTGAAGGTGGCCGCAGTCTGCTTGATAGCCGCTTCGAGGAAGTCGTTCCAGCGGGCTTTGCCGAACCGGTCGAGGCCGCGCTGGCCCAGGTAGTCCTCGTAGGTCATGCCCTTCTTGCGCCAGGGGTGGTGGGCAAGCTCCAGGCCCGGGCAGAGGTGGCCATTGGTGAAGAGCGAGGAGCCCATGCCGGTGCCGAGCGTGAGCGCCATCTCCACGCCTTTGCCCTGGATGGCTCCGTAGCCTTGCACAGCGGCGTCGTTGCAGACGCGCACCGGTTTCTTCCAGCGCTTTTCCAGCTCCGCCTGAAGCGGGAAGGCGACCCAGGCCGAATGCAGGTTGGCGGCGGTCCAGGTGGTTCCGCGCTTGATGACGCCGGGAAAGCCGATGGAGACGCGATCGAAATGCCCCAACAGCTTGCGCAGTTCGTCGAGTCCGGCGAGCACGGCTTCGGGATTGGGCACGGCTGGGGTGAGGATGCGCTGGCGCTCGCTGACCGGCTTGCCGGCCGCATCCAGCAGCATGGCCTTCAGCTTGGAGCCGCCAATGTCGATCGACATGGTGATGGGGAGGATTGACTCTGGAGAGGCGGCGGGGACGGGGGCGTCGGTGGTGGAGACTTTTTGTGTCATCAGCACGAATTGTAGCGCCTCCGGCCGGGATTGCAATGGAGGAGTGAGGGTTTTTTGCGGAGCGGTCGAGAGAGGCGGACGAAGCCGCGGGAAGAAGGGCGGGAGTGGGGTGCGACCGGTGGAGGACAAGGACGGCAAGCTAGCCCCGCCCTTCGGCTGCGCTCAGGGCAGGCTTTCGCGGGATAGCAAGTTGGCGAGTTGGCCTCTCTGTGTGGCGGCAGGGGGCGGGGCGATGGCTCGGAGCGGGATCGGTCATCGGCTTTCGCCCCCGTATCCCCTACACTGAGTCTTGCCGCCCATGCCCGCCTACTGCGAAGTCGCACTGCCCGTTCCGCTGGACCGCCTGTTCACCTACGCAGTGCGCGAGGATCAATTGCCGCTGCGCGGAGCGCGGGTGATCGCCCCCTTCCGCAACGAAAAGCTGATTGGGGTGGTCACTGGGCTTGGCACCAAGGCTCCGGCCGACTTCGATGTTCGGTACCTGGAGGCGGTTCTGGACGACGAGCCGCTGCTGAGCGAGCCGCTGATGGCGCTGGGCGAGTGGATGGCCCAGTATTACCTGGCTCCGCTGGGCGAGGTGCTCCGGGGCATGCTGCCGCTGATGGCCGAAGTGCGGCGGACGGTCTATTACCGGATTACGGATTTGGGACGGGACGTGCTGGCGGAGAGTCTGGAGGAGACGGATCGGTTTCTCGATAGACGTGCCGTAGGGGCTAAAGCCCGTCCCGATATGGCGGGATTTTCGGCACGACAGAAGTCGTGCCCTGATACAGGGCGTCTGCCTGAAACGTCTGCGGATGCAGGGCATCCTCATGAAACAAAAGATACTTCTGATACAAGCGCGCATCCTCCGGCAGCGCCAAAGAGCCGATCGAAGCACAAGGGCAAGCTCTCGGCCGAGGAGCAGGACCTGGAGCGGCGCGTGCTGGCCCGTCTAGCTTCGGGCGAGCCGGTGAAAGTCTCCACGTTGCGCACGGCGACGGCGGCCACACTGCCGGTGCTGGCCAGCCTGACGCGGAAGAAATGGATTGCACGGGAGACGGCGGCGGTCGAGCGCGATGCGCGGCGGATGGAGCGATTCGCCGTGCTGATTCCCGAGGCCCGGCTGCCCGCGCTGACCGTCAAGCAGCAGGCGATTCTGGCTGAACTCGCGGCCTGCGGCAACGAGCTTCCACTGGCTGAACTGCGCCGCAAGGACCTGCCTTCGTCTACTTTGCAGACTTTGGTGCGCCGGGGACTGGTGCGCATCGACGAGCGGCCGGCGGTCTTCCGCATGGGTGGCCTGCATAGCCAGCCAGGGCCGGTGCATCTCAACGAACCGCAGATTGACGCTCTGGCCAGCCTGGCGACGGCACTGGGGGGATTTCATTCTTTTTTGATTCACGGAGTGACCGGCTCGGGCAAGACGGCGGTTTATCTGGCGGCGATGCAGCGGGCGCTGGAGCGGGGACTCTCGTCGATTCTGCTGGTTCCGGAGATCGGTCTGACGCCGCAGTCGGTGGGGCTGCTGGATGCGGCCTTTGGGCAGAAGGTGGCGCTGCTGCACTCCGCGCTGACTCCCGAGGAGCGCAGCGAGCAGTGGCGGCGGATTCGGCGGGGAGAAGCGCCGATTGTTGTCGGCACGCGCTCGGCGATCTTTGCGCCGGTTCCCAACCTGGGGTTGATCTTGGTTGACGAGGAGCACGACCAGAGTTACAAGCAGGAGGAGACGCCGCGCTACAATGCCCGCGACGTGGCCGTGATGCGGGCGAAGATCGAGGGCGCCGTGGTCGCGATGGGGTCGGCTACGCCGTCGCTGGAGAGCTGGCAGAACTCGGCCTCGGGCAAGTATCAGCGCATCGAGATGAAAGACCGGGTGATGAACCGCCCGCTGCCCGAGGTGGAGCTGATCGACATGCGGCGCGAGTTTCAGGAGACCGGGCATGAGCAGCTCTTTTCCCGCGCGCTGATCGAGCAGACGCGGCAAGCGCTGGATCGCGGCGAGCAGGCGCTGATCCTGCTTAACCGGCGGGGGTACTCCTTTGCGGTGATCTGCCGGGCCTGCGGCGAAAAGCTGGAGTGCGAGAACTGCGCCATCTCGCTGACGCACCACAAGCCGGCTGCCTCCGAGTCTCTGGATGGCGGAGTGGCGCGCGTGGGCCAGCGGCTGGAGTGTCATTACTGCGGCTACCGGCGGACGGTGCCGGCGCGCTGCCCCAAGTGCGAGAGCGAGCACCTTTACTACCTGGGAGCAGGTTCAGAGCAGGGCGAAGAGCGGTTGGGGGAAATCTTTCCTACGGCGCGCATCGGACGGATGGATCGGGACACGGTGCGCGGACGGTACGATTTGGAACGGTTGCTGGCGCGGCTGCACTCAGGCGAGATCAATCTGCTGGTCGGCACGCAGATGATCGCCAAGGGCCACGACATTCACGGCGTGACGCTGGTGGGGGTGGTGGGCTGCGATTACGCGCTGTCGATGCCCGATTTCAGGGCTGCCGAGCGGGTCTTTCAGTTGATGACGCAGGTCTCGGGGCGCGCCGGGCGTGGCGAGTTGCCGGGGCACGTGGTGGTGCAGACCTACTACCCGGACCATTACGCGATCCTTGCCGCCAGCCGCCACGACTACGCCGCCTTTGTCGAGCGCGAACTGAAATACCGGCGCTGGATGCACTACCCGCCCTTCGGCGTGCTGGCCAACGTGCTGGTGCAGTCGGGGAAGCTGGAGGAAGCGGTGGGTTGGTCGGCGGAACTGGGCAAATGGTTTCAGAAGGCCGCGCCGGAAGGCGTGCGCGTGCTTGGCCCATGCACCGCGCCCATCGCGCGCATCAAAGGCGTCTATCGCTTTCACATGATTCTGAAGGCAGCCTCGCGCAAGGCGCTGAATGCGGCCCTGCGCGGGATGCTGGCGCACGCGGAGGCGACGCAGATTCCGCGCCGGAATCTGATCGTTGATGTAGATGCGCTGCGGCTGATGTAGCGCGTGCAGAGGTGCAGAATAAAAGCTTATTCAGATAATTGCTTAGTGTGTAACAATGTTTCGGGTAATCCATCCGGATTTGGGGAAGTTGGCCGCTCATCTATATCGGACAGGTAGCGGTTCGATGCTGATTCGGGAGCGGACAACGGCGTTTGTGGCCATGCTTATGTTGTAGCCCACTTGAGCCATAGAATGCGCTGAATCCCGGCCAGAGCGCTGAATTACGCAGGTAATCTCTTAAAGACAAACTATTCACTTGACATGGTAACCATTTCTGGGTACATTTCACTGGACGGTTGAATGACCGTTTCCCCGGGCCCCTGCGAGAGTTTGAACTCTCGCATCCAACACATTCATTTTCCCTACCTGGCCGGCTCGCTTGAGCCTGCCGGTCGATCCTGCTCCGTTTGGTGCTGAGGAGTTGTTTATGGTGGTCTTTGAGCGCTCAACAGGAGGCCTGTATCTGACGCAGGCCGATATCACAAACCCGGCGGCGGCCCGCGTCGGATTTCTCTTCCAAGACAGCAGTCTTACCAGTCATTCCTTCGAGTTGACTCCCGAGTCCTGGGCAGATCCAGCGCTGCAAGGTTATTTCGCCTTCTTTTCGCCTTCTGCCACGCGCGACTGGTCCAGCTTTGCCACGGCGGTGCGGGCGGCGTTTGTTGCGGTTCAAGGCGCGCAATTCGCATGGTTCGACGAGTCAACCGGCGCGCCGCTGGCAGCCACGGTGGTGGTGGTGAATGGTCAGGGCACCTCCAACCCGACGCTGGGAGCAACGGCGGCATTTTCCAACCGCAATGCGACTGTGAGTATCGTGGCCAGTCCATTTGCACCGGTCGGGATCGCATGGGACGACGCCAACAATCAAATGGCAATCAGCAATCCCAGTGGAGGCGGCACACCCGCGGTGCAACTGAGCTTCGATCCGATCGTCGGCGGGACCATTACACTTCCGTCGTTATCGGCCGCGCTAACGCTCCCGCTGACCGGTACTCTTGCAGGCAGCATCAACTCGGCCTACCAGCTCTCAATGAGCGACCTGGACGGCTTTGAGGCCGGCTGCTTGTACTTCTCTCCCCCGGCTCAACCGGGGCTGCCGCTCACCTCTCTCCGCTATCCGCTCTTTCGCGGAGTCGGCGGCAGCGCGGTACCCTTCAATTTCAATCTCTGGTTCGATGTTCTCAATGCGACCGACCCCTTGCGGAGCTTCTTTCAGGCGACCGATCGCGTGCTGGGCTCGTATTTTGCCGCAGCAAACGGAGATGCCTTTGCGTTGTACACCAATGCAACGGGATCGACTGAATCGCTCAGCCGCCTGGTCTTTGCCAACCGGCCGGTGCAGGAAACAAGCGACTCCAAATACTATTACCTTGCGCCGGCGGGACAGTTCACCTTGGCGATCGACAGCAGCGCAGGAGCGATTGCCGCCAGCACGTCGCGACTGTTGTGCGGCATTACTGGAACGGAGTTTTTTGCCGCTTCGGTACTCTCTGAAAGCGCCGACACGGTGACCTTTGTCCCAGGCCAGGCGGCGTACGCCAGCGGCTCGCCGGACGACACCACATCGCAACTCGACAGTTCGGGCGGAAGCACCGTTACATCCTGGATTCAGTTTGCAACCCGCAAGGGATCCTATGTTTCGCAGCCCGAGCAATCGCCGCTCTTTCAGCAGACCGCGACTTCGCGTGTGAGCCTGAGCAGCAACAGCGACGATACTGCCGCGCACATTCTGGATTTTCTGCCGCTGGCCACCTGGGCGCCGAACAGCAACAACGGATTGGTGTCAACACCCGCCGTGCCCATGGTGCCTTACGCGGGCATTCCGGCCAACGCCAATCTGGCGCCCTTCATCGCACTGGAAACGTCGGCGCTGAATCCGACGCGCAAGAACAGAATATCGGAGGCTCCGCACAGCACGGCAAGGACCGCGCGCGCACTGAGCGCCGCCGCGCCCACGCTGGCAATGACGCCGCAAGGCATGTTGGCCGTCTTGTCCGCCGACACTCCCCCGGTCTGGACCACGCTGCAGATGGCGCTCTCCGCATCGAAGATTCTGCAATTCACGTCGATGGGTCCGGAGATTCGCTCGGCCCTTCAGCAGAACCAGATCTTCGCCGTCATCAGCACCCTGACCGGCCCCAACTCGCAGACGCTCTTTGGATTTGCGGGCACCGATCAGCAGATCAATATCTCCGACTGGGTCTTCAGCCTCTCGCCTGCCGGCACACCCAGCCCTGCTCCGGAAAGCGCTCCGCCCATTGTGATTTTGAAGTTCTACGACGGGCAGAGCATCGAGTCGCTGGTCAAGAATATCGGCCTGTGGTCCAGCCCTGACGATTTCAATACTGGCAGCTTCCCATCCACGAGCGCCCAGCAATACATTCAGAAACAGATTGATGCGGCGGCAGCGGCCGTCAAAGCCGATCCCAATTCCCTCCTTGCAAATTTCTATTCCATCGTTACCGATCCGAACTTCGCCGGCATTCTGGCGCTGAACAGCAACTTGCAGCTCAACGAATTGCCCTCGGCGATTCAAGCGGTGCTGGGCGGCATGACGCGCGAGGAGAACGGCGCAACGGTCAGCAACGTCGATCAGTTCCGCGCGCATCACGTCGGCATCCAGATCAACAACACCGACCCCAAGCAAACAGAACCGGCGATCAGCCAGAGTTCGCTTTTTGCCTTGGTCGATTATGAAAAGCCAGCCGCCGCAATTACCGCGGCCAAGGCCGATCTCTCGGTGGTGCCGCTGGGCTTTGAAGTTGAGTATCTGCGCGCCCTGTTTACCAACTCCGAGCTGCGCAGCTTTGCCTGCCAGTTGAATCTGACCATCAACAATCTCTTCAACACCGGAGTCACTCTTCAGCCGGGCAATACCGCGGCCGCGGAAGCCGGCGACAATAATGTGATTAAAATTCAGGGTTCGTATCAGAACCATTCCGGCGGTGGTTCAGAGGGCCAGGGCGTTTATTCCTTCGTGGCTGAAGGCGACTTCGAGTTCGATTTTGGCGAAAATCCATATCTGGATAAAATTGCGCTGACCAAGCTGCAGTTTTCCTTTCAGCAGGCCAGCGCCGGCTCAGGCGCGATGATTCAAGCGGGCGCGACAACGAATATCCAATCGCGCTTTTCCATCTGGGGAAGCCTGGCTTTCAAGGAACTCAAGATTCTCGACATCTTCGCTTTCGAGAAGCTGTCGTTTGCCGATCTGGGCATCGGTGTCAGCTTCGACTTGCAACTCGCTCCTCCGCCGCCGGTCGTTTCCAATCTGCAACTGACTTTTTCGCCGGGCGATCTGCGCCTGGATCTGGCGCAGTCGGAACCGCGCGAGGGCGAGAACAGCCTGCTGAGCCTGCTTCCTTTCCGCTTGAAATCCTTCCTCTACTCGCAAAATGCCAATCAGACGCTGGACAGCCTGGACTACTTCAGCCTCGGCGCGGTGCCGGGATTATCGTCGATTGCCAGTACCTTCAACTATGCGCTGCTCTTCGACCTCGATCTGGGTTCGGCGGGCGCGCTGGTGGGTTCGCTGGCCGCCTTCAAATTCAGTTTCCTGATTGGCTGGCTCAGCGGAGATAACGGCGGCGTCGCCTTTGGCGTGCAGATGCCGGAGGCCGACGGCAGGCTGGAGATCAAGATTCAAGGCATCCTAGATCTGATCATCGAAGAGTTCGTCTTGCAGTATGTGAACCCCAAAGACGGCGGCCAGCGCATGTTGGTGGTGGGCCTTCACAATACATCGGTCGAGATTCTTGGGCAGCGGATGCCGCCCGAGGGCAACCTGGATTTCGCGCTCTTCAAGCCTCTCGACGGCGATGCGCAAATAGGCTGGATCGTCGCCTATAACAACGAAGACGGCCAGAACGATAACGGCGGCGGCGATAGCACTTCCCCGCTGGTCAGGGCTGACGGAAGCGCAAGCGACGTGCTGAATATCAAGTACCTGGGGCTGGGACAGCGCGTTGGCCCCGACCCGACAACTCCGCCCACCAACTTCGCCGAATTTCTGGACTTCATGACTACAGGCTTCTGGACGGCATTCAGCAATAAGGATTACGACCAGGTCTATCATCCGGACGGCAAGTGGCTGATCGTCGCCGATCTTCAGTTCCTCAAGATCATCCAGGCAGGCGTGGTGTTTTACGATGTTACGCCATTCTATAGCCTGACGCTGAATGTCACCGGCTGGTTCAATTTTGAAATCACTTATACAAAGATCAGCGATACCATCGGCCTTTTTTATGCCAGCCTTTCTCTGCCAGATTCGTTGCGCACCTTCCAGGCCGGCGCGGCGTCGCTCACGCTGCCTTCCATCGGAGTCAGCGTTTATACCAACGGAAATTGGAAGCTCGATGTTGGCTTCCCGGTTGGCGACGATTGGAGCCGCTCCTTCCAGATTCAATGCCAGGCGGGACCGGTGCCGGTGACCGGCGCGGGCGGCTTCTACATTGCCAGCCTCAGCTCCGCAACCGACGATATCTTCATCAATCAGTACCCGAGCATTCTTGCCTTCGGTCTGGCAGCGCGGCTGGGCGTGGGCAAGGACTTCACCGCAGGGCCGCTCAAGGCGGGCATCAGCGTTACCTTCTTCGGCATCATTGAAGGCGCGACCGGTTATCTGGTCAGCGGATCGACCGATATCTTCAGGGAACCCGACGCACTGATGCTGAAGGGCCAATTTGGCCTCATCGGGCAGATCTATGGGTCCCTCGATTTTGTCATCATCAAGGCCAGCGTCAATGTAACGCTCTCGGCCTCGATCGGCATCGTTCTGCACCTGGAGAAGAATGTTCCCGGCTTCGATGGCAGCATCCTGCTCTACGTTCAGGCCAGCGTTTCGCTGAGCGTCTCGCTTACCATCAACCTCTTCTTGTTCAGCATTACTATCAGCTTCAGCTTCAACGCCACCTTCCGCTTCCAGTGGATGCTGATGGGCAGTTCTTCGCAGGCAGCGCATTTCCTGGCGGCAGGCTCGGCCTTCTCCAGGGCGCTCACTGCGCCCGCGGCAATTCCGCTCTGCCCAGGCTTTAGTCCGGCGATGCCGCTGTGGTTCCTGCCGGAGATCACGGTCATCTTCCCCGATACAACGCAAAAGGGCGCTCCGAATTTCGTACTCTCGCTCGGCATCGAGTTTAATGCCGAGCCAGCGAGTTCGGTCACCTATGAGCAGTTCAAGCCCTTTGAAGCGCTGGTCACGCAGGTGACAACGCTGGCGCTGACTCAGGCGCTGGGGCTGCCGGCATACAATTCTCCGGTCAAGCAGTCGGATATCAATCTACTGGATCAGAATCCGGAAGCGCTCGTAGGCTTCCTCACTTATGAATTGCTGGTGCAGCAACTGGCGGTCTTCAACCAGACGACCGCGACAGTGCTGCAAGGCGAGGACGGGAAAAACTACCACGCGACCGTCTTCCCGATGCCACCCTTCCTGCAATTCGCCACCAAGGGTCGCCTGGACGCAAACAAGCAGCCGGCCGATCTGACCTATCAATTCAATCAGAACAATCTCGTCTCTGAAGCGTATCTGGAAGAGGTGAATGCTTACCTGAATCAGCTCTTCGTCAATGCAACGCAGGGCGATCACGGGCAATCGCTCGCGTCGGATGCGGTAATGATTCCGCTCTCGCAACAGATCTTCCTGGAGTACTTCAGAGGCCTAATTCGCGGCGCGGTGCATCAGCTTCTTCAGACATTGGAGAACAACGACCAGAAGGAACAGGATCTGGATAAGCTCTTCTGCGCGGCGGTCGGAGCCGGGAGCATTGCTTCGCTGGCAGGCCAGACGTCGAGCATCTTCCGCGGCGGCGCGCGGCTGCCATATACGTCTGGCCTGACGATTCCCGACGCCACCATCAGCACGACGACCAATCCGATGTACGCTCTGCTGTGGCAGCAATTCCCTGTCGGCACACTGAGCCCTGTTTCGAACGGCGCGACAGGCGTGACCTCGCAATACAGTGTGCTGCTCAGCAATCCCGACGCGACGCAGACGTGGATCTCAGCCTCGGTGAACTACGCGCTGACCAACCTGGCAGTCGATCCATTTACGGGACTCACCTCATCGGCAATCACCTTGCCCAGCGTGCCCACGCTGATTCCCTTCACCAACACCGGTCCGCAGTCGTTTGCCTTCACCACCCAAAGCACATGGACGCAGCCAGCCGCGACAACAGCGAGCCTGCGGCCACTGCCGAGCGGCCTGAGCGTTCTGGCCGCGGCGCAGAGCTCGGCGCTCGGCGTACTGGTGGAATCGCGCAGTGCAGGCGCGGCTTATTTGCCCGGCGGAACGCCTCTGCCGGCCACCAACTTCGGATGGGCGACCAGCATCCAGATCGTCGCCAAACAGATTCCGGCCAAGGCGATCGACGGCGGTTCAAGCTCCAGTTACTTGCCGAATGTTTACAGCGTGAGCGGCGCAAGCCAGGCCGACCAACAGACATTGCAGGCGATTCTGGAAGTTCTCAAGACGAGTTCGCCGATCGATTCGATCCAGGTCCTCTATCAAACGCAAGCCGGCGCCAGCGGACTCACTTCGGCAAAGATCGATCCCACGCAGGTCTTCCTGCTGAGGACCAACACCACCACCGTTTCCGCGCCGCCCACGCAAGGGCTGCCGCTGGCCACCGCGCTGGCGGATCCAACCGTTTCCGTCGGCGCGCAGATCGATGAGCCGGTGGGCTTCTTACAGATTCTGGAGCAGGTTTCGATCACCAATGCGCCGGGCTACTACCTGCACTACAAAGATGCCGCGGGCAAGGATCTGCCCGTGGAGCTCTTCAACGCCGGCCCGGCTCCGCTGACTATTCTGATCAGCTATAAGCCGGATGGATCGCAGAACACGCCGGCCTCGCCCGCGCAGGTTCAGCCTTACTACAACACCATCGTTCTGAACACCGTGCAAGCCGGGCTGGTCTACTATGCCGAGACCGTCGATCCTTCGCTCGACCTTCAGTACACGGCAGTCGCTCCGGGTTCGGTGGGCGCTGAACTGGTCCGCTCGCAAGCGTCCACACTGTTGAAGACGCCAGATGGCGCAACGCACAAGAAGGCGGCGTTCATCAAGGCGGCGGTAGCCAACGGTCTCGCCAGCGAGCACGTGCTGCACCAAGCATTGGTTGCCGCGGGCGCTGCGCCCGCACAGCTCAACTCGCTTTACAGTCTGGTCACTTATCAGGTCGCGGCCACGGCGAATCTCTTCATCCAAAGCAATCTCTCCGCGCCGATTCAGCCGCAGGCTCCGCAGGGCGCCAGTGACAGCACGCCGCGCACCTATCGGGCCTTTGTGCCGCTCTACGCACTGGCCACGGCCAATCAGCAACTGCCGCCGAACACGTCCGCCAACCGCTACGCAAGCATCCCCGGCGCATACTCGGTCGAGTTCTATCTGAATGACGCCTTCGGCAATCAACTTCCCGGCGGCCTGCCCTTCACGGGAAACAATCTTTACTTCGATCCCATTGTGCCGGTGGATCAGTGGCAAGGCGTGGTCACTTCCTTCGATTTCGACGGCGCGCAGGCCAACACCGTCAACGTGTATCTGATACCGAGCCAAGCCGCGTTCACCAGCATGACGACCGACCAGGCGGCGGCCGCGCTGGCGAACTACTCCACCATCGTGACTCAAATTAACGGGCCGGGAGTTTCCTTCTACGTCGAGTCCAATCTCTCGCTCGCCGCCGACGGCTCACTCGCGACAGTGACACTTTCATCCGCGCAGACAAGCATGGTACTGGCTCTTGCCAATGCGCTGGCTGCCTATCTGCAGGAGCTTGCCGACGGCAAACAGCCGGTGTGGAACGTGCCGTCGGTGGCAGTACCAATCGTGCTGCCGGCAACTGCCAAGGCGCTGGCCCCGGCCTTTGAAGTCAGCGTTCACTTGGGAATTCAACGCGATCCCAATCTGATTTCGCCCTCGCTGATCGATCCGCTGCACGGCCTCACACTTCCCTCGGCGCAGAATGTCAACAGCGCCGTGGTTCCGGCGCCCAGCGCGCAGAGTGCGCTGGGCGTATTCGCCGCCAACTTCGCAAAAGCCTTCCCTGCCCTTGCGCTCACCATCGGCCTGGGTGGCGCGCAGCAGACTTCGTCAAGCGCAGCATCGCACACGTCGGCACACACACAGGCACGCAAGGCTCTGCGCGCCAAGGGCCTCGCGGCAGATCCAATGGCCGCATCCGGCGGACAGGGCGTACAGCCTCTGTGGGCCGTCAGTCAGTCTCTGTTGCAGATCACGATTAACAGCAATACCGGGCTGCCATTGTACTCCTCGCCCAAGCCGCTACTGAATGCGCTTGAAAGCGGCATAGTGCCCATGCCCAACACGCCGCCAATTCTTGCGTCGCTGGGACAGAGCCAAACCTTAGTGGATGTGGATCTGGATGCGCTCAATCGCAACTTCTTTGCCGCAGTCGATCGGGCGCTGGGGCCGGGATTGTCGCCGTCAATCTTCCAGGCGAACCGGACTGCGTATAACAACATTGCACTGGGCCGCGAACAGCTCGCTGTGGGCTACAGCGCGAACGAAGTCGATTGGCTTTTCAACTCTCAAGCCCCATTTACGGGCACTGCGGACCAACTGGAAGCGGCGCGCGAAAATTTTGAGCAGCAGATGCGGGCAGAGCTGATGACGGCTTACTCGGTCGATACCATCGTGCAATTCCCGGTGCAATGGACCGCGGCGCTGCCGGCCGGCGCGGCGGGACAGATCTCGCTTTACGGTCAGGTGCAACCGGTGGGCATGCCCGCTTTCAAGCGCGTAAAGACCAAAGCGCTAACCGTCGAACCGGGATCGACGCCTAACTTCTCGACCGCACAGATTGACGTTCCAGACTCCGGGCAGACCGGCCTGCTCACTTTCACGTATGGCACGTCGGAGATCGCCGATGTCTCGGAAACCTCCGTCAATCTGCAATTGAATGTCTCGCACATTCAGGTTTATACGGAGCCGGCCAGCGCGACGCCGCCGGGTGAGGCGCGTCCGTCGCTCTGGTTGCAGTTGATCACTGCCACCGATGCGGCGATCAAGGGCGAGTTGCCCAATACATTGATTCCCATCGGCCCGGCCGATACGCCAACGATTATTCCGCTGGTCTTCCGCCAGTATCCGACGCCTCCGACGATTATCATGCAGTCGGGATTGGAAGGTGGAGACTCGACCGGCAAGAAGCAGTGCAATTTCGAGAACCTTCTAACGCAGGCTGCGGCATGGCATTACACCTTGCAGTATCAGGCGCAAATCACCGCGCATGACCGGCTGCTGGCTTACATCTCTTACAACACACCGACAGCCAGCGGGAACAATCTGCTTACTGCCAACGTGGAGGGTCCGCAGCAGTACACGCTCTTCCAATCGCTGTGCAGATTCACTGCCGCTTATGCAATTCTGCAACCTATTCTGGAAGTGCCTGCGGACCCGAACTTCAGCGCCGCGGCCGGTGCGTTGGCGCAGTTGGTGCAGGATGTGGCCAATAACAGCGACTGGAATCCGCAGCCCATCGCCAACCCGCTGAGCGCAAGCAAGCAGCCGGTGACGAATCAGTACACCATTACCGATCTGCCGGTACAGAACACCGGCAGCAGGATCATCACGCTGACCTGGCCGACGGTGGAATCCAGCCTGCCCGGAGCAAGCATCGGCGTAGTGGCGATTGCGCCTGACGGAACGCCATATCCTGGCCAGACACCGGGACAAGTGCCGAATGGCATCACCGACATCTACACCGCTACGCCGCCGATATCCGCCGATTGGGTTGCGCATCAGATGGAGGTCGATTGCCTGAATGTGCTCACCGCCGAGAATGCGCGGCCGGGCGTACAGATCGAACGCAATCTCATCATCCTTGAAGATGCGCACGACAATCCGTGGACGGTCATACCGGAGTTCGTCTACATGACTCCGTTAGTGGAAGCCGCGCAGCCGGTGACTCCGTTCCTCGATAACGATATGCCGATCGACGTTGCGAAGCTGCCGATTCAGGAGCCGATTGCAGGCTGCCCATCTTCGCCAGCCAGCTTGTGCCAGCGCATCGGCACAATTCTCAACGATCTGCTCAGCAATCCGACTCAACTTGCGGCGCGCAATACGGCAGCTTCAGAACCCTCGTCGGTCTACATGCTGAAGATTGCCTGCGGCTTCCGGTATCCCATCAACGCCGCGGCAAATATGCCCGACGGAGATACGACGATTCAGCCGCTGGTGCCGGTGGTGCTGGCACGCTCGTTTTCCATCGATGTGAGCCAGGCTGGCCAGATCGGCAGCTTCTCTTCAGCCTACGCGGGCGCTATTCAAAAGTGGGCCTCGATCAATGGCATTCTCTTTGGCTCGTCGCCCAAGCCCACCGGCGGCCAGCTTGTCTTCGACGTTACACTCTTTGCCCAATTGAGCGGCAACAACAGGCCCCTGTTGCGATTGCGCAATCTGCAACTCGCGCTCAGCGATATCGATCCATCCCCAGCGGTGCGCTGAAGCCTGACGGATGTTCACCCCGCGCCGCGAGCCAGGGCAAGCGGCGCCACCAAACCACAGCAACGAGGAGAAAACAACATGAGTCATACCGCGCCACTGGAATCGCTCTACCTGGTCATCGATCACAATACCGTCAACGGAAACTGGGATGGATCGCCGACCACTTTGAATCCAAACGATAACGTCAACCTTCCTCAATCGACCAACGGATCGCTGGTGCTGGCCTATCAGAATACCTCGACCTCCGGCAACAACGGAACTCTCTCAGTTACCTCGGGCGGAAGCGCGCCTCAATTTCTCAACGCGCCGGCGGGCTTGAACCAGCCGAATATCCTGGTGAACAATTGGCTTGGAAATAACCTGAGCTTGACGAATGTCAGCCTGACAGGCAGCAAGACGCCCATCTGGGTGGCCGCGGTTGGTCCGGGGCTGCCGGGCGTGACTCCGGTGAAGCTGCCCACCGACGGCAGTTTGGTCACGCTCACCAGCGGCAAATGCGCGCAAGGCATCGCCATTCCCCGCTGGATGCAGTTGATTCTGCAAGCCACCAGCGGCGACTTGACGATCTTTGCCGTTATCGGCGGGCCCGCCGATGCGACGGGAAACAACGCCTATGTCATCGCGCTGAACGCCGTCGCCAACACCGGCCCTGGTACCGGCGCGACCCCACCCGCGGGTTATTACGCCACCACGACGGGAAACACGTACACCTTCCAGTTCAACTGGGGAAGTTCAAGCGTGTTTGTCTCCAATGAATCTCCGTCCACCGCGGCCGCTTCAACGGTAAGTATTCGCGCCCTCTAACTTAACAATGCCGCGCGGGACCAGCCTCCCGCGCGGCATTCAGGAGATTGATTCGATGCCAAAGCCACTCGCGCCCTGCCCATCAGAGTTTGAAATCATCGACCGCTTTTCAGTCAATCCCAACTGGAATGGCTCACCGATCACATTGCGGCCCAACGACAATGCTAGAATTCCACAGACGCCGGTTGGTTCCGTGATCCTGGCCTGGTTCAATCAGACCGCATTGAACAGCGATGGCACGCTTTCTCTGACCTCCGGCGGCAGCGCTCCTCAGTTTCTCAACGCTCCGGCACGTTATTCCCAGCCCTTCATTCTGATGAACAACTGGTTGGGCAACGATCTGAGTGTCACCAATGTCAGTGTCGTCACTGCCACCCCAATCTGGGTTGCGCTTTACGGACCGGGCATCCCCGGCATCGTTCCCCAGAAGCTGCCGCCCGACGGCACAGTGGTGCCACTTGCCACGCTGGCCACCGCGCAAGGAACCGCACTGCCTAGGTGGATGCAGCTCAAGCTGACAAATAACACCGGCAGTCTGGCCGTCTTCGCCATCATCGGCGGACCCCTCGGCGCCCCTGGCACCACCAATGGCAATAATGGATACGTGATCGCCGTCAATGCCGCCGCCAATACCGGTCCCGGCACCGGCGTTGCGCCGCCAGACGGGTACTATGCGACCACGATCGGCAACTATTACACCTTTCAATTCAACTGGGGCAGCTCGACGATTTTTGTTGCCGGCATGTCGGCAACCACCAGCCTAGGAGCCACAGTGGCTCTCGTTACGCTCTAGGAGTCTGTCGGGAATAGATGAGTCTGTCGGGAATAGATTTTCTACTCTTTAGAATCAACAACTTACAGGTCGCTCCTTCCTCTAGAAGATGTATTTTCCGGAGAACTGCATCTGCCGGGGTTGCAGCAGCAAGGCGTTGGCGCCACCGGTATAGTCTCCGAAGTTGGAGCTGGTCCCGTTGTTCTGCAAAGGACTTTGGTTGAATGTATCTTGCGAGTTGAAGCGGTTGGTGTTGATGACGTTGAAGACCTCCACGGAGAGGCGGAACTGATGTTCGCGGATGGTGCGGAACGTCTTTGCCAGACCGTCGTCGACGGAGAGGTAACCGTCGGCGCGGAAGTTGTTCCGTTGGCCGGACTGCCCCACATACGCAAATCGCAAATTGGCGGTCGCTTGCGCGGAGGTGATTCCTTTGAGGGCTGTCTCGGTTTGGGAGCCGGCCAGATGATGGTGGCCCCCGGTGGGGATCGGACCCGTCTGCACCATGTAGCTGGGTTCGTCGAAATTGGTTCCTAACAGATTGGTTGCAACCGCACTGAAGGGGAAGCCGGTGCTGTAGTGGACGAGGCCATTCAATTGAAAGCCACCGAAGATGCGGTCCATCATGCCGCCCCGGTTGAGGAAGGGAGCGCCTCTGCCGAAGGGCAACGGCGCGGTGTAGTTTGCGGTGATGTTGTGGCGGACGTCGAAGTCCGAGTCGGCGTACATCTGGCTCGGGCTCAAGGTATTGATGATGGGGCTTCCAGAGAGAACCCGCTCCGGATCGGAGCCCTGGTCCATCGACTTCGAATAGGTGTAGTTGACGTCGTATTCGAGGCCGTAACGCATGGTCTGACGCACGGAGAGCTGCAACGCGTTGTAGCTGCTGGCGCCGACCGTCGATTGAAGGTAGATGGACGAGGTCTGCGGGAAGAAGAAGCGGAAGGCTTGGTTGGCGGGTGCGATGCCGCCATTGGCGGGGGGTGTGTCGTTGTAGTAGAGCGGGGCGGTCTCGTTGCCTCGGTTGCCGTCGTAGAGCTCGTTGTAATATGCCTGCGCTCCAGAGTAGTTTGCGCCGGTGATGGCATCGGTCGACTGTGCATAGGGGAAGATGTCGGCGAAGTAGCCCGAGTTGGGCACGTTGCCCGGGATCACACCGGCATCGATCATCTTGTCGTAGGCGGTGGCGGCCTGGAAGTAGGTCTGGCCGCTCTTGGCGTCGTAGAGATTGGCGGGCTGCGCGACATCGAGGTTCTGGATCAGGTGACGGCCGAGGCGACCGACGTACGAGGCCGTCACCTCGAAGTTGCGCGCCAGTTGATGCTGCACCGTCAGATTGCAGGTCTCTGCGTAGGGCGTCTTCTGGTGGTCGTTGATGCTGACGTCGAAGCTGAAGGGGTTCCCGACCGGAGCATAGGGTAACGCGATGTTGCCTAGGATGGCAGGGGGCACAGCCGGAATGTTGTTGTAGCCGGTAAAGCGCGGGTTGGAGTTGATGTCGGTGTAGGGGAGCTGGTTCGTCTGCGAGAGCGAGAAGAGGGACTGGGCATTGGATTGGTACGAATCGATGACCCCTTCGCCAAAGTGATCGTAAGTCAGGGATAAGCCGCCGCGCACAGATGTCCTGTTGTTCGGGGTGGCGTAGGCAAAGGCGAAGCGGGGAGAGAAGTCGGTCTTCTGCGGCGTCCAGAAGTTGGGCTGTCCGTTCGGTAAGCCGGCGGCCCGAAATGCGACCGGTGTGGTGTATCCGTTCCCGGCGGCGGCGGCGGACAAGCGATCGGCGAGGAAGGTGTTGAGCGAGATCGCGGGAGCGATCTGCTGGCCGTTCTTCTCGTACGGTACGCCAAGGTAGACGTAGCGAAGACCTGCGGTCAACGTCAGACGGCTCGTGGCCTTCCACTGATCCTGGACATAGTACTCCTGCTCGACATTGCGATAGGTATAGGTGGGGA
This sequence comes from Occallatibacter sp., assembly GCA_049522975.1. Classification (GTDB taxonomy): domain Bacteria; phylum Acidobacteriota; class Terriglobia; order Terriglobales; family Acidobacteriaceae; genus Telmatobacter. The sequence continues at coordinate 6,436 of JBEKNI010000034.1, read as the reverse complement.
CGACGCCGCTGGCCTGGGGTACAAGGGTGTTGCCTTGCACCTTGTAGTCGATGCCTGAGGAGGCGGCTTCGATGGCGCCGACGTTGGCGATGATGGCGTTGTTGTAGAAGTTCTGGAAGCCCAGCGAGACGGTACCGCAGTCGGGGCAGTTGAAGGCGGCCGGATCGAGGGTGCCCCCTTGATTGGCGATGCCGGCGGTCGCCAGCATGTTTGCGCTTACGTTCGCGGTGGCTTCGAGGTTGGCGTCAAAGTACTGGCCGTTCGAGACCAGGGAAATGTTGGCGCCGGCCTGGATCGTATGCCTGCCCTTGGTGTAGATGAAGTCGTCGGCGAAGTTGTTGGTGGTGACGAGATAGAGGTTGGACGTTGTGGTGGGCGTGCTGGTACTGAAGGCGCCGAATTGGACGTACGGCGTGCAGCAGGAGCCGCGGGTGGCGTTGCCAAGGCGAACAAGGCCGTAGCGGGCGTTGTTGGTCATACGGTCGTTGATGATCCAGAGATGACCGACGGCAAGGCCTTTGTTATTGCCAAAGATGTTTGAGGGAGCCGCCTGGCCGGGGAACTGGAGCGATGTCGCCTGGTTATCCTGCTGCAGATTGCCGCGCACGAAGAGAGTCTGCCTGGGGTTGATGTTGTAGTCGAGCCGGGCGATGTTTGTGATCTGATCGAGCGGCGCCGGCGAGGTGAAGTTGTAGGTGCCGGTGTTGACGCCATCGCCGGTGACGTTGGAGTTGGCCAGCGGGAAGGCGGTGTTGAAGTAGGCGACCGCCGCCGCGTTGGTGCTGGGCGGGGTGCACGCGGAGATCGGGACGCAGTTGGGGTCGCTGGCGCGGCCATCCATCGAGGCGATATCGGCCTGGGTGAGGGTCTTGTAGGTCGTGCCGACTTGACATGGGGTCGAGTTGGGGCACGCCTGATAGACCACGTTGCCGGTGATCAGACCGGATGCGGGTAAACCGGCGCCGTTGAAGACCGAGGGCACCGTCTGGCTGACCAGGATGTCGCTTGCCTGCTTGAAGCCTTCGTAGGCGCCGAAGAAGAAGAGCTTGTCTTTGATGAGGGGAAGTCCAAGCGAGGCGCCGTAGGTGTGCTCCAGCACCTTTGCGGCGATGTTAGGCAAGCCGGAGTTCAACTCCGCCTGTTTGTTGAACCAGTTGTTCGAGGTAGTGCCGGGATCGCGATAGTACTCATAGGCGGTGCCGTGGAGGCTGTTGGTGCCGCCCTTGGTGACGAGGGAGACCTGCGCGCCGGAAGATCTGCCGGCGTCGGCGTTGGCGTTGGTCGTTGTGACCCGGAACTCCTCGACGGAGTCGCGCGTCGAACGGAGGGCGCCATTGAAGGCATAACCGTAGATCTGATCGTTGTTGTCGACGCCGTCGAGCGTGATGTTGGTCTGGTCCTGGCGCGCCCCGTTGACGATGCCGGTCCGGGTATCTTGATTCAAGCCGCCGGTCTGCGCGCCGCTATCCAACGCAAGCACGCCCGGCTGCAGCGAGAGCAGGTAGTTGACGTTGTTCGCGAGGTAGGGCAGACTTCCGACCTGCGCGCTGTTGAAGGCCTTTCCGAGCGTGGCGTCTGTGGTATTCAAGTCGGCGAGGTCGGCTTGTACGTAGACCACCTGGTTGGCGCCCGCCATCAGTTTGAAGGTCAGCCTCTGCGGGGTGGAGACCAGTAACTCTATCTTCTCGTCCTCCTCGGCGAAGCCTGCCGCGACGACCTTCACCTGATAGGTGCCCGGGGGAATCTGCGCAAACGAGAACTCGCCCTTGGAGTTGGCCGGTGTGCTCTGTGTGTTGCCCGAAGCTGCGTTTGCGATGGTTACGGTTGCCCAGGGGACGAGCGCACCGGTTGCATCGGTGATCGTTCCGGAGAGGGCGGACATGTTCGTCTGGGCGAAGAGCGAGAAAGAGTTGACGAGAGCAAAGAGACAGGCAAGAAGAATTGCGCTGTAGCTGTATCCGATGAGACGGGCCTGCATGTGTAGCCTCCAAAAGGGGGAGAAGTTTATGGAGGAATCTGAAGGTGCTGTTCCTTAACTTGTTCCGACTTAATTCCGAACCAATTCCGTCAAGCGGCTTACGCAAAAAAGAGCCATCCTGAACCATTCCATGGGTCGCACGGTATTCGGCTGCGGCGTTCCCGCAGTAAGGCAAGGGGGATCGCGGCCGGTCCTATCGGGCAGTTCGCAGTGTTGTGCCAGCGGTTCTTTGCTTGGCGGATTCCCTTGGAGATGATGTGACTTTCGGCCGGGGATGAGGCTCCCCAGGCAGGGCCCACGGTCACCATGCCAACCCAAAATGGCACGCAGCGAAAGAACCGCGGCGGCTATATCTACCTGGACAACGAGAAGAAGGTGCGCGCGCCGTTTGACGCGCAACACCTTCACAATCGTGCGGATTCGGTCGCCAGAGGTCTAAGCGGCTACTTCGTGCGGTCGTATACCAACGTCTGGTGGACCGTGTTCCCGGCCTTGTCCGTCACCGTTACCTTGAAAACGATCTTGTTGGGATCGGGCATGGTCATGGTCTCGTCGAAAACAGTGCCGTCCGGCATGACCGCATGGTCCGTATCGGTGGCAGAATTCCATCCGGCCATCGCACCCGGTATGCCTTTCACGGGATGCATGGTGCCGTCGGCCGGACCGCTCCAACTGCTCTTGATCCTCTGGCCCTTGTCGTCTACGGTAACATCGCTCCAGGTGAGCCACTTATCCGTATCGACCGAGTATGTCTCTACTTCCGACTTCAAGACAGGGCCGCCGCCGAAGTCGCTTTCCTTCAGATTGAGCTTCCATGAACTGTGGGCGGGTGTATGGGTGTTCGCGGCGAGTGCGGGGAAGACCGCAACGCAGGTCAGCAGAGAAGCAAAGAAAATCTTGGTAATTTGCTTCATGTCGTCCTCCTTTTCAGAAATCAGTATGCACGGTCTCTTGCAGAAATTCAAGAGAATTTAGGAAGAATTTGTCGTCAAAATAATCGCCGGCCGTGCAGTACTCTGCTCGATTTCGGTCTGGCGAGTCAGATCTTGTTCGCCGGTGGAGACTCGGAGGTAGATGCGGGCTATTTTCATGAGAGTGCGGTCGAGATGGGTACTTCGATGCTCTGGTCCACATGTTCGAGCGGGCTCTCAAGATCACTTGGATATCTTGTCGATTACACCGGCATCGGCATCACGGACCCGGCCGCTCTTTCGAGAGCAGCGACGGATCCTACGGCTCTTCGCCTTGCCGAGCTTCAGACAACGCCGATTCGCGGCAGCTTTGACTCCACGCACCTTCAGGCCATCCACCACCATATCTATCAAGACCTTTACGATTGGGCCGGAGAGCTGCGACAGATCGACGCCGACAACGTGCCTGCATCTCAAGTGGAGAAATCTCTAACGGCCGCCGTCGCACTCACGATTCTGGTTATCTCCGCTGCCGGGCAATCCAACCATTGAGTCCCACGCCGCCGGCACACTGGCCGATGAACTGGAAGGCAAGAAGTAACTCGGCATTTTGGCGGGTCGAGTTGGTGGAGTCGTTGCCGGAGCCGGGATGCGCGGCGAGCGGTTCCGGCAGGGATTCAAGGGGTTCAAAATCAGCGAAAAAACGGCCTTTGGGGGCCGAAATGGCCCTCATTCGGCCGGAAAAGCGGGCAAAATCGGGGGTTTGCTGTTACTGATTCGTTAACATTACCAAAATGCAAGCTGTTGATACCGCGTTGGTTACACGCAATGAAGGGGCCGAAAAAAGATTTCCACAGGGTGGGGGGCAGGGGGGTGGGGGAGAAGAAACGGGAAAGACAGGGACTAGGGACGAGGGACTAGGGACTAAGATTGCGCGGGTTGGTGATTGGAAGGCGGACATTTGGGCCTCGGATTTGCGACTGGTTCTATTCTCCGCGCGGGGAGGGTAATTATCTGAAAAACCGACGCAGGCTGCCGCGCGAGGAAAATGCCAAGGGCGGCGGCGGCCGGGCGCTAAGCGTCTCCCGGCCTGCTTTGCCCAGGTTGCTGAACGGCAAGGGCCGGGCTTTGGGAAGAGATGGCGCTGCGGATCGAGAAGGCCGCCGGGGTGAAGATGGATACGCGGATGCTGGCCGCTTACGAGATTGCTCAGGCGCGGGAGCGGGAAAAACTGATTCGCGCGCAAGCGGCTTGCCGAGCCGCGTGATGGCGTGGCTTCATGTGAGTGGTGGAATCCCATCGCGCAATGACGAAAGCTGGGACGCCCAGCCACGAACGCCGATTTCTTCGGCGCCAGCCTGTTTTTGGCCTTGCAATCAGCCAAAGTAGAGATACAATTCTCTCGGACCGGTTTCTAGAATGATTCCGGTTTGAATTAACCCATCTCAACAATCATTGCCTCTTGCCGGTGCCGCGGTTTGGCCTCGAGTGAGTTATTGCGGCATCCGCACGAAAATCCCCCAACCAGCCGGCTGGATTCAAGCGCCGGCTGTCACTTCATCTCAAAGATGGAAAGGAAGAAAGCAATGAACTCGAAGAGAATTCCCCGTTCTTTCTCCGCGCCGGCGGCACTTGCCTGCGTGGCCGCGTTCATTTTGTTCACCACTTGGTTTGGGATACCGCTGCGCGCTCAGGCGCCGGCAGGACCGAACCGCCCAGCGGGAGTACCGGAAGGGTTTGTGATCACTCCGTTCGGCTACTTCCATCCCTCCTGCGTATTGCATCTGGCGGAAGGCGACAAAGCACTGACAGATGAATCTGCCATCCAACATTTGAATGGACTTCGTGAGAACATTGCTGCTTGCGATTATCCGCATTACACGTCCAGAGGAAAGATTGCAGACGCACGTGCTGCAAGTGTACGGCCACCGGAGGATGATGGCTGGATTGAAAGTGCAAGTGTCGCCACGAATTCCTCTTACGGCAAACTGGTTGCAACTTGGACCGTGCCGCCCGCGCCGATTTCCAACGACGGGCAGATCGTGTATTTCTTTCCAGGCATGGAGGACGACGACGACGTTGTGACCATCATTCAGCCCGTACTAGGGTGGAATATGGATGGTACGGGCGGCGCAGCATGGAGTATTGCCAGCTGGAACTGCTGCTACAGTGGCAATATATGGGAGAGCACACCGGTGGGTGTTAACTCGACCGACACCATTGTAGGTACTATTGCTTCCACCTGCGGCGCGGGAACGCTATCCTGTTCCGAGTGGAACATCACAACCTACGATGAGACCTCGGGGAAAGGTACAACACTTTCCAATTCCCCCAGTGATGGCCAGACGTTCGATTGGGCGCAATCTGGCGTGCTGGAGGTCCATCATGTCGCCCAATGTAGCGATTACCCTCCGAGCGGGAAGCTTACGTTCTACAACGTAGCTTTGGAAGACAATAACTTCCAGTTGATTTCCAATCCAGGTTGGTCGGCAGACTTTTGGGCTGGGGACGAAACACCGCAATGCAACTTCGGTGTTCAAACGACGGCGACGACAGCGACGCTATTTTTTGGAGTGCCTGAGACGCTGACGGTTCAGGTGGAGGGCTACGCCTCAGGCCCCAGCGTGACCTCCTCGCCCGCGGGCATCAACGCCGGTTCCGACGGCTACTTCAGCGCGAATTTCACTCAGGGGACCGTAGTGACGCTGACGGCTACGCACGGCTCAGGCGATACTTTCGCCGGCTGGGGCGGGGCCTGTTCCGGTAACCAAGCGACTTGCACCGTGACGATGAATGCGGCGAAGTCGGTGAACGCGACGTTCTTCTAAACTGCAACCGCGAATGGAACGTAATTCCGAGTCTGGAATTACGTTCCATCGCGCCGTCCGCCATTCCACCAAGGCCTTCGTAGAGTTGAACGGGGGCTGGACTGAGGTGCTATAGCACAGAACGATCCGAGAGCAGCTATTTTTCCAACAGCGGGACGCCTTCTTGTTGGGCGGCTTTGCGGAGGCCGTCGTCAAGGGTGGCTAGCGGGAGCTGGATACGCAAAGCAGTGTGGTGAATCAGAAATTCGTTGCAGAAGTCCGAAGCCGGAGAAGCAGGTCCTTCGACTCCGTTTGGCGCAAAGTGCGCGCCAAACTCCGCTCAGGATGACAACTATATCATAAATAATTAAGAATAAACAACATATTCTGTTATGATATTCTATACAAAGCCTGCACAGCTACGAAGAATCAATGACTTACACGGAAAATCTGCACGGAAACTGCACAGAACGGAATAAACAGCAGGAGGCAACATGGCGTTTCTTACCGAGAAAGAGGAACTGAAACCCGGCCTGATTCTCTTCAGGCGCGGCGACGTGGGGCACCGGATGTGGTATTGCCGCATGAAGATGCCGAAGGCCGACCGCTATAAGACGATTTCGCTCAAGACGACCGATATCAGCGCGGCTCGTGAACGCGCCTTTGACCAGGATGCCGACATCCGGTTTCGCATCAAGCATGACGTTCCCGTGTTCAATCGCGCCTTCCGCGAGGTGGCG
>JBEKNI010000033.1:0-45695 GCA_049522975.1 Occallatibacter sp. | reverse complement strand
CAATCTCCAACCCGCGCAATTCTCTTCCCTAGTCCCTCGTTCCTAGTCCCTAATCTATTTCCCTTTTTCTTCCCCCAAAAACCGCCTGACTCTCACCCCCCCACCCTGTGGAAATCTTTTTTCGACCCATTCATTGCTCGTAACCAACACGGTATCAACAGCTTGCATTTTAGTAATGTTAGCGAATCAGTAACTGCAAACCCTGTTTTTTGCCCGATTTTCGGCCCCAAAGGAGGCCTATATGGCCAGAAAGGCCCTCATTTTGGCGTTTTCTGAACGCTCACAAGTACCGCAACCTGGGATTTCTGGAGCGGGAATACCACAAACCATAGGACGCGAAAAGGATGGAGCACCCAGGCCGTTGTTGCTGCTTCAGGGAGACAGGGACGCGGCGCCCGGCACGTTGGTGTAAGCTAGGCGAAGCATCAGACTTGTCACAATCTATGAGTTGATTCGTGCAAAGGAGCCATCTTGCCAATTTCCCGGTCTGCTTTCAACAGCGTCACTCCCTCGTTTTTGAGTCTGTCTACGATCCTTGCCCTCTCGATTTCGCTCCTCCTCACTGCGTGCGGCAGCGGAGGGTCATCCGCACCTCCTCCACCCCCTCCCGTTACGTACACAGTTGGCGGCACGCTGACCGGATTGGCCTCCGGCAATAGTATTACCCTCACCGATAACGGCAGCGACCATCTTACTCTCACTGCCAACGGACCATTTACTTTTTCCACCAAGTTAGTGAATGGGGTGGCTTATGCCCTGACGCTCTCCACGACCACCCCGACAGCTCAGCCTTGCACCTCAACGTATGGTGCGGGAACCATCGATGGGGCGGATGTCACGCTGTTGAACGTCTTCTGCGGTCTCCCCGGCGGTCCGGGCACATATACAGCCACCGGCTCACTTGCGACCGCACGTATTTGGCATACCACAACTCTGTTGAACAATGGTACCGTGCTGGCCGCCGGCGGAATTGGCTCTGGACTCGGCTATCTTGCCAGTTCCGAGTTGTACGATCCTTCAACCGGGAGTTGGACAGGTACGGGCGCATTGGCGCAGGCGCGTGCAAACCACACCGCAACCCTGCTGCCCAATGGGAATGTCCTGGTCTGCGGCGGAGTGATCCCGACTGGCGGACAAACCATCTTGGCAAGTTCTGAGATATACAATCCGTCGACCGGGAGTTGGACGGCGACCGGCTCACTCAATACAGGCCGCTGGCTCCATACCGCAACCCTTCTGCCCAACGGCAAAGTGCTGGTCGTCGGTGGGGAAGGACTGACAGGTTCAAGTGAAGCTGTATTAACCAGCGCGGAGTTGTACGACCCTTCCACTGGGGTATGGACTACCACCGGCTCACTCAATACAGCGCGTCAGTACCACACCGCGACTCTGTTGCCCGACGGTAAAGTATTGATTGCCGGTGGAGAGCCTGACACGGTACCCAGTACAAGTAGTGCAGAGCTGTACGATCCCTCCACTGGGACATGGACGGCCACCGGCTCACTGAACACTGCGCGTCAGTACCACACCGCTACCCTGTTGCCCAGCGGCAAAGTCCTGATCGGCGGCGGAGCCAATTTTGAATCACTCACTGTTGCTACCGACCTTGCCAGTGCCGAGTTGTATGATCCGTCAACCGGAGTCTGGAGCAGCACAGGTTCACTCGCAACAGAGCGATCTGCACATACCGCCGTCTTGTTGCCCAGCGGCGATGTGTTGGACAGTGGAGGAGTTAATAATTTCGGTGCTAACCCAACCTGGTTGGCAAGTTCCGAGTTGTACAATCCCGAAAGCGGCAATTGGAGTCCTACCGGATCACTGCTGCAGGCTCGTAGTGACCATACCTCCACGCTCTTGACAGACGGAAAGGTCTTGATAACTGGCGGAGGCACCTCTCTCTATGCCATCGCTACAACCGCCGAACTGTATTTTTAGGCTTGCGGTCGTGTTCCCCATCCTTGCGGCGTTCTTGTACTTGTCGCCAGGATGGGGCGATTAGCGTGGTTTCGTCTCCCACGCTAATCGACAAAATCGACCTGCGGGGCGATGGGGATGATGCCGCGCTCGTGTCCCAGGTCGAGGAGTTTGCGGATAGCTTCGCGGCCGTCTGCGCCGTAGTCCAGGGTGCGTTCGTTCACATACATGCTGACGAAGCGGCTGGCCAGGCGGGTGTCCAGATCGCGGGCAAACTGCATGGCATACTCCAGAGCCTCCTCGCGGTTATCGAGGGCGTGCTGAATGCTGTCGCGCAGGGCTTTGGAGATGATCTTGTGAGACTCCGCGCCCAGGGAGCGGCGGATGGCGTTTCCGCCCAGCGGCAGCACCAGGCCCGTGGTCTCGCGCCACCATGCGCCCAGGTCGAGAACTTTGTACAGGCCGCTGGAGCTGTAGGTAAGCTGGCCCTCGTGGATGATGAGTCCGGCATCGTACGTCCCAGCTAAGATAGCGGGGATGATCTTGTCGAAGGGCACGGTCTCGGTGCGCAACTCGGGATTGAAGACCTTGAGGGCGAGGTAAGCGGTAGTCAGCGTGCCGGGAACAGCGATCCGGATGCGGCCCAGTTCCTCGGGCGTCAGCGGATTCTTGGAGACGATCATGGGACCGTAGCCCTCGCCGACGCTGCCGCCGCAACCCATCAGCGTGTAGCTCTCCTGCAGGTACGGGTAGGCGTGGAAGCTGATGGCGGTAACGTCGAAGAATGCCTCGTCCCGGGCGCGGCGGTTGAGGGTCTCGATGTCGCTGAGGGTATGGGAAAAGCGGTAGCCGGGTACGCGCACCTTGTTGGTGGCCAGGCCATAGAACATGAAGGCGTCATCGGAGTCGGGACTATGGGCGATGGAGATCTCGATGGTCTCCGGCTCTCCGGCGGCGCCGGGATGGAGATGACTCACGGGCAACGAAGATCCTTTCGGGGCCGGGTGCGATGAATGGCCCAGGGGCCGGCTGGAGGCCCTAAACTTCTGTTTCCTGGTCGGCGTCCTCAGCCGGATCGGATGCCGCACCGGCGCCCTTTCGCGGCCTGGAGCGAAGCCGGGCGCGCTGCACCCAGATGTGAATCGTCATTCCGGCGGCTGCGATCAGCAGCCCCGCGAGAGAGACGAAAAGGACAATCAGCAACCAGCGCATGAACGGCAAACCAGGCTCAGAATACCAGACGGGGGAGTCCTTGTTGTATTTCTATGACGGGCGCAAGCTGGCCTGGAGCCAGTCGAGATACGGCTGGCTTGCCGCGTCTACCTTGAGCACCAGGAACTCCGGAGTCTGGTAGCTGTGCAACTCGTGCAGCCGTGCTTCGAGGGCAGCCAGTTGCTCGGGGCCGGTCTTGAGCAGCAGCAGCGTCTCCGTGGAGGACTCAATCTCGCCCTTCCAGCGATAGATGGACTGAACGGCGGGAATCAGCGTAGCGCAGGCGGCAAGCCGCTCCTCGACTAAAGTGCGGGCCAGACGTTCAGCCTCTGCGGGGTTGGCCGTGGTGGTCAGGACTAGGCGGGCTGGGAGAGGGGCTTCTGGCATAGGACTTCTTGGTCAGTTTACGAGGACGTGACGTATTGAAGTAACGGTAACTGCCAAAGCCTCAGTGGATCAAGTCGGCGTGACAATTTGGATGGGATATTCTTGACTGAACATCGCATTCATACCGCCTGAGGGTTTGTTGGCAAGCAATTCTTACGTCGTAGCTGTATTTGGGCCTTGCTATTGCCAGTGGTCTGGTCTCTGGCCTACATCCTTTTGGCGCTGCGATCGGAGGAGCCGGAGCGAGCAGCGAAGTGGCCTGTGTATCAGCGGCGAATCCGCACATTGAACCTGCTCGCCGTTCCCGCATGGTGGGCCGTCATCCGAGCGCTGGCAAATCTGTACTGGCGCTCAGGCGTGCCCGCGGATTGGAAGACCTTTGACCAAATGTTCTCAACCCATCCTAGCCTTTACAGTCGAATCGACGCGATCGCTCGCGTCGGGCATGTTTCCATCGGGAGCGTAGCCAGGCTCAGGCAGGAGATTGACGACAAAGCGGGCGACTTCGGCTTACCCCACGCGGCTGAGTAGGGCAGTATTAATCTGAGGCTGGGAGAGCCCGGCCGAGGCGGAAAGGCGAAATGAGCATTGAATTTGAGTCTGGGATCGAGTTTGGCACGTCAGGTTGGCGGGCGATTGTGGCCGATGAGTTTACCGTGGCCAATATTTAGCTGGCGGTTGCGGGGATCGCCGCCTTTGTGAAGACGCAACCGGAGCCGCATCGCGTGCTCGTTGGGCGCGATCCGCGCTTTCTGGGCGAGAGCTTTGTGGACGTGGCGGCGCGGGTGCTGGCCGGGGCGGGCGTCACGCCGATTGTGATTCTCGAGGCCGCGCCGACGCCGGCCATCGCATATGCCGTGCGTGCGATGGCGCCTTCGAGCCATCGATGACGAAGAGCATCTTGCGATTGGGATCGACACCGCGCGAGACGATGTCTTCGAGTAACTCGGCGACCACCGTGGCGTTCTCCGTGGCCCCTTCCTGGATGCCCAGCACGTGCTTGCGGCCCTCGCTGTCGACGCCCGCCGCGACGATCATGGTGTAGTCGCCGAAGATGAGTCCGTCGATGTAAGTTTCAGGTCATCGAAGCGCCTCCAAAGCAGCGCCTCGACCTCGGCCTCGGAAGCTTCGACTACCCGCCGGCTCACGGCCGACTTACTAACTCCCACCGTCTCGGCCATCGCGGGAATCACTTCCTTGTAGTTGCGCGTAGAGACGCCGCTCCCGATGAGCTGATGAGCCTATCCACAACCGGATGCCGGTGATCCTGGAGCCGCGCGACTATGACCGCTGGCTTTCCTCCGGCGCCCCGGCCAGGCCACCTGTCGATCTGCTCCGCCCTCTTCCCGCCGTCAAGATGCTTGCCTGGCCGGTCAGCAAGCGCGCCGGAAACGTCCGCAACAACGATCCGCAACTGCTTGAGCAATTCTGACCTGCCAGATCCTCTCGACCAGGCTCACAATCTGATTGGCGCTCAATATCTGCTCGTCGTCTTCGTCAGCGCCTTCAACGGCAAGCGCGTCAAGCTGCCCATCGTGGGCGGCCTGGCCGAGAAGCAGGCCAAAGGGTAACCGGCTATGTCAACCACCCCGAAGGCCCGAACGGTTTCGGCACAGGGCCGTTCGCGCGTCTGCGCCCTTTCCGGGACAGACTCCCCTTCCAGGCAGCACCCCGCGCCCAACGTGGAAATTTCTCTTGACAATTACATGCGTCGCGGGTATTCCTAATCTCGTCTCAAAGCGGCGCCTTCCGCACGATTGTTTTCCGCATCCTTCCGGTTTGACGAAGCAAGACAAGGCGCGTAGTAATCGTTTTCAGCAGTCCAGTCTCAACCACGAAAGGAAGAACAATGTCTGCATCGAATCCGACTCCCCTCTCTGAGAATGCCATCGGCGCAATCGCGTACCTCACGCCATTTCCGGCAATCGCGTTCCTGGTCCTCGTTCCCTACAAGAAGAGCTCCTTTGTGCGCTTCCACGCATGGCAGTCGCTCTTTCTGACCTTTGTTGCGGTGATCCTTACCTATCTGCTGGACCTTGGCTTTGAGTCCACCGGAATGCTTGGGGCACGCCTTTTTGTGCCTGTCACTGCGCTTATCTTGTTCTTCTGGCTGTTCGTGTGGATTCTTTGCGTGCTCAGGGCGGTGAACGGCAAGCGTTTCAAGCTGCCCGTCATCGGCACCCTTGCCGAAAAGCAGGCCGAAGGGTAACCGGCTCTTCCCGCCTTCCCGAATGCACGAATGGCCTCCGCGCAGGGGCCGTTCGTGCATCTGCGCCTCCGGCCCGGATACCGCACGGCTAAAGACGCCAATCCCCGCTCCTCGGCGGAGATTTCTCTTGACAATCGCCTGTACCGGGCGTTTTTCTTATCTCGTCTCAAGACGACGCCTACCGGATAGCGGCTTTCCGGTCTTCCCCCCGGTTTGCTGAATCAGAACAAGGCGCGCAGCACTCGTTTCCAGCAATCCAGTCTCACTCGCGAAAGGAATCCGCATGTCCGAACCGACCCCGTCTCCCTTTACTGACAATGCCGCCGGCGCAATTGCCTACATCACACCGGTCCCGGCGATCGTCTTTCTGGTCCTCGAGCCCTATAACAAAAGTTCCTACGTGCGCTTTCACTCCTGGCAATCCATCTTCCTCTTCATCGTATGGGTCGTCGTCTCCGTTGTGATGACGATGCTTGTCGCAGTCACGGCCTTCCTTATGCCCTTTCTCATGTGGCGGCTCGCCCAGCTCATCAACCTTGCATTCTTCATCGTGTGGATCATTTGCCTTGTCCAGGCCGTGAACGGCAAGCGATTCAAGCTGCCGGTCATCGGAGCCCTCGCCGAAAAGCAAGCCGGAGCCTAGACCGGCTCCTCGCTATCGCAAGCGGCGGCGGAATCCCGCAGACCTCAGCGCCACCTGCCTTTCTTGCCGGACTTCTTCTTCGGCTTGAAGGGCGGAGTAGTTGTGTCCCTGCGCTTGCTCTTCTTCTCCCTTGGCGGGGACTTGGAGGGCTTCTTGCCGGCCCCACTTCCCGTCAGCGGAATCCCCTCTTCCACAATCGAGAACTGCAATCGTCGCTCAGCCGCCAGGATACGGACCAGAATCACCTGTACCCGGTCGCCGGCCCGGAAGCGGCGCCCCGTGCGCTCGCCGATAATCTCGTGTGTGTTCTCGCGCCAGGTATAGCGGTCGCCGGTGAGCGAATCGATGGGCACAAGCCCCTCGACAAACAAGTCGGTCAGTTCCACAAACAAGCCGTACTTCGCCGGGTTCAGAACCAGTGCGGCAAACTCCTCGCCGACGCGATCCTGCATGAATCGAACCTTCTTCCACTCCACCAGCTCGCGCTCTGCCTCGGCGGCCCGGCGCTCGGTCTGGCTGGCCTCCTCGGCAATCTGCGCCAGTTCGGCCTCGGAAATCGGCGGCTCTCCATGAGAATCAGAGGAAGGGCGCCCCACCCTCGCCGAGTCCTTGTTTTTGCGGCGAGGGTGGGGAGCCACACTGCTCGACCGGACTCCTTCACTCGGATGCGTCCACGGCGAGCCATGCCGCCCCTCCGCCACCACCCCCTCGCCGCTCACCCCCTCCCGCAGCAGCGCCTTGGCAATGCGATGGACGATCAGATCCGGATAGCGGCGGATCGGCGAAGTAAAGTGCGTGTACGTCGGCGCGGCCAGCGCAAAATGTCCCTCATTGACCTCTGAGTAGCGCGCCTGCATCAGCGAGCGCAGCATCAGGTAGCTCAGAATCCGCTCCTCCGGCTTGCCCTCGATCTTGGCGGCCAGCTTCTGATACATGCGCGGCGTCACCGGCATATCCTCGGCCACTTCGTGCACTCGCGGTTTGCGCCCCTGCCCGCGCATCTCCCTGCGCTCGCCGCGCGTCTGGATGCGTCTGACCGGCAGCGCGCCCAGGCCCAGCGAGTAGCCGAAGCTGGCCGCCAGCTCCTCAAACTGGACCACGCGGCGCGGCTCCGGCTTTTCATGGATGCGATAGAGCGACGGCACGCCCAGATCTTCCAGCCAAGTGGCCACGCACTCGTTTGCCGCCAGCATGAACTCCTCGATCAGCCGGTTGGCCCAGGTGCGCTCCGACTTTGTCACTCCGCGCATCTGGCCGTGTTCGTCAAACTCGATTACCGGCTCGGGCAGGTCAAAGTCGATTGAGCCCCTCGCCTCGCGCCGCTTATTCATCAGAACCGCCAGCCTGTGCATCCGCTCGAACTCCGGCACGAGCGAGGTGTAGCGCGCCCGCGTTTCCACGTCCCCCTCCAAGATCGCGTGAACCTCGGTGTAGGTCATCCGCGCCGCCGAGCGGATCAGGCATTCGACAATCTCGTAGCTCTCGATCCGCCCGGTCGAATCCAGTTGCATCAGGCAGCTCAGCACCAGCCGGTCTTCGCCGGGGCGCAGGCTGCATATATTCGTGGAAAGCTCCTGCGGCAGCATGGGAATAGCGCGGTCGGGAAAGTAGACGCTCGTTCCCCTGAGCCGCGCCTCCAGGTCGAGGTCCGTCTCCGCGCGCACATACTCGGCCACGTCGGCGATGTGGACTTGAAGTTCATAGCCGCCGTCGACTCGCTCGCTCACCAGCACCGCGTCGTCAAAGTCCCGCGCCGTCTCGCCGTCGATGGTGACGATGGAAAGGCCGCGAAAATCATGGCGGCTGTCGGCCTCGGCAGAGTCGAGATAAGCCACGGCGCGCGCCTCGGCCAAAACGTTCTCCGGAAAGATCCGCGGCAATTGGTGCTTGCGGATCATCATCTCCACATCCACGCCAAAGTCGTCCGGCGCGCCCAGCACCTCGATCACCCGGCCCACCGGCGGCCTAGTCGGCGTCGGCCAACTGGTGATCTCCACATCCACGACCAGGCCCTCCAAGTCGTCGTGCGCCGGGGTGGTTGTGGCTTCGCTTCCCAGCACCCGATGCGGCGTGGCCGACTCACTCACCGGAGGCAGCTCCTCTCCGAATGGAATCACAATCGCCTGCGTCATCCGCTCGTCAAATGGAACGACGCTATGCCCCTGCGCCCGATCCGACCGCGCGGAGTGAAAGACTCCAACCACGGTAGGATTGTGCCGCTCCAAGACCCGCACAACCCGGCCCATCCGCCGACCATCGGCCTTGGGAGGCTCAACCTCGACCAGCACCTGGTCGCCCTGCATCGCGCCGTTGATCTCGTTAGGCGGAATGAAGATGTCTTCCGTTCCGGAAGCCTGCCGCGCATTGGGCCGCACAAAGCCGAAGCCGTCGCGATGCAGATCGAGCCGCCCCGCCGCCAGATTGTCGCGCGTTCCCAGCGGCCGGGGAATGTTCCAATGTTCGCGGTCGAGTTTGGTCAACTCGCCGCGCGCCGTCAGCCGGGCGAGTTGTTCCAGCAACAGCCGCCGCTCCCGTCCACCGCCCAGCGACAGCTCGCGCACCAGTTGCTTATATCCGGCCTTCCCGCCGGCAGAGCGCGCAATCCGCGCCAGCAGTTCCCGATCAGTCATAGCTCAATTAGAACTCAAGCAAAGGCTGTCCCGTAGGACTCCCGATCAACAGGGCCGATTTGGTTCTTGGTTTCCCACACTTTCCGCAGAAAAAGCCGAAAAGGATGGGTCACGGAGCACTATTAGTTGATTTGACTCTGCGGGACTTGCCCGGAACCTTCGCCCTTTTCATCGGCCCATAGACCGTCACGGCGATGTGCGCATTGATCTCAGAGGCGGCCCTTAGTGCTTTTGGCGAGATGGCGGACCAATAGCAGTTGCTTGGACCCGGTGCTTCAATGCCGATGTCGAAAGTGCGAGTTTTCGCAGAGTCCCACAGTTCCCTTGCTCCTGGCGGGAGTTCCTGAACGAGCCTGCAAAACCCAAGAATCAGCATTTCCGGACTCTTCGGATGCCTGACTTGCGGAAGAGGGGACCCAGAGAGCTCCAGGTGAGCTTCGTAGGTTCGCTTAAAACGCCCTACGTGAAGAACAATAACCTTCTTGCCCATTGCGTCTGCCAATGGCTGCAGGTCTGACTTCGAGCGGACGTCGAGGTCGACATTCAGGAACCGCGTCTTGTCCAGGACGCTTTGGGTCATCGCCACCTGCTCTTGGAAGACGAATATACCATCCGAGCCTGGCTACTTGCCTGCCCGGAACGCGGCTTTACTCCCTTCCCGGCCTGCTCCGCTGTTACCAGAGTGGGAAACCCACCCCTCAATCCCACCCCCGCTCTCGATCAATTCGGGCGGGCGGGATTAAAATGGACGATAGTGCCATTTTCCATGCGGACCGCAAAGGGATAACATGCTAGTTGTGGCCGCAGGAGGGCTGGCCGGCAAATGACCGGCAGTCCACAGATTCAGATTTTGGGCCCACGGCAATGGCCCGAGCCTTGGAAGCCCCGTCCTTTCAGGACAGAAGAGGAACGTCATGAGTGCAATGTGGAAGCCCAGCCAATCAGGACCGGTTCACCTCAATCCCACACCGGAACCCGCCCGCCCGGTGCCGCCCGCTCCGCCTGTTGAGCCCGTCAACCGCACCCCGGTTTCGGCTGGCGATCAGGCCACCATCAGCAAAGGTCTCTTCATCAAAGGAGAGATCACCGGCTCCGAGTCGCTGTATATCGACGGCAAGGTGGAGGGCAGCGTCACCCTCCCCGGAAACCGCGTCACAGTGGGCAAAAACGGCCAGGTGGCGGCCAGCATCGGCGCGCGCGAAATCGTTATTTTGGGCAAGGTGCGCGGCAATGTCGCCGCCTCCGACCGGGTCGATATCCGCGCCGAGGGCGCACTGACCGGCGACGTCATCGCGGCGCGTATCAGCATCGAGGATGGCGCCTTCTTCAAAGGCGGCATCGACATCAAGAAGGCTGACGCCAAACCGGCTGCTGTTGCCCTGGTCGCGTCTCCGGCCCCGGCTCCAGCTTCGTCTCCGGCCCCGGCTGCGCCTGAGGCGCCTAAGCCGGCCCAGCCTTAGCCGTCTCTTCGGTTCCTCTCCGACACAAACGCCCCTGCGGTGACAGGTGCGTTTGTGTCTTCAGGACGATCATGCTTTACCGGCCTAGTCGAGCGCCGAATCGCTGGACCTGGCGACTAAAGTACGAGAAATGAAACGGGAATGAAACGGGTAGTCGATTACATAAGCTTAACAAAGTAAAATGGATAGATAAAAATGAATCTGAAATGACCGGGGAAAGTCCTATCCGATCCCCAGCCGCTTCATCGTCGCCCTGGGCAGCGCCGAGCCGGTCTTTTCCAGCACCCATTTCACCATTGCCAGCCACAGCGCCGCTCCAGCCACAAGCACCGCCAGGTCAATCCAGCGCGTCTGGCCCGGCATCGCCCGGTGCGCCAAACCGCCCAGCCACCAGAAGACCACTCCAACCCCCGCGCCGCTCACCACGGCAGCCAGCAGGCAGCGGCCCATCTCCGCATAGTCCAGGCTGGCCAGCGAGACCATGCGCCTCTGGTGCAGCAGCACGGCCAGCGCCACGGTCTGCATTGCGATGCCCAGGTCGGAGGCAACCGCCAGCCCCATCGCTCCCTGCCAATGGTAGAGCGACCAGTAAACCGGCAGCGAGACCAGTGTGACTACCGTTCCCGCCGCCATGGGCAGGAAGGTGTTGCCCGCTGCGTAGAAGGCGCGCGCATAGATCGCCTGCGCCGACCACAAAAATAAGCTGACGGAGAAGACTGCGAAGTAGCCGGCGCACTCCCGCGCATCGGCCGGGGAGAAGCGTCCGCCCACGAACAGCATTTCCACCAACGGCACGGCCAGCGCCACCATGGCCGAGGCCGCCAGCAGCCCCAGCGAACTGACGCGCGAGACCGAGTCGGCCACGCCAGTGGCGAACTCATAGCGCCGATCCCCGCTCCACAGGCTGGCGAAGAAGGGCATCGAGGCCACGCCCGCCGCCTGGGCCAGCACCGCCATCGGCGCGGTGAAGAGGCGCTTGGCGTAGGTCATCAACGAAATCGCTCCGTCGGTCGAAGAGGCGAAGTGCGCGATGATCCAGCTATCGGCGGTGACCAGCGAAATCCCGGCCATCAGCGGCAGCGAGAGCCGCACCCACTCGCGCAGGCCAGCGTCGCGCCAGTCCAGAATCGGCCGATAGCGCGCGCCGGCCCGCCGCGCGAAGATCGCGTTCAAGAGAAACGGTCCGCAAAACGCCCCGGCCAGCGTGCCGATGGCCAGCGACGAAACCCCCAGCCGGCGCACCAGCAGCAAACCGCCCACGATCGTGCCAAGGTTGTAGATCAGCGGCGCAACCGCCTGAACGTTGAACTGCTTGCGCACCAGCAGAACCGCGCCGAAGACCCCTCCGGCAAAGAAGAATAACTGCGCCGGCAACAGAATCCGCGTCAGGTGAACGCACAGCGCGGCCTTCTCCGCGTCGAAGCCGTTGAACCACCAGCGAACATACCAGGGAGCCAGCATTTCGGCCAGCACCAGGGCCGCGCCCAGCACCAGGTACATCGTGGTCAGAATCACCGACAGCGACCGGTACCCCTCGGCTTCGCGCCCCGTCTCGCGATAGCGCGTGAGAATTGTGACAAAGGTGATGGAAGCCGCGCCGCCCACCAGAAAATACGAGATCATGTCAGGCAGGACAAAGGCAGCGTTGAAGGCGTCGGCCTCCACTCCCCGCCCGAAGAGCCAGGCGATGTACATGTTGCGCAGGAGACCGAAGACGCTCGACAGCAAAGTTGAGGCCCCCAGCATCACGGTCGCCGAGAAAGCCGTGTGAATATAGGAAGGGCGCAGCATCCCCCAGGCGCGCGCCCACCCGCTTCGCGCCGCCACAAAAGGTTCAGTTGGGGGCCGTTGAGTCACTGGACTCGATTTTACCGGCGCGAGGGCGAAGAGCGTAAAAGACAACAGCAAATAGCAAGGATCGACATTCCACATCGACCGCTCACAAGAAGCTCAAATCCCCGAGAACCTCATCGGAAGCACCCCGTCCGGTTTGCCCGCTGCGGGTCGGCGCAGTCGAGACGCCAAAATCGAGAGGTCCGCGGCCCCGGCCGAAAGTCGCGGACAATAAGGGTTCGCCCAAATGCCGTCGATAAATGAAGGTGCACAGCCTTTCGACGCATAACTGATCCCGTTACTTTAGTGTCCGTATATGGTGACTATTACCCATCCACTGTTGCTCCTTGGTTTGCGAACCGATGTAGAGTGTAAGGACTGACAGTTCGGTGCCAGTTCGAGAGGATTCTGCCCGGTGAAGAGACTGATCCCAGTAGTTGCGATCATCCTTGGCTGGGCCTCGGCTGCCTGGGCAGCGCCGCCCGTCACTCTGACCACGCTGCGCGCCATTCGCGCCCTCACCAATGCCGAGGCCAGCCGCAAGCTGCCCGTTGCCTTCGAGGCGACTGTTACCTACTACCGCGACTACGAAAACACTTTGTTTGTGCAGGATGGCAGCGCGGCAGTTTTTGTCTTTGACTCCCAGGATACCAAGCTGGTTCCCGGCGATCGCGTGCTGGTGGAGGGAAAAACGGATGCGGACTTCAGCCCCAATGTGCACGGTGAAAAAATTACCTTGCTGCGCCACGGCGCCGCACTCCAGCCGGTGCCGGCCACTTTCGACGAGCTGAACCGTGGCCTGTGCGACGGCACGCCGGTCACGGTGACTGCCGTGGTGCGCGCTGCCTACCTGGAAGAACGGCCGAATCAGCGCGACCCCAGCCTGCCGAAAGTTATCAGCACCCGCCTGCAAGTGCTTGCGGAGAGCGGGAGTCTTGAGGCGTCCATCGACAGCATAGAAGACGCGAACGCACTGGCAAACCTGCTCGACGGCCAAGTGAAGATCACCGGAACTGCCGCCAGGGTTTTCGACCCCAAAATGCAGCCGGCAGGCGTGTTGCTCCATGTATCGAGCATGGCGGATGTGAAGGTTCTGAGGCGCGCCGCCGTCAGCGCGCTCTCCCTTCCACTCACACCCATGGACAAGCTTTTCACCAGCCAGCGTGCTCACGATCTCACGCAGCGGGTCCGGGTTCGTGGAACCATCACTTATTACGAGCCGGGGAGAGCCGTTGTTCTCGAGAATGGCTCCAGGAGCCTGTGGATTGCCACCAAGATGGCCGGCAGCGACTTGCGGATCAACGATGCGGCAGACGCCACCGGATTTCTCGACGCCCATGGCGGTTACCTGACCCTGATCGACGGCGAAATCTGGGATAGCCACGCGCCGGCCAACGTCGCGGCGCAACCGGCAGCCTGGCGGCAGCTCGCATCCGGCAGCCTTCCATTCGGCCTGATCTCTGTCGAGGCGGATAAGATAACAGAGCTCCGCGCGGCCTCGCAGGACGAGTATGTTTTCTCCGCCCAAGGCGATTTGTTCACAGCGGTTTACAGCCACCTGAACGAAGCAGCTCCGTCGATGAAGGAGATTCCTGCGGGATCAAAAGTCCGCGTCACCGGCATCGCCGTCCCCGAGAACTCCTACCCATTCAGATCCCGGCCTGCTTTCGAGATTCTCCTGCGCTCCCCTGACGATATTGTGATCGTCGCCAAGCCCGCCTTGGTGGCCGTCGGCAACCCCGCCATTTCGATCGGCCTGATGGTGCTGGTGATGATTGCTTTGGGCGCCAGGGTATTCGTCCTCAAGAGGAAAGTGCGCCGTCAGGCCGGCAAACTGGGCACAATGGCCTATCTCGAACAGCGCCGCACCCGCATCCTTGCCGACATCAACGGTTCAAAGCCCCTGGTCGAAATTCTCGAATCGATCACCGACATGATCTCCTTCATGCTGGGTGGCGCGCCCTGTTGGTGCGGCGTCAACGATGGAGCGCGGCTTGGCAGATACCCTCAGGACGCAAGCCGCCTGCACATCCTGCACGAAGAGATTCCGGCCCGCTCCGGACCGCCGCTGGGAACCCTCTTTGCCGGTTTCGATTCCGGGATTATCCCCGGCATCAATCGCACATTCGCCCAGGAGAAGGAGGTGCTTTCCGGGGGAGCGAAGCTGGCCATGCTGGCCATAGAAACCCGTAGGCTTTACTCCGACCTGGTAAGCCGCTCGGAACTCGACCTGCTCACCAATATCCCCAACCGCCGTTCGATGGTCGAGCGCCTGGACGTCTTGATTGAAGAAGCGCGCCGGAATGCCAGCGTCTTTGGCGTGATCTACATCGATCTCGACAAGTTCAAGCCGATCAACGACAAATACGGCCACCACGTAGGAGACCTGTTCCTTCAGCAGGTCGCAATGCGCATGAAGCAGCAGCTCCGCTCCCATGACCTGCTGGCGCGGCTGGGCGGCGATGAGTTTGCCGTGCTGCTTCCGATGGTGCGCAACCGCACACGGATCGAGGAAATCGCCCTGCGACTGGAACATTGCTTCAAAGAACCGTTTCTCATTGATGGAAAATCTCTGCAAGGCGCGGCCAGCTTTGGGTATTCCATCTATCCAGAAGACGGCGACACCAGGGACAGCCTCCTGAGCGCCGCCGACGCCGCAATGTACGTGGCCAAGAACTTCCGCAAGCAGGCCGCCACCAAAATGGCCGGAATCGAGGAACCCGCGCCCGTGGACATAGCTCGCGTATAGGATCGTGGACCGGAGTTGCGTATAAGATAAGGCTCGACATTCCGCTGCGCCCTTCCTTCAACTTCCAGGAATCTATCAACATGGAAGCTCTGGTCCGCCCGCATCGGCGGTACAAAGACTCCTCAACCGCCGCCTCCCCGCGTATCCTGTCGCCATGAGGCATTGCGTCCAGTGGACTCTCGGATTGGGAATTGTATTGTGGATCGCCGTTGGCCGTAGCGCATCCGCTCAGGCGATTCATGGCCGCGTAGGCATCCTCCTTCCGCCGCCCCCCGCCGCCGAGGCCACCCCGGTGGGAGACGACTACTTCGGCACGAAGGTCACAGATAACTACCGCTGGCTGGAAGACGGAAAGAGCCTTGAAACCCGCGCGTTCCTCGATGCCCAGAACGCCTACGCGTCGCGTTACATGAAGCAGGCGCGCATCCGCTCCCAAATCCTGGACGACCTGGAGGATCTCGAGCACGTCTCCCTGTGGTCCATCCCCATCGAGCGCGGCGGCAATTACTTCTTCCTGAAACGCTTAGCAGGCGAGGAGCAGGCCTCGATCTACATTCGCCGCGGCGTCACGAGCCGATCCGGAACCGGCAAAGACGAGCGATTGATTGATCCCGCAGCAACCAGCCGCGACCCCGGCGCCTCTGTTGACCTGGCCGACGTCTCCCGCGACGGAACGCTGGTGGCCTACCGGACGCGCCAGGGCGGCGCGGACGAAGCCGTCATCCGCGTTTTCAATGAGAAGACCGGCAAGACGCTGGAGGATGAGCTGCCCAGCGGCCGCTATCTCAGCGTCAGCTTTGCTCCGGATGGCGCCAGCTTCTACTACACGCGCAACGAGAAGGCGGGCACGCTGCTCTACCAGCACGCGCTGGGAACGCGCAACTCGAAGGACACGCTGGTCTTCGGCCGCGAGTTTTACGGCGAGAGTCTTGGCCCCGACGACCCTTTCACTGCCAAGGTGACCGAGGACGGCCGCTATCTCGTCGTCCGGATCGAGCGTGGCCTCCCCGCCCGGCGCGTCGATATCGTCTTCCGCGACCTGACCAAGCCGGGCGCATACTTCGACATCCTGGTCTGGGGGCTGGACTCCCGCTTTTCGGCCATCTGGGCCAAAGGCGCGTGGTACGTGAGAACCGATTACCAGGCGCCCAATGGGCGCATCCTCAAGGCCGACCCCGGCATCCTGCCCGACGAGTGGAAGACGACTGTTCCCGAAGCGCCCCAGCCCATTGAGAACTTCTCCATCGTGGGCGGCAAGCTTTACGTCACGCGCCTCAGGGATGTGAAACCGGAGACTTCCGCCTACACGCTGGATGGCAGGCCCGCCGGCATGATCGATTCCAGCGGAATCGGCACGCTCTCCCCCGTGGAAGGAACGCCGAACGGCCGCTACGGCTTTTTCAGCTTCCAGTCCTTCCTTCAGCCCCCCACCGTCTACCGGCTGGATTCGCTCACCGGCAAGCGCGAGGTCTTCGTCCAGCCGAAAATTCCTTTCGACCCCAATGAATTTGAACTGAAGCAGGTCTTCTGCAGATCCAAGGACGGCACACAGGTCCCCATCTTCATCGCCGGCAAGAAGGGATTGAAACAGGATGGGACCGAACGCCTGCTGATGACCGGCTACGGCAGTTTTGGCGTCAGTGTCACCCCGGCCTGGAATCCAGCCTATGCCTGGTGGCTGGAGCAGGGCGGCTGGCTGGCTCTGCCCGGCCTGCGCGGCGGCGAGTACGGCCAGAGCTGGCATGAGCAGGGGATGCTCGAAAAGAAACAGAATGTCTTCGACGACTGGTTCGCCGCCGCCGAGTTTCTTGTCGCCAACAAGTACACAGCGCCCGCGCACTTCGCCATCGCGGGCCAGGAGAACGGCGGCCTTTTGATGGGCGTCTCCATCACTCAGCGGCCGGAACTCTTCTCCGCAGTCTGGTGCGCGGATCCGCTGCTGGACATCCTGCGCTACCAGAAGTTCCCAGCCGGCTCCCAATGGAAGTCCGAGTATGGTTCGGCGGAGAACCAAAAGCAATTCGACTACCTCCTCAAGTACTCGCCCTATCACAACGTCAAGGCCAGCACCGCCTATCCCTCCGTTATCTTCTTCACCGCCGGGAGCAGCGCCTTCGCGGACCCTCTTCACGCCCGCAAGATGACGGCCCTGCTGCAATCGGCCTCGTCCAGCGGACGGCCCATTCTTCTCGACGACAGCCTGTCCTCTGGCCGCACTGCCGGAGGTCCTGTCGAGCAGCAGATTCAGGACGATGCCAGCCAGCTCACCTTCCTCTGGACTGAAACAGCACAGCCTGCCTCCCATCCATAGCGCTGGCCCGCCAGCCAGGTACTCATTTCACCGGCCCTCCGGTAACCTCATGCCGCCGCAGTCCTTTCCGATAAGAAAGATGCGGGAATCAAGCAGTGTCTTTTCGCGAGTGACTTTCCACCGGACGCAGTTCCGCGGTCGAGCGCGGACAACGGCGAAGTGCCAGAGTTCCGCTCCTTGCGTAGCCAGCAGGCACGCGCTGCAGCGGGCTAAGAACCGGTTTGGCAGAACGCCGCGGGGCCAGGAGCCAAGATGCCACAAGTCGATTTGGAGATGACCGGAACCGATTGGCAGCAAGAAGCTGAGCGGCTGGCTATCCTCGACGCGACCGGGATTCTCGACACTCCGCCGGAGCCCGCCTATGATGCCGTCACCCGGCTGGCCGGTGAGTACTTCCAGGCCGATTCCGCCGCCTTGGGCTTTGCCGATGAAAGCCGCGTCTGGATGAAGTCCTGCTGGGGCCAGACGGTTCGCGAACTGCCCCGCAAAAACTCCATCTTCAACCTGGTCCTCGCCGAGGACGGTCCCGTAATCGTCTCCGACATCTTCAGGCATCCTCTGTGCCAAATGCTCTCACCCCGCCTCAAACAGCTCGGCATGGCATCTTTTGCCAGCGTTCCCGTGCGTTCCTCCGACGAAAGAATTCTTGGCATCTTGACTATCCTTCGCGCTGAACCCTGCCCGGAGATGGAGCCGGAAGCGATTCGCACTCTGGAGAATCTGGCTGGAATGGTCTCCAGCCAGTTGGAACTGCGCAGGCTGCGCAAGATCCTGAGCGGACCCGGCCATGGGCCGCTCCGCTCCCACGCCGCTCCGGACGTCAGCGGACGCTGGCCGAACGCGGCCGATCTGCGCTTTGCCCTCGACCAGGGCCAGTTCATCCTCCATTACCAGCCGGAGGTCGACCTCGCCACGCGCAGGATCGTCGGGCTGGAAGCCCTTATCCGTTGGGCTCATCCCGAGCGGGGGATGGTCCACCCCAAGAACTTCATTCCGCTGGCCGAAGAGAACGGGATGATTATGCCCATCGGCGACTGGGGACTCGCTCAAGCCTGCGGCCAAATCCAGAAATGGTGCCATGAGGACCCCCGCCACGTTTCACTGCGCGTCTGCGTCAATCTCTCCGCGCGCCAGTTCCTGCGGGAGGGCCTGGCCGACCACGTCGAGGCTCTCCTCGTCCAGGCCGGTATCTCCAGCCGCCAACTTGGCCTCGAGATGACCGAGTCCAGCCTCATTCCCAACCTGCATCCCGCCCTGGGAGTCCTCGGCAGCCTGCGCAGACTCGGCGTTTCCCTGCTGATGGATGACTTTGGCACCGGCTATAGCTCCCTAAACTATCTCCATTCCTTTCCCTTTGATGTCATCAAGATCGACCGCTCCTTCGTGACCCGTATGACCCAGGGCGACCAACCGCTCCAGATTGTGCGCACCATCATCGAATTGGCCCGTGTGATGGGTATGGACGTGGTCGCCGAGGGAATTGAAACCCTTCAGCAATATCGCCTCTTGCGCGAGATGAAGTGTCGCTATGGCCAGGGCTTTCTCTTCGCCCGCCCCATGAGCGCGGAGGCCGTCACCCAACTGTTGAGGCTCTCCGGCCGCGTACTCCCCGACCCCGAACTCGCCGAGCTGTATGCGCCTGACCCCCTCGGGTTTCTTCCTGGTAGCGGAGACTGAATCTCCCCTACCGGAAATCCTCCTGTGCGTTTCATTTCAGTCCCCCCACCGGCTTTGCCGCCCCGTCGCGGATGAAACGGGCCTGCGTTGTTCCGTCTTTTCGGGGGAGCAGGAGGCGTGGGGTCCCCTGAAAGCAGAGGCTCAATCGGGGTGCCTTCAGGCTCGGCCCTTTCGTCTATCAACCTTTGTTGTGTTTAACTTCCATTCTTGTTTCATTTCAGGATAACCAGCAGACTCGTCCTCTTTTGAGATTTGCCTGGTCTTCCTATGGGAGGTTTCTCAGACTCGCAGCCTGACCCCACGGTATGCTTCAACCCATGCAGCAAGCAGCCGAGACCCGGGCCTCCGGAGACAGATCTTCGCCGCTGGGATGGCAGTCCCTGCCTTCTCCCACCTCTCCTGACTTTGCGGATCTGCTGGCCGCGCTCGCCGCACGGACGAAAGAGCCCGCCTCCGCCTGGAACGAGGACGGCCTCGAAGACGATGTCGCAATCCTCAGCTACGAGCGCGCTCTGCGCTCCCACACGCGCTACGGCTCATCCGCGCCCACTGACCAGTCGCTTACCCAGGCCGTCGATCAGAGGCCGATCCCTCTGGAGGAGGCTTCTTCGGCTGTCTCAGGAGCCGGTCCGCAACCGGAAGCCCGCCCTGCCACATTCCCCAAGGTTCCCGCCAATCCGGATGCGCAGCCCAATCACCTTCCAGTCGCGCGCTTCGAGCGCAGCCTGATGGATGCCAGCATTACCATCCGCATGAGCAAGGCCGAATGTGAGCAACTGCGCCGGCGCGCCGCCGAAGCCGGACTCACTGTCTCGGCTTATCTGCGCTCCTGCACCGTTGAGGCCGAGTCGCTGCGGGCGATGGTCAAGGAAACCCTGGCCCAGCTTCGTTCCGCCGCAGCCCAGCCAAAGCTCGCCAATCCCGCGCCGCCCCAGCGCGCCCGCCTTTCCAGCCTCTCCGGCAAGCTGACCCACATCCTGACCCCCTGGCGCGACAGCCCACGCCCCGCCCGCGCCTAGCCTACTCCACTTCCAGCACCAGGCACTTCAGGTACTCGGTCTCCGGCAGATTCAGCACCACGGGATGATCGGGAGCCGCTCCGCGCCGTTCCAGCAATCGCACGCGACGGCGCGCATCGGCGGCGGCCGAGGCCAAAGCCGCTTCCAGTTCAGCCCAGCTTACGTGATGAGAGCAGGAACAGGTCACTAACAGGCCACCCGCGCTCATCATCTTCAGCGCCCGCAAGTTCAGCTCCTTGTAGCCGCGTAGCGCGCCCTCGACGGCCCGGCGGCTCTTGGCAAAGGCCGGCGGGTCGAGCACGATGGCGTCGAATCTTTCGCCCGCCTCCGACCAGTCGCGCAGAACCTCAAAGGCGTCGCCTTCCACCCACTCCACCTGCGCGCCAAGCCGGGAGCGGTTCGCCTCGTAGTTCTTCTCTGCTACTTCGAGCGAGGCGCGGGAGGCGTCGATCCCTGTAACCTGGCCGCAAACCTGGGCCAGATGCAAGGCAAAGCCGCCCTGGTAGCAGCAGACATCCAGCGCCCGTCCTCCGCCAGCCTGACCACTCCCGGTCCAGCCCGCCGCGCACAGTCTCCGCACCCAGTCCACGGCGGCGGCGTAGTTGGTTCGCTGGTCGAGAAATGCCCCCGTCTTCTGCCCGGCGTTGGCGTCATAGTGGAACTTGAGGCCATTGAGCCGGAATTGGCTGCTGAAGCCTGAAGCCGCCGTGTCTTCGGCAAACAGCGGCTCGATACCCGGCGCCGCCAACCCCTCCAGCTCGCGAACTCTCGGATCGGGCCTCTCCAAGATAACCGCCGGCGCCAACTCTTCGCGCAGCACGCGCACACACCTCTCGCGCACCGCCGCCAAGTCCAGCCCTTTGGCCAGCAGTTGCAGAATCGTCAGGTCGCCGTACTTGTCCGCTACCAGGCCGGGCAGTTCGTCCGCCTCGCTGAAACACAGCCGGCAGGCGTCGTTCCGCTCGTCGAGCATTGGCCTCCGCCGCGCAATCGCCGCGCGCAGCCGGACCTCCAGCAATTCTAGCCATGCAGTCTCGTCGATGGCTTCGCGCGAGACCAGCCGCAGAGCAATCTGCGATGTGGGACTATAAAGCGCCGTGCCCAGCAGCAGTCCGCGGCTGTCGGCCACGGGCAGCAGAGCGGGAGGATCGCCCGCGGGAAATTCGACAGACTCAATGTCGGAGGCGTAGACCCACAGATGCCCCGCCCGCAGCCGGCCGGCGGCGCGACGGCTGATTCTGGTGCCGGAGACCGCGGCTTTGGGAGCAAAATGGCGCTCGCTAGTCTCATCAGGCAGCGCCGCAGTTCCGGCAGCTTTCGCCATTTTTAGATTGCCGGTATGTGGTGCGCTATGCGGCTTGGTCATGGGACTCCTTCGTCTGGTTCATCTTATCCTTCCCATCCCGCCCTGCGGCCGGACCACGAGCCGCTCCCGCGGCCGAAGCCGCCCAGCCAGCCCTCTACAATAAGGTCAGATGACGCACCTCATCGGCCAACTTCCGCCGCTGGACTGGCACTGGCTTTGGCTCGCCGTGGCGGCGTTTCTGGCCGGAGTGCTCAACGCAGTGGCCGGCGGAGGCTCGTTCCTTTCCTTTCCCGCCATGCTGAGCATGAAAATCCTGCCGGTGCAGGCCAACGCCACCAACACACTGGCCGTATGGCCCGGACAGCTCACCTCGGTGGCCGCTTACCGAGACGACATTCGCAAGAATCCGCGCCTTGCCCTGGCCATGAGCGTGGCTGGCCTCGCCGGCGGCACGGCCGGCGCTCTGGTGCTGCTCCACACGCCGCAGATGACCTTCCTGCACTTGGTGCCTTGGCTGTTGCTGCTGGCCGCCTCGATCTTCGCCCTCAGCGGCCCGGTCTCCCGCTGGCTCGCCCGCCGCAAGGCCGTCATCGCCGCCGCCCATCCGCCGCGCCGGCTTGCAGTCTTTCTGGCAACTATGGCCGTCTGCTTTTACATCGGCTACTTCGGCGCTGGCGCGGGATTTCTGCTCATCACCCTGCTTTCGCTCTTCGGCTACCAGGACCTGCATCAGATCAATGCCCTCAAAGTGGCCGCCACCACTCCTGCCAACGGCATCGCCTGCCTCATCTTCGTCATCGGCGGCCAGGTCGTTTGGCGCTACTGCCTGCTGGCCATGGTCACCTGCGCCATCGGCGGCTACGCCTCGGCCCGCCTCGCCCGCCGCATTCCCCAGTCCCTGCTGCGCGGACTGGTCGTCCTGATCGGCCTCTCCATGGCCGCCTGGTTTTTCTGGAGCAACCCTTGAACATTGCGTTCGTCAATCTGCCGCCAAGCTGGCTGCTGGACGGAATCGGCTCGACCGCCGCACTTTGCACTACGGTCTCTTTCCTGCCCCAGCTCATCCGCGTCTGGCGGCGAAAGAGCGCCCGCGACATCTCCCTGACGATGTTTCTGCTCTTCAGCTTTGGCGTGGCCTGCTGGCTGGTCTACGGCATCGGCATCGGCATCGGCTCCGGCCCCATCATCGCGGCCAATGCCGTCACCCTCGCCCTGGCCCTCGCCATTCTCGTGCTCAAGCTGCGCTATGACGGGAGGAGCAGATAACAAGTGACAGATGACAGATGGCGGTCATGCGCTCTCCGGTTCTTGCTGCCAGCTGTAACTGCAATCTGTCACCGGTCACCTGAGCCTATGAGCCGCCAAGGAATGGGAAAGTCCTTTCACTAGCAGCTAAACTTACCACCCTCATCGGATAAAGGGCATTGCGGAGCGGGTGTTTGGGATCGTAGAGAACAGGGACGCTCGATCCTTCCTCCAGTTGCCAGCCGGTGGGTATACTGCCCTGGCACCGGCCTCCATCCGGCAGCGGAAACTCGTAGTGCAAGTAGTAAGCCAGCCTGCCGGGGCGGCGATCGTATGGACCGTTGCAGCGCGTCACAACACCCCGAGCCGTGTACCCGCGCGCCAGAAGCCGGTACTTGGGCCACACGGCCGAAATGCCCAAGGCCGCGAAAAGTAAGGGAAATATCAGGACAAAACCAGCCAGCGGCGAAGCCATGTACCAGTAGTTCTGGGAGTTCGGCAGGTCTGCATCCGGGTATGCTTTGGTGGGATCGGAAGGCAGGTAACGAATCGCCATGTGCGACCCTACCTGAAGTGGTTGCCAATGCTCCGATGCCATGCCGGCGTTCCCATGATAGTCCCGGCCGTCTACGGTGTAGTCGTAGCCGATGTAGTGATGCTCCTCCCCGATCGTCCATTGGAGCGTGACCGTGGCCTCGGTTTCGCGCCCCTCGGCCATCAGGCGGCGGGTAAGTGAATCATTCGCGGCCTGCCGGCGTAGCTCAGGGAGGCAAACGCGGGCGGCCATGCTCACCCCAAACACGATCCACGCCAAAGCGAACGCGCAACACGCGATTCCGGTGCCTTCCAGCCGAACCCGTCGCGGCAGTGGCCCCTCCAGTTCTTGAGGGAAGCTCCAGGTGTCTTCTTGGTTTTCCGCGGACATGACAAAAACATCTTAGCATTCGCCTTTCTTGGCTCGACCCCAAACGCGGATGGGGCGCCCGGTCAAACTGTCCACTGTTCACTGTTCACTGACCACTGTAAACTGGGCTTATGAGCCACGAAGGCATCCGTATCGCCCCCAGGGAGCAGGAAAACTCCGAGAGCGAGGCCGAGCGTCCGCTGCCGCGCATTGCCGTCACCCCGGAGAAGGTCCGCGTGCTCCTCACCGAGGGCAAGGGAATGGAGATTGATTGGCTCGACGGCCACCGCAGCGCGTGGAGCTTTGCCTGGCTGCGCCAGGCCTGCCCCTGCGCCACCTGCGTCGAAGAGCGCAAGCTGGAGGGCCGCAAGCCCGGCCAGCCCAAGCCCCGGCCCACCGCCGTTCTGCCCATGTACACCGCGCCCGCCAAGCCAGCCAGCGCCCACGCCGTCGGCCGCTACGCCATCCAGTTCAACTGGCAGGACGGCCACACCGCCGGCATCTACTCCTGGGACTACCTGCGCCGCGCCTGCCAGTGCCGCGAGTGCGCCTTCGCCGCGGCCGATCCCCCCGGCGCGCCCAACTAGAACCAAGCGGGTCTGAGTAAGGTCCAGGCGCG
Organism: Occallatibacter sp.; assembly: GCA_049522975.1. Classification (GTDB taxonomy): domain Bacteria; phylum Acidobacteriota; class Terriglobia; order Terriglobales; family Acidobacteriaceae; genus Telmatobacter. The sequence continues at coordinate 21,577 of JBEKNI010000033.1, read as the reverse complement.
GGTCCAGATTCAGGTGCCCCACCTTCGGCGCGTCTTTGCTTTTGCGGCTAAGGCTGGGTGGAGCGGGCGCTAAAGAAGCAACCGGAGGTCCTTCGATTCCCTACACTGCGCTCCGGCCGCTCAGGATGACAGGTTTGGGGGGATGCGAGCAGTTCCATCTGTGGAGGATCGATCAATTTGGGTCGAAGCGAATGATCGGCCCGAATGCAAAAGAACCGCAGCCCCTTGCGAGGCTGCGGTTCTTTGTTTTTTGAACTGGATGTCCGTACTGAAGCCCGAACCGACCGCCCGAAGCTACATCTCCTTCACGCCTTCGACGAAAACTTTCAGCTTGGGAGAGCGCGAGAAAGTATCTGCACGCATTCTGATTGGGGTTATTCCGGCTGGACGCCGAAGGATTCATTGGCTGCGAAGTTTTTCAGCGAAACGCCCTCATTACCGCCGGTGAGCGTTACGGTGAGGGTGGTTTGCAGCGTGGTGAGGGGCGAGACGGCAACCGAGTCGGTCTGCCGAATCGAACATACTTCGAGGCAACGCTCATAAACTTCTAGGTCGATTGGGGTGACTGCCGGGGACGCGGTGCTTTGCTGAGTTACGGTCACGCTCCCGATGATTCCCGAAATAGTTACGGTTCCGAGATCAAGCGTGAGATCGGCTGCCAGCGGAGCGGGTTCGGCTTGGGGCGGGAAGGGCACCACGTTGTAGCCGATGATGGAGACCTCGGTTAGTCCGGCCGCGGCTTTCCAGGGCGCGACAAAGTTGAGGCCCTGGAACGGAGCCGTGGCTATGGGAAGTTCGGCCGGAATCACGATGATTTCAGCCGGGGTAATTGTGTTCGAGACTGGAGCGACATAGGTGAAATCGCGATAGAGGGCGCTGTTGTACATGCAGCCGCCAGCACCGAGCGCAATGTATTTTGCCAGGGTTCCCTCTACGCATGGAGGAGCGATCTCTTGGGCAAATGTTGGAGTGGAAACGAGCAGCGCGAAAGCTGCGGCGAGGATGATCTTCGTCTTCATGGTTTGTCTACCTCCGGGGGTGAGATATACAGCAGGGCCATCCTACTTTTCTTATTTAGAGACTGTCAAGGCATTTTCTTGTGCTCCAGATTAATTTTTGGCGATTAGCGCGGGATCGCGCGGTTCGACCAATGCATTTCGACGGCTGAGATTTGATGGTCCTCTTCGGCACGGCCGAAGCGGCGCCCGATACAAGACTTCAAGAAAGCAACCGCAGGTCCTTCGACTCCCTACGCTGCGCTCGCTCAGGATGACAGGTTTATGGTTGGGGCAGAACGGTTGTGGGCGGAGACAAGAGAGCCGCAGCCCCTTCCAAGGCTGCGGCTCATCGCTTATTGAGTGGTCTGGACGTCCGGGCTGAAACCCGGACCTTCCGCCCGAAACTACATCTCCTTGACACCTTCCACAAACGCCTTGAGTTTGCGGCTGCGGCTAGGATGCCGCAGCTTGCGGAGGGCCTTGGCTTCGATCTGGCGGATGCGCTCGCGGGTTACCTGGAAGCTCTGGCCTACTTCTTCCAGCGTGTGCTCGGAGCCGTCTTCGAGGCCGAAGCGCATCTTGATGACGCGCTCCTCGCGCGGAGTTAGGGTGCGCAAGACCTGCGAGGTGTACTCCTTGAGGTTGACGCTGATGACCGCCTCGGAGGGCGAGATCGCCTGGCGGTCCTCGATGAAGTCGCCCAGGTGCGAGTCCTCCTCTTCGCCGATGGGAGTCTCCAGCGAGATCGGCTCCTGAGCGATCTTGAGGACCTTGCGCACCTTGGCCACGGGAATGTCCATGCGCTTGGCGATCTCTTCACTCGACGGCTCGCGGCCTAACTCCTGGACTAACTGGCGGCTGGTACGGATGAGCTTGTTGATGGTCTCGATCATGTGCACCGGGATGCGAATCGTCCGGGCCTGGTCGGCGATGGCTCTCGTGATAGCCTGGCGAATCCACCACGTTGCGTAGGTGGAGAACTTGTAGCCGCGGCGGTATTCGAATTTGTCCACGGCCTTCATCAGGCCGATGTTGCCCTCCTGAATCAGGTCGAGGAACTGGAGGCCGCGGTTGGTGTACTTCTTGGCGATGGAGACGACCAGGCGCAGGTTGGCCTCGATCAGTTCGCGCTTGGCCTGCTCGGCGTCCATGTCGCCCTGGATCATCTCGCGCTGGGTGCGCTTCAGCTCAGTGATTAGGACACCCGCGTCGGACTCGATCTTTTCCAAGTCGGCCTTGCAATTCTTCTGCTGGCGCCGGTACTCCTTCTTCAACTCCTCGCTACGGCTGGCCTCGTGCTTCTGCTCAAGGGAGCGGATCTGGCGCTCAAGCGTGCGCATGGTGTCCACGGTCTTGTTGACTTTGTCCAGCAGGCGCTTGCGCTCCAGGGCCGTGTACTTCAGTTCGCGCACGATCCGCGAGACGAAGATCTTTTCGCGGGCGATCAACCAGCGGTTCCTACGCGCGGCCGTGGCCTTGGCCTTGGTCGCGGGCGCGACCGTCTCCAGCTTCTCTTCCAGCTTCAAAATGTTCTTCTGGTGCTTGACCAACGCGTCGATGCGGCCCACGGTCGCCTTCACCCGCGCCAGCACGATCTCTTCGGTCAGCTCCTCGTCGTCGAAGATGACGACTTCTTTGATGTTGCGGACGCCGCGCTTGAGGTCCTCGCCCAGCGCCGCAACCTCGCGAATCACAATCGGGGAGCGGGAGATGGCTTTGAGGACGCGCATCTGGCCGCGCTCGATGCGCTTGGCGATCTCCACCTCGCCCTCACGGGTGAGCAGCGGGACCGTCCCCATCTCGCGCAGGTACATGCGGACCGGGTCGTTGGTCTTTTCCAGCGTTCCAGGCGTCAGATCAAGCTCGACGTCTTCACCCTCTTCCAGCTCGAAGTCCTTGTCGCCGTGAAACTTGGGACCGTCCAGCAGATCGATGCCCTGGGTCCCGATGGTGGTGATCAGATCGTCCAGATCCTCCGGCGACGAGGCCATCTCGTCCGGCAACATGTCATTCACGTCGCCGAAGGTCAGATAGCCTTTTTCTTTGCCGACCTCGATCAGGGTGTCGATCTCGGGATCGTGTTCGTGCTCGTGTTCAAACTTCTCTTCAATGGCCAAAATGCTCCTGCTCTCTTGCGCAAGAAAGATTCAGCACCGTCTCGCGCAACGGTGCACAGGTCTGATCCAGTCCGATTGAAGGCGCGCTACAGCGGATTCTCCGCGAATACCCGGAAAGCCGGCGCAACAGCACACGGACCTGCGGTCACCCGCATAAAAAAGCGGTCTGAGGGGTTTGCTCGGAACGGGATGACAAGCGCTTCAGGTTTCACCTGGGTGCCCGCGAGCCGAAGCTCATGGTTGGGGCAGAGGGGCGCGCATCCGCACAGAGACTTTTAGAATACCACGTCTTGAACTGCCTTGCCCAGGAAAAACCAGGGCAACTTCGAGGAATTCCTGTCGACCCGCATCCGGGCCGGGAGCAATCTCTTCCACCCGCTCCTGCTTCTCTCTGTTTATTCGACGCGGAAAAGACCGATTGGACGCAGGAATCGCGGCGCTAGGAGCGGGTTTCCGTTCGGGCTCCGGGAAGCCGCTACGGTTCCGGCGCCCGCTGGTTGTGCAACTGGCGCAGCGCGCGGTCCAATTCGAGCTTTTGCTGGGTGAGGAGGGCCAGTTCGGCAAAGTCGCCGCGCTGCTCGGCTAGGGCGATCAGGGCGCGCAGTTCGCGCTGCCGGCTCTCGATGGCCCGCTCGTGAATCTCCTGGATGGCGCTCTGGACCTCGTTCTCTGCTGGCGGTTTGGTCTCGGCCAGCAGCGTCTCGGCCAGCAGTGCGCGCTGCGCTTCTTCCCCGACCACATCCATGGGGTCGCGAGCCTGGCGCGCGGCGAGGGCCTGGAGAGCCGCGTATGCGCCCAGGTGTTCGAACCAGGCCGGCTGCTGGGCAAGCGCTTCGGTGGCCAGTTGCCGTGAGCGCGCGAATTCAGGATCGTAGATGGCCAGGGCGCGGAGCAACACCCGCTCGACTTCCGTGAGCGCCGTGGCTCGCGTTTCGATGTGGTCGCGGCGGCGGAGGGCGGCCTGGCGCAATTCCTCCCTTAGGACCGCCGAGTCGATGCCCAGCTTCTGCGCGGCGTCGGCGGCGAACTGGTCGCGGGCGAGCTTTTGCGGCAGCAGGCGGATGTGGGGCAGGAGGAAATTCATCGCCTTTTGCTTCTGCTCCGCGCTGGCTCCGGGAAATGCCAGCCGGGCGCGTTCGATCAGGTAATCGGCCTGGCGGCGCGCGCCGCGCAGGGCAGCCGTATAGGCCTCGACGCCCCGTTCGCGGATGAAGCGGTCGGGGTCGAGGCCGCCCTCGAGGGTGACGATCTTGATATTGAAGCCCTCTTCGGTGAGCAGGGCGATGGATTTTTCGGCGGCGTTCGAGCCGGCGGCGTCGGGATCGAAGTTGACGACGACCTGCGAGGTGTGGCGCTTGAGCAGGGCCACCTGCTGCTCGGTGAATGCCGTGCCGGAGGTGGCGATCACGTTCTGTATGCCGCGCAGGTAGACCGAGATGCAGTCCATCTGGCCCTCGACCAGCAGCGCAAACTCTAGCTGGCGAATGGCCGTGCGCGCCTTGTCGAGATTGAAGAGGACCAGACTTTTTGAGTAGAGCGGCGTCTCCGGCGAGTTGATGTACTTCGCGCCCGCCTTCTCGCCTGTCTCCAACGTCCGCGCTGTAAAGGCGATCACCCGCCCGCTCTCGTTCGAGATGGGGAAGACGACCCGCTTGCGGAAGCGGTCGTAGATGGGGCCCCCACGCGAATCAGGTCCGCCGTCGCCCTGCTCTTTCCAGGCGAAGAGGCCGCTGGCTCTCAGAGTTTCGTTGTCAGCCATGCCGCTGAGCCGGTCGCGCAGGGCGTTGAAGCTGTCGGGAGCGTAGCCGATGCGGAAGGTCTTGATGCCGTCTGGCGTCAGCCCGCGGCCGACCAGGTACTCGCGGGCCACAGCGCCCTCGGGGCCGCGAAGCTGCTCCTCAAACCAGGCGGTCGCCGTCTCGTGCAGTTCCAGCAGCTTGGCCCGCAGGCGCGCTCCGGCTGCTTCTTCGGGCGAGGAAAACTCGCGCTTGGGCAGCGGAATCCCGCACTTACCCGCGACAATCCGCACCGCCTCGGGAAAGCCGACGTTCTCGATCTTGGCGACGAAGCTGAAGACGTCCCCCGAAGCCTGGCAGCCGAAGCAGTGGTAGAACTGGCGGACCGCATGGACGGAAAACGACGGCGACTTTTCCTTGTGGAAGGGACAGAGGCCGGTATAATTCTGCGCCCCGGCCTTGCGCAGGCGGATGTAGCCCTCGATCACCTTGACGATGTCGGCCTGCTGCTTGACGGTTTGGGCGAAGTCGGACACAGGGCCTGTAATGAGGATAGGGCACAGGCCCAGCGACAGGCAGCCTTCAATGCCCGACGCATCGATCAGGATCGCTCCATATTATTCCGCCGTCGGCATGTGGACGTACATGGATTGAATTCCAACTCGTCCTGGGCCGGTAAACCGGTTCCACACGAAGCTACAGGCGCTGGCGAATAATCCGGTCGAGAGTTTCTGGAATTGAGTCTCCATTTTGACCGATGGATCCTTGTAGATCCAGCCGCCGGGCTCGATGTCGATCTGCTCGCCGGGCGCGAGGGTTACCTCGAAGACATTCCCATAACCATGCACCCACACGATGCCCTCGCCATATTGCGCGGTGAAGTGGTCGATAAAGAAGCCGGTGCCGCCCAGCAACATATTGGATACGCCCTTCACGCGGGAGAATCCGTATTCCACGTTTCCGGTAGCGGCCAGAAATTGATGCTCCCGCATATCGACGCGTTCGCCAACCTTTAGATGAATCCCAAATATGTGGCCCGCGCCGTCCCGGCTGAAACATATTTGTCCTGGGCCGCCGGCCTCGGTCAGGAAGACGGGCATCCCGGCGAGCACGCGTTTGAGACCGCCGCTCAGGGGCCGGATGCCGATTTGCACGTTGAGGTCCTTCCAGAGAAGGATGTAGTGTTCGAAGTACACCGGAACACCGCTCAACTCGATGTGCAGCGCAGGAACCAATTCACCTTCAATGTGATAAGTTACGCCCGCAAATGTCTCGCTGCGGGCAACCGTTGGTTTCAGGACTGGAATGGGCACATCGCACCAGCTTTCTTCATGGCAATCATGAGTGCTGCTAACCATTATGGATAGGGCGAATCAAAAATGCAAAGAGGTAAGAAGGCCCTCATCTGGCGCGGTGAGGCTGCGCTGGATGTTCGGAGCCAGCTAACGATTCGGACCCATACGAATCAAACGAAATTGAGTGTCCATCCTGAATGAATCCCAAGTGCTCCGCAGGAACCGAAGGCCAGCCCGTTTCGTACCATGGATGCATGAGGCTTTGGGCATTCGGGGCGGCTGTTTGTCTGGGGATGATAACGTGCGCGGCCGCGGTGGCTCAGGACGACAAGCCGCCGGCGCCTGCCGCTGAGCCGTCCAAGGTTCAGCCCGCAAAAGCGCAGCTTGCCCAAACGCAGCCGGCGAATAACTACACGGTGCCGCTGCTTGCCGAGGGATTGAAGCTCGCTGACTTCGCGGGCATGGAGCCGCGCGCTGAGTTGAAGGGCAAGCTGCTTCATATCTCCGGCTTTATTCAAAACTCGCCGCACGACGGGCAGCCGGCCACAGAAGAGACCGAGGTCTGGCTGGGATACACGAAGAGCGTCCTCTATTTTGCTTTCATCTGCCACGATACCCATCCGGACGAGATTCGCGGGCACCTGGCACGGCGCGAGAATATCCTCAACGACGACACTGTGTCGGTGCTGCTGGATCCTTTTCAGGACCGCCGCAAAGGCGTTCTCTTCACGGTGAATCCGGTGGGCGTGCAGGCCGATGCGGCATGGACCGAAAATCAAGGCCAGGATTACAGCTACGACCAGGTTTGGGATTCGGAGGGTCAAGTTACCGGCAAGGGATGGATGGCGCTGATGGCGATTCCTTTCCGCAGCTTGCGCTTCCGGCCCGGCAGCTCGGATTGGGGCGTCGTCTTCGAACGCAACTTTCCGCGCAACAGCGAGACGGACTTCTGGCCGCGTGTGGCTGCCAATATCTCCGGCGTGCTCACCCAGGAAGCTACGCTGAAGGGCATCGAGGGAGTAACTGGCTCGCATAACATCCAGGTGAATCCCTATGTGCTGGGGCAGAACGAGCGCACGCTGGAGACGCTCGATCCGCTTGATCCATATTTCAGTTCACGGCACCTGGAAGCTACGGCCGGCGGAGAGTTCAAGGCTGTTCTCAAGGACAAGATTGTCTTCGATGCAACTGTGAACCCGGACTTCAGCGACATCGAGTCGGATCAGCCGCAGTTCACCGTCAATCAGCGCTATCCGGTGTACTTCCCTGAGCTGCGCCCGTTTTTTCTGGAGAACGCCAACTTCTTCACGACGCCCTCGCCGCTTGCTCTGCTCTACACCCGCAACATTGTGCATCCGGAGTTTGGGGCGCGGCTGACCGGCAAGCTAGGCCACACCAATATTGGTCTGCTGGCAATCGACGACCGCGAACCGGGCGAGACCGTCATCGCCGGCGACCCGCTCTACAAGAAGCGCGCATATATTACTGTGGGACGTGTCTCCCAGGATTTTGGCAAAGGGTCGAGCATTGCCGCGCTCTACACCGACTACGAGTTTGGCCAGGGATGGAACCGCATCGGCGGAGTCGACTCCACAGTGCGCTTCAACGACAAGTGGACAGCCGTGGGGCAATGGGTGGAAAGCTCGACCATGGGCGATCTCGACAGTCCCGGCTACTCCGCCGGACCGACGTGGAACCTGAGTGCCAGCCGCTCCGGCCACTCCTTCAACCTCAACTCATCCTTCGTGGATTTCAGCACCGGCTTTGAGACCGAGCTGGGTTTCATCCAGAGTTCGAATATCCGCAGCGGCCACACTTACTCAAACTACAACTGGTATCCGAAGCACAGAAAGCTCCAGATTTGGGGGCTGGAGACCAACCAGAACATAGCTTTTAACCATCAAGGCGACCGCGTCTACCATTACTCCTCCTACGACGTTTTTTTCACATTGCCCCGCAATTTCGTGTTTGCCCCCATTGTGGGCGAGAACTCCGACACAGTTGGGCCGCCGAGTTATCCGCTGCTCACGGCGTACAAAAACTTCACGGAGAATTATGGCGGAGTTGTCTTCCGCGGAGCGCCCTTCCCGCAGCTTAACTTCAACATCAACTTTTTCCGCAGCGGCAACGTGAACTACAACCCCGTAGCGGGCCATGCGCCATCCCTGATGAATCAGGAGGACTCACAGGTGCTGTTTACCTTGCAGCCGCTGCGCCAGTTGACCGCGGACAATACCTATCTGCTGGATCGCGACCACTCGGTCGCCGACGGCGCGCTGGTCTATGAGGCTCAGACCTTCCGTACCAAGGTTAACTATCAGTTCACGCGTGCGATCTCCGCGCGTGTGATTGTGGAGTATGACTCGACGCTGGCCAATCCCGCCGAGACTTCCCTGCCGCGGACCAAGCAAGTCGGTACGGAGGCTTTGCTCACCTGGCTTCCGCATCCCGGCACGGCTGTCTATATCGGGTATAACAACGACATGCAGAATCTCGACCGGTCGCTCTGCAAGGGGTTTCCAAAAGGGGTCTGCGATGCCAACGATACGGTAGCGCCGCGCGCCCCGGATATGCTGAACGATGGGCGGCAGATCTTCCTCAAGGCCTCTTATCTATTCCGTTTCTAGCCCCGCTGAAATCGCTGGCAAAAGGCACTGCGAATCGAAAGAAGAAACTCTTTCCATATTCCGGCAGATGAGGAGCGGATACCTTCGCGGCACGTGAAGGCGCGCCTGATGCGCGGCGTCGGGCTCGAGAATCTGAGAATTGCGGCTTTTCACGTGGATTGAAAGCTGAGTTTGTGGTAAACTAGTTGGTTTTGGGTTGAATTCTCTCGATTGCGATGGTGATTAAGGTGGCGTTTCCCATCAAGGTCTGCGTCGTCTGCGCCGAAGAGTTCGAGTTGAGGCCGGGTAAGCCCGGGTTTGCCAACCGCTGCCCGGCGTGCAGCGAGCCCGAAACACCCGGCCCCGCCGGCCCCAAGCACCCCATGGACGCCATCGAGCGCAGGGCGGCCAGGGAGGCGGACGAAGCTCGCAGAAAAGCAATCCGCGACCTGCTTTACGGCAAGGAGATCTGAGCCGCATTGTGGCCGGGCCTGTTGCTCGCCATCTGAGACAGTAGATACTTGTTGCAACGAATATCTTCCTCGCGCATCCAATCCTCTGTAAGGCAGAGGAGGTCCACCATGTCGCTTCGCCCCGTGAAGGAGATCTTTGAAAGCAAACCCGCCGTTGAGGGTGCCGGCGTCAAGTTGCAGCGCGCCTTTGGCTTCGGAAAGACCACCGAGTTCGATCCATTCCTGCTGCTGGACGATTTTCGCAGCGACAACCCGGCCGATTACCTGGCCGGCTTTCCCTGGCATCCCCACCGGGGAATCGAAACCATCACGTATGTGCTTGCCGGCGAGGTGGCACACGGCGACAGCCTGGGCAACAAGGGCCGAATGACGGCCGGCGACGTGCAATGGATGACCGCCGGCAGCGGGATACTCCATCAAGAAATGCCCTCCGGGGACGCGCTGGGCCGCATGCACGGCTTTCAGCTTTGGGCCAACCTGCCCGCCTCGCTGAAGATGACCGAGCCGCGCTACCAGGACATCCCGGCCAGCGCCATCCCGGAGGTGACCGAGGACGACGGAACCAAGGCGCGGATCATCGTCGGCGAGTTTTGGGGCCAGAAGGGGCCGGTGGAGGGCGTGGCAGCCGAGCCGCGCTATGTGGACATCTCGATTCCACCCGGCAAAACCAAGCGGATCAGGGTGGAGACGACCCGTAACGCCTTCGCCTACGTCTTCGCCGGCGCGGGCACATTCCGCGACGCTTCGGCGCCCCAGGCCGTGCTGACCGAGTCGGCGGTGGACCCGAACGCGGCCCCGATCTACGACGCCAAGAACCACTCGCTGGTACTCTTCGACCGCGGCGATGAGATTGTGGTACAGGCCGGCCCGGAAGGCATCCGCTTCCTGCTGGTCTCTGGCAAGCCGCTGGAGGAGCCGGTGGCGTGGTATGGGCCTATCGTGATGAATACCGACGCCGAACTGCGGCAAGCCATGAGCGAGCTGCAGCACGGAACGTTCATCCGGCATCGGTGAGGCCAAGCAACCGAGGCGGCGCGCAGGGGCTGGAGGTTTACAGCCTCTACGCCGCTGCTGGCAGTTCCGCCGTCAGAATCTGCTCTGGGGTGAGCCCACGCTGGCGGAGGGTGCGCAGGCTGAGCGCGTCATGGCGCTTGGCCAAGCGGCGGCGGTTCGCGTCTACCACCAGCCGGCAATGGAACCAGGCCGGGCTCCCGAAGCCCAAGGCGCGGTAGAGCAGGATCTGCCGCGCCGTAGACTTCAGCAGATCCTCGCCGCGTACGACTTCCGTGATCATCATGGCCGCGTCGTCAACTACGCAGGCAAGCTGGTAGCTTGGGACACCGTCGCGCCGCCAGACCAGAAAGTCACCGAAATCCACTCCGGCCACGAAACGCTGCGAACCGAGATTCCGATCGACAAACTCCACCACTTCGCCGTCAGGGACGCGGAAGCGCCAATTGAGATTGCCCGGCCCTTCCATCTCGTGCGACAAAGGGTTGAAGGGCTTTGGAATGTTGTCTTTAGCGGGGTGGCCTGGCTCGGATCTGCACGTTCCGGGGTAAACCGGTTCGTCGTCCAGCGGCTCCTGCTCTGCGTTCCTTTGCAAAGCGCTCTCGTGCGGCGCGCTGAGCGCGGCCTCCAGGTCCTTGCGCGAGCAGCGGCAGGGGAAAAGAAAACCGCCGCGCAACAGCTTGCGCCATGCCTCAAGATAGTGGCTTATGCGGCCGCTCTGCGCATAGGGCGCGCAAGGCCCTCCCACATCCGGTCCCTCCTGCCAAACAATCCCCAGCCAGCGCAGGTCTTCGAGAGCAGCTTGGGCATACTCCGGGCGGCTGCGGTCGGGATCGAGATCTTCCATGCGCATCACCAGCGTTCCGCCGGCATCGCACGCTCTCTCAAAGGCCGTCCAGAAGGTGCGCGCGTGGCCCACATGCAGATAGCCGGTGGGCGAGGGTGCAAGACGGCCGCGATAACTCGGCGGCGATGAAGAAGGACAATCCACGCTGATTATCAGTGTAGCTATACGCACCGCATAGGCAACGGCAGATTCGATCTCCGAAAGCAAACTGCCCCAGACCGGACGTGACCTGGGGCAGCTTGTTGATGATGAGGCGCCTGGATGCGGCCTTCAAAGGCCCTTAGTGGATGAGGACTACGTTCATGCTCCAGGGCGTAAGCGTAAGAGCCAGCGGCAAGGTCGCGGCGGGCGTGGTTGTGGTGGGTCCGGCCCAGGTGCTCGTCCCTGCAGGGTCTGGGAAAACCCCCGTGGGCGAACCCGACAGGTCATAGATGGCCTTGTCGTAGGTGATGACGCTGACGGTGTTGGCAGTCGTTTGCCCGGAGAGCGTGACCAGGACCGGCTCGCTGGTAGTCTCGTTCCGGTTGAAGAGCACTAGCGCCGTCCCGCCGCTATTGGTTGCGGCGTAAGCAACCACATCCGTCTCATCGCCGGTCACGTTGGCGGTGAGCACGTTTTCGCCGGTGACAGCCACGTTGCTGAAGAGCTGAAACGCGCGCGCCGTGGGAGACATAGTGCCCATGGGACCCGCGCCCGGGCAGTTGGTGTCGGAGGGTCCATCGGAGAAGACATTGTAGGCCCCGAAATCCTGCCATCCGTAGAGCGATGCACTGTCGTTACCGGACTGGCCATTGCAATTGTCGAAGCCGATCCACCAGGTCAGGCGCGAGACTCCGTCATTCATCATCTCGCCCAGCACCTGGCCGGCATACAAGCCTTGGGTAATCGACCAGCTCTGCTTGCCGGGATTGCTATAAGGCCCACCGATCTCGCCGACATAAATGGGTATGTCCGGCTTCCCCGCGGTCTTCAGTTCCGACTTGATCGAGTTGATCTCGTTGGTCAAATCAAAGGCCCCATTTTTGACAAGGAAGCTGTCGCTTTCCTGTCCAGGCGTCTCGGGATAGTAGTGGTATTCGACGAAGTCATACGTAGCGTCGGCGAGCACGGTCGGATCCCATGGGGGATTGTTGCCGGGATTCACGTCCACGCCGACCAGCGTGTTCGGGCTGGCCGCCTTGATCGCGGCATAGTAGCCGCTGGTTCCGGCCACCGCGGCCGCGTAGGTTGCGCTGTTGTGCTGGCTGGAGTGCAGATCTTCTTCCCAGCTCCCATACTCCTCATTGCCTACCGTTACGTGGCTGACCGTGACGCCTAGGGTCAACGCGTCGGTCACCCACGCGGCGGCCTCGCTTGGCTCGCCGCCCCCGGTGCAGGCAGCGTCAGAGCCGTAATCGGCCGTGAGCGCAACATCGAGCCCGGCTGGATTCGAGATGTACTTGACGAAGTTGGCGAAGGTGGCATTCCCATTGGTGTAACCGCCGCACTCGGAATTGGTCGCCCAGTGGTAGACGTCGGATGCCGATCCGCCCGGCCATCGAACGGCTTTGATGCCGGCGGCCTCGAACGCCGGCGCAATTCCGGAGGTGGTGGGGTCGTACCAAACGGCCATATTCATTCCCAGCAACTGGTCGGTCACCGCCGGCCCGAGGCTCGACTGGTTCACCGCGATCACTGCATTCCCCACGGCAACCGTGACCGTCTGCGTCACTGCCGTCCCGGTGGTGGGAGTCACCGTGAGGGTATAGGTGGTGGTGGCTGTCGGACTGACGCTGACAGGCACACCGCTGGTAACCGGGTGATTGCCCGGAGTGATCTCGCCCGTGCCGCCCGTGAAGACCGCCGTCAGGCTGGAGCTTTTGCCTGAGACAATCGCTGCCGGACTCGCCGTGAAGCTGGTGATCGACAGCCCCGTCACGGTCACCGTGACCGTCTGCGTGACCGGCGTCCCGCTGGCCGGAGTGACGGTGAGCGTATAGATGGTGGTCGCCGCAGGGCTGACGCTGACCGGCGTTCCGCTGGTGGCGGGGAGATTGCCTGGGGTGATCTCCCCGGTGCCGCCCGTGAATACGGCGGTCAGGTTGGAGCTTCCTCCGGCCGCTATCGTCGCCGGGTTCGCCGTGAAGCTGGTAATCGACGGCGGGGCGGCATTGACGGTCACGGTCGCCGTCTGGGTGACCGCCGTTCCATTGGGATTGGTGACAGTGAGGGTATAGGTCGTAGTCGCTGTTGGGCTAACGCTTACCGCCGTTCCGCTGGTGGCGGGGAGATTGCCCGGAGTAATGATGCCGGTCCCGTTGGCGAAGACGCCCGTCAGATTCGCGCTCTGTCCGGTCGTGATCGTCGCCGGATTCGCCGTGAAGCTGGTGATCGTCGGTGCGGGATCCACGGTGACAGTAGCCGTCATCGTAACCGTCGTCCCAACAGAATTGGTGACGGTGAGGGTATAGGTGGTGGTAACGGTAGGGCTGACGCTGACCGGCGTTCCGGTGGTGGCGGCCAGATTGCCCGGAGTGATCACGCCTGCGCCGCCCGTGAAGACTGCCGTCAGGCTGGAGCTTCCACCCGCCGTGATCGTCGTCGGGTTCGCCGCGAAGCTGGTAATCGCCGGTGCGGAAACCACGGTGACGGTAGCAGTCATCGTGACTGCCGTCCCTACGGAATTGGTAACTGTGAGGGTGTAGGTCGTTGTCGCTGTCGGGCTGACGCTGACCGCCGTTCCGCTGGTAGCGCCGAGATTGCCCGGAGTGATAACGCCGGTCCCACCTGCGAAGACGCCGGTCAGATTCGCGCTCTGTCCGGTCGTGATCGTCGCCGGATTCGCCGTGAAGCTGGTAATCGCGGGCGCGGCAACCACGGTGACGGTGAGCGCCTGCGTGGCCGCTGCTCCGCTTGAACCTGTGACCGTGAGTGTATAGGTCGTGGTCGCCACCGGGCTGACGCTGACCGCTGTACCGCTGGTGACGGCAATGTTTCCTGGAGTGATCACGCCCGTGCCGTTAGAGAAGATGGCCGTCAGGCTGGAGCTTCCGCCTGCTGTAATCGTTGCCGGACTCGCTCCGAAGCTTTCGATCGTAGCCACTTGGGTTATCTGCTGGTTCGCTGAACCGCCGCAGCCCGCCAGGCCTCCCAAAACGGTGGCAAGGGCGGCGGCGCAGGCCGCATATACAAAAAGTCGTTTCATGAAGTTTCCTGTGTGGAATAGAGTTGACTGCCAATCTTCCTGTTGGAATGATACGCCCCCGGCTGCAGCTCTCAGAAAACTCACCGGAGGCAGGGCCTCTGCGGAGCACACGCAAGTAACGCTGGCCCGGCCTGCCAGCCGCGGTGAGCCACACCGCCGGTAACCGTCGAGCGGTCACTCCGGCTGGCATTCCAGGACTTATCTCCTCCGAATTGTATGCGATCTGTCGAACACCGCTCGTGGATATGTTCAGGCGGATTGCGTGGCCGTCGGTCAGCGTCAATCTGATCTGGATTGGAGTGAGATTTGGCGCGCTGGCGCGGCTTTGGCGGCGGAGTGCGGAGTGATTTCAACCCAGCGCGGAGAGTTCAGAACTGCTCCGGAATGGTGTGAAAGGCGATGCGGGTGGGCGCGGCCTTGAAGGCGGTCAGCATGGTGGCGGGCGCTAGCGTGCTGAGCCCGTACTTCGAGTTCAGCGCATCCATGGCGGCCAGAAGGCGCGTCCGGCTCTGCTCGTCCTCCGTCCCCTCGAAGAGGTTCAGCGAGTGCAGCCGGTCCGGAACAAGGCCATTCAAATGCACGCCGATGAAGTAGGGATGCTCGAAGCGCGCCCCGGTGGGCCGCGAAGCCCATAAACGGCTTAGCGCGGCAATCAGCGTCGGATTGTCTTGGCACTCGCTCAGCTTCAACTCGCCTTTCCACCCCCGCGTGGGAGTGCCAAAGTTGCTGATCGGGGTCCCCGGCGACGGGTCTTTGTCGCTGGGGTGATTGATTGGCTTGCCTTCCCCATGCGGAGCCGCAAAGCCGATGGCCAGCCCAATGCTGCTGGCCCACAGGTGCGCCGCCCGCAAGCGCATGGCGGCCTTGTGCAGCAGCTTGTGCGCCACCGCCCAGGCCTTCTCCGGCGTGCGCATCTCCGGCGCGAGGACGTGCTGGTGGCTCATCGACTTCAGATGCTCGGTCTCCGACATGTCGAAGTCCTCGCCTCGCAGCCAGTGCCAGAGCCGCACGCCCCAGACCGAGCCCCACAACTCGCCGGCCTGTTCGCAGTCGAGCGCCAGCAGGGCTTCCATGGTTTGGATGCCCTTCTCGTTCAGCCGTTTTTCGGTCTTCGCGCCGATTCCCGGCAGGTCACGCAGCGTAAGCTGGCGGAGGGCCTCGGGTAAAATGTCCAGCGGCAAGGCCACCAGGCCGTCGGGCTTCTCCATGTCACTGGCTACCTTGGCCAGATACCGGTTAGTGGCCAGCCCTACCGAACTTCGCATCATGGGGCCGACACGCTCGATGATGCGCCGCTTCACCTGCCGGCCCAGAGCCATGGCGGCCAGGAGCGGCCGCTCCCTGCCCATCAGACGGCAGGCCATCTCGTCGATCGACATCACCGCTGTCACCGGCAGGCAGCTCTCGACGGCCTCGACGATGCGGTGATGATACTCGACATACAGCTCGTGCCGCGCCTCCACCAGCACCAGCTCCGGGCACATCCGCTTGGCCTCGGCTACCACGGTCCCGGTCTTCACGCCGAAAGCCTTCGCCTCGTAACTGGCTGCAATGCAAACGGTTGTATCGGCCATCATGGGCACTACGGCCACCGGACGGTCGCGCAGCTCGGGCCGCGCATCCTGTTCCACCGAGGCAAAATAGGAGTTCAAATCCACGAAGAGCCAGTTCAACTGCGGACCGCTCTCCAGGGCAGGCCGGGGCTCCTGAGCGGCGCGACCCGGCTGCCAATCCTGAAGCGAGGCGGGAGTTGCCAACTCCTCCGGACACTCTTCGGCTCCAAGCACCTGCGCCGGATTGGAACTCGTTACCATGGCATTATTATCTTCGCCTTTTCTTCTCTTGAAATCAAGAAGGAAATGTGAAAAATATCCGATGAAATCTTCTGTGCGCCGGGATTCCAGGTAGAGGCTTCGGGACTGGTGAGCCAAAGAGGCCATACAGCGTCAAGGTTCCTGGAGTATGTTGTTGGTGGTGAATTACGATGGATAGCCTGATTCAATGGTTTGGTTTCGACGGAAACGCCCTTGCCGTCCTGGTCACGGTGGGCGCGGCGGTCCTGTTGTCTTGCTGCTTGGGGTGCCTGACTTCCCCCAGACGCGACAACGACGACATCTTCAATCGCCACGCCTTCTGACGATCCAGGCAACGGCTCTTAACTGACAGGCAGGCGCTCTCACTGCCCGGCTTCGCTGGCGGCCAGCGGCTTCAGATACTCCTCAAAGTGCGCCAGAATGCTATTGAAAAGCTGTGTGCGCGCATCCGGGCCGGCAATCGCGTGGGTCTTGCGCGGATATATCTGCAAGTCGTAGGGAATCTCCGCCTCGATCAGCCTCTGCACAAACTGCACGGAATTCCCTATGTGCACGTTATCGTCGCCCGTCCCATGCGCCAGCAGCAGCCGACCCTTCAGATTGGCTGCCGAGTTCAGCACTGAGAAATCCCTGTAGCCCTCGGCAAACTCGCCGGGCTGGCTCATGTACCGCTCGGTGTAGATCGAGTCGTAGTTGCGCCAGTCGGTCACCGGCGCCACCGCAACCCCGGCGCGGAAGCGCTCCGAATGCGACATGGCGTAGAGAGTGAAGGTTCCGCCAAAGCTCCATCCCCACCAGCCCAGCCGTTTCGGGTCCAGTTCCGGATGCTGGGCGAGCGCCGCGTCGATCACGGTCAACTGATCCTCCAGTTGCGCCGCGCCGAAGTCATGCCAGGCCGACTGGGCAAAGGCGCGTCCGCGCTCGCTGGTGCCGCGGTTGTCGGCATGGAGCACCGCAAATCCATGCTCAGTCAGAAGTTCGTCGAAGAGCAACCCGCTGCTCCAGCGATTGACCACCGACTGCGCGCCGGGTCCGCCGTAGGGATTCACGATCAGCGGCACGCTGGCCGCGGCTGAGACTCCCTCGGGCAGCAGCAGCGTGGCGTAGAGCGGCGTCCCGTCGTGAGCCTTTACCGTGAGTTGCTCCGGCGCGTGCAAGTGGTAAGGGCGCAGCGTCCGCGACTTCCAAAAGACGGAGCACTTCTCCGCCGCCGTGCACAGCCAAAGCGACGGAGGTCCCATGCGCGCCGATTGCTTGTCCACGAATGCGCTGCCCACGGGCGCGAAGTTGCCGTCATGGGAAAAGCCGGAGGCGGCGCTCAACGGCTTTCGATAGCCGTTGAAGTCCACCTGCCACAATTGCTGCTCCGGCCCGTGTCCCTTCAGCAAGCCTGTCGGATTAGTCTGAGGCCGCTCTTGCCATACCTGCTCGCTCAGCAGGATGCTCTCGTTCGAGGCGTAGTCAATGAACTTGCCCTTGGTATCCACGCGGTAGACCTCGCCCACTTCGAAATCTCCCTGGGTCAGTTGCCGCTCCAGCTTAGCCGGCGTCTGAGCTGGATCAGCCTGGTCATAGCTGTAGAGATAAAGGTGATTGTGGCCGTCGCTCCAATTCGTCAGCACAATGCTGCCGTCGCCCACAAAAACCTCGTAATTGTCGTCGAGAAATTTCTCGTCGCTCAGTTCGAGCACCAGGTGTGCCTGGCCTGTCGAGGCGTCGGCAAAGTAAAGATCGCGATGCTTCTGGTCGCGGGTCAGCGTCTCGATCCACAGAGTCTTCGCGCCTACCCAGCCGAAGCGCGGAATGTAATCCTGCCCGGCGCGAATCGGCAGCTTCACCCAAGCCGTCTCGCCGCCTTGCGCGTCCACCACGCCTACGCGCACCGCGGGGTTGGGATCGCCGGGCTGCGGATAGCGTTGCATCTCCACCTTTGCGTGCGTGGGAAGCCAATCGGCGATGGGATACTCCGGCACAGCGCTCTCGTCCACTTGCAAATAAGCCAGGCGCTTCGAGTCCGGCGACCAGAAATAATTGCTGCGCGCGTCCAGCTCTTCCAGATAGATCCAATCCACCTCACCGTTGAGAGTGTTCGCGTCAGGCGCGGGCGCCACCATTGTCATCGGTATCCCGGGCTCCTTCAGCCTCGCCACCGCCAGCCCATGACTGCGAATGCAAGCGATCGATTCGCCGTCGGGCGAGAACTGTGGATTGTCGCCCGAGGCCGCTCCGGCTGAACCGGCCTCAACGCTCGTGCCGTTGCGCAGATCATAGAGCCAGAGGCGTCCGTTCTCGTCGAAGAGCAGCCGCGTCGCATCCGGCGACCAGAGATAACTGTGCATTTCATAGCGGTCGCGATGATCGCGGTCCTGCTCCGTGTCCGATCCGGCGGTGAAGCTAGCCAGCTTGGCCCGGCCCACCAGCACATGCGCCTGGCCTGTCGCCTGATCCAGTTCCATTAACTCGTCGTTCGCCATGTAGGTCAAGTGCTTGCCGTCCGGCGACCAGGTTATTTCATCGGGCGGAGTCCCAGTCAGTGGTTCATGGGCATAAATCGCCTCCACGGTCAGGGGCTTCGCTGGCGTCAATGGTTTCGCGGGCGTCTGAGCAGCAAGAGAAAGAGCCGCAAAAGGAACGGCAAGAAGGCCGAAGAGCAGGGGAGTGGTTGTGCGGGTCAAAGTGGATTCCTCCGGCAGCGGAACCCGCCGATCGAAAGTTCAGTCGGCGAAACCTCGCTGCGGGACTGCTACAAATGAAGTCTAAATCACAGCGGCAATCTCATTGATCCATATCGCCCGCCCATTTGTGGAAGCCGACTAATTTCTTGTAGGGATGTGGCTTGCGCTCAGAATCGAACGCCATGAACTGCTTTCCGCGATGCACGTATGGAAATATGGGGTGTTGATCATGCTGTCTCGCAGTCACCTGCTGGTTTCTTGCGGGGTATTGGGTCTGACCTACGCGGCTAGGCCGCTCAGGGCCGCTCTAGGCTTGCCAAATCCCGATGAGGTGACTGCGCGACGCCTTGTGGCCGGGCCGCTCAACGTTTCGTGCGCTTCGTCGACCGAGGCCGGCAACTCGATGTCGGCGCGCGTGTACGCTGGGGAAAACGGCGCCGCCGAAAGGCCGCCGCCTGGACCCTTCCGGTGGCCGTATAACGGGCGATTAGCCGCGTGAGCTGCGCCCGGCTCAGGCCGGTCATGCGCTCGATGTAGCGCCGCACCAGGCCGCGGGCCGCCTTGCCTTGCTGGGCGTAATCCTGCTCGACCGGCACTCGCTCCACCCAGCCATGGAGTTGCCGGCGATTCTCGGCCTCAAACTGGATTTCCTCGCTGGCCACGACAAACCGGCCACGCTTCCAAACTCAACTTCTCTGCGTCGTCCATGCGGATGTTCACTACCCGGCATGACCGCCCCTTCAGGCTCATCTTGTATTGGACAAGAGTCAGTCTTGTGCCTCCTCCGAAGCGGTACAATAATCATAGTCAAATCCAGGATCATGGATATCCCTGTCTGGGTGTGCAGGATCGAACACAGGCATTGAGACACTGACGTTCATTTGGTTGCTTTGGTCACGGGAGCCGCTATGAAACGTGTGTATACCTATGCCCTCCTGGCATCTGCCATCAGTTTGAGTTTGGCCGGGATGACCGGCTGCGTGAATCAGTTCTGGCCTTCTACTGAACCGGTCATCACCAGTTTCACCGCCAATCCGACGACAGTTACGGCGGGCGGGACGGCGAGTCTCAAGGGAGTTTTCACGAACGGCAAGGGCGTGATCACGCCTGGGAATCTTCCTGCGACTAGCGGGACGGCGGTCAGCGTAACTCCATCGCATACCACGACTTATATTCTCACGGTCGCGAATGCCTCTGGCGGCACGTCCGCGCAGGCAGCCACGGTTACGGTGACTCCCGCCGCGCCCACAATCGCCAGTTTCGCGGCGACTCCGGCAACGATCACGGCGGGCGGTACCGCAAGCCTCACCGGCGTCTTTGCCAGCGGCACGGGCGTGATCACGCCTGGGAATCTTCCCGCCAGCAGCGGAACGGCAGTGAGTGTTACGCCCACGGATACGACGACTTATACGCTTACAGTTACTAACTCCGCCGGAGCTACGATTACCCAGACGGCGACGGTTACGGTAAACCCGGTCGTTGTTACTGCGCCCACAATCGCCAGTTTCGCGGCGACTCCAGCGTCGATCACGGCGGGCGGTACCGCAAACCTCACCGGCGTCTTTGCCAACGGCACGGGCGTGATTACGCCGGGGAATCTCGCCGCCAAGAGCGGCACGGCAGTCAGCGTCTCGCCGGCGGATACGACGACTTACACTCTCACCGTCACGAACTCCACCGGAGCGACGGCCGCACAGACGGCCACGGTGACGGTAAATGCCGCCGCGCCGGCGATCACTAGCTTTACTGCCAAACCGGCAACGATCACGGCGGGCGGTAGCGCAAGCCTCACCGGCGTCTTTGCCGGCGGCACGGGCGTGATTACGCCGGGGAATCTCACCGCCAAGAGCGGCATGGCGGTAAGCGTCTCACCGGCGGATACGACGACTTACACTCTCACCGTCACGAACTCCACCGGAGCGACGGCCGCGCAGACGGCCATCGTTACGGTCCTCACCGCGCAGACCATCACCTTCGCCAACCCCGGCCGGCAGACTGTTGGAACGCCGCTAACGCTTTCCGCGATGGCCAGCTCCGGACTGACGGTGAGCTTTGCTTCGACCACGACTAGCGTCTGCACAGTCAGCGGCACGACGGCGACATTCATCGCGGCGGGAACATGCTCGATCACCGCATCGCAGGCGGGCAACAGCACTTACGCTGCGGCAACGCCGGTCTCGCAGAGATTTACGGTGAATGCGGCTCTGACTGCGCAGACGATCACCTTTGCCAATCCCGGCGCGCAGACGGTGGGCACGCCGCTCAACCTCGCGGCCACGGCGAGTTCCGGGCTGACGGTGAGCTTTGCTGCGACCACGACTAGCGTCTGCACGGTCAGCGGCACGACGGCGACATTCATTGTTGCCGGCACTTGCTCGATCACCGCGTCGCAAGCCGGTAACAGCACTTATGCCGCGGCCACGCCGGTCACCCAGAGCTTCATGGTCAATAGCGGATCGGCGATCTTCTATACGCTGCCTTCCGAGCGGACGACGCTTTGGCAGCCCGGCGTGACGTACAACGGCGGTATCCCGACAAACCGGACCCAGTGCGGAACGACGGTTACGGTGAGCGGGGACAAGTCGGGCGCGACCGACACCGCAAATATTCAGAACGCGATCGACGCCTGCCCGGCAGAACATTTCGTTCTGCTGGGGCCGAGCACATTCTACATCACGACTCCATCAGGCAGTAACGGCGGAATCTACATTCAGAAGAGCAACATCACTCTGCGCGGCTCCGGCGCCGGCGTCACCTCGCTTACCCAGACCAACACGAGCGCAACATGGTCGGTGATTGTCGCCGGTTTTCAGTGGTATCA
>JBEKNI010000032.1:0-48844 GCA_049522975.1 Occallatibacter sp. | reverse complement strand
GAGATGGGCATCGACGCCAATCCCACCCCCAACCCCGGCCTCTCCACCGGCTCCTTCACCATCTCCGGATCGCTGATCCCGGGAATGAGCGGCGAATTCCTCTTCGAGATCAAGGCCGGCTTGTCGAACGGCCCGCCCTGCATGGTCTTTCTGTCGTTCGCGGCGGGGGCGACGCCGGCCTCCCTGGCGCAAACTCTGGCGCAGAATCTGACCTGCGGCGGGCTGATCTCGGCCTCCAACTCCGCCGGCAGCGCCGTCGTCACCTTCACCTCCACCACGACGGGCCCAGGGGTCAACTACGCCATCAGCGCCTCGCTGATCGGCTGCAACTGCTCGCCGTCGAATCCAACCACGGGCTTGAGCGTGAGCGCCTCCGGAGCGGCCATGACCGGCGGCTCGACCTTCATCGGCGTCAACGGCCTCGCCTGGCAGCACACCAACCTCTGGGCCGGCGGCAAGCTGCTCGGCACCTACGACAAAACCGGCCTGCACTTCTACTTCGACGATCCGCTCGGAACCCGCCGCGCCCAAACCGATTCGGCCGGCGTCCTCGAACAGACCTGCACCAGCCTCCCCTTCGGCGACCAACTCAGTTGCACCGGCGGCGACCTCCAGGCCCCCACCGAACACCACTTCACCGGCAAAGAACGCGACACCGAATCCGGCAACGACTACTTCGGGGTGCGGTATTATTCTTCTGCTATGGGAAGGTGGATGTCGCCCGATTGGAGCGCGAAAGAGGAGCCGGTGCCGTATGCGAAGCTGGCAGACCCACAGAGTTTGAACTTGTATGCGTATGTGTGCAATCATCCGACAGATACTGTCGACGCGGACGGTCATCAGCCTGCGACTACAGCCGCGCCTCCAGCGGGCCAACAGCCAGCACCATCAGCCAGTGCGACAAATGCGACCCCTACAACATCGACGGCTGCATTGCCCGTGAACCCCACCCCTGGCCAACGCCAGCCCGATGGATCGTATATAGCCCCGCTCGGTCCCGGCACAGAGGCAGATAGGCTGGCTAACCCGTCCACAACCGAACGCATCGGCAATGGTGAATGCGTGACACTTACCTCATATCTGACTAGCGTTCCACCACAAACCTGGAGATGGAAAATGGGGCCGCCGCTGGTGATTTCCGTGAACGGTGTTTTGACGATCAATCCGGCAGTTAAACCCGGAACTGCGGTCGCCACGTTTAACAATGTTAGTGGCACATATCCAACAGACAACGACCAGAACTCTGGGACCTTTAGAGGGGCGGGTAATCGAGGTCCTGGCAGTGTCTTAATTGAGGACCAGTGGCCGAAGCATCCTCCTGATCCGTCCACAGGCTACCCCGGTACGGAAGGCCGCCCGCCTCAAAGTTGGAATTTCCGGTATGACGATGGGAGTACGAAGGCGAACAGCGCTTATTCTTACCACGTGATACTTGTAAATCCGCCGAAATAGGTGATGAAATGAATCTGATGCGTTGTGTTCTTTTTCTGACATTCGTCGCTGTACTGTCTATGGCGCAGTCTGCCCAACCTACTGCCCCGCCCAATCAGCCCGAGGCGATGATCCGGAGGCTCTATAAGGAGGTGGTGGCCCGTCACCCTAGAGGATTACTCCATGATAAAGACAAAGAGATTTTTGAGCCATTTTTGAGCAAAGATCTGTTGCGCAGAATCAACTTGGCTCGCGATTGCGAAGCAGATTGGTTTCGACAGCATCCGAACAACTCTGATTTGAAACCACCTGACTGGGGTGCGAAGGGGCTCTTTTCGGGAGGGGAGGCGGAGGCAGAGCCATCGGATTTCCACGTCGACAAAACAGAAGCAGAGAAGAATGGCTCTTTTCGAACGGTTGTGAAGCTCAAGTGGTTAGAACCACCTGATGAGCCCTCGATATGGCGTGTGGCGCTGATCGTGAAGAATGAGAACGGACATTACGTCATAGATGATGTGATCTACCTCCACGAACCCGAAGTACATCTATCCGAAATTCTATCTGACGGGTGCGATGGGCCTCGTTGGGTTGGACTCGGTGACAAGAGATTTCGGTAGGCGGGTTCTATAAAAGGGGATGTCAAGAAAAAACACCTCACCTGATCTGCCCGGGGAGGATATTTTTCCGATATCCAGGCAGGTGGCCCTCGATAAGGAAGAAGGCTTTGTCAAGCACATGTTCAGGCAAAGGAATCCTTTGCGGTGCGCCAGCGCCGCGAAGAGGGCCGAAGAGTTGATTGAGGACTGTGCCCCATTCATCCACTCCTGAGCGCAGTCGAAGGGTCTGCGTTTTCAATCATGGATGAGTGGGAGACCCCGAACCTCAACCAGCAGGCTTTGTAATCAGGGCACGCCTGCAGGCTTTGTAATCAGGGCACGCCTTCACAGGCTGCGGAAAAACTCCTCCGGGCGGTAGGCCGGGGATTCATCCCCGGCATAAAGCCAATGGAATCAATGCGGGCTTTAGCCCCTGAGGTATGCTTTTCGGCGCGTGGCTCCGGTCCCGGTGAGATTTCCAAACCCCGGCAGAAGCGGGAGGGGCTAAAGCCCTGCGCTGATTTGATAGACATTCTCGGCATGACTGAAGTCATGCCATGATACAAGGCAGCAGCACATCGTTGGCTCATAGCCTGGATAAGAGACAGATACCGGACCATGGGCGCGATCCTTGACGGCCGTTCGATTGCGGTAACAGGGATAGGAGCCACAGGGAGAATGAAAGGCGTTTGAGGCCAACCGCCGTTTTGAGTGGAGATCGCACATCAACCGGCTTCCAGCCGCTGGGAACGAAGAACTCCGGACCTTCCTCCGGACCAAATTGCAACGAGGCGCCGCTCGGTTTCAGTGGAGGATCCATGTTCTTTTGGAGGATACGCGGCAGACCTGGCGAAGCGATATCCATTATCCAACTTTGAAACGCCGGAGGCGCATTGCTCTCCTGAGCGGGCTTCAGGAAGAGGCCAAGTTCAATGGAGAAGTGCACGGAGTATCCGAAAGATTCCGATAGTACCGCTGGCGATTCTGGAAATGGCTGAATACGGCACGTGCGCCATCCTGCCGCATTGCAGGAAATGCGGCGGTTTACGCGTCCTTGCGGCACAGGATAGTATTTGAGTACCGCTGGCAAGGTCACGCTGGCCCGGCTTGCGCAGGACGGGCCCCGAATTCCCCAGCCAGAGCAGCAAGGCGGTCCCAACCGACATGAAGATTCACGAGTATCAAGCGAAAGAAATTCTGGCAAGATATGGTGTTGCCGTGCCGCGCGGCGAAGTGGCCAACACCCTGGAAGAAGCCTCGACGATTGCCCGCAAGCTCTTTGCCGAGGGCGCACCGGGCGTCGTCGTCAAGGCGCAGATTCACGCCGGAGGCCGCGGCAAAGGCGGCGGAGTGAAAGTGGCCCGCACGCGCGAAGAGGCCGAACTCTACGCCCAGCAGATTCTCGGCATGACGCTCATCACGCATCAGACCGGCCCGCAGGGCCAGAAAGTGCAGCGGCTGCTGATCGAAGAGACCGCGGCCATCGACCGCGAGCTTTATCTCGGCATCGTCCTCGACCGGGCGACAGGCAAATTGGTGTTCATGGCCTCGCAGGCCGGCGGCATGGAGATCGAACTCGTCGCCGCCAAAACGCCCGAGGCCATCTTCAAGGAGACCATCGACCCGGCCATCGGCTTCAGCGCATGGCAGGCGCGCAAGCTGGCCTTCGCGCTCGGGCTCAAGACAACGCAGATCAACGCCGCCGTCGCCTTTTTCCAGAGTTTGTACAAGGCTTACATCGAAACCGACGCTTCGCTGGTCGAGATCAATCCGTTCATCACGACCAAGGACGACAAACTCTTCGCGCTCGACGCCAAGATCACCTTCGACGACAACGCGCTCTTCCGCCATCCTGAGATCAAGGCGCTGCGCGACACCGCCGAGGAGGACCGGCTGGAAGTCGAGGCCAGCAAGTACGCGCTCAACTACATCAAGCTGGACGGCACCATCGCCTGCATGGTCAACGGCGCGGGCTTGGCGATGGCGACAATGGATATTATTCAGTACGCCGGCGGCAGCCCTGCGAACTTCCTCGACGTGGGCGGCGGCGCAACCCAGGAACAGATCGAGCACGCATTCGAGATTCTCCTCTCCGACGCGAATGTGAAGGCCATCTTCATCAACATCTTCGGCGGTATCTTGCGCGTGGACCGGCTGGCCACGGGCGTAGTCGCCGCCACGCACAGCCTCAAAGTCAAGGTGCCAATTGTGCTGCGCCTTGAAGGCACCAACGTTGAAGAGGGCCGCAAAATACTCAAAGAGTCTGGCTTCAACTTTCAGGTGGGTGAAACGATGAAGGAAGCCGCGGAATTGGTTGTAGCCGCGGCGGCAAAGGCGGTGGCATAACATGGCGGTATTAGTGAATAAAGAAACTCGACTTATCGTGCAGGGAATTACCGGCAAAGAAGGCACCTTTCACGCGATGAGCTGCGCTGAGTACGGCACCAACGTCGTCGGCGGAGTGACTCCCGGCAAAGGCGGAACAACGCATGAAGGCTGGCCAGTCTTCAATACTGTGGCCGAGGCGGTGGCCGCGACCGGCGCCAACGCGACCATGATCTTCGTACCGCCGCCCTTTGCCGCCGACGCGATTCTCGAAGCCGAGGACGCGGGGATTCCGCTGATCGTCTGCATCACCGAAGGCATTCCGACTCTCGACATGGTGAAGGTCTGGGCCAAGCTCAAGAACTCCAAATCGCGCCTGATCGGCCCGAACTGCCCCGGCGTCATCTCGCCCGGCAAAGCCAAGATCGGCATCATGCCCGGCCGCATTCACTTGGAAGGTGCAGTCGGCATCGTCTCGCGCTCCGGCACGCTGACCTATGAGGCCGTACATCAACTGACGCAGCGCGGCATCGGGCAATCAACGGCGATTGGGATCGGCGGCGATCCGATCATCGGCACCACGCACATCGACGCGCTGCGCCTCTTCAACGACGACCCGGATACGGAAGCCATCGTCATGATCGGCGAAATTGGCGGTTCGGCCGAGGAGGCCGCGGCGGAGTTTGTGAAGCAGCACGTGAAGAAGCCGGTGGTAGGCTTCATCGCCGGACAGACCGCGCCGCCGGGCCGCCGCATGGGCCACGCCGGGGCCATCATCTCCGGCGGCCAGGGCACCGCCGCCGACAAGATGAAGGCCATGACCGCGGCCGGCATTCATGTTGTTGTCTCCCCGGCCGAGATCGGCGCAACATTGGCAAAGGTCATCGGCAAAGCATAGCGCCTTGGCCGCGCTATCCGGCAAGCGTTCTTCTTGGAAGTGCGTCATACTGTGTGGCCACAGAATCTTGCTTAAGGGGTGAGTTATGCGCGGAAGCATTTGCGGGGTGTTGGCGCTGGCCGCGAGCCTGGCGCTGCCGGCTTTGGGTCAGGCTGCGAAGAGCCGGATTTCAACCGTTGAATTGAGCCATCCCGCGCACGCCGCGCAGCTGCCCTACACGGCGGAGTATAAGACTACCACCGTGAAAGCACTGGCCGGCGGAACCGCCATTTCTCACGAATACACAGAGGCAGAGGTGAGGGCAATGGATTCGCAGGGACGGCTGATGGATTCGACCACTCCCGTTTCCCCGTCTGGGAATCAAGTGCAGGTGACGCACGTCATCGTAGCCGATCCTGTAGCTCGTACAACCAGCACTTGGAACGTGCCGGGCGACCGGGTTACGGTAACGCCGATGCCCGCGGCGTCGCCTCCGCGCGTGAAACCCGTTGTGGAAAACCTGGGAACGGAGACGGTCAACGGGATTGAGGCGCACGGCCGCCGGACTCGCACGACGATTCCAGCCGGCGGGATCGGCAACGATGCGCCGCTGGCACGCACCGTTGAATTATGGACAGCTATCGTTCCCGGCCTGAATGGCCTGCTGGTGCGCGAGGTGAATGACGATCCCCGGACGGGCAAGACGACGAGGGAACTGACGAACCTAACCCGGAGCGAGCCGGATGCAACCGTCTTCCAGCCGCCCGCGGGCTACGAGATTGTCAACAGGGAGGCGGGCGCACGCCCGTCCGCGAGCGCAGTGATTGCGGAGCCGCCGCCACCACAGTCGGCAGAAGCAGAACCCGAGCCCGCGGCAGAGCCAGCGCCTGCCCCCGAGCAGTAGACGATTCTTGCACAATTCCGCATGGGTTTAACCTGGAATGGCGTCATACTGTGTGTGCTGCGAGATCTTGCGCAAGGGGTGAGTTATGCGCGGAAGCATTTGCGACGTGTTGGCGCTGGTTGCGGTTACGGGCTTGGCTCTGCCGACCTTTGGACAAGGCACCGCTCAAGCGCCGAGACGCTCAATGCAATCGCAAGTGCCTTACACAATGGAGTTTAAGGATACTCGCGTCAAGACGCTGGCCAACGGAACGACCATCGCCTCGGAATCGACTGAGGTGCGTGCTGTGGACTCCAAGGGACGGATTCTTGTTTCCACGACAGGCTTTGTTGCATCCGGAGGACAGAAGCGGAAAACTTTTGTCACCGTCACCGATCCCGTGGCGGGAACCAGTACCAGCTGGACCTCTCCCGGCGCTAGTGCTACCGTGAGCACGCTGCATAAGCATCAATCGCTTCTATCGGGCTGTTTCGTTTTCTATCCGGCCATGCCAGACTCAACTTCGGACGCGCCGGCGGGCGGCGAGACCTCGAAACCGGATCGGGGCGTTACAGACAAACCTGCCAGCGGTGCGGCGAGATCTTCCATTGGCTTTGTGCCTGGGGGCGTCAGGCCGGAACAACCCGTTTTTGCAACTGTCATAGAAGACCTCGGTACAGCGACGATCCAAGGGGTAAAGGCGCACGGCAAGCGCATCACGCGGACAACACCAGTGGGCAAGGCAGGCAACGATGTGCCACTGGTGAGCACCGAAGAATCATGGATTGCGACGGAACTTGGCCCCGAAAGTCCGGCGTTGCGCCATGACACCGATGATCCCGAATTCGGCCAGAGTACCCGTGAACTTGTGTATCTGAGTCTTGACGAACCGGACCTGTCAACATTTCTGCCGCCGGAAGGCTATGAGATTGTGAACATCACGAGCAAAGAAATGCAGCCGGCTCCATGTCCGAAGGAGTTGAAGCAGGAGTAGTAGATGCCGCCGCGTCTGCCTTCTTTTGCGGCAATCTCTTGACCGGGTATCCGGCGAACGGGCCTTGCGCGAAATACGGAACTCGGCTTGCATTCTGGCTCTTATTGAGTCAGACTGAATGCCGAGGTAGGCTTGACCAAGGAAGGAAAGTTATGCGTGCAATGATTTGTAGTGTGCTGGCTCTGGCTCCGGTTTTGGGCTTGGCGCTGCCGGTTCTCGGGCAAGGCGCAACTGCCGCGCCGGAAAGCGGCGCCAAGCAGCCGATAGTGCCTTACACAGCGGAGTTCAAGGAAACCAGCGTGAATATGCTGGCCAACGGAACTACCATCACCTTGGAGTTAACTGAAGTCGATGCGATCGATTCCCAGGGACGCAGCATGTTTTCAACTACGAACGTGTCGGGATATAAGGGGGGAGACCACACCACCAGGGTCACCGTCTCCGATCCGGTGGCGGGAACCCGCACGAATTGGACCTCTCCCGGCACCACGGCGACCGTCACGATCCTGCATTCGAACCAATCGGATCAGCAGCTTCAATGGGACTGTGTCCATTCCTATGCAATTCCGGCAGGTTCCTCGCCGGAAGCAGCGTCCGGCTCAGGTACGGCGGAGCCGGCTCGGGGAGTTGTCGGCGGGCTTGGCGCCACTTTGGTCAGAGGCGCGCCCTCGGATCATTTTCCGGACTTAAGGGCGTTGCAATCGAAGACGAAGACCGTCGTGGAAGAGCTTGGTACGACAACCATTCAAGGGATGGAAGCACGTGGCAAGCGAGTGACCATGACAACCGAGGCGGGCGCAGTCGGCAACGATCAGCCGATAGTGAAGACAACAGAAACCTGGTACTCGACAGCAAGTGATCCGATACCCATGTTGTTATTGCGCAGGGTCAGCGACGATTCTCAGTCCGGCAAGAGCACCTATGAGTTGGTGAGCATGACGCTTGGCGAACCGGATTTGTCCCGATTTCAGCCGCCGGAGGATTACAAGATTGATACCGTGGAGATGCACGCGGTTCCTTGTGCGAACGCACGGGAGATGCCCATACCGCAGGCATCTCCCCATTTACACTAAAGGAGTTATGGCGGAAGAGAACGAAGTTCGTTACGACCCGGCGGCGATTGAACCCAAAGGGCAGCAGCGATGGGCTGCGGACCCCACGCTTCTATGCGGCGGCAATTGCCGCCGCCTTGAAGCCTGACTCCAACCGAGCTTGGAAGTAGACCCGTTCCGATAAACTCAACTGCTGATAACGATTCCCCCATGTAACATCATCCCAAATGGATTTGTTGCGCGTCGAGGTTGAGCGCGGCGTAGGATTCTCTACTCCGGGGGCGCGCCGCCCCATGCCGAGTGCCTCAGCCGTGCGTGCGGGAGCGTTGTAATCCACACGGAGAACCAGATGCTCCCGTCGCCGGACGAAGTGTGGAAGTTGCTCCCCCGCAAGGGTGGGCAGTTCGTGCCCACCACCGGATTGCCGGAATGGTTAGCGTAGTGTCTCACGCAGATCGTCTTTTATTGAGCGCAGTCTGAGCGCGGGTTAGCTTTTCCAGATTATCGTTTGCTTTGGCGATCCAGATGCAGGGCATGGGGTTCCTGCTGTGGCCGTCGACGTATTCTCCGATGGCTATTGCCGTGAGAAGAGTTTGTGACACTCAAGCAACAAAGAGCAACATCCAAGGAACTTGAGCGAATTGATTCTTTCGGGCCGGTCAAACAAGCCGCTCGAGTCCTGTAACCCCGAAGACTCCATTTATTGCGAGAGTGCCTTATGACTGCGCAACCGGCAAGCGCACAATGGCGCGCGCGCCGTCGCTGTCGTCGCGGTTGAGCAGGCAGATCTCGCCGCCGTGGGCGCGGGCGATCTGTTGGGCCAGCGCCAGGCCCACGCCGCTGCCCGTCGGCTTCGTCGTATAGAACGGCACAAAGAGATTCTCCGCGTTGGCGATGCCCAGCCCACGATCCTCGATGACCACCGATGCGGACGAGCCGGCAAGCTGCCAAGTGGCGCGCACCGGCTGCGCATCGTTGGCCAGCGATGCATCCACGGCGTTGGCCAACAGGTTGATGAACATCTGTTCCAACTGGTCGGGATCGGCGTGGAGAACGACCGGCGGACCGGGATCAAGCTGAACCGGCAAGCGCTGTTCCAGATGCGCCACCCGCTCCAGGAGGGCCGCGAGCGGAACCGGCCTGAACTGCGGCGGAGGCAATTGCGCGAGCTGCCGATAGGACTGCACAAAGCGATGCAGCGCATCGGCGCGGCTCTCGATTACGCCCAAGCCGCGGCGAAAGTCGCGCACCGTGGCCTCGTCGCCTTTCATTGTTTCCGCTCGCGTCAGAAGGCTTCCGGCAATGGACTTGATGGGAGCCAGTGAGTTCGATAGCTCATGGCCGAGGACGCGGATCAGCCGCTTCCACGACCTCTGCTCTTCTTCCTGGAGCGGAAGGCTTACATCGGAGAGAAGCAGCAGCGTGTGCGGCGCGCCATCCTGGCGGAAGGCCGCCTTGCGCAGCAGCCAGCGCGAAGGAGTGGCGGGGGACCTTTGATTTACAGGGAACGAGTGAATGGTCTGGTCAGGCGCGGCAAGCAGTACTTCAAGGCCCAGTTCGCACGCGCCGCGGCCGAAGCAGCGCGCATAAGGCAGCCCCAGCAGCTCGACCCCGGCATGGTTCGCCAGTTGCAAACGGTCGTTGCGGTCAAAAGCAAACAGAGGCGCGCTCATCACCTCGAGGATGCGGGCCAGCAGAGCCGTGGCTTCCAGCGACCGCACTCTTTGTTTTTGCAACAGGTCGGCGAGCGCGTTGACCTCGGAGGCTAGCTCGCCCAGCGCGTCCTGCGAGCCGGCCCCGCGCGCACGGAAGGAGTAATCACCCTCGCGCAGCGATGCGACCACGTTGGAAAGCGTCTGCAAAGGGCGGACGATACCCTCAATCAGCGCGCCGGCCGTCAGCGCGAGGTAAAGCAACAAGCAGCCGCCGAGCAGAAGCGCCGGCGCGAGAGAGACCTGCTGCCAGTAGAGCAGCAGAACTGCGGAGACCAACGCGGGCAGCGAGAGCAGGAAACAGTGCATCCACGCCCGGCGGACGGCCGAGCGGCGGCGCCGCGCATCTCTCTCATAGCCCATATTTTTCGATGCGGCGATAGAGCGCGGCGCGGCTGAGTCCGAGAGCCTTGGCGGCCTGCGAGATGTTGCCCTCGCAGTTGCGCAGCATCTTGCGAACCAGCAGGGCCTCGACCTCGTCGATGCTCATGCTTTCAAACGACTGGCTGGAGGAACGCGCGGCGATGGCCAGGCTGGACGGCTCAATCTCGTCGCCGCGGCAGAGCAGCACGGCGCGCTCCACCGCGTGCTCCAGCTCGCGCACGTTGCCCGGCCAGGCATACTGCATCATCTGCTGCATGGCGGCGAGGGAGAAGCCGGTGACCTGCTTGCGATAGCGGGCGCGATTGCGGGCTAGAAAGTGCTGGGCCAGCAGCGGAATGTCCTCGCGCCGGTCGCGTAGCGCGGGCAGGTGAATCTCGACGGTGTTGATGCGGAAGAGCAGATCCTCGCGAAAGTTGCCGGCCTTGGCCTCCTCGTGAAGATCGGCATTTGTGGCGGAGAGAATCCTCACGTCCACGCGCCGGGTTTGCGAGGAACCGACTCGCTCCAGTTCGCCGGTCTCCAGCACGCGCAGCAGCTTGGCCTGCTGGCGCAGGGGAACGTTGGCAATCTCATCGAGGAAAAGCGTTCCGCCGTTGGCCAGCTCAAAGCGGCCAATGCGGTCGGCGCGGGCGTCGGTGAAGGCGCCTTTGACGTGGCCGAAGATCTCGCTCTCGAAGACGCCTTCGGGCAGGCCGCCGGCATTGACAGCCACCAGCGGCATTCGAGCGCGGGGCGAGGCGGCGTGCAGTAGCTTAGCGACAATCTCCTTGCCGGTGCCGTGTTCGCCGGTGATGAGCACGTTGGCGTCCGAGGGCCCGACCTGCGCGATCAACTCCAGCACCGGCTGCATAGAAGGCGCGCCGGCGACAAACTCCGGCATGCCCTCGGCGCGGAGCAGGCGGTTCTCGAGTTCGAGTTGGCGCGCGCGGCGCAGTGCCTGACGCAGCTCGGTGTGAACGCGGACCAGCGAGAGCAGGCGCTCGTTCTCCCATGGTTTCTGAATGAAGTCGCGGGCGCCTCGCTTGATGCTCTCGACGGCCAGATCGATGTTGCCCCAGGCGGTCATCACGATCACCGGCAGGCGCGCGTCGAACTCCCGAATGCGGGCGAGAAGATCGAGACCCTCCTGGCCGGAGGTGGTGTCGCGCGTGTAGTTCAGGTCGATGAGCAGAACATCGTAGTCGGCTTCACTCAGCGCCTCCAGCAGCAGGCGCGGCGAGCGCACGCAGTCTACATGAATTCCCCGCGGGGCCAGCAACAACTCGACGGCCTCGAGGATGTGCGGTTGATCGTCGGCAACCAGAACACGAATTGGCTCTTGCTTATTGGAGATGGTCCGCCTCCACTGCGCCGGCCTTGGCGTCAGCGATTGAGATGCCGTACTCCTCAAGTATCGTGCCCGTGGCGCGCTTCACTTCGATGCGCGCTTTCTCATACGCGGTCTCTGCCGTCACCAGCGCCGATTCGGCCAGGGCCAGAGCGTGCTGGGCCTCCAGCGTCTGCTGATTCGATCCCGCGCCCAGTTTCTGCTCCTTCTGCATGATCTCCAAAGAGCGCTGCGCCAGGCCGCGCGCCTGACGGGCCGCATCCACTCGCGCGGCGCCCTGCTCAAGAGCATAGCGCGCGTTGCGCACCTCGATGTGAATGCGCTTCTTCAACTCCTCAGCGTACACCTGCGACTGCCGGTACTCCAGTTCGGTCCGGTATTGGTCGGCTTTGGCGACGCGGTTGCGCAGCGGAATACTCAACTGGAGACCAACCTGATACTCCGGCGCGCTGTTCTCAAACGCGCTTTGCAAGGCGCCTGAATAGCCCGTCGGCAGCGTCGAGGTGGTCCCCGCTCCGCCTGAATAGTAATTGGAACTCTTTTCGCCGGCCAGCCCGGTTCCGGCATAGAGGCCATAGACGCTGAGCGCGGGCAGAAGCGCATTGCGGGCGGTCTTGCGGCTCAGTTCGCGATTCTGCAAGTCCAGCGCCGATTCGGCAAGCTCGGTCCGGTTTTTGAGAGCCAGATAGATCATCTGTTGAATGGGCTCCGGAGTCCCGGCCGAGGTATTTCCAATGCGGTCAGTGGGCATCACCGGCATCTCTTCCAGGGCAGGATCGTCGAGGCTGCGGGTGACGGCGTTCTTCATGTACAGTTCCTGCAATTCCAGATTGGTGCGCGAAACGGTCAGATCCTGTTGGCGAGTAGCTAACTCCCCCGTCGCCTTTAGCACATCCATCTCCGGAATCGCCTGCAATTCAAGCTGCTTGCGGCTGGTCTTCAGCGTCTCCGCGGCGAACTCCACGGAATGTTCCTCTACCTGTTCGTCATCATAAGCGCTTACCAGGTCCCAGTATAGGTCGCAGATCTGAGTTACCGTGGCAATCACCTGGGCTTCGAAGGCAATATCGGAGATCTTTCGGTTAGTTTTGGCAATGCGGAGAAAGCGCAGGTTGGGTCCCGGCCCGAAGCCTGCCAGCAGCGGCTGCGAAACCACCGCCTGCACTCTCGAATTCAACTGCGGACTGAAGAAATCGTAGATGCCATTCGAGGTTTGGCGGGAGTTGATCCAGTTTACTTGGACGCCGCCGCCGGTCGAGAAGGCCTGGCTGTAGCTCACCGTGTCGGCGATACTGTTGATTTTGTAGACATTCACTCCTTCAAGCTGAAAGTTGGAGAGCTGCTGCGCGGCGTGATCCACATCTCCCTGCGCGGAGAGGATGGGATCGAAGCTGGAGACTGCCGTGCCGGTTCCAAGCGTGGAGGAGACAATGCCGGCAGCGCCCGCGCCCGCACCACCCGCGCCGCCGGTGGTGCCTCCCGCGCCGCCGCCCGCGCTGGCAGCGCCCTGGCCGCCGCCGGGCGTTCCTTGCACCACGCCGGTGTTCACCCCGCGCACCTGGCCGCCGGCCTGGGTGCGCAGAATATCCATCTGTGCGATGGGCAGATTGTAGCGTGCAATGACTAGATCGAGATTATTTTCCAGCGCAAGATCGATGGCGTCGCGCAGCGACAGATAGAGTTTTCCATTCCGTACCAGCGCATCGAGCCGCACGGAGTTTGCCAGGCTGGGCGGCGGCGCCGTTTTGCCGCGATAGGCATCGAAGGGATTGTGCGAAGCGCGCAACAACTGGTCAAAGGGAATGTTGCTTTTCGCAGCTTGCGCGGTTACGGCGGCCGGCGGTGGAGTTTGCGCGGAAGGCGTGGCGGACGCTGGTTCCGCAGCCAGGGCCCGGCTTGCCTGCAACAGAAGGATCGCGGCTAACAGCCGCGCGGGCTTCAAGAACAATGTCTCTGAGAATCTCACTTGGCGTTGACCTCCGCAGCTTGGAGCGTTTCATCGCGCGTCATCCAGCCGTCGCACAGTTCGATGATGCGCCTGCCGTAGCGCGCGTTTTCTTCCGAGTGAGTTACCTGCACGATGGTGGTTCCGGCACGGTTGAGTTCGCAAAAGAGATTCATGATCTCGCGCGCCTGGGTGGAGTGCAGATTGCCGGTTGGCTCATCTGCCAGCAGCAGCGCGGGAGCGTGAACCACGGCGCGCGCAATGCCCACCAACTGCTGCTGTCCGCCGGAGAGCTGCGAGGGAAACAGGTCCTTCTTGGCGACGATCTGGAAACGGTCGAGGATGTCGGCCACCATCGCCTGACGTACTTTGGCGGGCAGGTTCTTGTAGGAGAGCGGCAGGTCGATATTTTCGGCCACGGTAAGATCGTCGAGTAAGTGATAACTCTGAAAGACCATGCCGATGCGCTGGCGGGCGAGATCGGCGCGCTGCTTGCGGTTCAGCGTATGGGCGGGCGTTTTGCCGAACCAGTACTCGCCCTTCCAGCCGTCGTCGAGCAGCGCCAGCACATTCAGCAGCGAGGACTTTCCCGCGCCCGACGGGCCCATCACGGTGACAAATTCGCCTTCGCGAACGGTAAGTCCGATGCGGCGCAGCACCCAGGTTTCGCTCGCTCCGGTCTTGTAACTACGTTCCACGTTTTTCAGCTCGATCATAAAGTTACTCCAATATCAAAGCAAAACTCCCTGGCTCAGGCTATTCGGTTCTCAGAGCCTGCATGGGTTCAATGGAGGCCGCGCGGCGGGCGGGGATGAAAGCTGCTAGAGCGGCGCAGAGACCGAGCACCGCGGTTGCGCCAGCCAGAGCCAGCGGATCGTAGCCACCGACGCCATAGAGCAGGCTGGCCATGAGATGCCCTGCCAGCAGCGCGGCGGGAATGCCCAATCCGAGGCCGATGAGAATCTGCCCGAGCGCGCCGCGCAGCACCATCGCAAGAACGCTCGCGCGGGTTGCGCCCAACGTCATGCGGATGCCGATCTCGCTGGTGCGGCGGGCCACCAAATAAGACATCACGCCATATAGGCCGACCGAAGCGAGGACCAGTGCCAGCCCGCCGAAGAGGCTGGTGAGCTGCGCAATCAGCCGTTCCTGGATGAAGTTACCGGCCACTTGCGCGTCGAAGGAGCGAAGGTCCATCACGGTGATATTGGGATCGATGCCTGCCAGCGTGCGGCGAATGAGTGCATCGGCGTTCGGCTGGGGACGGTTGAAGCTGAGGATCATTGCGCTCACGAACATGGATTGCGTCTCATTGGCATCCATTTCCGGCAGATTGTAGAAGAATTGCTGGGATAGCGGGCGCAGATAGACGGGTCGCGCGGGGTCGCGCGGGTTGTTCATCTTGAAGTCGGCGAAGACGCCCACGATTTCCCAGATTCCCGCGTACTTTACGTCGTGGATGCCGAAGTGCTGGCCGATGGGGTCCTGGTGGGGATAGAACTCCTTGACGAAGGCCTGATTCACGACGGCGACCTGCGGAGAAGTAGCCGTATCCTGCTCGGTGAATCCGCGGCCACGGACCAAGGGCACACCAATGGAATCGAGGAAATGGGTGCTCACGCGGTCCCAGGTCGAGTTGCACGGATCGTTTGGTCCCGGAGCGGGATGACCCTGCTGGATGACACACTCGCCCCAGTTGTTGCCTTCCAGCGGGCTATAGAGAGCCATGCCGACGCTGGTCACGCCGGGCAGCGCG
The DNA here is from genome assembly GCA_049522975.1 of Occallatibacter sp. GTDB lineage: Bacteria > Acidobacteriota > Terriglobia > Terriglobales > Acidobacteriaceae > Telmatobacter. The sequence goes on along the minus strand of JBEKNI010000032.1, from coordinate 33,562 downwards.
GCGAAGCGACTCTCGATCTGGCGATCGAGCGCGGGAAGCCGGTCGGCGGAGTAACCTGCTCCGGCCGGATCGAAGTGCAACACGTAGCGGTTGGAGGTGGCGATGCCAAAGTTCTGATGCTCCAGGTTGGTGAGCGATTTAGTCACCAGGATCGCGCCGGCCAGCAGGACCAGCGACAATGCCGCCTGAAAAACGACCAGCGCCTTTTGCGGAAGAGAAGAGCGGTCGCGCGTGGATCGGTTAGCTCCCCGCAGCACCTCGGCTGGCCGCGCATGGGACGACAGCCACGCGGGGCCCGTGCCGAAGAGGATGCCCGTCAGCAGCGAGACCAGAAAGGCAAAGCTAAGCACGGTTAGGGACGGGCTGGCGCTGATGGGCAGGTTGATTGCATCAGGGAATGCGAGAGCAAGAATGGTGTGCGATCCGGCATAGGCAACGGCCAAGCTGGCCAGCCCGCCGATGCAACTCAAGAGCACGCTCTCGGTAAGAATCTGGCGGATGACGCGGCGGCGGCCCGCGCCGAGGGCCATGCGCACAGCTACCTCCGCGCGGCGCGCGGTGGCACGCGCCAGCGCCAGGTTGGCGATGTTGGCGCAGGCGATGAGCAGGACGACGGAAGAGAGAATCATCAACATCTTCAGGGCGGCGCCGGATTCCTGTTGCAGGCTCTGAATGCCGCCGCCGCCGGGCACGATCGTCACGTGCTGCCTGGGAATGATGGCCGACCCGCCATTGTCGGTGTATGCGGGACGTGCGGAAAGCCACTGTCGCAGCGCCGCCGAGAGCTTTGCCTGAAGAACTCCGATCTTGGCGCCGGGGCGCACTCTGCCCAGCGGATAAAGCCAGTGGGTGTCTGCGTGGCGCAGGATGGAGCTGCCTTCTCCACGAAGATAAGGTTCGGTGTGGAGAGGCGCCCAGAACTCGGGCGGAGTATCGGTCACGCGATCGCCGAAGAATCCGGGCGGAGCGATGCCTGCGACGGTGAAAGGCCGGGTCTGAATAAAGATCGTCGAACCTACAATGGAAGGATCGGCAGAGTATTCGCGTTGCCACGTGTTGTAGCTGACCACTATGGCGGGGGCAGCCGCGGGCGTGTCGTCGTTCTCGTCCAGCACGCGTCCCGCATACGCTCCCAGGCCCAAGGTCGAGAAGTAATTGCCGGAGACGAATTCACCATGCAGCGATTTGGCCGGTGCATTGCCGCGGCGCACGCTCCACTGCCACTGACCAGCCTGTACAGCGGCGAGTTGCTCGAACTCGGGCGCGGAGTTCTTCAAATGAAGATACAGGTCGTAGGAGAAGATGTCGAAGTCGCCGTTGTCGGGCAAAAAGCCGCCACTGACGCAGCAATCGTCGGTGTCGCCGATGCGGTAGAGTTGCGCGGGATTGGCCACCGGCAGCGAACGCAACAGGATGCCGTGGACCAGCGTGAAGATGGCCGTGTTGGCCCCGATGCCCAGCGCCAGCGTGAGCACCGCGGTCAGCGTAAACCCCGGCGACTTGCGCAACTGGCGCAGCGCGTAGCGAAGGTCCTGGAAGAAGCTCATAACGCCTCCACTTCTTCTTCCAGCTTTTTCAACTCGATTTCCGAGACCACCTTTCCGTCGAAGAGATGCACCTCTCGCTGGGCGTGCTTGGCGAAGCGCGGGTCGTGCGTCACCATGCAGATGGTCGATCCTTCGCGATGCAGATCGCCGAGCAGATGCATCACCGCCTCGCCGTTCTTCGAGTCCAGGTTGCCGGTGGGCTCGTCGGCCAGCAGAATCGACGGCGAACCGGCCAGCGCGCGGGCCACGGCGACGCGCTGCTGCTGGCCGCCGCTGAGCTGCGCGGGATAGTGCCTCATGCGATGCGCCATGTTGACCCGCTCCAGAGCCTCCTTCACGCGCTTCTTGCGCTCCGCCGAGGGCATTCCGGCGCGATAAGTCAACGGCAGCTCGACATTCTCTTCGACCGTGAGATCGCCGATGAGATTGAAGCTCTGGAAGATGAAGCCGATCTCCTGGTTGCGGATGCGCGAGCGGTCGCCGAATTTCAGGTTCTCGACCGGCTGGCCGTTGAGCAGATACTTGCCCGCTGTGGGCGTGTCGAGCAGGCCGAGAATGGAGAGCAGCGTGGACTTGCCGCAGCCCGACGGGCCGGACATGGCCACGTACTCGCCCCGCGAGATGGTCAGGTGAACTCCGGAGAGCGCGTGCGTCTCCACTTCATCGGTGTAGAAGATCTTGTGCAGATCCTCGATTTCAATCAATGCGCCATTCGCTGCCATTCTGCCCCCCGTTGGTTGTCAGTTATCAGTTGTCAGTGGTCAGTGTTCGGCGGCCGCGGGCGATTTCTGATCCCTGACCCCTGATCCCTGCCTTTACTCCAGCCTTATCCGGTCAACGCTGTCCCAGCGCGACATATCGGAGAGAATTACCGTGTCGCCTTCCTTGAGCCCTTCGATCACCTGAATGTTGTTGACCGAGGCACGGCCCACCTTGAACGGCACGCGCACGGCGCCCTTGCCGTCGGGGTCGATCTTGAAGAGGCTCAGCGTGGAGTTCTCGTTGCCCAGCGCCGGCCGGCCCATGTAGAGCACATCGTTCATACGCTCCAGATCGATGGTGCCGTCCACGCTTAACTGCGGAACCGCGCCGGCGGGCAGCGGCCCATCCAGCGCTACGTCCACCGTGCGCGTTCCGTTCACTACGGAAGGATCGATTCTGGTAACGTGGCCGGGAATCACGCCGTTGTGCGTGTCGATGGAGGCGGGCTGGCCGATCTGGATGTCGCGCGCCTGGGTCTCGGCAATCTGCAGAGCGGCCTTGAGCTTGTCGAGCTGAATCACCTCAGCCACCGAGGTTCCCGCGCTTACGTGCTGGCCCACCTGCAGCGGAGTGGCCAGCGGAGCCAACGCGCCGGAGATTCCCGCTCTGACTTCCAGCGCCTGCGCCTGCCTCTCATAGAGGTTCAGCAGGGCCTTGGCCTGGTCGATCCTGGCCTGCGCCGAAGCAAGCTGGATCTCGATAGCTTTCCAGTTCACTTCCAGTTGCTCCTGGCTGAGCCGGTGCTGGTCGGTCAACTGGTCGGCCGTATTCTTTGACTTGCTATAGGCCAGGCCGGAGATGACGCCCAGATCGTAAAGGGCCTTGTCGGTCTGCGCCTGCAACTGGTCCTGGGTGTAGTCGGAGTTCACCTGGGCCGCGGCGGCCTTTTTGTCCATCAGCGTGCTTTCCAGCGTCGCTTGCAGACTCTTGTAGTCGGCCTGCGCGGCCTTCAGCGCCAACTGCGCATTGAGAACCTCCTGCTGAAGCTGGGGATCGGCCAGGTCCATGAGGATGGTATCCGGAGTGACATTGGCGCCGGGCAAGACGCGTATGCGGACGATGGTCGCGTCGGTCTGCGCGGGGATCAGCTCGATCGAGTCCTCGCGGGGGACCAATGATCCTGTCGAACCGCGCACCTGCCGGATCATCGGCCCTCTCTTGACCGTATCCGGCCAGATCGTCGAGCGGTCCACGGCCGGCGCGGCCGGTTTGAGCCGGTGAACGGCGATCAGAACTACCACACAAATCGCCGCGGCAACCATGGCATACACCATCTGGCGGCGGTTCTTCTTCTCCAGCAAATCTGGGCGGGCGATATCCATACGCCAGAACTCATTGCACCTGGCGTGCCAACGGGGGTTTGCTTATTTGTGTTGAAAATAAATTACTTAGCAAACAACCAGCGGACGAAAGCGCCTTCTCTGTGACCGCTTCCGGCGCAGCTATGTTCGATTTCGGACAGCGTGCGACGCAGCCGCTTCAATCTCCTCGGCCAGCGCCTCGGCTGCCGTCACGCAGGCCGCGCGATCTACGTCGAGGTGCGTCACCAGGCGAATCGTCGCCGGCCCAACCGCGCTGGCCAGAATCTCCCCGCCTTCAGCCGCGCCACCACGTCCTGCCGCTGCCAGCACGCCGGCCTGCCGCATTCCTCCGCCCAGAGCTTTGCGGAAGAGGCGCGCCAGCGCCATCTGTTCCGCCGAGTCAACCAGCATCGACCCCACCGGCACGCCTGTCCCTTCGACAGGCAGAACAATATAGTTGGTCAAAGTTCAAATCATCCTCGCGCCTTGGCCATGACTGAATTGGTACGCCCGCTCCGAGAATCACCACATGGCCTATCGAGCTTAGCCAGATTGCAATGCCCTTTTTGCCTGTCCCAACGCGAGTGACCAAAACGGCATAGTCGGCAACGCCATCTCCATCAAAATCGCCGCGCAAATAAAGTGAATTGATACGATCGCTCAAATCATAGACGCCGTCGATGGGCCTTGATGCAAACGCCTGCCGGATCTTTGGCGGCATATTCTCTTACGGAATCCGCGCCTTGACCTAGCTCCCCGTCTCACGGCTCGTTCAGAACGAGAGCGATTCGGCCGGCGATGAGTTCGCTGGGGGGCTCGCCGGGCTCGACTTCGAGCAGGTCGACGGGGAAGGCGATGTTGTGCGGGCGGAGGACCAGCCGGTTGGCGACAAAGTCGACGTAGCGCAGCGTGAGGTGGGAGCCGTGGCGCACCGCGTAGAGGTTGGGCCGGTTGGGCCGGTAGGGGATCAGCGAATTGTAGTGCCGGTCGATCAGCGTGATGGCCTCGGGGAGCAGCAAGGGCTCCATCGGCAGGGTGTCGGCGGCTGGGACGCGCACGGCCACAAACCGCTGCCAGGCGCGGCGGGGTCCTGTCGGCCGGGCCCGGATCGACTGCAGGAGCCCGGCGGGCAGATGCAGCATGGACAGAGCGGTCGCGGGCCGGATGAATGGCTCGAAGAGCGCTGCGGCATGGCTGACGACCGGGACCAGGCTGCCTTCTCCGTCCGCCGGCGAGGTTTCGTGCTGGTAGGCGGCGGGCAGAAGATCGCTGGCCGTCATGTGCTGCGCCGCCAGGATGCGGTCCAGGGCTTCGAGGGAGAGCTGGCGGCGGCTGTGAAGGAAATTCGACAGGTGCGATTGCCCAAAGCCGGTCTGGCGGGCCAGCAGGGAGACGCTGACCGTCCCCCGCTGTATCCGGCGCAGCAGTTCCAGCCGGAGCCGCTCGTGCATTTGGGTAAAGTTCATCTGTGGAAAATCCACCACCAGCAATGGGAATGAACGGTCTCCATTTTCCTGCTGCAAACATAGAATGGCTGAATAGCCTTCATTGTCTGCGCTTGTCAACGAATTGGAAAGCGCTTAAGCGGAAAGTTGCCAGGGGAGATTGACGCAAGAGCGCGCTCTTTATAGATTAGTTTTACTTAATCCGGTACTGGCCTGTGGGAATTTACCGAAAGACGCGTCATTGCCGCAAAACTGAATCGGGCGAATTGCCGTCCACATTCAGCGTCCTATGAACAGTTGCGGAGGATGAAAAGATCAGTTCGGCATTCTTATTTGGGTCCCGAAGCGCTCGGCAGAGGCGTTTGGGGACGGTCAGGGAAGGAAATTCCAGAATCTGCGCGCCATGAGCATGACAAGAAACGCGAGAATACGGGCGGCTATCCTCCATCAGGGCGCAAGAACCCTGAGCAGCCATGCCCGATTTTTCCTGCCCCGCGGTAACGGGAGGTCAAAAATGGGCCGTCGGGAGAGCACGGGATTATGGAGAACTCCTCATGGAATTGCGCGTGCATTTGAAAATTTGCGAGGGTTGCGGATGTCTTTGGTACCGCGCCCAGACCCAAGGGAGTGTGTATTGCAAGGAGTGTGAGGCAAAACTGAAGGACTTTCCGACGCCGGAAAGCCGCAAACGGCGCGGACGCCCGCCCCGCAGGACGCTGGTCAGGGTGTGGGCGGTGGCTGAGGAAGCGGGGGGTGCCCTATGAGCGCAGCCCTTCAGTTTCCAGTCTATTGGGAAGCCAGCAATCCGCAACCGGCATGGCCGGAGCATCGGAAAGCCCCGAAGTCAGTTCGAACCGAGGCGCCGGCGGCGCGACAGAGCACAGGAACGCCTGCCTCCGAGCCGCTGGTCAGCCTGGGCTTCTATCGCAAGCATACGGAGAGCCTCTTGCGGCGCTACCTCTACGCATCAATGCAAGTTGGCAGGGCGCCGAATATTCTGAGCGACCCGATCGCCCGGGGCTGGTGCTCCAGCCGTCCCGTCCGCACCTTCGAGGACGCTGTGATCTTCGTCCTCGACGTGGAGAAGTGCCTGAACGAGCTCGGCTCACTGGACCGGCTGCTGCTCAGCCGCATCGTTCTCCAGGAGTACACGCAGGCCGAAGCGGCGCCGATAATGGGGATGGCGGTGCGAACCATCTCCTACAAATTTCCCCAGGCCCTCGACCGGTTGACGCAGAAGCTGCTGAAGGCCGGTCTGCTGGTTTTGCCGCAGTGAGAACCCGATCAATCCAGTCAGCGCGGGGAGCGCGTTTCGCGACGCCCTCCCCACGCTGACTGCGCTGCACGGTTCACCGGGGATCAAGGTCCTTCCGGGACAGTCGCGGATCGCGAAGGGGCAGCCGGCGTTTTGCGAAGACGGCGCCGAGGTGTTCGTTTTGCCCCGCATATTCGACAACTTGACATCTGGCTACCTTTTGGCCTACCTTTACTCCGCCGCAGTGGCTGGTCTTGTGCCGCTGATGAGGGGCCAGTCAAGATGGGATTCGCAATCCAGCCGATAGAATGATTCGGAAGGCTGCGAGATGGACCTGACCAAGGAGCGCAACGCGAATTGCCTCATGAGATTTCCCTGTCCGGGGATTTGGCGATGGGCGTGGGTTCGCAGGCTTTCTTTCAGGCTGGAGCTTTGGACTGGCTGGGACGGGATTCCAGCCTTGTCCGGGCAGCTTCGCCGCTCTCTTGCATTCCGTCTTCGGCAGCGGCTTCAGGCAGCAGTCCTGGTTGCGGCCATCGTTCTGGCATCCGCAAGAGGCCTGCGGGCGCTCGACCCGCACAAGCGGATCGGCCAGTACGGGCATGCAAGTTGGACATCTCAGCGCGGGCTGCCTGGCGAGGCGGTCTACCAGATCCTGCAAACCAAAGACGGCTATTTGTGGCTCCGGACCGGATCGGGACTCTCGCGGTTTGACGGGGTGCGTTTCGTCTCGATGGACGCGGAGATCGGCAATGAGACAGTGAAAGCCATCTGCATGGGCACGGATGGCGACCTGCTGGTTCGCACGGCCACCCGGACACTGATCTACAAAGAGAGGAAGTTCTCGGAATACCTGCCCGCGGCTCCGCTGCCTGGCGGCGGGATTCGCGTCCTGTTTGAAAGCCGGGAGCATGTGGTCTTCGTGGGCGGGGACGATTTTATCTACAGAATCGAAACGAACGGCCAGCCGACGATGCTGCGGAAGAGTACGGGATGGATCAACTCCTTTCTTGAGGACCACACGGGCACGATCTGGATTGCGGGATCGCCCAGTGTCTACCGCTATGAGAAAGGCATCCTCACCGAGGCCATCGGCGCGGCCTCCATTCACTCCGTATGTACATTCCTGTATGAGGACCGGCTGCACAGAATCTGGGCGGCGACCGGAGCCGGGCTGCACCGGATCAATGCGAAGGGATTGAGCCTTGCGGAGGCGCTTCGCGGCGGCCCCACGCTGTTGACAACGCTGCTGGAGGATGGGCAGGGAAACCTGTGGGCGGGAACCGAGAGATCGGGAGTTGCCCGCATCACGGGAGGGGCTTCAACCAGCTTTGGATTTGTCGCGGGGCTGACCGACGATAGTGTACTTTCGCTGCTGGAGGACCGCGAGGGCAACCTCTGGATCGGGACGGCCAGCGGGCTGGACCAACTGCGGGACACGAGTCTGACCACGTTCACGACCGGGGAGGGCCTGCCGACGAATCGGGTCAAATCGGCCATCGCAACGCGCGACGGAGGGGTAGCGCTCTTCACCGACAGCGGCGGACTGGTACGCATCAAGAACGGGGTTGTGACCCCGTACAAGCACAACGGGCAACTGCCATCGCTGGTCGATGCGGCCATCTTTGAGAGCAGCGATGGAAGCATTTGGCTCGGTACCATTAACGGCTTGAGCCGGATTCAGGGTGAGAAGCTGACGGTCTACTCGGGAGACGGCCACTTTTCGCAAAACTTCACCTCCGTGATCACGGAAGACGACGAAGGCCTGATCGTCACCAACTCGGAGTCGCGCGCCTTTCGCTTCAAAGACGGCAAGGCGCTGCCCTTTACGGTGCACGGCAAAAGCACGCCCCTCACCGATGGCGGCTTCTATGTCTTTACGGCTTATCGCGATCCGGACGGAACGTTCTGGTTCGGAACGACCAATGGGCTCTTCAAGCTGCCAGCGGCGGGACGCCGGGGAGGCGGCTGGTCAGGCAGGATTCGCTTCGATGTGACATCAATCTATGACGACGGCCAGGGCAGCCTCTGGCTGGGAGGGCGCACTCTAGGGATAGTGGGGTACCGCAAGAGAGACGGCCGAGTGACTCGCTACACAAAGCGCGAGGGGCTCTTCGACAGATTCGCCTCTTACATTCTGGGCGGCGGGGATGGCAACCTTTGGATCAGCACCGAGGACGGGCTTTTTTCAGTCAGCGAAAGGGAGCTTGAGGATTTGGCCGACGGCCGACGGAAGACCGTCTCCCCGGCGCGCTATGGGCTTCCGGATGGAATGAAGACCACTGAGGCCTCCGACCCCGCGACGCAGCCGGGCGGCTGCCGGACTGCCGACGGCAAGCTGTGGTTCGCCACCAGAAAAGGAATCGTTGCTGTCGATCCCCTGCACATGACGCGCAACGCTCTGATCCCACCGGTCATGCTTGAGTCGATCGCCGCAGACGGCGCGGAGCAGCCCTTCAGCGGCAATGTGGAGATTCCGCCCGGTTTGAAAGCCATCGAGTTTCATTACACGGCGCTCAGCTTTCGCGTCCCGGAGCGGGTGCGATTCAAGTACCAACTGGAGGGGTACGATCATGAGTGGGTGGAGGCGGGCTCCCGGCGTGTAGCCTACTATACGAATCTTCCTCCGGGGCGGTATCGCTTCCGTGTGATTGCCGCCAACGACGATGGCCTGTGGAACGAGCAGGGAGCTTCGGTCAGCATCCTTCTCAAGCCCCGCTTCTACCAGACGCAGTTCTTTTTCATTGCCTGCCTGCTGCTTGCGGTTCTCATGGTTCTCGGCGCAAACCGGCTGAACACCCGGCGCATTCGCAGCCGGGCCGCGCTCTTGAAGAGGCTCGTCGATGAGCGCACCGAGGAATTGCGCAAGAGCCAGAAGGAACTGGAACAGCTTGCCCTCTTCGATACGCTGACCGCGCTGCCCAACCGCCGGATGTTCGCCAAGGACTTCAGCAAGATGTACGCCCAACCCGAGCGGGGCAGGTTCTCCCTGCTGCTGGTGGACGTGGACAACTTCAAGGCCATCAATGATACCTTCGGCCACGACGCCGGCGACGCGTTTCTGATTGAGACGTCGAATCGCCTGGGGGCGGCGGTCCGTTCCACCGATAGCGTCGCGCGGCTGGGCGGAGATGAATTCGCCATCCTGCTTGGCGGGGACTATGAGAAGGCTTCCATCGAGAAGATCTGCGACCGGATATTACAGAGCTTTTCCACCGCGCTGGACTTCAAGGGCGTAAACATCCTGGCCGGAGTCAGCATCGGCATCGCGTCGTTTCCCGAGCACGGAGAAACTCAGGAGGGTCTGTACCGATCCGCCGATCTGGCGTTGTACGAGGCCAAGCGCCGGGGAAGGAACAACTGGTGCTGGTACCGCGCTGAGCTGGAGGATCAAAATCCTTGCGAGGCAGCCTGATCGCCCGCTGAACAGCGCGCGGGCTTGGCTGGAAACCTGCCGCGGGAAGGCGGGTTTCTCGCAAAGCGGTTGGCCCAGCAGAAAAGCGTCTGCTCCCAAAAATACACGATTGCATCGCATGTTTTGCATGACGTGAAAAGACTCCGGCAACGAACCCGGAATCGAGACCCCAAGGTCTAGCTCACTGCGCCTTGGGAATGAGGATTGCGGTCGCGGTGTAGGGCGGAATCTCGACCGTAAAGCTGGCGCCGAGATTGTCGAGCGGCGCGCGGTTCAGCCCCTTGCCGGCCCTGAACGCTTCTTCTCCGTAGTCGAAGCGGATGCCCTTCGCGCCTGGAGCATCCCCGGAGTAATGCACGGCCACCTGCGCCGGCTGCTTGGGGTCCTTGTTGACCAGCAGGAGCCCGTAGCTGCCATCCCGCCGCTTGCTGGCGTGCACCGCCAGCAGGCTTGAGCTCGATTGGGTTTCAACGAAGGCATCTCCCGGCTGATTGGCCAGGATGTGCACCATCTGGTAGCCGAAGTAGGCCGGCCCCGGCTTGTTGGCATCGCCGATAAACAGCGAATTGTGATAGCTGGTCCAGTCGACGCTGATGGTGCCGTGCTCGATCAGCGTGGCTGCTCCGTCGGCCGCGAAAAGAGCCACGGCGGCGGGGTGGTTGATGGTCAGCCAGCTCCCCACGCCGAAGTTGGTGAAGGCCAGCCGCGGGGTGTGGCCGGCCGGGCAGTACTTGTGAAAGCGCTCCAGCAGATCGACGACGATGCTGTTGTAATCCTTGCTGACCGATTGCAGCAGATCCTCCTCGTTCATGACTTTATAGTCGGGAGGGAAACTCGGGCCCTCGACCAGCCTGAGCGCGCCAAAATCGATCTCTCCGCAGGCCGACTTGAGCAATTCGTTGTCCCAATCGCCGCCCCAGTTGAGCGGGCTGCCGGTGGCCCAACTGACATTCGTCGTCGGGGTGGTAAAGGAAGCACCGATGAGAATCTTCGGGTCTATGGCCTTCATCGCCCTGGCGAATGCCGCGACTCCCGCCGCGTAGGCAGCCGACCCCAGCCGCGCATTGGCCAGGTGCTTGCCCCCGTCCTTCTCGCTGGGAATGAGTCCGTCGTGCAGGTCGAACTCGTCCGCATGATCCGAGCCATAGAAACCGTTGTTCCATGCCTCGTTGCCAATCTGCCACAACTGAATCCCGATCGGCTTGGGATGGCTGATGCGGAGCGCGTTCACGCCGTCGTCGGGCGTGATGGGAGCGGCGGCGCGCAGGCCCGCCCAGTAGCCCACCGTCTTCCAGTCGTTGCCCTTGGAGTCTTTGCCCAACGGCTGCTCGCTGGCCGGATCGCCATTGGCGTAGGCTACCCAGGCAGCCGCCTCGGCCGGCTCACCCCCTCCGCTGCCGTCCAGGTTGCTGCCATAATCCACGCTTATGATCGCGCTGCCGAAGCTGTCAAAAAACGCAGCCATGGCCGGAAAGTTGTTCGAGGAGACAAAAAACGGGGCCTTGCCATCCTTGTAGGGATTGATGACGCCCGAGGGCAGCGTGAAGTGATATATCCCACTTCTGCCGCTGTTGCCCGGATAACGCAGCGTATACACGCCGGCATAATGCAGCAACTGCGCGGTCTGCGCATCGGTTGCATTCCCGTCGTACCCGTCCAGGCCCACGCCCAGCGAGCGGCTGGTCAGCGGGTTGAGGACGTTGCCGGTATCCACGCTCACCTTCACCTTGGTCTGGCCCAGGGCCGCGGCCGGCAGTAGGAGCGCCAGAGCGGTGGCGCAAACGAAGACAAGAGAGCGAACTCGAAACTGTTGGAGCACAAAGCCTCCCGGAAGACGCTGACAATTATCCACTATACCTTCAACTGGGGGCAGCCCGCGATTCCTCAAGACAGAAGTTGGAGGCGTGCGATGCCGTGGTCGGCGTGGCGACCTCCAGGAACTCCGAAAGATCTTCCCGCACATTTCTTTACCATTTGTTTACAGCAACGCAAAATCCAATTCAAATTCGGCTGGTATTCCATAGTTGCGCACGTCCCCTCGCCGGCGGGCAATCGGCTCTTGCGTTAGCCGGATAAGGCCTGCGTCAACCGCTCTCGCACAGACTCTTCGATTCCAGGAGGAAAGTACATGCACTGCAATGAATGGGTAAAGACCATCTGCGTCTCTCTGATGACGGCTTCGCTGATTCTGCAGCCGGTGGCCGCGCCGGCCGAGATGGAGCCCGCCAAGGACTCCAGCCAGAAGCCGGTCGTCGAGATCGTGCCGAAATCCAGCAACGAAGTCGCGCTTCACACGATCCCGGCGCAGGCTGAGCCGGCGCTCACCACGGCCGCGAAACTCGCTCTGCTGCAGAAGCACATCAAGTACGTCTTCGTTCTCTTCCAGGAGAATCGCTCCTTCGACTTCTACTTCGGCACCTATCCAGGGGCTAACGGCCTGTTTTCGCAGTCGGCCGCCAACACTCCGGGCTTTACCCAGCCGATCATCAATACGGACGGCTCGGTGAGCATGATCTCCCCGTTCAAGATTCCCCAGTCGATCAAAGATGTGAACGGCAAGACGGTGCTGCTCTATCCGGAGGACACCGATTCAGTAAATCACGGCCACGCGGCCATCGACGCCAAGCTGGACTTGAATGGGAACAACGTGGCGCAGAACGACCGCTATGCCTTCACCGAAGAGGGGCTGAGCGGAACGCTGAGCGCCGACGGAAGCACCTACACGGGGCCGGCGCCGACCCTGGCGCAGAAGCAAAAGGGCGAGCTGGTGGTGGGCCACGTGGACTGCGATACCGCCCCGTTCCTGTGGAACTACGCGGACCGGTTCACGCTCTTCGACAACTTTTTCGACACGGTAATCGGGCCTTCGACGCCCAACGCCATCGCCATGCTCGCCGGCCAGTCGGGCGAGACGCAGTGGATCAGGCATCCGGGATTGGGCAACAACATCAACACCACCAATGCCGCCCTGCCGGTGACCGGCGATCCGCAGCCCTTCTGGGGCTCGGCCCTGGATATCTTCACTCCTCCGAGCCAGCTTCAGCCGACCGAAAGCGGGGCTGCGGGCACGACGAATCCGTCGTCCAACCTGACCTTTGCCTCTCTGGCGCTGACCTTCATGGGCAACCAGATCGAGAGCATCACGAGCTTCGACCAGAACCCGGCCTTCGACCTGCTGGATGTGCAGGAAGACATCAACAAGATCGCCGGCGAGGGTTACAAGCCGATCAACTGGGCGTGGTATCAAGAAGGCTACGATCATGAATCCACCGATCCCTCCTCGACGGCTACCCATACCAGCTACATCGCCCACCACGACGCGCCGCAGTACTTCGGCTATGAGGCCAACAACCCCAAGGAGACCGCGGCTCACTTGAAGGGGCTGGGCGACTTCTTTGCGGCCATCTCAGCGGATTCGATCCCCACCACGGGCGGAGTTTTCTACGTCCGCGGCGGCTATGACAACCTGGACAAGCTGGTGCCCCGCTCGCCCAGCCCGGCGGTCCAGGCCGATTTTCCCGGCAACGACGACCACCCCGGCTACTCGGACGCGCAGATCAGCGAAGCCCTTCTGGCCGACGAGATCAACGCCATCGCCAGCAGCAAGTACTGGCCGGAGAGCGCCATCATCATCACCTACGATGAGAGCGACGGCCTCTACGACCACACCCAGCCAAAGATCCGTTCCTGGGATCCGAGCGGAACCGCCCTGGATCAGGGGCCGCGCATCCCGACGATCGTCATCTCGCCCTATAGCGTGGTTCACGCCGTCTCCCATGAGGCCACCGAGCACGGCTCGGTCATCAAGTTCATCGATCAGCTTTTCGGGCTGACCCCGCTGGCCGATCTTCCCGACGAGAACAACGCGCGTATCAAGGGCGCGAAGACTTATACCACCCCCCAGGGCGACCCTCAGAAGTATCTGGGGCCCTCCGACGACAACACTCCGTACGTCGGCAACCTCTTCTCCGCATTCGACAACGCCCGCCTCTCAGGAACCGCGCCCATGCTTCCGGCCTCGTATGCGGAGATACCGGCTGCCCTGGTTACCAGCCTGCCCCATTTCAGCGGAGAAGGATGCCGCGTCCTGGGAATCGTTCCGACCGACGTTACAGCCGGCGGGGTGATCGATCCGGCGCCGGCGGATTTCAATCCTCGCCCCAGCTCCAACCCCGGGCTGCCGACCTCCGGAACCTGGCCGTCAAACTGAGCCATTGCCAACGATTCCTCCCCGGCGGCTGGATTCAACTCCGGCCGCCGATTTTGTGAGAGAAGTAATATCAAAAGGAGTAAGGAAGGAATACGACCCGCATGGGCAGGTTTTCCGTTCTATCTCTCATATTGATTGGCGGGCTGGCAATCGGAAGCGCGGCAACGGCCGGCGCCGGAACCACACTGGATAAGATAAAGGCCGCTGGTTCGCTGGCGTGCGGCATCAACACCGAGGTGCCGGAGTATTCCACGCAGGATGCGCACGGCAACCACGGCGCCTTCGATCTGGATATTTGCAAAGCTGTCGCTGTGGCGGCGCTGGGGCCGAATGCCAAATTGACCGTCACCCCCTTTCGCGACGAGCAGGAGGCCCTGAAGGCGCTCAAGTCCGGCCAGATCGCGCTGCTGGCCACCGGATCGCCCAATTACATCAATACAACGAACGCCGGATTCGGCTTTGCGCGGCCCGTCTTCTACGACTATCAGGGCTTTCTCGTCAACAAGACGATGGGCATCCGCTCTCCCAAAGATCTGGCCGGGAAGAAGGTCTGCTTCCTGGGAGGCACCGAGATCGAGATCGAGCTGCAAGGCTACATGAAGCGCGAGAAGATCGACTGGCTGCCCTTTTCCTTCCAGGAGGAAGGCGAGATGGAAGCGGCCTTCATCACCCGCAACTGCGCGGCCATCACCGCCGACGTCTCGCAACTGGCCTACGAGAGAATCGCCTTCAAAGCCATGGCGTGGGATTTCGAGATTCTTCCCGACGTGGTCGCCAAGGACCCGCTGGCGCCAACTTACCGGCTCGACGACCCGCAATGGGCGGCGATTGTCAACTGGACGGTCGAAGCCCTGATTCAGGCCGAGGAGAGCGGGGTGACGCAGGCCAATCTCACCCAGATGAAGAAGAGCGACGATCCAATCGTTATGCGCCTGCTCGGCGTGCAGCGCGGTTACGGCCAGTATCTTCTGCTGCGCGATGGCTGGGCTGCCGATGTGATCGAAGCTACAGGCAATTACGGCGAGATCTTCGAGCGCGGCCTGGGCGCGGGATCGGCGATGAGGCTGTCGCGCGGCCCGAACGCCCTCTGGACGCAAGGCGGCCTGATCTACGCGCTGCCTATCCGCTGACAGAATCCCGAATTCGCTAGCACGATGCGCGCGGGGCCGGCTCCGTGGATGCTTCCGGCAGCGGCGTCACCGGAATCTGCAGGGCGGAGTTGATGCGCGGAAAGAACTCGAAGGCAGCGGCCACGGCGGTCAGCTCCACAATCTCGTGAAGATCGAAGTGCTCGCTCAGCGCGGCATAGGCTTGGTCGTCGATGGCGTTGCCCGAGCCGTGGAGCAGGGCGGCGTAGCGGAAGCCCGCCTTCTCCTTTTCCGTGAAGGGGCCGCTCTCGAACGCCTCCAGGCTGGCCACCTGCTCGGGCGTTGCGCCGCGAACCTCTGCCAGGCGGCGATGCGCGCTGACGCAGTACTCGCAGCGGTTGAGCGCGGCCACCTGGGTCGCGATCAGCTCCTTGTACCAGCCGGCCAGAGCGCCCTCTGCCATCAGCGGCTTGAGCAGCGCGGCCACGCCCAGCACCAGCGGCGGAACATTGGAGAGAGCCTTGTACATATTGGGCACCACGCCGCGATCTGCGTAGAGCCGGTCGTAAAGGTCGGCGACCTCGGGTGGGACCTGATCGCGCTCGACCAGCGGCACGCGGGCGGCGGCGGAAGATACAGCGGACATAAAAACCTCCAAAAACAAGGGACTCGCCAGTGTATATTGGCGCGGCGGCGTCAGGCGAGTTCGGTTACAGGCAGCGCCCGGAATCCGCCCGGAAGCGGAAAGCCGTTCGGAGCGCGGCAGACAACAGCGCCGGCGCTCACCCGGGATTTGCCGGTTGCGCCGGCCACATAGGCGAGATTCACGGTGTCGCCGGCATCCGGTAATTCCGTCCATTTGGCCTCAAATAACTCGAGGCGTCCGCCCGTATCGACAACGAAGTCCACCTCGCGGCTCCGGTCGCGCCAGAAAAAGAGGCTGCCCGCCCGCCCGGCGCGGCGTTCCCGGTCGCGAAGCTGGGCGAAGACAAACGTCTCCCAGACCGCGCCTGCGGCGGGCGATTGCCGCAGAGCTTCTTCAGAGCGAATATTCAGCAGCGCGCAGAGCAGGCCGGTGTCGGCCAGATAGAGTTTTGGGCTCTTGACCATCGACTTTGTTTTGTTGGAAAACCATGGCTCCAGCAGGATAGCCTGCCCCGAAGCCTCCAGCATCGAGAGCCATTGATTGGCCGTCGAAGGGGCGATGCCGACATCGCGCGCCAAATCCGCTTTGTTCAGCATATTTGCCGAGCGGAGGGCGCAGGCGCGCAGGAATCTCTCAAAGTCCCGCAGACTGCCGACGTTGGTCAACGAGCGCACATCGCGTTCGAGATAGGTTGCCAGATAGGAGTTGTAGAAGGCCGTCGAATCGATCTCCAGGTTTGCATACAGCTCGGGGAAACCGCCGCGCACGATGGCCGTTTCGATTCTGGCTTGCGGCAATGCCCCGCGAATTTCCGCAAAGGATAAGGTCTCCAGCTCTGCGATGTCGGCCCTGCCCGCGAGCGACTCCGAAACGTTCTTCATGAGGGTGAACTTCTGCGATCCGGTCAGCAGGAACTGTCCATTGCGCGCGCGATTGGCATCCACAGCCGCCTTGATCCGCCGAAACAGACCGGGGGCATATTGCACCTCGTCGATAATCGCCGGCGGCGGATAGCGCTTGAGAAAGCTCTCCGGCTCCTTCTCGGCCTGCTCGGCTTCGGTGGGGAGATCGAGGGAAACGAAGGCATGATTTGGAAACAGGTGGAGGAGCGTGGCGGTCTTGCCGGTCTGTCTAGCCCCGGTCAGCACAATCACCGGCCGGGTCCGGGCGGAGTGTTTCAGGTGAGATTCGATGGCGCGAGAGATCCACATATGCAAAGTATACGATACAACCAAGTATATCGCACTATATAATAATGCAAATTGTACGATAAAATCGCATAATTTGTTATATTATTGAATAAGCATATGTTAGATGGTATATTTCCGGCCAATCCCGAAAATGAACCATCGGAATAACGGGAAAATCCTCCCCGGGATCTGCTCTCGACCTGCTCATTTTTGTTTGCGTTCCGCTACGACTAGCTTAGCGTTCCTATGAGAGCGCCCCGGCGCGGTCCAATGACCCAGACCAACGAGACAAGTTTTCCGAGAGAATTGACCGGCCATCTGACCGAGGTCGCGCTGGGCTGCCAGCGGATGCTGGAGGAGAATCCTTGCCATCCGCGAGCGCTTATAGGGATGACGCTGGTCGCGCTGGCCAGCCGTCAGCCGGAGGCGGCGGTGAAGATGGCCCGCGCGGCTCTGGCGTGTGCGCCGCGGATGGGCTCGGCCTGGGTCGCTCTGGGCCAGGCGCTGAAGGCCGCCGGCCGGGGCGATGAGGCGGAGCGCGCCTACCAGCAGGCCATTCGCCTGGACGGCATGAATGCGCTGGCCCGCATGGGATTGGGTGAGCTGATGCTGGCCGCGGGACGCCCCCAGGAGGCAATCCAGGAGTTTGAACTGGCCCTTCGCTGTCAGCCGGCGCTCGTGCCCGCGCAGATGGGTCTGGGCAACGCACTGGCCAGCTTGGGACGCAGCGAAGAGGCCCTGGCGCACTACCACCAGGTGCTGGCGCTGCGTCCGCGATTGCCCGAGGGCGACTTCGCCTTGGGCTTTGTCCTGGCGCGCATGGGCAAGCTGAAAGAAGCTGAACGCCGCTATCGCCGCGCCCTGGTTGCGCGGCCGGATTTTGCCGCCGCGTGGGTGAATCTGGGCAGCCTGCTGCGTGAGCAGGGGCGCGAGGTCTGCGCCGAAGCTGCCTTGCGGCGCGCCGTCGAACTGCGCCCGGACTTGGTCTCCGGCTGGGTGAATCTGGCGATTCTGGAGCGCGAACGCCAGCGGCCCGCTGAAGCCGAGAAGTATCTGCGCAAGGCCTTCGTCCTCAATCCGGAGCAGGTTGAGACGCTGATAGCCTGGTGCCAGTTCCGCGCCGACGAGCGCGATTCGGCGGGCGCATGGCAGTGGCTGCGCTGGGCGCTGGCCCGCGAGCCGGATCATGCAGAGGCGGTGAATATGCACGGCATTCTGCTGCACCAGGAGGGCCGCTTTCAGGAGGCAATCGACGTCTTCGAGCGGGCCGAGGCCCTTGGTCATCGCGCCGCCGCCTCCAACCGCGGCAACTCGCTGTTGGACTTGGGGCGAATGGACGAGGCTCTGCGCGCGCAGGAGTTGGCGGTCGAGCGCGACCCGGCAAGTCCCGGAGCGCAATACAACCTCTCCCTGACCCGCCTGCGGCTGAGCGACTGGGGAGAGGGCTGGCCGGGCTACGAGGCCCGTTGGCGCTTCCGCGAGGTTCATCGCCGCCCGCGCGCCTTCTCCGTCCCCCGCTGGCAGGGCGAAGCGCTGGAGGGCCGGCGGATTCTGCTGCATGCCGAGCAGGGTTTGGGCGATACGATTCAATTCTCCCGTTACGCCACGCTGGTCGAAGCACGCGGCGGACAGGTCATCTTGCAGGTCCAGGAGCCGGTCTTGCGCCTGATGCAGTCTCTGGCCGCGGTACGCGCCGGCCTCGCAGTGACGGCGCTGTTGGGCGAAAAGCCGCCCCAATCCGATCATAAGTTCGATCTCGAGTGCCCGCTGATGAGCTTGCCCGCGGTCTTCGGAACAACTGTCGAGACGGTTCCCTGGCCCGGCGCTTACCTGGGGGCCGACCGCGAACTTGCGGCCACCAAGCGGAGGGAGTTTCCCGGCGCCCGGTGGAATGAACGGTCTGAAGAGCGGCCTCTGCGCGTGGGCCTGGCCTGGGCCGGCAATCCCCGCTACAAGGCCGATCGCGAGCGCTCCGTCAAGCTGGCTACGTTTCTGCCTCTCTTGCGCACACCCCGCGTCACATGGATTGCGCTCCAGAAAGGGCCGGCTGCGGAAGATCTGGCCGCCCTGCCCGGCGACGTCTTCGTCAGGGACGGCTCCAGCCGCGACCGCGATCTGGCAGAGACCGCCGCGCTGGTTGCGACGCTCGACCTGGTCGTCACCACCGACACCTGCATCGCCCACCTGGCTGGCGCGATGGGCAAGCCGGTCTGGATTCTGCTGCCGCATCTGAGCGACTGGCGCTGGATGCAGGAGACCGAGACCACTCCCTGGTACCCGACGGCACGGCTCTTCCGCCAGCGTGCGCCGGGCGACTGGGCCGGAGTGCTGGAGCGCGTCATCGCGGAGTTGAGCGCACTGCGCGCGGCCCAGCAGAGCCTGACGAGAACGCCCGCCAGGCAGGAAGCGCAGCCCTCCGAGCTCATCCCCGCGTAGCTTCAAGACAAGCTGTGAAAAAAATCTAAAGAATCCTCAAAAATAGTTCTTGACATTTGTAGCTCTATTTAATAGAGTACTCTTTATTGAGGACAACTCTGAGAATCAAAAGAGGCCTCCAGGGAGAATCGAGATGACAGCAAGCAAGGACGAACTGGAACTGAAAGACAGGCTGAGCCTGATCGAAAGCATGATCGCCGAAGGCCGGCGGAGCACCGAGAGCTACGGCTGGACCTTTGTCTTCTGGGGGGTGGCGTACTATGTCGCCATCGGCTGGACCGCCTGGAACCAATGGCCATGGGCCTGGCTGGTAACCATGATGGGCGCCTGGCTGCTCTGCTGGGCGATTATCCGGAAGAAGCGGAAGAACCAGCCGGAGCGTAGGCCGGCAACGACGATAGGCCGGGCCATATTCTCGATCTGGGTCGCCATGGGCGTCTCGCTGACATTGTTGTTGCCGGCTCTGGGCTTCAGCGGGAGGTTCAACCAACACCTCTTTGTGGCGATCGTTGCCGCCATGCTGGGCGTCGTCAACGGAGCTTCCGGCATGATTATCCGCTGGAAGGCGCAGATTGCCAGCGCAATGGTCTGGTGGGCGGCAACGGTAGCGGCGTGCTTTGGCTCCGATGACCAATGCACAGTCGTGTTTCTGGTGGCGATCTTTCTCTGCCAGATCGTCTTCGGGATTTACGCAATGAGCAGCGAAGCCCGCGCGCGCCGCCGGGAGGCCATCCATGCCTGAGCTGCCGGAGCTGAATCCTGTGATCCACGGGAAGCTGCGCTTGGCCCTGCTCTCGCTGCTGATTGGGGTCGAAGAGGCGGAGTTTACCTGGCTGCGCTCGAAGACCGGCTCGACGGACGGCAACCTGGGCGCACAACTGCTGAAGCTGGAAGAAGCCGGCTACGTCTCGGTCGAGAAGAAGTTTGTCCAGCGCAAGCCGCAGACCCTCTATCGCATAACCGAAAGCGGCCGCATGGCCCTCACCGCATACGTGCAGGCGCTGAAGCAACTCCTCGGCGGAGCCATCGGCGCATAACATCGAACCACTTCCCCACCCACGCTGTTCTGATAAGGAGAAACGTCATGCAGAAGATTGAATCAGCAAATCAACTCAGTGGAAGGGCCACGGGCGTCATCGTTTGCGCAGGATTCGGGGCGCTATGGCTTTTTCTCTCGCTCTATGCCCGGCAAACCCTCAGCGCGGTCACTGTATCCGGCGTCGTGCTGGGCATGCTGGCGCTGATTCTGGCCGCCGTGTTGCTTTTCCGGGAGGCCAAGCGCTGGCCGCGCGTACCCGAAGATCCAGCCGTGGGCCGCGCCTTCGGCTGGATCAATACGATCCAGTGGATTGCCGTCGGCGCGGTGGCCTTTACGCTGGCCAGGCTGCATTTGGACGCTTACATCCCGTCGGCAATCACCGCCATTGTGGGGCTGCATATGTTTCCGCTGGCGCGGATCTTCCGCTATACGGCGCATTACCGGGCGGGAGCCATCCTGCTGGCCTGGGCCTTGGCCAGCGTCTTATTTGTGCCGGTGGACGATCTGCAAGGGATTACAGCTCTGGGCACCGGCCTGATCCTCTGGCTCAGCGCCGCCCTCACGCTGACGCTTGCCTTCAAGGCCGCCCGGCAATCCGTGGAGACGCAGGCGTGCTGACTCGCTAACTCCGCCCTCCGGCAAGGCTCTGCCGCACCCGCTCCATGATTCCCAGGTAGTAGGCCAGATTGTGGATGGTGTTCAGTATCCCGGCCAGAGCCTCGCCGGACTGCATCAGGTGGCGCAAATAGGCGCGCGAGTAGCGGCGGCAGACGGAGCAGTTGCAAGCCGGGTCGGGCGGGCCTTGATCCTCGGCGTAGCGCTTGCCCTTGATGTTCAGCCGCCCCTCGCTGGTGAAGAGCAGGCCGTGGCGCGCGGCGCGGGTGGGCAGCACGCAGTCCATCATATCGACACCCATGCGCGCATACTCCTCGATCTCGTCCGGGTAGCCCACGCCCATCACGTAGCGCGGTTTGCAGGCGGGCAGCAGCGGCAGGACTTCGGCAATCATCTCCCGCGTCAGTTCGCGCGGCTCGCCCACGCTCAGACCGCCGATGGCGTAGCCGTCGAAGTCCATCTCGACGAGCCGCTCGGCGCTCTCGCGGCGCAGATCGCGGTACATTCCGCCCTGGACGATTCCGAAGAGGGACTGCCTGCAAGATTGGCTCCCAGGTTCCCAAGTGCGAGGGACCTCGGGCACCCGAATCTGATCGTGCCACGGGACTTCGTCGCAGTGGGCGCGAAAGTGATCGAGCGAGCGACGCGCCCAGGCCATCGTCAGCCGCAAGCTCTCTTCGGCCCGGCTCCGTTCGGCCGGATATTCCGTACATTCATCGAAGGCCATGCAGATATCCGCGCCCAGCGCGATCTGCACATTCATCGAGTCTTCCGGCGTAAAGAAATGACTGCTCCCATCCAGATGCGAGCGGAAGCGCACCCCCTCGTCGTTAACCTTGCGCAGCCCGCTCAAGCTGAAGACCTGAAAGCCGCCCGAATCGGTCAGCAGAGCCCGCGGCCAACTCATGAACTGGTGCAGCCCGCCCATGCGCTGGATGGCCTCATGGCCCGGACGCAAATAGAGGTGATAGGTGTTGGCCAGGATGATCTCCGCGCCGAGAGCTTCGAGCATCTCCTGCGCAACGGCTTTGACGGTGCCCGCTGTTCCCACCGGCATGAAGACTGGCGTCTCGACGGCACGGTGAGGCAGCATCATCCGTCCCCGCCGCCCGCCGGCCGCGCCTGTCGCCAGCAGATTGAATTCGAGGCTCACCCAACGATTCTACCGGGCGTCCCACGCATCGTTTTGCAGATGGACCACCGCATCGGACGCCCCCGCGCAGCTTTCATCCAAGCAGTTGAGCAACTGCACCACCGTCTTCCCAACGCCTGGTACAAGCAACTGCGAATCCATCTCATTCAGCGGCACCAGCACGAACGCTCGCTCCGCCAGCCGCGGATGCGGAATCTCCAATCCCGGTTCGCAAATCTCCAACTCGCCCATCAGCAAAATGTCCAGGTCGAGCGTCCGCGGCCCATTGACAAACCCCGCCGCCCGCTCCCGCCCGAACTCTCGCTCGATGGCCAGCAATCCATCGAGCAGTTCCCGCGGCTCCAGCGCCGTTTCCAGTTCGGCCACAGCATTCACGAATCGCGGCTGCGCGGCAAACCCCATCGGCGCAGTCGAGTAAAGCGACGACCGGCGCGCAACTCGTCCCAGCGATTCGAGGCGCCGAACCGCCGCCGCCAGCGTAGCCTCCGGCGTGCCGGCCCAACTGGCCAGATTCCCGCCCATCGCGATGTAAGCCGTCCGCATGACTCTCAGGGTATCGCGATCCGCAACAAAGGCACATTCCGCCGCTTCGGGAACCGCCGGGGAGGCCAGGGCAATTGCTGGAAGGCAAGGCAGTTCTTCACAGTTTCACAGTCTCACGGTAAATAGGGGGGTGGGGGGTACCCCAAAAAGGGACGATAAAACAATCTAACTCCTTTGTTTTGTGCGTATCTGTTCATAAAACCTCCGTGAAAAGCGGTTGAAAGTTGGCAGAAAAGCGGCCCAAAAGGCCGTAAATCAGCGTTAAAAGCCTCGGATTGGCGCCTGTTTGGGGTGTCCCTGGAGGACGGACCGGTCAGAATCCCCGGATCGGCGAGTCCGAAGTTCGGCGAATGCGAGAGGGCCGACCAAACTTCAACGTAGCAGGATGGTTGAAATAATCTGCAAGATTCGTTCATGCGATTGGCCTGGCCGGGGAGGATTCCGTCTTTCGCTGCCGCAGCGTCAAGCGATAAACTATCGCTGTAGTGTCTTCGCGAGGGGAGGATTCCCATGGACAGTTCCGACCGCAATAGACTCTATGCCCTGACGACAGCGGGCTTTTACATGACGCGCAAGCAATACCGCCTTGCGATCCCCTACTGCGAACAGGCCATTCAGCTCCTGTCGGAACAGAACGAGCCGCTGGCGCTGGCCGACATGCTGTGGCGCGCGGGCAATTGCTACAACCGCATCGGCCTGCGCGACCACGCCGCCGTTCCCTTGCGGGCCGCATTGAAGATACTGCGCGATTATCCGGACGATCCGCACCTGCCGTCGGTTCTGCTGGACCTGGGCAATGCGGTGCGTACGGCCGATCCCGGCGAAGCCGAACGCTGCTACCTGGAGGCGGCGGAGATTCATCTGGCCATGAAGCACCCTGAATCGGCTACGCAGGCGTGGGTCAATCTCGGCGTGATGTGCTCGGAACAGGGCCGCTTTGAGGAGTCTCTGGCGCACTATGAGAAGGCATTGAAGGTGAGGGAGAAGTTCTTATCCACTTCTCCGTTCCGCATGGGCGTGCTGCTAAATAACATGGCCAACTGCTATCGACGGATGGGCGATTTTCCAGAGGCTCACAAGCTGGCCGACCGGGCGGCAAAGATACTGGCGGCCGAGGGAGGCTCCGCGCTCGCCTCAGTCTACGGAACCCGCGGTCTCATCTTCCTCGACGCTGGAGACGACGCGGAGGCCGTCGAGTGGCTGCAGGAGTCTTACGCCGAGCGCAAGAAGATGCCCAGCCCCGATTTTGAAGCCATCGCGGACAACCTGGAGAAGGAGATCGCGGCGCTCAAACGGATGCACAAGTGGCAGGAGGCGAAACTCGCCGAGGAGCGGCTGGCGCTGGCCCGCGAGGCCATGAAGGAAATTCCGCAACCCCCCGTCTGGTAGCATCCTCT
The DNA here is from genome assembly GCA_049522975.1 of Occallatibacter sp. GTDB lineage: Bacteria > Acidobacteriota > Terriglobia > Terriglobales > Acidobacteriaceae > Telmatobacter. The sequence continues at coordinate 9,520 of JBEKNI010000032.1, read as the reverse complement.
TTGGAGAGGAATCCATGGATGAGATCAGCAGCGCCAGCCTGGGTGCGCGGCGCAAGGAAGATATCGCTCTCGATCTGCTCAAGTTCGTTTCCGTCACGGCGGGCGTGGGAAGGCCAGCGGCGCCTTCGACCGGCTTCAGCGGAGCCGCCGGAACCAAGCCCGAGGAGCACGTGAATCAGTTGCTCTCGCTCTATGGCCGCTGCCTGAAGGCTGTCGAAGGCCAGAAGCAGGAGCCGGAGCAGGCAGGCCGGGAAGCGGAGCCGGAGCGCGCATCCACAGCGCCGGAGCCGCCCCCAAGAGCGCCGCAGGGATGGATGCCGCGCCCGTGAACCAGGTTCCTCTGCGCGTCGCCGTTGCCGGAGCCGGAGCCTTCGGCAAGAATCACCTCCGCGTTTACCGCGAACTGGAGACCGCCGGTGCCGCTCTGGTGGCGGCCGTCGAGCCGGACGCGGCCCGGGCCGCCGATGCCGCGGCCAAATACGCAATCCCCGTCTTCTCGACCGTGGACGAACTGCTGGCCGCCGGACTCAAACTCGACGCGGCTACCGTCGCAGTTCCCACCGTGCATCACCATGCGGTCGCCTCGGCGCTGCTTGATGCGGGACTCGACTTGCTGGTCGAAAAGCCCTTGGCCGCCTCGCTTGCCGAAGCCGACGATCTGATTGCACGCGCCGAGAAGAACCATCGCATTCTGCAGCCCGGCCACCTGGAGCGCTTCAATCCCGCAGTGCTGGCCATTCAGCCGCAACTGCGCCGCCCCATGTTTTTCGAGGCTCACCGGCTCTCGGTCTTCACGCCGCGCGCCCTCGATGTGGACGTGGTGCTGGACCTGATGATTCACGATCTGGACATCGTGCTCGCCTTCGCCGCCTCGCCGGTGCGCGAGGTGCGCGCCGTCGGCCTGCCAATTCTCTCGCCGAAGGTGGACATCGCCAACGTCCGCGTCGAGTTCGAGTCGGGTTGCGTGGCCAACTTCACCGCCTCGCGTGTCTCGACGGAGCGCGTCCGCAAGCTGCGCTTCTTCGAGCCGCGCCAGTACGTCTCTATCGACTATGCCCGCCAGGACGTGCTGGTGATTCGGGTAAATGCGGATGCGGGCAAGACTTCGCCCGCGGATCTGATTGCCAAGCTGCCGCCGCAGATTGCCGCGCTGCTTCCGCCGGGAATTGCTGAGGGAATCGCATCGGGAGTGATCGACCTTAAGAAGATTGACCCGGCGCTGATTGCGCAGTTTGCCGCCATGGCAAAGATCGATCCGGCGGTGATCACACAGTTCACAACTCCCGCGGAACCGAAGGCTGGCTTGAGCTTCTCCAGGCCGCCGGTCACTCCCGGCGAGCCGCTGCGCCTGGAGATTCTTTCGTTTCTTGAATGCGTCCGCACGCGTCGCACTCCGCGAGTGACTGCGCAGCAGGGACGCAACGCGCTGGCTTTGGCGTTGGAGATTCAAGCCTCCATGGCCGCTCACGCAAAGCGCGCCGGGCTGGAAGACTTTTTCAATCCCGGCGCGTAGCCAATTGGCATTCAAATCCGCCATTCATTTCATAATCCGTTCATAGTCCCCTGCTGTTTTTGTAATCTTTGCGGGACAGACTGGGAAGGCCGGTCTGCGCCAGTCTCCGCGCTCGCCGGAGGTAAGTCGCCAATCCCCCAAGCCGCCCGTCCCCGGACGGCGGTGTTGACTGAAACTCCCCCAACCCAAGGAGCAAAAAATCATGAAGTTTCTCAAGTTTTCCCTTATCCTGTGCGCACTCACCTGCGCCGCGGCGACAACAAGCCTGGCAGAATCTCCGAAGATTGAGCACGTTCTGCTGATCAGCGTGGACGGCCTGCACTCTGTCGACCTGAGCAACTACGCCGCCGCCAACCCCACTTCGACTCTGGCCGCCTTGTCCAATCGAGGCATTCGCTACGACAATGCCTACATCCCCTCAATCTCCGATTCCTTCCCCGGACTGGCCGCGCTGATCACAGGTGGTTCGCCGGTCACCACGGGCTTCTGGTACGACGTCACTTACAACCGCAAGCTCTCGCCGCCCGCCACTACCACTCCTTACGGCATCGTCGGCGGCCCAGGACTCTGCCCTTCGGTCATCGGCACACAGATCGGCTTCGACGAAGAGATCGATATCGACTACACCCAGCTGAACGGCGGCGGCGGTATCAATCCAGCCTATCTGCCGCGCGATTCGAGCAAGGGTTGCAGCCCCGTCTGGCCGCACCAATATCTGCGTGTGAACACCATCTTCGAGGTCGCTCACGAAGCCGGACTCTATACCGCGTGGTCCGACAAGCATCCGTCGTATGAATGGGTCAACGGCCCTAGCGGCAGCGGCGTTGTCGATCTGTACACACCGGAGATCAATTCCGTTCCGGTGGCGCTGCCCTCGGTCCCCGGCTGCAATCCCTTGCCGGATCCGGCCAACGCCACGCCGTCGAATGCGTGGACCGACAGCATCGAAAACATCAGGTGCTATGACACGCTCAAGGTCAACGCCATTCTCAACGAAGTCAATGGACGCACTCATGATGGATCGAGGAGCGCGCCGGTCCCGGCCATCTTCGGCTTCAACTTCCAAGCCGTCAGCGTGGGCGAGAAACTGGCCGGCAACGGATATACCGACCAGTGGGCCACGCCCAGCGCCGGCCTAAAATCCGAGTTGGATTTCGTGGACCAGTCGCTGGGCCGCATCTGGTCCGCGATCAAGAGTGCGGGTCTCGATTCGTCGACGGTCATCATCCTTACGGCCAAGCACGGCCAATCGCCAATCGACCAAGCCAAGGTCACCAAGATCGGCGGCGGCGTCCCGGCGACGGTGATCGGCTCCAGCTATGCCTTCGACATCTCCGACGACGGTTCGCTGATCTGGCTCAATCAACCTTCCGATCTTGCCGCCGTGTTGCCCAACCTGACTGAAGCCACCGGAGGCGCGCAGTTGGGCGCGCAGGAGATCTTTGCCGGCTCGACATTGATCAATCGCTGGGACGATCCGTCGGTGGATGAACGCACGCCCGACATCATTGTGAAGACCAACACCGGTGTGATCTTCACCGGCGGCTCGAAGATCGCAGAGCACGGCGGTCTGAACGAAGACGATATTCACGTGGGATTGCTCGTCTCCGGCCCAGGCATCCGCCACGCCGAGGTCGTCAAGGGAAGAGTGACAACGGCGCAGGTGGCGCCAAGCGTTCTCTGGCTGCTCGGTCTCGATCCAGACAAGTTGAAGGCCGTGCGGGAGGAAGGAACCCCCGTCCTGCCCTTCCTGCCCGCCGCCCATCGGTATTAACTTCCATGGCCCGGCTTTGAAACCGATTACGGCGCTTCGTTATCTGCGAAGCGCCGTAATTGCGATGTGCATCGATTCCATAGGGATCTTTGCGTTCGGTACGCAAAATCTATCTTTCCTCAAGCAATCCCCATCACGCGGTTCAGGAAGCCCACGATGTACTTCCACACCAGGTAATAGCCTGCCAGCGCGGCCAAAAAACATGGCGCGATCAGCGTATACGGAATCTCGCAGGCATCGAACCAGGTCGCTCCATGCGCGCCCAGCCTCAGCACACCCAGGCAGATTGCCGTGGTCGCTCCCAGCGGCATCAGCAGCAGCGGCAGCACCGCGCCATGCAGGCCGATGGGCAGGTGAGTATGCTCGTGCGAGCAGAGCCAGAGCATGTTCCAGAGGCCGAAGAGCGAAGGGACTACAGCCATGGGAAAAATCATGGCCTGCTCGATGGGAACCGGCACTTGGAGTACGATCCGCACCACGATAAAGGCAGTGAGCAGCAGCGGCAGAACCAGCGTGGGAATGAAGATCCCCGCCAGGTAAGCGCGCAGATACGGATGGTTGTTCATAACTTCCTCCTCATTTTGAAATCCGTTGATGGGCGAAGAGATTCGCCGTTTCACAGGTAGTAGAGAGCCAGGGGAATCGCCGCCGGGAAAAGCGCGGCGAGGCCCACCAAGGATGCCGCGAGCGCCCCGTCAAACCAGGCCCAGCTCCGCGCCCAGTGGTCGTGTGTAGCCGGCGCGGCAGATTCAGAGTCCAGCCGCCGCAGCATCGCCGGCCACAGATCGCGCTCCGGACCGGCGCCGGCCCCGACCGGCGGCAGCGCCTCGCGCAAGAGCTTCTTCAAGCGGGTTGGTTGATGATCTTGGTCGTGTCCAATCATGGTATGATTCCCTGCCTTTCCAAATCTTTTTTCAGCAATCGCAGCGCGCGGAAGACGCGCAGTTTTACGGCGGCCACTGAAATTCCCAGCGCCGCGGCCACATCCTTCTGCGGCTCTCCCTCGACGACCGCCAGCGTGGCCGCAATCCGCAGATTGGGAGTCAGCCGCCCGAATGCCTGCGCGGTCTTCAAGCGAATCTCTGCTGTGACGGCAGGATCGGCCACAGTTGGAGCCGCCACTTCGACGAGCATATCCGTGGAGAATTCGTTCTCCGCGTGCCGCGCCCGCAGCCAATCGAGCGCCGCGCGAGTTGCGATGCGCCGCGCCCAGCCCTCGAAGCCCAACGCCGGCTCGAAGCGCGCGTGGGCCTTGTGGATCCGCCAGAAGCTCTCGATGGTCAGATCTTCAGCCGTCTCCGGATTGCGGACGATGCGCAAAACCCAGCCGTAGATCGCGCGCTGATGCAGGCGGAAGAGCGTCTCGAAGGCGTCCGCATCCCCATTGCGAAACTCGTTCAGGACGCCGCTCACTGCGTTCTCCATTCGCTCTTCCCCTTCTAACTATGCTTACGAGCCCCGCACAGAAAAGGTTACATGCAATTTGCAGAGGATGGATTCTTATAACTCAATTCTTCCGGGAACAATTTCTCCCGCGTTGGTGTCTACCTTAATGCAGTGGTTCCGATTGGGATTTGCGGAGTGCTTCGAGCCCCGCTCCCCGCGCCGGTTGGCGTCGAGAGCGGTTAGCCCGCTCGCGCCTGAAAATGGCCTCCAAACTCCCGGACGGCGCGGCTGACATTGCTCCAAAGGGAGGCAGGCCATGTTTGAAGACTCCACATTTGATTCCGCGGGCAGAATCCGCACCCGCAGCCGTCGCTGGATGATCGTGGCGTTCACCTTCAACGCCTCCATCCTGCTGGCGCTGGTCCTCTTTCCGCTCATCCGCACCGAGGCGCTGCCGCACTTCAGCATCTCCACGCTGATAACAGTGCCGGCGCCCGCGCCCGAGCAGCGTCCGGTGCCGGTCGCGGAGACGCAGCGTCCTGAGTCCGAGATGTCTGGTGGCCATATCGTTGTGCCGTCCACGATTCCGGCCATTACCTACATCGCCAGGACTCCCGAGCCCGCCCCAATCGGCGACCCACTAGGGCAGGGGACCGACTCCGGCACACCCGGCGGTACCGGCCCCGCTCTTCCCGTCCAATTCAGGCCTCATTTCGTCCGCCAGGAGGTCAGCGGTCCGGTCTCCGTCTCCTCCAGAGCTGAGGAAGTCCTGCTGATCCGCAAGACGATGCCGGTCTATCCGCCCATCGCCATCGCCGCGCACACCGAAGGCACTGTGACCCTGGCGGCCACCATCTCCAAAGCCGGTACCATCGAGAATCTGCGGGTAGTCGGCGGACCCCCGCTGCTGCAGCGAGCCGCGCTGGATGCCGTGAGCACCTGGCGCTACCGGCCCTATCTGCTCGACGGTCAGCCCGTCGAGGTCGAGACCACGGTGAATGTGGTCTTCACCCTGAACCGGTAAGAAGCGATGCCGCGCAACCCGCCTCTGAATGTTCCTTCGCAAAAATGGGCGCCGCAGGTCCCGATTCCGGGGCCTGCGGCATTCCGCTCAGTGCCCATCCGGCCTGGCGGCGTTCAGTCCGGCGAAGACGGCGTCATATCGGCCGCTCGCGGCGGCGTTGCGCAGGCCCTTCACGTTTTCCACGCAGATCTCCGTGGGCGTCGGCTGAGTCTTCAGAATCCCCATCGCCTCGGCAATGAACTTGTCCAGCGGCATGGCGCGCGGGTCGTCCGCGCCGTTCATCAGATGCGTGGCCACATAAGGCGGAATCAGTTCGATCACTTCGATCCGCGTTCCCCGGAGCTGATAGCGGAGCGACTCGGTATAGGAGTGAATAGCCGCCTTGGTCGCGCAATAAGTGGGCGTCTGCGCCAGCGGAACAAACGCGAGACCCGAAGAGACGTTCATGATCGCGGCGCGGGGCTGCTTCAGGAGGTGCGGCAGCAACGCCGCCGTCAAGCGGATCGGCCCCAGCAGGTTGGTCGAGACGATAGCCTCCGCGTCGGCCAGATCGGCTTGCTGGGCGAGCAGGTCTTCGGCGCGCATGATGCCGGCGTTGTTGATGAGCACGTTCAGCGCGGGAAACTCGGCGGCCACTTGCGCGGCAAAGGCGCGAATCGCCGCGGGTTTTTCGATGTCGAGCGGGAGCGACTTCATGCCGGGATTGGCGGCTGTAGTCTCGTCCAGCATCTTCTTGCGCCGCCCGGCGATGACGACCTGGTTGCCGAGTTTGTGCAGCTCTTCGGCCAGCCCGCGGCCGATGCCCGTGCCGCCGCCGGTGATGAGGATGGTGTTGCCGGTAAGGTTCATGGGGATTGTGCCTCCAAGAGGCATGATAACCACATTCGGTGGAGATGAGCATCTGTCTCGCTTTGGCCAAACGGAGCGTCGACGGACTTGGGCAGCCGCGCGGAAACTGGCTGGAATCGAGGGCTGAGGCAGGTGCAGCCACATTCAAAAAAGGCCAAAAAGGCGGGGTTTTGGGGCTAAAACAGCCACTTTCTAGCTGAAAAGCGGGCAAAATTCGAGGTTTGGTGTTACTGATTCGTTAACATTACCAAAATGCAAGCCATTGATTTCGTGGTGGTTAAGAGGAATTGGCGAGCCAAAAAAAGATTTCCACAGGGTGGGGGGGTGGGGGTAAGGCTGTTTTTAGAGGAAGGAAAGGGGAAGATTAGGGACTGGGACTCGGATTGCGCGCGTTGGAGATTGGAGGGTGGTCATTGGGCTCTCGCGTTTGCGACTGTATCTATTGTGCGCGCGGGGACGGTTATTATCCGCAACTACCTTTCGACTTTGCTCAAGGCGGGCTCGACGGTTGGGCCAGAGGCTCGCTTTTGGCTTGCGTGGGGTTCGTGGCTTCCAGGGTCTCAGAAACGGGACATTGGACGCCCGGTTTGGGAGTTTTTAGGGGCTAAAGATGGGATTTGGGGCGCTCGCGTGGCGCGTTCATCGTGACGGAGCAAATCGGATGGGAATATATACGTTACTATCAGGGGATGGCGTTGACGCGGGATTTCCGGGAGAGGGTGCAGGCGCGGTTCCGGGGAGATGGGGAGTATCGCAGGATTTTGCTGGCTGGGGCCGTCGAATCTTTGTTGGCGGGCGAGGGGGCGCGGGAATGGGTTTGGAGCCGGGGGTGTCCTGTTGGCGGCGTGGAGGGCAGCGGTCCCGCTGACGAGAAACCGCATGACGGCGGCGGTTCGGGGAAGGGGTATTGGAGGGGCGCTCGGGGCCGGGAGATTCTGCGCGACTACATCAATGCGACACTGGGCTTTCCCGCGCTGGCCCAGAAGACCGGCATTCACGTGAAGATGCTCCATCAGATCTTCGGACCAAAGGGGAATCCGACTGCTGTGAACCTGTTCAATATCATTGCTTGCTTGCAGGAGCAGGAAGGGGTGAGACTGAAGGTGGTGGCGTAGGGGTGTGGTTTCCTATATCTTAATATCTATATTTGCGCACCAAGTAAGGAGTAAGACTGTGAGATTTGATTTCGCCATATCCTTCGCGGGAAAAGATCGTGGTGTCGCCCGACAATTGTCGGATGCTTTGCGCAAGAGTGGCTTTGAGGTATTCTTTGACGAATTGTTCGAACACGAGCTTTTGGGCCAGGACGGCGCGGATTATCTGACTCGAGTCTACTTTAGCGATGCGCGGTGCTGTGTCGCCCTTATTTCGTCAAACTATGACCAGCGTAAGTGGGCCGTATTAGAGCGGCGTTCAGCGCAAGCGCGGGAATTCGATTCGGGTCCAGGATTTCTCGTTCCCGTATTGATCGAAGATTATAGACCGTCGTGGCTTCTGCCCACGAGCATATATTTCGACCTGCTGACGCGTTCATTGTCGGAACTTGTTGAGTTGCTCACCCGTAAGATATCCGCTTCCCGAATCGAGGGGTTCGAGAAGATGACTGAACTCCCGATTGCCTTTGTTGCCGACGCAATGCAGTCGATGTCGGTAAGAGTATCCAGTTTTCAGGGCCTAGGTTTCGATCAATTCATCGTATGGGATCGTGACCGCCCCGGGTCGTTGCATTATCTGACGCAGGACAGGAAGGTATGGCTTCTAAGGCCGATTCAGACAGCAGGCGCGAAACACCATGTACTGTGCTCCGGGGCTACGCTGGTTTCCTTTGGAGAAAACACTAGAACCATCGATGTCTATACTCTCGAAGAGCCGGATTGCGTTCGGTACGCGGTTCCGCGACAAGGTCGCTGGGCATCGGTATACGACTGTAAGCTATACGGGACTCAAGTATTGCTAGCATTTTGCGGCGGTGATTGCTGGCTTTTCGACTTAGAGCATCGGACGTTTACTAAGGCGTGCTCAGGTTCCGATGATCCGACATGGACGTATGCGGACTTTGCAGGGGATCACAAGATTGTTGTCGGCTTCGATGCAGCCGGAGCCCCGCTGAGGATCATAGATTCCTCGACCCTAAAAGAGGTCAATAACCTCCCGTCGCCAATCTCAGTGAACGCCTTGTCCTGCTTACCCGCGAGCAAGGGAATCTTAATTGCGGGTGTGACTTCTCTCTATGCATATGTCCTGAACTGTGATTCAGGAAGAATTGAATATCGGTTTGAGTTGAATTCCCGTGGCGTAGAGAAGCTCGTGTGCGCTAGAGAATCGTCCACTGTTGCCCTGGTCAGCGGTGGGCGAGATTCCGCTGCTCTGGAAGTCTTTAATGCAGAAAGCGGATTAAGATTGGGTCGCATAAAAACGGGCGACCTCGGCGAGTCGTGGGACGAATGGCACGACGTTGCCATTTCTCCTAGCGGAAACACGATTGTTGGCGTGCGGGCGAACAAGTTGATAATATTTGAAAGGCGTTAAGGAACCTCTGATTCTGATTAAGTCCGCCTACACGTTGGGCGCTCCCTCAGGGGCTAAAGCCCGCGTTCATTTTGCTGCACTTGCGGCACGACTAAAGTCGTGCCCTGATACAAAACCGACTTAATCAGAGGTTCCTTAAAGCGCATTTCGTGGCGTTATTTGCTCTTTATAAAGTTTCCTCTCATCGCGAGGAAGAGACAATCGGCAATTTCACACGATTGCCTCAGTGAGCGACTCTGGATGATGGGCGTATGCGATATGCTTTCCACCGTAGCCGCAAAAACAGAGGCACAGCGAAGGTGGGCACCCGCGTTTTCCTGTTGGTGTGGAGTGGGGCGTGGACCGGGAGGTCCACGCAACAGCCGGCCGGGAGGCCGGCGCGACCTATTCTTATAATTGGCCCAGGGCGATTACTTAGCGGGCGCGCTTCATCAGGGTATCGAGG
>JBEKNI010000031.1:0-47321 GCA_049522975.1 Occallatibacter sp. | reverse complement strand
CCGCACCGCCTCCAACTTCAACTCCCGTGTGAACTTCCTACGCAACATTCCCATGACTCAATTCTCCATTGGCTGAAAATCGAGTCTCAACTGCGTGTCTCACTTTTGGGGGCAAGTCCAAATTCGATGTGTGTCTGCTAATCGCTTTATGCCGAAACTCAACGCTTGTTCGGAAGTGAAGGAATCGCCAAAGTTTTGTCTCGCTTCTACGTGACCCCATGCAATCAACTGACTGCGCAGCATCGGGTGACCAGTCGCAAACGCAACGATCAACGGAACGTCAAGACCCGTCGCCAGGAGACAGAGGAGGAAAGAGACCACCCCGATCATCCAGCCCGCCGCTGGGTGGTCGAGCGCACCCATTCCTGGATCGCCCGCTTCGGAAAGTTGCTGGTGAGCTTCAAGAAGACCGAGGCCAGCTACATCGCCCTGCTATCGCTGGCCGCAGCCCTTATCTGTTGGAGACAGACTATCATTATGTACGGATAAGTTCTAAGCCAATCGCAGACCAACCGCGTTCGCCGTCAAGTCTTCATTGTGTTTTCAAGATGTCGGACCATGGCCGACATCAAGGTGACGGGGTTACGCCGTTTAGGCCCGATGCCCTCTGTGTGGGGCAAGGTCAATGACGTAAAATGTGTAGAATGATGGCTGTTCATCGAGGGGAAGAGTGATGGCTGATGTTCTCGTTAGAAACGAGGGTACAGTAGTATTGCTCACTCCAAAGTCTGTAGAGGCTAGGGCGTGGGTAGACGAGAACCTTGGCTTGGAGTCTTGGCAGTGGGTGGGTGATTCCTTCGCCGTCGAGTGGAGGTACGCTCCGAATGTTGTAGACGGCATGATAGCCGATGGCCTTGAAGTCATTCCTGAGTCTCACGAAATAACCGATGAAGATTTGCTGTGGCTTGCTGAATTGCATATCACGGTCACGAAGACCGTCGCCGAGCCCCAAGTCAGTCTTCGTGAAGAGGCCGAGCCCGACACTACCGATTGGTTACCCACTCTTCGCCGTTTTTCTGGCGAAGGGTGGGTAACCTACGCCTTCGCTCTGACCGCCGAAGGGGCAGTTGGCCCCATCGCAAAGCCTGCCTTGAGCGAAGTCGAAAGATGCTTCAGGGAATATCCCTCGCCCGGCGCACAATGAAAGCATGAACACCGGCCACACCCGCGCATTTTCTGATGCCTCTTCCCTGATCCCTGATCTCTGTTTTCAGCCACCCCCCTACCATTTAGGACATGATAATTATTTCGATATTTCTTGTAACACCCAAGGAATGAACAACATAAAAAATCGGACTATTGACGAATCAGTAACTGAAAACCCCCGATTATTTCCCTTTTTTAACCCAAAAAGCCGCCGTTTCGGACCGTTTTCAGCAAAATCAAGCGGTTTTGCAACTGTTCTGGAGGAGTGGAGTTCGCTGATCACCTGCGAGCTGGCAAACCATTACACTAAGGCTGTGCAAGCCTCAACCAATTCCGCCCCGCCCCGCCGCATCGTCCTCACCGGCTTCATGGGCTCTGGCAAGACCACCGTCGGCCCGCTCATTGCCGCTCGCCTGGGCTGGAGCTTCATCGATGTGGACGACGCCGTCGAGGCCGAGGCCGGCACAACCATCGCCGAGATCTTTGCCCGCCACGGTGAGCCCGTCTTCCGCGCCCGCGAACACGCCGCCATCGCGCGCCTGGCCGCTGGCGACTCGCTGGTGATGGCCCTCGGCGGCGGCGCCATCGAGACCGAAGCCACGCGCGCGCTGCTGCTCACCACTCCTGGCACGTTGCTGGTGCATCTTGAGGTCGAGTTAGCAACAACCCTCAACCGTTGCAGCGGAACCGAACACATTCGCCCCATCCTTGCCGACCAGGCCAATCTCGCCGCCCGCTATCAGCGTCGTCTTCCGCTCTATCGCACCGCCCACGTCAACATCTCCGTAGACGCGCTAACGCCGGAAGAAGTTGTGGACGCAATCCTCCGCGCCGCTATCCGGAAAAAGTGAAAAATGAGCAAAAGTAACCATGCGTGCGGTACCTCTTTGGTGCGATACTGATTACGAGAGGTGTCCGGCATGATGTTTCCCGATACAGGCAACGAAAAACAGAAGGCCGCTCTCCGTCAAGCCGCTGAGCGCTCCCAAGCCGCTATTCCCCAGAATGATCGCGAGCGCATGATGCGCGATGCTTTGGCCTCCATGCGGGAGGGATTCAACTCCGGCACCGCACAGGAACTGGCGCGCTACGCCTCAGCCTCCGACGGACTCCGCCCAGCCAACCGCTGATCCCTTCTTCACTCGTTCACTGTAGTATCGCAATCCCCGCAATCCGCCGCTGCCACTCCGCCGGGCCTGTCTGGTGAACGCTGGTGCCTTGCGAATCGACTGCCACCGTCACCGGCATATCGCGCACGTTAAACTCATAAATGGCTTCCATTCCCAGATCGGCAAAGGCCAACACGCGCGACCCGTGAATCGCTTTCGACACGAGATATGCCGCGCCTCCCACCGCCATCAGATAGACCGCGCCGTACTCCCGTATCGCCTCAATCGCCGCCGGTCCGCGCTCGCTCTTGCCCACCATCCCCAGCAAGCCCGTCTCGGCCAGCATCTGCCGCGTGTACTTGTCCATGCGCGTCGCCGTCGTCGGCCCCGCCGGCCCGACCACCTCGTCGCGCACCGGGTCCACCGGCCCCACATAATAGATAAACCGCCCGCGGAAGTCCACCGGCAGCCGCTCGCCCCGGTCCAGCATCTGGGTCAAGCGCGCATGCGCGGCGTCGCGCCCGGTCAGCAACTTCCCAGTCAGCAGCAGCACTTCGCCGGGTTTCCAAGTTGCCGCCTCCTCGCGCGTAACCGTCTCCAGATTCACCCGCCGCGCGGCTGTCACGTCGTAAGCCAGCTTCGGCCAGTTATCCAGGCTCGGCGGGTCGAGAAACACCGCCCCCGAGCCGTCCAGCACAAAGTGCGCATGACGCGTCGCCGCGCAGTTGGGAATCATCGCAACCGGCAAATTCGCCGCATGCGTCGGATAATCGCGCACCTTCACGTCCAGCACGGTCGTCAACCCGCCCAGCCCCTGCGCCCCAATCCCCAGCCGGTTCACCTTGTCATATAACTCCAACCGTAACTCCTCGGCCCGCGTCGCCGCCCCACGCGCCTTCAACTCCTGAATGTCGATCGGCTCCATCAACGATTCCTTGGCCAGCAGCATCGCCTTCTCCGCCGTGCCGCCAATCCCGATCCCCAGCATCCCCGGCGGACACCACCCCGCCCCCATCGTCGGCACCATCTTCAGCACCCACTCCACAATCGAATCGCCGGGGTCCAGCATCGCGAATTTGGCCTTGGCCTCCGACCCTCCGCCCTTGGCCGCCAGCGTCACATCCACCGCCCCGCCCTTCACCAGCTCCACCGTCACGCAGGCCGGCGTATTGTCCTTGGTATTCTTGCGCGCCCCCGCCGGATCGGCCAGTATCGAAGCCCGCAGCTTGTTATCCGGATCGAGATAGGCCCGCCGCACGCCCTCGTCCACCATCTGTTGCACGTCCTTCCGCTCCTCGCCCGCCGCCGGCTCAAAGCGCGCATCCATCCCGACCTTCAGAAACGCCGTAACAATCCCCGTATCCTGGCAAATCGGCCGATGCCCTTCGGCGCACATCCGGCTATTGACCAGAATCTGCGCCATCGCATCCCGCGCCGCCGGCGACTCCTCCCGCTCATACGCGCGAGCCAAGCTGGTAATGTAATCCACCGGGTGGTAGTAGCTGATGTACTGCAAAGCGCCAGCAACGCTAGCAACAAAATCTTCCTGCCGAATGACGGTCATGGTGAACTCCTCGACCTTTCTAGGGTAATGGATGCGGCGGAGGGCTGGTCGGAGTCGGAATTGGGACTGAAGCTTCAGCCGCCTTTCGACGAGACAACTCTTGAAATTGGCTGCTTTGCGCGTTAGGCATGCGGCGTTAGAATTGATGCAAGTCTGGTATCGGATACCCAGAGAGGCCCTTGGAATGATCAGAATCGACCTTTCAAGCATGATGCCGAAACAGGGTGGTGCACTCCTTCTTGGGTTAATTCCAGGTCTGCTTTTTGAGCTCGGTTTGGCTTTCGGGGATCCTGAATTTGCCCATCAAATGTTGAATAGAGCAGCACAGGTCTATGCATTCCCGCCGTATGCACTTGTTGCTCTCTTCATGGTTTCGTGCCTCGTTTGCGGTCAAGCGCTGTTTCTCATGGCATGGATTGCTTACCTGATCTTTGAATTCAGTTTTGGTTCGACTCGTTACTTTCATCGTTTTGTGTCGGGCTCAGATTGGCTCTATCGACTATTCGGGAGACTACAAGGCATCCCTCCTAAGCGCAACTTATTTATCAGACTTTTGTCGCGGTTTGTTCGATGGGGGCGTGAAAAGAGATTTCCTTTTGTCGCAAGACCGGCGCTAAGGTGCCAGCGGATGGCCGCCACGCAACTTTTGGCCCGAAAGTACGGGATCACGCCTGGTAATGGCCCATACGAGTGGGTCGATTCTGAATGGGATGCGTGGATTCCGGTCCTAGGCACGGCACCACCGTGGTTTCGTACTCAGGTGCTCACATCTCGAACGCTTTTCGCATGCGGGCTAGCTGAGCTAGCAGTGATTTTCCTATCGCCTTCGTTAAGGAATGTCTACTTCTACGCGATCACCGTACCTTTTCTTGTTGCGGGATGCTACCCATGGCTCGGGTTCGCGAAACTAAGGTACGACCCAATGATAAGTACGCTTGCACGGCTCCATTCAATCCTCGTTGAGCTAGCAGATGTGAAACCGCAGACAATCGAGAGTCCGAATTCTCCAAAGAAGGGCGGAGAAGTTAGCTTGCAGGTCGGACCAGGTGAGAACTAGCAAGACGCCGGGTGCCCCAGGTCCTGATCTTCGGCCCTGGGAAACCACGAACCCCAACCGGCCTCGTACATCAGGCGAGGAACCCACCATTCCAGCATCAGAATCGAGGCACGCTCCTCGCCGGTCACACCGCCGCCCGCAAATCAGTATGTGAAAAATCCTCGCCCTTCCACAGCACCGGCTCGCGCTTCTCCCGCGCCAGGGCATAAGTGAAGCAGTCGCCGAAGTTCAGCCCCGCCGGGTGGCCGCTGCCTTTGCCGAAGTCGCGGTAGGCTTGGCGGGCAATCTTCGCCTGCGCGGCGGTGACCGGCTCGATGACGATCTCCGAATCGAGGATCAATCCATCCAACTTCGCACTGAGGACCGGATCGCGGTGCTTGTCCAGAACAATTGAAGTTTCCAGATAGGACGCCGCCGACAGGCGAACAATCTCCGGCCGATCCAAAACTCGCGACAACGCCAGCCCGTCGGGCTCATCGGTCAGGATGGCAACCATTGCGGATGAATCGACAATCATTTGGGTAGCCCATCCTCGTCGTACAGCAATCCGTCGATCTCCCAGGAGTGGATTGGGTTCTTTACCCGCTTGGAATACTCCCGGGCAAAGGCTTGCAAAATCTCTGACCGGCTTGGCCGGGGCGTCGGTCTGACCTTCTCCCGTTCCGCCTTCTCCCGCTCGATCTCATTCTGCACGGCAAGCGTTACGGCAGAAGTCAGTGTCAAGCCTTTCAAGACCGCCAGTTTCTTGACCAGCTCGTAAGTCTCCGCATTCTTGATGTTCAAGCTCATTCGCGTGCCTTTCCAGGGCTGCTTACAGCTTCCGGGATCATTTGGGCAACCCCGTCTCGTCATCGTATAGGTCATTGATCAGTTCGTTCCCGCTGGGCGAGTCCTTGAAGAACGGCGCACAATACTCGGAAAACTCCCTGAGCGCCTCGATGCGGCTCCTTTTCTTGGGAGGCTCCTGCTGCCGCTCTAACCGCTCTCTTAGCGCAATCGTGACTGCCAGGGTCACGGTCTCTCCGTTCCGCCGCGCTAGTTCCCGCGCGAGCCGGTGGGTTTCTTCATTTTTGATGTTCAAGGCCATCATTTTCCACCTTTCCACCATCATCTTCCACCATTCTACCATGAAAGCTCGCGGAACCGGATTGTGCCGCCTCCCTCAGCCAGGAATCCGGCCCATGCCCTAATCTAAGGTCATGAGCGATTCCACACCGAAAACGCCGGCAACATCCGACGAACTCTTCGACCTGCTGGTGGTGGGCGCCGGACCCACCGGCCTGGCCTGCGCCATCGAAGCCCAGAAGGCTGGCTTCCGCGCCGTGATGGTCGAGAAGGGCTGCATCTGCAACTCGCTCTTTCACTACCCCTCGCACATGACCTTCTTCACCACGCCGGAACTGCTGGAGATCGGCGACATTCCCTTTCCCAGCCCCAATGCCAAGCCCAACCGCAACGAGGCGCTCCAGTATTACCGGCACGTGGCGGCCTACTACAAATTGGATGTCCGCCAGTATCATCGCGTGGAGCGGGTCGCGGGCGCCGACGGCGATTTCACCGTGCGCACCATGGACCGCTTTGGGCGCGGCGGCTCACTGCATGCCCGCAAGCTGGCCATCGCCACCGGCTACTACGACCTGCCCAACTACCTGAACATTCCCGGCGAGAACCTGAGCAAGGTGCATCACTACTACTTCGATCCGCATCCCTTCTTCGGCATGGACGTGCTGGTGATTGGCGGTAAGAACTCGGCGGCCATCGCGGCGCTGGAGCTCTATCGCAGCGGCGCGCGGGTAACGCTGGTTTATCGCGGGCCGGAGATCCCGCCGCATGTGAAGTACTGGATCAAGCCGGACATCGAGAACCGCGTCAAGAGGCATGAGATCAAGGCGTACTTCCTCTCCGAGGTGGTCGAAATCGACCTGGACACGGCGGTCATCGAGACGCCCCAGGGCCTGGAGACCGTCAAGAACGATTTCGTCTTCGCCATGACCGGCTACCATCCCGACTTCGAGTTCCTGGAGGGCCTGGGCGTGCGCCTCGAAGGCGAGGACCGGATGCCAGTCTGCAACCCGGAGACCCTGGAGAGCAATGTATCCGGCATCTATCTCGCCGGAGTGATCGTCGCCGGCTCACGCACCAATGAGATCTTCATCGAAAACGGCCGCTTCCACGGCAAGCAGATCGCCGCGGCGCTGGCCACACAAGGGAAGGACTGCGCGCTGGATGCGCCTGGGATTGACGATAGAAGCGGCCTGCGCGGCGTTTGAATCCTGGGTCAGTTCTGACGCAGGTTTCGGGGCAGAAGAAGACTGCGGGGATCGAAGCTTTATGGCCGGCCAGCCGGCTCGTGGGCCATGCAATGCAGGCGCGACGGCGCTGGCGCCGCATAGGAGCGGGTCACGTGCAGGCGGTCCATCACCACGTAGCGGGCGCGCAGGCCGTCCACCGTCGCGGGGAGTTGCGCGGGAAGGCGATTGCGGTCCACGTAGATGACTAGCGCCGCCTCGCGCGGATTGTCCAGGCTCTGGCCCACGCCAACGCCGAAGAAAGCCGGATTCTGCCGCATCAGGCCGGCAGCTGCCTGGTTCTTGATGGCCACGGCCGGTGCGAGCGTCGCGGCGGCGAGCGCTGGGACGCCGGTCTCCAATGGATTCTGCGGCGCAGAACCATAAGTCACCGCATGAGCCGTGGTGGGAATCGCCAGGGTGCGCACGCCGTCCACCGTAGCCGGGACGTTCACCGTCCTGCTGTCGTCCGTGTAGAGAATCACCGCGGCCTCGCCGGGACGATCGGTGCTCTTGCCCGTGCCTACGCCCAAGATGCCGGCCGATGGATTCACCAACATGCGCGCCTGGACCAGGGCCTGTTGGGCGCGCGCCGTCTCCGCATCGCTGAGCGAGCGTTCCTGCGCAGCGGGGATGGTGTTGTCGCCGTAATTCAGGCAACTGACTGGATGGTCGGCCGTGCCCACGAAGGTGTACGCCGTCCCCCCGCCCGCCTGCGCGCCGAGCTCGCGCAGCACATCGGAGGCCGGATTGGCCACGCCCTGGCTTACGCCGGAGATGTCCGTCCCGCCGGCAAAGTAAAGGCCGACCGGCTCGGCGTTGGCCGCATCCACCACCAGGGCTCCCGAGTCGCCCGCGTCGCTGAACTGGTTGCCGCTGACGCCAATCTGGTGAGTAAAGGTCTTGGTCAGATAGGGCCGGGTCTCCGCGCAGTCCAGGTAATAATCGACCGTCACATCGAGGTCGAGCGCCGAGACGCCCCCGCACGTGAGTCCAGTCGTCCGTCCGCTCTTGGCCACCTTCAGATCGAGCGCGGCAGCTTCGCCCTTGCCGCCGGACGAACTGATGCCGGGAGCCGCGGAGGCCAGCGTGCCGTCCGCTTGCTTCAAGCCCATCTCCAGAATTTTGCCTCCTGGGTCTACGGCACGGGATGTGATTTGGGCGATGGCCGCATCGGCATTGGTCTGCTTCGAGTTGAGCGGAAGCCAGCCGGTTAACTGGGCCACCGGCGCAACGCCCGCGCCGTCTCCCAGCGGCGAGCAGTTGTTGTCGATCAGCCCCGGCTGGACGATGGTGTCGCCCACGCTGGCATGATCGCTGCGCGCCAGCACGTGGTTGTTGCTCAGCAGGTACTGGCGCCTGGAGCCGTCCTCGACGAGCGCGCCCAGCGTGCCGCTGCAGCAGTCCACAATCTGCTCGCCGCGCGTGTCGTAATCCGCGTTGTTGCCGCCCGAACTGCCCAACAGTACCGACGCCGGCAGCTCGGCCTGATGCGTGGCCGCATTGCTCGCCACTCCGGCAGTGTTCACCAGCACCACGGAGGAGGCTTTGGAGCCGGTCGCGGGGAAAGGACCACCCACTGTGGCCACTACGTAAGTTGTCCCGGTGAACTGCACAGCGGCTGGCGCGGAGTAGGTGACCGAGCAGGAGGTGAAGGCCTTGCTCTCACGCTGGCAACTGACCGCGCTCAGCGAGCCTTGCACGCCGAACTGGCTTCCGACCTGCCCATTGGGCGAACTGGCTAGCTCGAAGTTGATTCCGGTGGTCCCGCCCGCC
The DNA here is from genome assembly GCA_049522975.1 of Occallatibacter sp. Taxonomy (GTDB): domain Bacteria; phylum Acidobacteriota; class Terriglobia; order Terriglobales; family Acidobacteriaceae; genus Telmatobacter. The sequence continues at coordinate 38,381 of JBEKNI010000031.1, read as the reverse complement.
TCGGCCAGAAAGCCTGTGATGGTGACGCTGCCATTGGCGCCCAGGGCCACATTCTCCGGCGTCAGCGGCTGCAGGAAGCCCGGCGTCACAGCGACTACGGAACTCGCCCGCAGGCTGGGGTTCGCGCTCAAAGTCGCGGTCACCACCACCTCGGCGCGGTCGGCGGTCAGGTAGCCGGGCGGGGTGTACTGGCCGCTTGCGTTGATGCGACCCGGCCCGCTGACCGGGTCGCCGCCGGAGACCGACCAGGTGACCTCTGCCGGGCCGCCTCCGGCCAGAGCAGCCGTGAACTGCTGGACCGATGCGCCCTGCGCGTTGGTTGCATTGCAGCCGGTGCAGTTGGTGTCGATGGAGCCAGAACCCGGCGAGATCGAGAAGGCCGCATTTGAGGAGCCTGCCGTCACCAGCCCGCTGCCGCACCCCGCCGCCAACACGAGCACCGGAGCCAAAAGCAGCGAGAGATTCCTCGAAGACAGCCGCATGGTCAAAATCCCTACACCTATTCTATCGACTTTCTCCGCGGAAGAAAGAAAGCAACCACCCAACCGAAAGAATACGCGGGTCAGCGGGCGACCGACATTGTGTTTTTGGCAAATCTCTGCCTACGGCTGGTACTCAAGAGGATGTTTTGGTCTTCAATGCGCTTCTACGACAGCACTCTTCCCAGGAATCCTTTCAGTCCCCAGCATCCCAGTGCGGCGGTAAAGAAGACCAATGCAGTCAGATACGCCCACCACGGCATGTGGTCAATGCCGGGAGTTACCGCCGCGCGCAGGCCTTCGCTCATATAGACGATTGGATTGAAGAGCACGGCCATTGAGAGCCATCGAATGTTCTTGAAGAGGCCCATCCAGGGGTAGTAGACGCATCCCAGAAACGTAATCGGCACGACGATGATGGAGAAGACCAGGCCGATCTGCCTGGGGTTCACCGTGGAGCCGATGACCAGGCCGAGCGATCCGGCCAGCAGGCTGGCCAGCACGAGCACCAGCGCGAAGAGAAACCAATTGGCCACGTGGGCCACTACCGGCTTTGCGGGAACGTAGTAGGCCATGGGAATCACCAGCAGCGCGGCGAGGACGCTTTGCATGGCGCTGAAGCAGACCTTCTCCAGAGCCACGGCCCACAGCGGCAGCGGACACATCACGCGGTCGTCGATCTCGCGCGTGATGCCGAACTCGCTCGACAGCGGCAGCGCCACAGCGGAGATACCGGAGAACATGATTGCCACGGCCATCAGTCCCGGCAGAAGAATCGTTCCAAAGTCCGCCCCGCCACCGACGGCCATCGGATTGCCCCCGCCCATGCGCGGCAGGATGAAGGTGAAGACGAAAAGAAACAGCAGCGGCTGCATTCCCACCCGCAGGACAAATGGTAGAAACTCCCGCGTCAGCACGCGCAGGTCGCGCAGGTAAAGCCCAAGAAACGCCTTGAAAAATATCCCCGAGCCATGCCCGCCCACGTGCTCTGCGGAAAGCTGGCCGGCGTTCCTAGTCCCGAGTCCCTGGTCCCTAGTCCCTGCTTCTAAGCTATTCACGCAAGTCCCTCCCCGTGAGTTCAATGAAGACGGTTTCCAGGCTTGGCTCGTTGATAGTCAGGTCGCGCAGCCCGTGGCCGGCGGCGGCCTGCACCAATTCCGGCAGCAGGCCGTCGGAGCCGGCCGCAATCACCCGCAACCCCTCGGCAGTAATCTCGGTGCTGGTCACGTCGGGGCGCGCCTTCAGCGCGGCCAGCAGCGGCTCCAGCCCGTCCTGCGACTTGAGCTTCAGGTCGAAGATGGTATGCGCGCCAAGCGTCTGCTTGAGCTTCTCCGGCGAGCCGAGCGCGAGCACGCGGCCGTGGTCGAGAATCGCCAGCCGGTCGCTGAGCGAGTCGGCCTCTTCCATGTAATGTGTGGTCAGCAGCACGGTGATGCCTTCTTTGTGAAGATCCTGGACGGCCGACCACATGGCCATGCGGCTCTGCGGGTCCAGGCCGGCGCTCGGCTCATCGAGAAACAGCACTGTCGGCCGGTGCGCGATGGCGCGGGCTATCTGCACCCGCTGGGCCAAGCCGCCGGAGAGCTGTGCCGGATAGATGTCCTTGCGCTCGGAAAGCATGAACTGAGTCAGCAGCTCCAGAGAGCGGGATTTGGCGTGCGCATGCGAAAAGCCAAAGTAGCGGCAGTGGAAGTAGATGTTTTCATAAACGGTGAGCGAGCGGTCGAGCGTGTTGAATTGCGGTACGACACCGATCATCCGCCGCGCATGCGCCGGATGCGCGACCACGTCGATGCCCGCGATGCGGACCGAGCCGCTGGTGGGCAGCGTGCGCGTGGTGGCAATCGAGATGGTAGTCGTCTTGCCGGCTCCGTTCGGCCCCAGCAGGCCGAAGATCTCGCCTTGCTTCAGCTCCAGGTCGATGCCGTCGAGAGCCGCCACGCGCAGCTTCGATTCGTAAATCTTGGTCAGGTTTTCGATTTCGACAATCAAGGGATTCACCCGGCGCGGGGAGGAAGGTGCATGCCTCCATCAGATTACCGCATCGGGGCAGGGGGGCGGAATCGGCGCGCGGCGGCCCAACCTGATCCGATCGCTATCTCCGCACTTGATAGGTATTCCGCATTTTCCCTCGTGCTAAACTAGGGCAACGGTATTCTATTGTCGAAGGAGGGTGAAGGCATGGATGAGCCACAAATATACGCTCGGCTTGCGGAAATATTCAACGATGTTTTCGATGACGAATCCATCGCAGTGACTCCCGAGCTGTCGGCCAAGGACGTAGACGGCTGGGATAGCCTCACCCATATTCGCCTGCTACTTACCGTCGAAAAGACATTCAAGACCAGGTTTACAACTTCAGAGATTGGCAAGCTGGAAAACGTGGGCGACCTAGTGGCGCTTATCAAAGCGCACGTGTAAAGCAAGGCGTCCTGGCGCATCGCCCGCATTCTTGCGGGAAGAAGCAGGAACGGTAATTCGCCGATGAATCCACTTTTTGCTGAATTGCAATGGCTGCCGCGCGCTCCGCGCGACTTTGCCGACCGGCTCAAGGCTGTGGCAAGCTCGACCGATCCTGCCGGCAGAGAATTGCAGGCGCTGGCGCGACATGCACTGAACCTGAACCAATTGACGAAGCTGGCCAAAGCCATTGATAGGGTGCGCTCGGAGGGTAAGTCGCTGGACCCGCTGACACCGTTCCGTCTGGCGGTATTGAGTAACTCGACGATCGACTTGATTGCGCCGGCGCTGGCAGCAAGCGCGGCGCGGCATGGGATTGCGCTTGAAGTGATACAGCCCGCATATGACCAGGTGGCGCAGGAGGCTCTGACGCCAGACTCCAGGGTGAACGCCTCGAAGCCGGATGCGGTGCTTCTTGCACTCGACCACCGATCGCTGCCCTTGCGGCTTTCGCCCGGCGACGCTGAGGCATCCGCGGCGGTCGTCGAAGGCGCCATTGGCTACCTGCAGGCTCTGCGTAACGGGATCAAAGCCAACTCGAATGCCCTTTGCATCTTTCAGACCTTCCCGCCCCCGCCGGAGCCGCTCTTCGGCAGCCTGGACCGCGCGCTGCCGGGAACAATGAGAAACCTCATCGACGGCATTAACCGCGAACTGGCCGGGCTTGTTCTGGGCTGGGGAGATGTTCTGCTGGATGTGGCCGCCCTTGCGGAAACTGTCGGCCTCTCCGATTGGCACAACCCGCAGCTTTGGAATATGGCGAAGTTTTCCTTCTCCGACGAACTGATTCCGCTCTACGCAGATCACGTGGCCCGGACGGTCGCCGCCATCCGCGGGAAGAGCCGGAAGGTTTTGATTTTGGATCTGGACAACACCGTCTGGGGCGGAGTAATCGGCGACGACGGACTGGAGGGCATCAAGATAGCGCAGGGCGACGCGACCGGGGAAGCGCACTTGGCGGTGCAGCGTCTCGCGCTGGAGCTGCGGCAGCGCGGAATTGTTCTCGCCGTCTCGTCGAAGAATACCGACGAAGTGGCGCGCGAGCCCTTTGAAAAGCATCCGGAGATGCTGTTGAAGCTGGAGCACATTGCCGTTTTCCAAGCTAACTGGAACGACAAGGCGACTAACATCCAGGCCATCGCCGAAGAGTTATCGCTGGGCCTCGACGCCATGGTCTTTCTCGACGACAATCCGGTCGAGCGGGGGCTGGTGCGGAAGTTGCTGCCGCAGGTTGCGGTGCCCGAATTGCCCGAGGATCCCGCCTGGTACGCGAGAACCCTGGCCGCCGCCGGATACTTTGAGGCAGTTACCTTTGCTAGCGAGGACCTGAAGCGCGCGGGCTTTTACCAGGACAATGCTCGGCGCGCCAGCTTGCAAAAGCAGGCCGGCGGCGTCGACGCCTACCTGGCCTCGCTGGATATGACCATCACATTCCAGCCTTTCGATGCGACAGGAAGGGCGCGCATCGTGCAGCTTATCAACAAGTCCAACCAATACAACCTGACGACGCGCCGCTACACCGATCCGGAGGTTGTCGCGGCCGAAAACGATCCCGAAGTTTTCACGCTGCAGGTGCGTCTCGCGGACATCTTCGGCGACAACGGCATGATCAGCGTGGTCATCTGCCGGCCCGGCGTGGTTGGAGACTGGGAGATCGACACCTGGCTGATGAGTTGCCGCGTTCTCGGGCGCAAAGTGGAACATATGGTGCTGCGCGAGATTCTGGAACATGCGCGCGCCGCGGGCATCTCAAAGTTATCCGGGACTTACAAACCCACCGACCGCAACAAGCTGGTCGTCGACCATTATGCCAAGCTGGGATTCGCCAAGGTGGCGGAAGAAGAGTCAGGAGTTACCCGCTGGGAACTCATGGTAGAAGGCGTGGAGCCGGAGAGCGCGCCGATGAAGGTGGTTTCGCAAGGATTCAGTCCGATGAAGGAGAACTCGCTCAGATGACTCAATCGAATGTAAGCGCACCGGAAAGCGGGATGGAAGCGAAGCTGCCTCGGAGGGACTGGATTCTCTTGCCTTTGCTGAGCCTGGCGACGATAGGGATTCTGGCGGGTTCCACGGAGTTGATTTCGAGGCGGGTATTCAGCGAGTTACGGACCTTGAATCGCTGTTTGATGCTTGACGATTCTACAGTTGGCGTGCGGGGGATTCCGAACTCAGTTTGTTGGGAAAAGGCCCAAGAAAGCGAATTGATCGAATACAGGTTCGACGGCTGCGGGTACCGATCGAATACGGCTTGCGGACCCAAAGCGCCCGGAAGATACAGGATCGTTATGATCGGGTCTTCCTTTGCAATGGGAACCATGGTGCCTATCGACAGGACCTTTACGGCGCTTCTGCCCGCGGAGCTTTCGCAAAAAAGTGCAAACAAAGTTGAGGTGTACAGCGAGGGCTTGGCCGACGGATTCACCAGGAGCGTGGACTTGCGTTTCAAGGACGTTCTGGCTGCCAATCCCGATTTGGTCTTGTGGGTGATGACACCTGTTGACGTACAGCTTGCGGCGGTTTCAAGTGTGAAGGCTCAAGAGGCACATCCCGATATTGCAGAGTCGAATCGCCGCAGCCAGGAATGGGCCTCTGCAAAGGGATGGATGAAGGAGGTCATTAGCCGGCACACTGGAGCGATTGAATCCGGATTTATGCTCCGTCACTTTTTGTATGAACATGAAAGCCAGAGCCAGTACATACATCTTTACCTGATGAGAACCGGTGGAGATGAACCTCACCCAGTTGGGATAGACGGCGACGCGAATTTCCTTCGGGCGGAGCTGAGTCCGGAATGGAGGGCGCACCTGAAAGAATTCAACGGTTATACCGCTGAGATTTGCAACAAGGCTAAAAACGCGGGCGTCCCCATTATAGGCGTGTTGGTGCCGAATCGTGCTCAAGCAGCCATGATCTCGATGGGAGAATGGCCTCCCGGATATGATCCCTATAAGTTGGACAATGAGTTACGCGCCATCATAACCAGCCACGGAGGAACGTATATCGACATCCTGCCGTACTTCCACAAAATACCAAATCCCGAGAAAGGGTACTTTCCGGTCGATGGCCATCTTAATGCCAAGGGGTATGCAATGATCGCTGATATGCTGTCATATGAATTTACCAGTGGCGCCATTCCTGCGCTCAAAGCGGCCAAACAGCCTCTTAGCAAGCTGGCACAAGAGAGGTAAGGAGTGAACACGTCTTCACAATGCCTCGCAGCAGCCATGGAAGAATCACTCTTATGACAAATATGAGTACTAGTGGTTCTGAAAATCCGGCGGAAACGGATCTGTCGCGCAGGGATTGGATTCTTCTGCCTTTGCTCAGCCTGGCGACGATAGGGATTCTGGCGGGTTCCACGGAGTTGATCGCGCGGCAGTTCTATCCCGTGCGCGGCCATGAAATGTGGGACTGCGTCAAAGGGAAGGGCAGCCCACACAACGGGACGCAAGGAATACCGAATGCCGTGTGCTGGGGTAGTGTGAATGATACTCCGCTGATCGAATACCGGCTCAATAGCTGCGGACATCGCGCCGGAATGGAGTGCGGACCAAAGCCGCCTTACACATTTCGAATAGTAATGCTTGGCTCTTCCACTACCCTCGGAGCGGGAGTACCCGTGGAGAAAGCCTTTCCCGCGTTGCTGCCGGAGGAACTTTCACGACTCACCGGCCAGAAGGTTCAGGTCTACAACGAAGGCATGTTCTCCGAGGTTCCGTGGGTCGTCGCTCCGCATCTGAATTCGGTCTTGACCGCAAAGCCCGATGCAATTCTATGGATATTGACGGCCTATGATATTAGCGAGGGGTCGGCAATCCTCTCTGGAAACACTATCCCGGATGCTGGCGTGGATGCCGACCAGGCGCCGAATGCCGATCCCGCGCCCGAGGCGGATTCAGGCAATCAGGCAAGCATGGGGCGCTGCCTGCATACTCTTTTCCTCACAAAGCCGAGAGCGGGAGAGATCAGTGATCTCCGGCAATCTTGTCTGGCCATGGAATCGCCGCGGCTGGCGTCCTTGGTTCTGCTCAGACATTTTCTCTACATGAATCAGAGTCTCTACGTGCGGTCTTACCTGAAGGACGACACCAGGGCGGGTTTTCTAAGATCCCATCCGAATGTCGGATGGGAGGAAGCCATGCAGCGATTCGAGATCGATGACGCGGCAATGGAGGCGCAAGCCAGGGCTGGCGGTGTGCCCCTGGTAGCCGTGCTGGTGCCGAATCGCGCTCAGGCAGCCATGATCTCCATGGGCGAGTGGCCTGCCGGCTATGACCCCTATAAGCTGGACAATGAGTTGCGCGCGATCATAACCAGCCACGGAGGAACCTATATCGACATTCTGCCGGACTTCCGCGGCCTGCCCAATCCCGAGCAGTACTACTATGTCGTAGATGCCCATCCGAATGTCAGAGGGAGCATCCTCCTCGCGAGTATGCTGGCCAAGGAGCTTACCAGTGGCGCGATTCCCGAACTCAAAGCTGCCGCGCAACCGCATACAGCACAGGAGCAAGGCAGATAACCATGGATAACGCTTCTTTCCAGTTTGTGCTCTTCGGCCTGGCTGTAGCGTTGGTCTCGAACATCAGCCGATCGCGCGTCTGGCGCTCGATTGTGCTGATGGCGGCCAGCATCGTTTTCCTCGGTCTGCTGGCGCATGACCCAATCGCTTTTTTGCCATTGCTCGGCTTTCTGCTGTTGGGTTACGCCGCGCTCGTCCTGCTCGAGCGCGGCTGGCTCCGGTCCACGGCATGGAGCATCGCGGCGGTTATCCTGGTCTACATATGGCTGAAGAAGTACACCTTCCTGCCGGCAGGCAGCTTCCTGCGCGATCCCTATTTCACGCTGGGGCTCTCCTACATCTTCTTTCGCGTGCTCCATCTGATAATTGAGACTGGAGACAGCAGCGAGAAGAGGCACATCGGACTCGGCGCTTACCTGCTCTATACCCTGAACTTCACCACGCTTCTATCCGGCCCTATTCAGCGTTATGATGAATTCGCTCGCGACCAGTTTGCGCCGGAGCCGATCGTGTTGGGAGCGCGCACTATCGGCTTGCAGTTGGAGCGCATCATCCGCGGCTTCTTCAAGGTCAATGTGCTGGCCATGCTGTTCCACGCGGTTCAGGAGGATGCGCTGGCGCAGATGGTCCCATCCTATCCGCTCTCGCTCAGGCTCTTTGCCTCATTCAAGCTGGCCGTCGTTTATCCCTTCTTCCTCTATGCGAATTTTTCCGGCTACATCGACATCGTGATAGCCCTTGCCCGGCTGATGCGTGTGCGCTTGCCGGAGAATTTCGACCGGCCTTTCTCGGCTTCGTCGTTCGTCGACTTCTGGAACCGTTGGCATATTACTTTATCGACCTGGCTGAAGACGTATGTGTATAACCCGCTGCTCATGGCGCTGATGCGGCGCATTTCGTCCATAGCACTGGAGCCGCTCCTCGGCGTCTTCTGTTTCTTCGTAACATTCTTTCTTGTCGGCATCTGGCACGGGCGCACCTCGGAGTTCGTCATCTTCGGCGTGCTCCAGGGCGGAGGAGTCGCCATCAACAAGCTCTGGCAGTTGGGCTTGGCGCGCGGCCTGGGCCGAAAGAGCTACAAGGCGCTGGCCAAGAACTCCGCTTATATTGCCTTCGGCCGCGGCCTCACCTTCAGTTGGTTTGCGTTTTCTCTTTTCTGGTTCTGGGCCGGCTGGAAGCAGCTCGTTATGGTTTCCACTGCCATCGCCGTCGCGCAATGGCTCGGCGTCTGGCTGACTATCTGGTTGTGTGCAACAGTGGTTCTGGCGCTCTGGGAAACTCTGCGCTCGGCGCTGCTGTCGATCAAGACTGCCGAGGGGCCAGTGCTGACCAGCCGCTATGCGCGCGTTGTCTATGCATCCGCTCTCGGTCTGGCGGCCGTGGTGATTACGTTGCTCCTCAATCAGCCGGCTCCTGACATCGTCTACAAGGCGTTCTAGCCTGACCCGGCGATACCCGGCAAATGCTCCTTTCTCCAGGAATCGTCATCTTTTGCCGGAGTTGCCGCTGCTCTCGGATAGAATGGTGTACGTCATGAAGATAGAGGCGATGCGCCGCGCTTGGATAGGACAAGTCATCGACGGGAGATTTAATCTCCTCCAATGGCTGGGTGGCTCTGAATCGAGTGGCGTCTTCCTCACGGAACTGCACGGACCCGGTTCCCGCAAGGCTGCCATCAAGCTCGTTCCGGCCGATGCCGCCAACGCGGAAGCTCGCATCGCCGGCTGGGCGATGGCAATGGCCCTCTCGCATCCTCACCTGATGCGCCTGCTTCAATACGGACGCTGTCAGATCGGAGGCGCGCGGCTGCTCTACGCGGTGACGGAATACGCCGAGGAAGTCCTCTCCCAGATTCTTCCCCAGCGGGCGCTCACGCCCGCCGAGGCCCGGGAGATGCTCGACCCGGTCCTCGGCGCGCTTTCCTATCTGCATGCAAAGGGCTATGTGCATGGCAGCCTGAATCCATCCAATATCATGGCCGTCGATGATCAGTTGAAGCTCTCTTGCGACAGGCTCCAGGTCGCCGGCGATCCTGGCGGGCGCCTTCCCGCGAAGGGAGTCTACGAACCGCCGGAATGTGTCGCCGGGACCATCTTCGCGGCCGCCGATGTCTGGTCGCTCGGCGTCACCCTGGTCGAATCCCTCACCCAGCATCCGCCGACCTGGGACCGATCGAAGGATAGGGAACCGATCGTGCCGGAGTCGATTCCGCAACCCCTCGCCGGCATTGTGCGGGATTGCCTGCGCTCCGACCCGAAGCGGCGATGCACCCTCGCCGATCTGCAGGATCGTCTGGAAGCTGCCGGACCTCTTCCGGGCCGGGTGAGCAGAATCGCCAGAATGATGCTGGCCAAACTCCGCTGGCCGGGAATCGTTGCCGTGGCGCTGGTCCTGGCTGCGGCCATCGGATTTCTGCTGCTGCATTCTCACCAGACCCAGCCCTCGCCGTCCGCCGCGCCAGAGACGCCCGCGCCCGCCGCCGTCCCCGCGCCTCAAACTCCGGCTACGGAAACGCAAAGCTCCAAGCCTGTTCCGGCGATTGCCGCCCTTCCGGCTCAAACTCCAGCTCCGCAAACTCCAAGCGCGAAAGGCGCGGCGGCCAAGGGCGAAGTCGCCCAGCGGGTTCTGCCCGACGTGCCGCAAAAGGCCAGCGACACCATTCGTGGCAAGGTTGCGGTGAGCGTAAGGGTCACGGTCGATCCGGGCGGCCAAGTTTCGGATGCGGCGTTGGACTCGCCGGGACCCAGCAAGTATTTCGCGAAACTGGCTCTCGATGCGGCGCGGCGCTGGAAGTTCAAGCCGGCACGAGTGGATGGCCGGGCCGTCTCCAGCGTCTGGCTTCTGCGCTTCAATTTCGGACCAACCGGAACCGAGGTCACCCCGGCCGAAACGGCTCCGTAGGCGCGCGGATCCAATCCGGCTGAAACTGCTCAAGATCTCGCCGTGGCGCGGGTGCGCCTGCGCCGCTTCTTGTTCCAACTCAGTTCCGCCTTACCCTGGAAGGACAGCTTCGCGCAAACATTCCAGGCCTCGTGCTGTTGCGGCGTGGAAGACAGCGACCCCAACTTCCCTGAGCAACCCATTGCCGCGCGCACAGAGGTCATGGTCGCTTTTGCCAAGTTCTGATTGCCGTGGCGCAGAGGAACCAAAACTCCGCCCGGCGGGTCAACCCAGCCAAAGCAGCCGGCGATACCAGGTCGAGCGAAGACGACAATTGCCCCTTCGACTCCGGGCATCGAAAGACGCTGTGCGGTTGGGGCAGAAGATCCGCCGTAGCGGACCGAAAATAAGCCATCAAATTGTTGTTTATTTTTGGAGATGTATGGTCTATTTTATCTATAGTCGGGCGTCTCGCCGGGCCCCTCGCACGACGTACTTCCCCAAGGGCCACACGGCAATCGAAAAGTCAGGCTTTACCTTACAGAGCGAGCCGCGCCATTGAGGCCGGCCCGCCATACGTATGCAATCGACACGCCCAAACCGAAGATTCCGCGGCGCCTGCGATTCGCTGCCGCACGAAGGACTACTTGCAGCTGTGACCGCAAGGCTCCCCTCCTCGCACGCAGCTCCCCTAACCCCCAAACGGAGGAGTTTCCATGAAATCGTTCGTCTTCGCACGCGTAAGCCCGCTGCCCAGGCAGCGGGCGCTCTTCTCACTCTTGATGCTGGCCCTGGGCGGCCTGATGCTGCCCGCCGCCGCGCGGGCGCAGACCGCATCCTTCCGCTACGCGATCGCGACGCTGGGCGGCGGCTTCGGCGGTCCCGCCGCCGTGGCGGTGGACGGCGGCGGCAACGTTTATGTCACCGATTCCGTATACAACGCGGTGTATGAGATGCCCCCCGGATGCGCCTCGTCGAGCTGCGTGACCACGCTGGGCGGCGGCTTCTACTTTCCTTACGGCGTGGCGGTGGACGGCAACGGCAACGTCTATGTCGGCGATACCGGAAACAACGCGGTGAAGGAGATGCCCGCCGGATGCGCCTCCTCGAGCTGCGTGACCACGCTGGGCGGCGGCTTCGACTTGCCCCTAGGCGTTGCGGTGGACGGCAGCGGCAACGTCTATGTCGCCGATTTCGGCAACTACGCGGTGAAGGAGATGCCCGCCGGCTGCGCCTCGTCGAGCTGCGTGACCACGCTGGGCGGCGGCTTCAACACTCCCAACGGCGTGGCGGTGGACGGCAGCGGCAACGTCTATGTCGCCGATACATCCAACAAAGCGGTGAAGGAGATGCCCGCCGGATGCGCCTCCTCGAGCTGCGTGACCACGCTGGGCGGCGGCTTCAACAATCCTTACGGCGTGGCGGTGGACGGCAGCGGCAACGTCTATGTCGCTGATGTGGGCAACAGCGCGGTGAATGAGATACCCGCCGGATGCGCCTCGTCGAGCTGCGTAACCACGCTGGGCGGCGGCTTCTACTCGCCCGAAGGCGTGGCAGTGGACGCCAGCGGCAACGTCTATGTCGCCGATAACATCATCTACGCGGTGCAGGAGATCATGACGCACGGGGTGAACTTCTTTTCCGTCCCGGTGGGAACCGCCAGCGCGGCTCGGACGCTGACCTTTACCTTCGATAGTGCGGGGAGCCTGAGCAGCACAACTCCCTACCAGGTGCTGACGGAGGGCGCGAAGAATCTGGACTTCAACGCGGCGGCGGCGCAGGGGTCGAATCTCTGCAACGGGACCACAGCCTACACCGCGGGCGAGACCTGCACGGTCACCGTGACCTTTACGCCCACGGTCCCCGGAACCCGTTATGGCGCGGCCGTCCTCTACGACACCTCCGGCAACGGGATCGCGACCGCCTATCTTCAAGGCACCGGCATCGGCCCTCTGGTGAGCTTCCTTCCCGGAACCCAGAACGTTGTCGCAAACGTTGCCGTCAACGGCCTGTCGGATCCCTATGGAGTCGCGGTGGACGCCAGCGGCAACGTCTATATTGCAGATTACGGCAAAGACCGGGTGTTGAAGGAGACGCTCTCGGCGGGCGGCTACACCCAGAGCGTTGTCGCAAACTCTGCAATCAACGGCTTGGATTTGCCTTATGGGGTCGCGGTGGACGGCAGCGGCAACGTCTATATTGCCGATACCGCCAATAGCCAGGTGTTGAAGGAGACGCTTTCGGCGGGCGGCTACACTCAAAGCGTTATCGCAAACTCTGCAATCAACGGCTTGGATTTGCCTGATGGGGTCGCGGTGGACGGCAGCGGCAACGTCTATATCGCCGATTCCGGTAATAACCGTGTGTTGATGGAGACGCTTTCGGCGGGCAGCTACACCCAGAGCGTTGTTGCAAACGCCGCCAACAACGGCCTGCGCAAACCCTCCGGCGTCGCTGTGGACGGCAGCGGCAACGTCTATATTGCGGATACCGGTAATAACCGTGTGTTGATGGAGACGCCTTCGGCGGGCAGTTACACCCAGAGCGTTGTCGCAAACGCCGCCAACAACGGCCTGATTAAGCCCTTTGGGGTCGCGGTGGACGGCAGCGGCAACGTCTATATCGCCGATAGCGGCAATAGCCGGGTGTTGTTGGAGACGCCTTCGGCGGGCAGCTACACCCAGAGCGTTGTCGCAAATGCTGCCAACAACGGCCTGCATGAGATCGTTGGGGTCGCGGTGGACGGCAGCGGCAACGTCTACATTGCCGATTCCGGCAATATACGGGTGTTGAAGGAGGACTTCGTCAATCCGCCGAGCCTGGCATTTGCTCCGACGGCCATGGGCTCGACCAGCACCGACAGCCCGCAGACAGTGACGGTGAATAACATCGGCAACGCCGCGTTGAACTTCCTGGCGATCGGCTTTCCCGACCCCTTCATCGAGTTCAGCCCCGGTACGGACACATGTGGCACGGAATTGACCTTGGCTTCAGGAGCGACCTGCACCTTCACGGTTGGTTTCGCGCCCGTTGGGCTGGGCTCATTCAGCGACTCGGTGGTGCTGGTGGATAACTCGCTCAACCAGACCTACGCTGTCCAGGAGATTCCGGTCAGCGGCACGGGCCTTTCCCCGCAGGCCATCACCTTCACCGACAGCCTGCCCGCCTCGGCCAATTACAGCGCGGGCCTGGCTTACACACTGAGCGCGACCGGCGGCGGCTCGGGCAATCCGGTCGTCTTCAGCCTCGTCTCCGGGCCGGCCACGCTGGCCGGCAGCGCGCTGACCATCACCGGCGCGGGCACCGTGGTGGTGGCCGCCAACCAGGCCGGCAACGCAACCTATGCCGCCGCGCCAGAGGCGACGCAGAGCATCACCATCAAAACGGCTTCCCAGACCATCAGCTTCACGGCCATTACCGGCGCGCAGTATGCGGCAACGCAGATCGCCCTCTCGGCCACGGCCACCTCCGGCCTGGCGGTCACCTTCACTTCCGGGACAACATCGGTTTGCAGCGTCGCGGGCAACACTCTGTCGCTGTTGATTCCCGGAACCTGCATCGTTCATGCCGCGCAGGCCGGCAACACGACTTACGCCGCTGCCCCAACTCAGGTGCAGAGCTTTGCTGTCAACCTTGCGCCCCAAACCATCACCTTCACCGCCATCACCGGCAAGCAATACGCGACCACGCAAGTGCCCCTTACTGCCACGGCCAGCTCCGGCCTGACGGTCACCTTCTCTTCCACAACGACTACCATCTGCACGGTCGCGGGCAGCACGTTATCGCTGCTGACTCCGGGCACCTGCATCGTCCATGCCGCGCAGGCCGGCAACAGCGTCTATGCCTCAGCGACCACAGCTCAGAGCTTCGCCGTCTCTCTTGATCCCCAGACCATCACCTTCACCCCCATCACCGGCAGTCAATATGCGGGGACGCAGGTGACGCTGACGGCCACGGCCAGCTCTGGACTGGCGGTCACCTTCTCCTCGACTACGACCAGCATCTGCTCGGTTTCGGGAAACACGTTATCGCTGCTGACCGCGGGAACCTGCGTGGTTCATGCCGCGCAGGCCGGCAACAGCGTCTACGCTTCGGCGACCACGGCGCAGAGCTTCGCCGTCAAGGCCGCCCTCTGACAACCCACCAACACGAAGCCGGGGAGCGCGCAGTACGCGCTCCCCGGGGTTACGAACATCGCGTCTTTGCTTCGCACCGTGAGATGAGGAGAGCACCAATGCCGGGATTTTTTGAGGAAAAGGCCGCTCGGCTGCATGCTTTTTGTTCAGCGCGGAATCGAAGATGCGGTAATGCCGAGCGCCTTAGATTCCCTCTTGAAATCTGGTATCGCTAACTCAGCGCCCCGCCGGCCTGGCTTCCTCTAAAGACATTCCAGAACTCCACAAAGCCTTTGAGGCGCACCACCTGGAAGTAGTCATTGGCAACGAAGAAAAAGACGGTTGCGGCCACCCATAAAATATGCAGAGTATCCGGGCCGAGCTGGTCGCTGAAGGGCAGCGGCGCGGCCGACACCACCATCGCCACCACAATCAGCGCCAGCTTGACGATACCCATGACCAGGTTGATCTCGACCAGCTTGGCGCTCATCGGCCTGCCCAGGCGCAGGCTGCGCGCCAGAGCCTGGCCGACGCCGCAATCCTCAAGCAGCAGGATCAGCGGCGCAATCGCAACCGCCCAACTGACCAGCGCCCACAGCGTGAACAAGCCGAGCGAGAGGAAGATGGCCCACATCGCGTAGCCGACCAGGTCGGGCTCGGCGGCGGGAGTGATGTGGATGGCCGCTACCCATGCCATGGAACGGAGCCATCCCCAGCAGGCAGCGGCAAAGAGAGCCAGCCAAGCGGCCTGGAGAACCATCATCTCCAAGGGACGGAAGGCCAGCCGCGGTTGCAGACGCCTCAGGACCAGGCTGCGGCCGAGGCCGGAGACGACTATCCACGCAAGCGCGGCCGCGGGCAGAAGCCAGCGCAAGACGGCGACGACATGAGGCTCATAGAGCGCCCAGGCGTCGCTCAACTGACTCGCGGCCAGCCAGGGGTTCTGCGGGTCGAGGGCGGTCAGCCCCGCGGATTCAAGCGGCAGCGCAGCGAGAATCCGCTGTGCCTCAATCCAGCAGACGGCTAGGAACGGCACGCCGAAGATCCAGCGCCAGACCACTTCGATGGCGGTGAGCGAGGGCCGCTCGAATACCCAGCCCATCTGCCCGACCAGCGACTGGGTTCCGCGCAGGGGCGCTGTCATACTACACCTCATGAACAGGTCGATGGAGGTTCGTGGTTTCCCACCCTAGCCGCAAAGACAAAAACGCGGCGAGGGTGGGGCACCCGATTGTTATGGTTATTTGACCACCAGATTGACCGTCTTACCCGGCACTACGATCACCTTCACCACCGTCTTGTCCGCCGTGCGCGACCGCACCTTTTCGCTGGCCAGCGCCGCGGCTTCGACAGCCTTCGCACCGGCATCGGCGGCGACCTTTACCACCGTCACCAGCTTGCCATTGATCTGCACGGGAATCTCCAACTCGTCTTCTTTGGCCAACTCGGGGTCGCTCACCGGCCACCGAGCGCGGAGAATCGCACCTTCCTCACCCAGATCCTCCCACAGCTCCGCAGCCAGATACGGCGCAAAGGGCGCCAGCAGCAGTACCAATGAGCGCAGCAGTTCTCGCACCACCGGCGCACTGACCTCGCCCGAAGCCAGTTGCGCGTCAGCGCCCTGAAGCTCGTTGACCAACTCCATGATCGCCGCCACGCACGTGTTGAAGTGCCAGCGCCCCTCAAAGTCCAGCGTAATCTTGGCAACGGTCTGGTGCAACTTGCGCAGCAACTTGAGGGAAAGCCCCGTGGGAGCCTCAACGCTCTGCGCACGGCCGGCGCGAGCCAGCGGCGCATACTTTGTGGTCAGCCGCCAGACACGGCCCAGGAAGCGGCTGACCCCGGCGACGCCGTCCTCCTGCCACTCCAGGTCGCGATCCGGAGGCGCGGCAAAGAGCGAGTAGACGCGCGTCGCATCTGCGCCGTAGTGGTCCGCCATCTCGTCCGGCGAAACTACATTGCCCTTCGACTTGGACATCTTGGCGCCGTCCTTGATGACCATCCCCTGCGTAAAGAGCCGCCGCGCCGGCTCGTCGTTTTCCACCAGGCCCAGGTCGCGCATGACCTTGGTCCAGAAGCGCGAGTAAATCAGATGCAGAATCGCGTGTTCCACGCCGCCAATGTACTGATCGATGGGAAACCAGTACTTGACTACCTCCGGATCGAAGGGCGCATTCGCATTCTTCGCGTCGGTATAGCGATAGAAGTACCAGCTCGAATCGACAAACGTATCCATTGTGTCGGTTTCGCGCTTGGCCGGTCCTCCGCATTTGGGGCAGATGACGTTGACAAACTCCGGCACGCGGCTCAGCGGCGATCCGCCCTGCTGCGTAATCTCAATCTGCTCGGGCAGCAGCACCGGCAACTGCCCGTCCGGCACCTGCACCAGCCCGTCCTTTTCGCAATGAATCATCGGAATCGGCGTGCCCCAGTAACGCTGCCGGCTCACCCCCCAATCCTTCAGCCGGAAGATCACTTTGCCCTCGCCGAACGCCCCGCGAGTGGCGACCTCTTGAAGCCTTTTCTGACCTTCGGTGCAGCTTAACCCGTCGTACTCGCCCGAGTTCATCATCACGCCCTCTTCCGAGCAAAACGGGAGCGTACCGTCGACGGCCGGGTCCGACGGCTTGATCACTTGCACAATCGGCAACCCGTACTTCGTCGCGAACTCGAAGTCGCGCTCGTCATGCGCCGGGACGCTCATAATCGCGCCTGTGCCGTAGTCGGCCAGGATGTAATTCGCCACCCAAATCGGCACGCGCTGGCCATTGTATGGGTTCACGGCAAAGCGCCCGGTGGGAACGCCGTGTTTTTCGATTGCGCCCAGATCGCCCGCCTCACGAGCCTTCTTCTGCTGCTCCAACAGTTCATCGACCTGCGCCTTTAGCCTCGCGTCCACCGCGGTAAGCTCCGCCACCAGCTCGTGCTGCGGAGCAAGCTGCACGCTGGTCGCGCCGAAGATCGTATCCACCCGCGTCGTAAAAACGCGAATCCTCACACCCTTGTCATCCTGAGCGGAGCTTGGCGCGTTCTTTGCGCCAAGCGGAGTCGAAGGACCTGCGTCTAATCCCTGGTCCCTGGTCCCTAGTCCCTCGCCGGTTTTTTCCGCCAGGAAAAAATCGACCTCAGTGCCCTCGGAACGCCCAATCCAGTTGCGCTGCATGGTGCGGACTTTTTCCGGCCAGCCTTCCAGCTTGTCCAGGCCGTCGAGCAGTTCCTGCGCGTAGGCGGTGATGCGGAAGAACCACTGCACCAGGTCGCGCTGTTCCACTTGTGTCGTCTCATGCCGCCAGCAGCAGCCGTCCACCACTTGCTCATTGGCCAGCACCGTGGCGCACTCCGGGCACCAGTTGACTTTACTTTTCTTCCTGTAGACCAGCCCCTTCTCGTACATGCGCAGAAAGAACCACTGGTTCCAACGGTAGTACTCCGGCAGGCAGGTGGTGATCTCCCGCGCCCAGTCGAAGCCCAGGCAGAGCCGCTCAAACTGCCTCTTCATCACGGCGATGTTGGAGAGAGTCCACTCGCGCGGAGGGGTATTGTTTTTGAGTGCGGCATTCTCGGCCGGCAGCCCGAAGGCGTCCCAGCCCATCGGATGCAGCACGTTGTAGCCGCGCATCCACATCTGCCGCGCCAGCACATCGCCGATCATGTAGTTGCGCACGTGGCCCACGTGCAAGACGCCGCTGGGATAGGGCAGCATCTCCAGCACGTAGTACTTGGGCTTGCCGCAGCTCACAGGCTCTGCCGCATAGAGCGCGGGCTCCGCGGCCCACCGCCGCTGCCATTTGGGTTCAATCGCCGCCGGGTCGTATCGTAGTTCGTTCTCTTCCGCCATAACCTCTTTAGTGTAAATGGAAGACGGCAATGCGCGGGCGGCTTTGGTTCCTCGCAAGGAACCTCGCGCATCTCTACTGTCTAGCATGGGGACTTTTTCGCTTGATGTTTTTATGACATCCTTCCGTTGCTGGACCGAATATCAAAGACCACAGATGTAGGGGTCGGTGGCGTCGAGTAAATACCCCTTATCGTGAATTCCTTCCGCACGGCATCACCAGGATGGCGCACCAATTCGATTCTGGTGGTCTGATTCCATCCAAGGGACCCCAGGTGTCACGTATGGAACGTGTTTTCCAGCAGGCAGGTACATTTCCTGTCCGAGGGTCAAAGATGCGCGGCACAGGAGAAATCTTCGAGGTGAAAGGTTCGATTTGCCTCACCAAGGAGGCGCTTCATCATTCCCGTCAAAAATGTCCTGCCGCTTCCGCTCCGCCGCGAACACAATGCTCCGGCTCAGTGGGACGTGCAACCTCGTACATCTCTGCTGCGATCTGACCGAACAAGGCCCAGAGATCGTCGCCTGTCACATAGACATTGAAGTGGGATCTGCCCGGCAGGTAAGTGAAATGCGGATCTCCGCCAAGCCGGCTGAGCGCCAATTCGAGGCTGTGCGCCGCTCCATCCAAATAGAAGGTGTCATCTGTGCCCACAACAAGATGAATCTTACCTCGTAGGTCGGCGCCGATTGTCTTCCAGTTGGCGTTCAGGTATTCAACGATGTCGTAATGACTGCGCCAATAGGCTGCCACGTCCGGATCGATATCCCCCGTGACGCGGTTGAAGAGATGCTGCGGGCGGCCATCCGGTCCGCGAGGCGAGAAGACCCATTCGAACGAGCCCAGTTGGCCGCCGTAGTCCCCCAGCACAGATTCCAGGCCGGCAAGCTGCTGCATAGTGGCGCGCGGTTGGCCCTGGTCGCGAAGGATGGGATTCGGTGTGCCGTCCGAGTTACGATAGAAGTTTGCGTGCGGCGCATAGAGATCGATGGTGCTGAAGAAATGAAAGTCGCTGGGATCGGGAGAAGTTGACCATGTACCTCCAAAGACCTTTGGATAGTGAGTCTGAAGCCACAATGTCGCCCATCCTCCCGAGGAATGTCCCTGCAGAAAGCGGCCGGTCGGGCGCGCGTCCATACGATAATGAGCTTCAATGTAGGGAAGGAACTCAGTGGTGAGGGCTGTTCCCCACGGCCCGTTGTTTACCGAATCCGCGAACTCGTGGGTTCCGGCCGGGCTGCTTTCATCCAGCATTACCCATATCATCTCCGGCATTTTCCCCTGCTTCATTCGGTCATAAAGAACAGCGGCAAATCGCGCGCGCATCCCTTGTAAACTGCCCCCAAAGCCATGCGTGAAATAGATGGTTGGATATGTGTCGTTGGGGTGATTGTCATAACCGGGAGGCAGCAACACCCATCCTCGCATGTGAATCTCGCGTACCCAGAAGTGCGTCAAGACCGAACTGACAAAGTCGAGCGGCTTCAAGGCCGCAGCCACGTCCGTCCGGTTGACCAATGGGTCTGGCGGTTCCGGTACGACCTGTGCGAGCGTCAGCGTTGGAGCGGTGGAGAATGGAAGATCAAGCGTGATCGGAGCACTAATGAGATCGCCAGGAGCGCGGCCATTGTAGTTGTAACTATGGTGAACATCGAGCACAGCCTGAACCTGATAGCTCCCGGCGGGCGCCTGCGAAAGCGGACGGGGAAAGACCAGGTCGTCCGCATCAATATCGATCGACTCTCCAGGGGCCAAGCTCGATACTTCCTTTGCTGCGACATAGACGCTCACTGGCGACATCATACTGATATCAACCTGCGATCCATCCCCGGAGGGCGGCGCGATGAACAGCAGTAGCCGCCCTGAGACTGGGCTCGCGAATGAGCGCTCGATGAAGATATGAAAGAATGCATGCCGCGGTGGTTCCGCGGCTGGCTGCGCGGTCGCCGGGCTCATGCCTGAAGCAGACGCCAATAGCAGTACGCCGAGCGCCAGATTCACGGCGCTTGACCTGACCAGACCGGAGATACGACGGATGATATTCATTCGCGCACATAGCCTTTCTCCGCCATCCGCAAGGCAAGGCGGCGAAAGGCCTCGTCGGAAACAGGCTTGACTCCATTGGCGGAAACGAAACGATTATAGAAGTTGAAAAGGGCGCAGGCGGCAATTGCATAGAAGATCGACGTGCCGTCCCATCCGGCTGCGTGAAGCGCGGCAATATCGGTCTCGTCAATCGATCCGGACTCAAGAGTTACCCGGCGCGCGAAACGGAGCATCGCTTTGTCCTTCTCCGGCAACGGCGAACGCTCAGGATCGCGCAGCACGCTCTGGACCAGCGCTTCATCCTTGTAAAGATGAGCCGCAACCGCGGCATGAGCCTTCATGCAGAACTCGCAATGATTGAGGGACGAAGTATAGGCCGCGATCAACTCGCGCAAGGCAATGCCGATGGGCGCATCCTCATGCATGATCTCGTGCGAGAGACGAACCAGGGAAGCGGCGACCTTGGGACGAAACGCAAGTAGATTCCATATTCTTCAATACTCCGTTCCGGAGGATTTTGCCGCTGCAATCAGATCGAAGTAGGGGCTGGGCTGCGGACCGTCCTCAACGTCCTTGATGAAGATCGAAGCCGGCTTTCGCCCTTCGCTTACCAACTCCTGGCTTAGCCCTACGGTGTTCATTGAGAACTCCTTTGCGATACTCCGTCGCTCTGTTCATCGACAGCTTCTTGGCCGCACAGCGAGAGCAATCCCTGCGAGATAAGTCCGAATGCATTTGCTACCCGGTTGAAGGTTGAAAAGAGCGCAGTTACGTGGACAGCTTCGGCAATTTGCACTTCGCTCCAACCGGCATGAAGAAGCAGGTCTACATCCGCGCGAATAATTTCGTGCGAGTTGAGGTTCACCTTCCGAGCGAATTCCAGCAACGCTTTCTCAGTGTTCGATAACTCCGGTGAGCGCAGATCATTGGCCTGGATAGCGGCAAGCACCCCGGAAGATCCACCATGCACGCGAAGGAAATATCCGTGACTATCGGCGCAATAGGGACACGAGTTCTGCGCGGAGACCAGCGTCGCAATCATCTCCTTGTGCTTCCTGCCCAAAGAGCCATCTGCAAAGATCAACTGCTCTGACATTTCCATCATGTGCCGCAGCAGCGGCGGATGGGTTGCGAAGCATTTCAGGATCCCCGGCACATCCGGCCTGCCGAAGAGAGTTCGAAAGCGATCGTAGAGCGCGGCCACCTCGCCAGCAGCTTCGCTCTCTTCGATCAAGCCAATGTTCGTGGACCCGGCTACGCTTGCGCTTCGCCGGGAATTTGCGATCTTCTCGTATTCCGGAAGCACCATGCGAACCTTCTTCTAGAACTCCAGGCGAGCGGCGAATTGGAAAGCGCGCGGGCCGCCAGAGCCGAAAAAGCCTCCGGCGACTGTCACGGGCGAAAAGAAATTGGCTTGCACTGTCTGCGCCGGCTGACCGTTCGATGCCGGCACATAAGGACCGATGGAGATGTTGCGACCTGAAAAGTTGGCCGTGTTTGAGCCGCGAATGTTCACTTGATTTGCAAGGTTGAAGCCTTCGCCAATCAGGCTGAGAGAGACGTGCTCGCCCATGGAGAACTGCTTGCGGAGCCTGAGGTCGAGCGAACTGAAGGGGCTGGAAAAGCTGATGTGCGCAGGAACATTTTCTATGACGCCGCCCGCATTGCAGGGATACGCGCCCGGACACGCGGGCAATGCGTTCCACTGGTTGATCAATGCGTTCAATCGATCGCTGTTCTTCACTTCGCGCCCCAGTGCATTGCGCGGCAGCAGAGGCAGCCGCGCGCCGCTGGCGCCGTTAATCGCCGTGCTGGGCAGGAAAGTGTTAGCCGGAACGCCGGAGCCATACGTATAGAGCGGCGCGACAGAGAAACCATAGGGGAGCCGCGCTTCCCCGTAGAAAGTCAAACGATGACGTTCATCGGTGAGCGCATATCCCTTCTCCTTGCGCAGGCCCGAGGCTCCTTCGATGAGGTTCACCTGCTCATCTTCGTTGTTGTTGGTGAGCTGATCGTCATCCGAGTAATCGAAGTTCTTTGAGAGCGTATAACTCACGTTGTATTGGTAACCGACCTTGCCGATCTTCGACTCGCGATGGGCCGCGCTGACGAGCAGGCCGTCATACCAGCTCTTGGCGCCGGACTGGATCAGAGTGATGTTATCTGAAATCCCGGTGACCGGATCGGTAATCGTGCAGGCAACATTATTCCCTGGGCAACTGATGTCAGGTGAAGTGGAGTTGGTAGTACGCAACAGGCTGCCAATCAACTCCCTCTCGCCGAAGACGTGGAGTCCGTCCGCGCTGATGAGCCACTCATTGGCGATTTCCTGCTGCAACCCGAGCGAAAACTGCTGGTAGAGCGGATGATGCGAATCCGGCCCCATGGCGATGATGCCCACGCCGCCGGTCTGATGCGGGCCGCTGAAGGGATTGGCAAGCGTGGGTGTGCCCGCTACAAAGCTCGAACCCGGCGCAAAGCAGAGATCGAGACTGGGCGGCGCCGGAATGTTGGGATTCGAGCAACTCGAACCGGCATACTGCGTCACTGCGAGCGCACGATCGTTCTGCACACGCTCCTCGGCGCCTGTTTCCAGAATGATGCGGTCATAGTAGATGCCATAGCCCCCGCGCAGAACCGTCTTCCCTTTGCCCAGCGGGTCATAGGTGAATCCCACGCGAGGTCCGAAGTCCTTGCTGTCGGGATGCTTTTTCAGGTCAATGACATTTGCCATCCAGACACAGGGCTGCGCCGGAATGCCGGTCAGGTTCGGGCAGGGATCGTGGTCGCTGCTGGTGCCCGTGAGATCGGAATCGTACTCCCAGCGCAGCCCCAGGTTGAAGGTCAAATTGGGACGCGCTCGCCAATCGTCCTGCGCGTAAAAGGCCGTATAGGTATCGCCCACTTGTGGAATCGGGACAGGCACCACCGGGCCGGTGCTATGAATGGCGACTGCGACCGGAATGTCCAGGTCGTTGATCGCTCCATCGCCATTCAAATCGGCGAAACCGAAGTCGGAAGTAAGAATGATCGTGCCGTTCCCAAACGGGTTAATAATTCCATGCGCGGTATAGTGTTGAAACTCGGCGCCCAGCTTCAGTGCATGTTTCCCCATCGCGAGAGTGAAACCGTCGCGCAGCTGGTTGCGGGTTAGAAATGTTTTCTGCGGCAGATTGAAGTTGGCGCCATCGGCAAGGTCGGGGAAGATCAATTCGCTCATGATGTTCAGCGATGGATTGGTGAGAGGCGCGGCGCCTGGGTAAGGCGGAATGTCGTTATAGAAGTTGTCGTAATGGTACGAGAGTTCGTTTGCCTTGCTCGGACTCAACACACTCGTCCAAGCCGCTTCCGCTGAGTTGAAGCGATTCAGCGAGTTCTGCCTCTCCGCAGCCGTACTGAGAGGCGTCTCGGAGGATGCACTGGCCTGCGCTGTATCCGTGGAGCGATTGAGGCTATAGCGTCCGCTGAGGCGATTGGCTCCATTCAGCTGGTAGTCCACCCGGTTGGACAAGAGAAAATCCCGCAGCGGAGCGGCGGCAGCCGTGTCGTGGATGGTGCCCGCGGTGAAGTCGCGCGTGCCTGTCTGGATGGAGGAATTCTGGTCGCGAAATTCAGCGGACGAAAACCACCATGCCTTATCCCTCAACAGTGGACCGCCAACGGAGCCGCCGTACTGTTCGCGGTCAAACGGCGGTGTCGGCTGACCCGCGGCGAATGTTGCGGGCAGCGCCTGCAGGTTGCGGTTCCGCTCAAACATGAATGCCGAACCGTGAAACGCGTTCGTTCCAGACCGCGTAATGATGTTGATGATACTGTTGCCTGAGCGGCCCACCTCCGCGGTGAAGCGCGCGGTCGCAATCTGAAACTCGCCGATCGAATCTTCGGGAAGATTTGACAGTGTTCCGCCTACCACCTCGTCGTTGTTATCGCCGCCATCGATGGTAATGTTGCCGCCCCGGCCAAAGCCGCCCGCGGAGCTGACCTCAAGCGTATTGGTCTTGGTGGGATCGAAAGTCGGCGCGGGACGATTGCCGGGAATCAGATAAGCCAGCTCAAGAAAATTGCGGCCGTTGAGCGGAATGCTCCCGATGGTGCTCTCCGTGATCTGGCCTTGCAGCATGGATTGGGCGAGGTCAACGCTCTGATTCGCCGTTGTGACGTTTACCGTTGTGACCTGGCTAGCGGGCGCCAGGGTTGCATCGAGCGTGAATGTGCGCCCGGCCTCAAGCACGATCCCGGAATATTGCGCGGTTGCAAATCCCTTTGAATTAACTTCGGCCCGATACCCGCCGGGAAGCAGATCGGGAATCGAATAAGCTCCATTTGGATTCGTCACGCCTTCGCGTGTTGTGCCCTGTGCCGTGTTCGTGAACTGTACGGTGGCGCCTTGAAGCACTGCTCCCTGCGAGTCCTTCACAATGCCTGAGACGGTTGACGTCGGGGTTTGCGCCTGCATCGCCGAGGCGCTGCAGAGCATGAGCAGACAGAATGCGGCTGATAGCTTGCGCATTGATGGAGCCTCCAGAAATGGCCGTGGTGAACGGTCGCAATTGATCTTCCGTGCAAAATCATTGGTCGGGGTGGGCAAGGGGAAGCTTGACCGAGACGAATCCTTACAGGCGGACTTGCCTCTAGTCATCCTCCATTCGATGGAGGTTTTTCTCCTCCTTTATAGGGCTGCGACGATTGCCTCGGTGTGTTCTCTTGGCTTTAGAGTGTGCGCTATGACTTCCCCTGTCTCCTTTGAGCGCCGCCAGTTCGGCCTTCCCGCCGCGATAGCAATCGTGGTGGGCGAGTCCATTGCGCTCGGCATCTTTCTCACTCCGGCGACGATGGCCAAGTCGCTTGGCTCGCCGCTTCTGCTCGGGCTGGTCTGGATGGGAATGGCATTGATGGCGATCTGCGGCGCGTTGTGCTACGCCGAACTTGCCATTCGCTTTCCGGAATCTGGCGGAGAGTATGTCTATCTGCGTGCCGGTTATGGCGACCGCATCGCCTTTCTCTATGGTTGGATGTGTTCCATCGTGATGTACCCCGGGGTGGCTGCCGCACTGACCGTCGGAGCTACAGCCTATGTGGCCGAGGTGCTTCCACTCGATCAAAGGGCTATGGCGTTTGTTCCGGCAGCGATTCTTTGCATTTTCGGCGTCATCAACTTTGTTGGAACCCGCTTGAGCGGCGCGCTGATGACATTCATCAACATATTCAAGCTGGTGATCCTGTTTGCGCTGGTCGGCTGGGCGGTGGCTTCCGGCCACGCGCACCTGAGCAACTTGATGCCTTTGGCTGCGCGGCGCCCTGGATCGGAAGCACTGATTCCCGCCGTGGCCGGCGCCATTGTCGCGGCCTTCTTCAGCTTCGGCGGCTGGTGGGAGGCAAGCAAGATCGCGGGCGAAGTGCGCAATCCGCGACGCACGCTGCCGCTTGCATTTCTCTGCGGCGTCGCGCTGGTCACGCTCATCTATCTGCTCATCAGCGCTGCGTTCCTTGCAGTGCTGCCCATCGACCGCCTCACTTCCAACACTGCATTTGTCGCACAGTTCGGGGAGGTCTTGTTTGGCGCCGCAGGGGCAAAGCTCCTCTCGGCCTGCGTACTGGTATGCGTCTTTGGCGGAATGGCCGCGCTCACCATGGCCTCGCCGCGAGTGACCCGCGCCATGGCGCAGACCGGCGCCTTCTTCCCGGCGTTTTCAAAACTGCATCCCCGTTTCGGCACGCCTGCCAATGCAATTCTGCTGCAGGCATGCCTGTCGCTTGCAGTGCTCTTCCTGGGCGCCTTCGACCGCGTCCTGGCTTACATCATTTTTTCCGCGGTGCTGTTTCTTGCGCTTGCCGCATCTACATTATTTCGCATCTCCGATCCGGTTCGGGGCTGGTGGTTCCCCTGGGCGCCGGTCCTTTTCATTGGCTTCTGCGCAGTCGTCGGCCTGCTGATTCTGCTGCACAACCCCTTGCCGGCCCTGATTGGAGTTGGCATTGTTCTCTGCGGATTGCCCGTCCATCAATTCCTGACCGCGCGCCAGATCGCGGCGCCACTAACCAATGAAGGGAACTGATTCATCCCATGCCGCACATTCGTCTTCCCGATGGACTGCAAGGCATTCGCGCCGCAATGGCCTTTCGTCCGGAGACTGCCAAGCCGCTTAACGATCTGGCCGAGATTCTTCTCCATGCGCCTAACTCCCTGACTCCGGGAGAGCGCGAACTGATTGCAACCTATGTCTCCTCGCAGAACGATTGTTATTTCTGCCAGACCGTTCATGGGGCCATTGCCGCAGCGCACCTGGAAGGCGATGAAGAGCTGGTCCGGTGCGTGAAGGCCGACTTCATGAATGCGCATATTTCCGGAAAGCTCAAGGCGCTGCTGGCCATTGCGGGCCAGGTGCAAAAAGGCGGCAAGCATGTTACCGCGCACGATGTTGAGGCGGCTCGAAGCGCCGGGGCAACGGATACGGAGATTCACGACACCGTGCTGATCGCCGCGGCATTCTGCATGTACAACCGCTACGTGGACGGTCTTGGCACTTGGCAGCCGCACGACGAAGAGCTCTACCGGCAGCGAGGCCGGAAGACCGCTAGAGAAGGATACGTATCCATGAGCCGCGAGTATTTGCCGCAGCAGAACGAACCACATCAGGGAGCCTGAAAATGCCGCATATTCCATTGCCCGAAGAACTGCCGGGAATCAGTTCAGCGTTTGCGTTTCGGCCGGAAACGGCCAAGCCTCTGCGGGAGCTGGCCCACATTCTGTTGCACGAGTCCAATAGCCTTTCGCCAGGCGAGCGAGAACTGATTGCAACCTACGTCTCCTCGCTCAACGATTGCTACTTCTGCCAGACCAGTCACGGCGCAGCTGCAGCATGTCATCTGGGTAACAGCGACACGGTCAGGCAGATTCATGCCGATTTTCAGCAAGCGCACGTCTCGAAGAAGCTGAAGCAACTGCTCGTCATTGCCGACCAGGTGCAGCGCGGCGGTAAGAACGTAACAAAAACGGCGGTGGATGCTGCACGTGAACAGGGAGCCACCGACACCGAAACCCACGACACCGTTCTGATCGCCGCTGCCTTCTGCATGTACAACCGCTATGTCGACGGCCTGGCTACTTGGCAGCCGCACGATGAGGCCATGTACGCACAGATGGGGGCACACCTTGCACAGGAGGGTTATAGGACTCCTTCAATCCGTTCTGAAAGCTGAAACGCCGCGATTGTGCTCGGCGTCTGCCGATTGAGGCGACCGCGACGGGAATCGCGGACGCGGAAAGGATAAGAGGGGAGCCACAGCGGCGACGCAAGGAAAGTCTCGGTTGACAAATGGCAGGCCGCTTTATAGACTACTTTCATGTCAAAGAACTCGCAGAGGACGATGGCTTGCGCGCTGTGTTGTTGTATTTGCGCGTGTACGGGGTGTCCTCTGGCGGGTGCGGGCAAGGCTGATCGATAGTGAGACTACCCCCGGCAGAGCCGGGGGCTTCTTTGTGTGAGCCGCTCGAAGCGGCTTGAGCGGGGTCGCTAACGCGGCCCCGGTTGATTTGAGCCACCTTGGCGGTGGCAGGTCATTTCCACATGTTGAGCTGGTCGAGCCTTTTGTCTTCCTGCTCCTGGCTGCGGATGTATTCCCGGATCGCAGCCTCATCTCGGCCTACCGTCGATACGAAATATCCCCGCGCCCAGAAACTTTGTCCCGCGTAGTTCTGTTTCCGCTCTCCATACACGCGCGCAAGGTGAATCGCGCTCTTACCCTTGATGAACCCAATTACCTGCGACACGGAATACTTCGGCGGAATCGAGATCATCATGTGTACATGATCGGCAAGAAGATGCCCTTCCTCGATCCGGCACTCCTTCTGTTCGGCCAGTTTGCGGAACACCTCGCCCAAATGGCGGCGAAGCGTTCCGTACAACACTTTGCGACGACACTTGGGGATGAAAACAACATGGTACTTGCACTCCCACTTCGTGTGGCTTAAGCTTTCATAATCGTCCATCCAGGATTCTCCTTGAAGTGTGCTTGGCGGCTCACCTCTCGGAGTTTCTTGGATGGACTCCCGGAATTCTCAAAGTTCTACTGCCACCCCGGCAGAGCCGGGGGAACTCCCGTTACATTAGAACAATTGCGAAAGGAACAAACATGCCAAAGATATTGATTCCCACGCCTCTCCGTCCCTATGCAGGGAGGCAGTCTGTCATTGAAGTAACAGCTCAGACCGTCGGAGAAGCCTTGAGCAATCTTGTTGCCCAGCATCCCGATCTGCGCAAGCACCTCTTTTCCGAAGACGGCAAACTGCGCTCCTTCTTGAATATCTATCTCAGCGATGAAGACATTCGCTATCTGAGCAGGGACGCAACTCCTGTCAAGGAGACCGATACACTCACCATCGTCCCCTCTGTTGCCGGCGGCCAATGACTCCCGGCCGAGTCCACAGAGCAAAGATTCATGCACGATAGTACAGGAGAGAATCAGTGGCCACATTGACCGAAGTTAATCCCGCAACGCTGAGCAACGATGAGATTCTGCGTTACTCGCGTCACCTCATCATGCCTGAAGTCACGATGGAAGGCCAGAAGAAACTGAAGGCCGCGCGCGTCTTGTGTGTAGGCACGGGCGGTCTTGGATCGCCCTTGGCTCTGTACCTCGCCGCTACGGGTATTGGCACTCTCGGCCTCGTGGATTTTGATGTGGTGGACTATACGAATCTTCAGCGCCAAGTGCTTCACCACACCAGTGACGTGGGCCGTCTCAAGCTCGACTCGGCCATCGACAAGTTAACTGCGATCAATCCCTTTGTCGAGATCAAGCGATTCGATACTTATTTGAGCAGTCAAAACGCGCTGGATATCCTCAGCAGCTTCGACATCATCGCCGATGGCACGGATAACTTCGCCACGCGTTATCTGGTCAACGATGCCTGCGTGCTGAGCGGCAAGCCGAATGTGTACGCATCGATCTTCCGCCTTGAAGGCCAGGCCAGCATCTTTGCCACTGAGGCGGGTCCATGTTATCGCTGCCTCTATCCCGAGCCTCCGCCGCAGGGACTAGTGCCGTCCTGCGCGGAGGGCGGAGTTTTGGGCGTGCTTCCGGGACTGCTCGGAGTCATTCAGGCGACGGAGGTAATCAAGCTGATTCTCGGCGGCGGCGAACCTCTGATTGGCCGCCTGCTGCTGGTCGATGCGCTGGCCGTGCGATTCCGCGAGTTGCGCGTGCGCAAGAATCCGGAGTGTCCGGTATGCGCGCGAATCCAACGGTCAAGGAACTGATCGATTACAACCAGTTCTGCGGCATTCGAGGAGAAGAGTCCGAGGCATCCACAAGCGCGAAGATTCCCGAGATTCATCCCGATGTTCTCAATCGGCGCCTCGACGCGAAGGAAGAGATTTTTGTGCTCGACGTTCGCGAGCCGCACGAGTATCAAATCGTCAACATCAAGGGACACCTTATCCCGCTCGGCGACCTGCCGACGCGCGTGCATGAACTTGATTCGAGCCGCGAGATTGTCGTGCATTGCAAGAGCGGGTGCGCAGCGCCAAGGCTGTAAAATTTCTGCATCAGTCGGGCTTCAAACACGCGGCCAACTTGACCGGGGGCATCCTGGCCTGGGCAGACAGGATAGATCCAACGTTGCCGAAATATTGATTCTTGGAACAGGTGAAGATGGCCAGCCTCTCTTGAGAGGCTGGCCATCTTCTGTTGCGCAGAGCCGCTTTCAGGCAAGCCCTGAATTTCGTCCCTGGCGCAGATCCCACAACGCCGCGACCAACGCATCGACTTCTTCGCAAGTGTTATAAAGCGCAAAGGTGGCGCGGACCGTACTCTCCAAGCCAAAGTGGCGCAGAATCGGCTGTGCGCAGTGATGGCGCTGCGCACCGCGATGCCCTTGCGATTGAGGTAATCGCCAATCTCTTCTGTGCGGAAACCTTCCAGCACGAAGGAGATTACGCTAGCCTTTTCCTTTGCCGTGCCGATGATGCGCAGCCCAGGAATCTGCTGCAAAGCCGCGGTGGCGTAGGTCAAGAGCACATGTTCGTGGCGCGAGACATTGACAATGCCGACACGATCAAGATAATGGATGGCCGCGCCCAGGCCAATCGCGTCAGCTATGTTTCCCGTGCCGGCCTCAAATCGCTGCGGAGGCGGCTGATAGAGCATCTTCTCGAAGGTGACATCCTGAATCATGTTGCCGCCGCACTGCCATGGCGGCATCTGATCCAGCACCTCGGACTTACCAAAAACCACGCCAATGCCCGTCGGCGCAAAGACCTTGTGCCCGGAAAAGACATAGAAATCGCAATTGATGGCTCGCACGTCCACGCGCATGTGAGAGACAGCCTGCGCGCCATCCACCAGCACGCAGCGCCGTGACGATGAGCCGCTTCGACCATCTCGCTGACCGGCACGATTGTGCCTAGCGCATTCGAGACGTGCGCGATCGAAACCAGGCGCGTCTTGGGTCCGAGCAGCTTTTCATACTCGGCCAGAAGAATCTGCCCGGAGTCGTCGACGGGCGCAACGCGCAGCCGGGCGCCCTTTTCCGCGCAGAGCATCTGCCAGGGAACGATGTTGGCGTGATGCTCCAGCCAGGTGATGACGATCTCATCGTCCTTTTAAATATTGCGCCGGCCCCAACTCTGCGCCACCAGGTTGATGCCTTCGGTGGCTCCTCGGACGAATATGATCTCGCGCGGGGCTCCGGCATTGAGAAAACGGCGCGTCTTCTCGCGCGCGGACTCGTAGGCATCGGTCGAGCGCGCGGCTAACTCGGCGCGGCCCTATGCACATTCGAGTTTTCGTGTTCATAAAAGTAACTCAGGCGGTCGATCACCGGCTGCGGCTTCTGTGTCGTGGCCGCATTGTCGAGCCAGACCAGCGGACGGCCGTTGACCTGCTCGCGCAGAATTGGAAAATCGCGGCGAATCGCCTCCATGTCGAACGAATACGACGAGAGGCCGAGATCGCCCAATAACTCCGGCTGCCCGGCTCCCGAAACCAACACCGGCGCAATGCTTCTGTCCGGAGTTGCGGCGAATCTTCCAGGCGGCGCTTCTGTGGGGCTCGCGAGTATCCCCGGAGCGGCAGGCGCAGTTGGGCCGGGCACAGCCGCGTAGGGATTCCCGGTAAAGGCGGAGTTAGGCGGCAATACCGCCCTGGCAGCGGCAACAGCAGGCTGCTGAAGCTCATCGGGCAGCGCCGTGAAGAGTTCGTTAGCCAATCGAGCTAACTCGGCCGGCGAGATAATGCCGGCTGGCGCGCTCTCGCTTCCCGGCAATGCCGCCGCCCAGCTACCAGTCTCTGGAACCGCTGTCGATGCGAGCGTCCCTTCACTTGTACTCATGGTATTGACCCACGTCTACGTCTTCGAGCAGGGCAATTGCATCGTCGGTCAGCACGGCCGCCGAGCAGTAGAGCGAGACCAGATAAGAGGCCAGCGCGCGCTGGTCGATGCCTATGAAGCGGACCGACAGACCGGGACTCTGCTCTCCCGGCAGTCCTGGCTGGAAAAGGCCTACTGCGCCCTGCTTCTTCTCGCCCACGCGCAGCAGCAGGATCTTCGACTTTTGGTCTTTGCTCCTCACGGCGATCTTGTCGGAGGGAATCAGCGGAACTCCGCGCCAGGTCAGGAACGGCGTTCCAAACAAAGTTACCGTCGTCGGAGGCACGCTGCGGCGGGTGCACTCTCGCCGAAGGCGGCAATGGAGCGCGGATGCGCCAGGAAAAACGATGGCTCTTTCCAGACCTTGGTCAATAGCTCGTCCAGATCGTCCGGAGCCGGCGCGCCCTTGCGCGTCTTGATCTTCTGCGTGTCAGCCACATTATTTATTAGTCCGTAATCGGCGTTGTTGAGCAGCTCGCTCTCCTGCTTTTCCTTAACGCTCTCGATGAGCAAGCGCAATTGCTCGCGAACCTGATCGTAGGGATTGCTGAGAATATCGGAGACGCGAGTGTGAACATTCAGAACTACATTGATGCTGCTCAGCCGGTATTCGCGCGGCTTTTCGAGATACTCGACGAAGGTGGAAGCCAGCGTGGACTCATCCGAGCGATCGCAGATCGATTCGATGGCCTTGGTTTCATCGACCTTATTGACCCTGAACGTACCGGCTTCCAGTCCAGAAAACGAACCAGCCAGCGCGGTGTGATGGCTCCGAACTGCGGAGCGGTTTTGGTTACGTTTGCAAGTTGAAATGCTGCTTGTTCGCCTAGCGAGGCGCGGAGAACTTCATCTGCCACGGGGATACTCCTTCTGGTTCGATCATGAAAAGTTTGTTTGCTGCGAATTGGCCGGTACGAAGAAATTTTTTCAACACCTGGAGAATGAAGAAAAGGGCGGCAATTTCTGATCCATTGTGCGGCCCTTCTTCCCTCATCGAAATCTGGAGCGCCGGGCGGGAATTGAACCCGCGAATACAGGTTTTGCAGACCTGCGCGTTGACCCCTTCGCCACCGGCGCTTGTTACAACTGGAAATCTAATACTTCCGGACGCTCCGGTCCACACGATCCGACCAGGCGTGAATTCCGCCCGCCAGGTTCCAGACATGGGTAAAGCCCGCTTCATTCAACAACCGCGCGGCCTTCACGCCCCGTCGCCCCATCTTGCAGACAGTAACTATGTTGAGGCTTGCGTCCAGCTCGTTCACTCTCTTCCCCAATTCGGCAAGCGGGATTAACTGCCCGCCTATATTGGCGATTCCATACTCGAACTCATCGCGCACATCAAGCATAAATAGATTCTCGCCGGCATCCAAACGCTGCTTCAATTCTTCGACCCGAATCTCGGGAACGCCCATCGTCTTTCTTCCTTTCCTGGAACTGCCCGGCGACTGCTTGCCTTGCGCCCGCCTCGATTTCGATCCAAAATAGAAAACCCACCTGCCAGTTCGATCTCTGGC
Source organism: Occallatibacter sp. (assembly GCA_049522975.1). Taxonomy (GTDB): domain Bacteria; phylum Acidobacteriota; class Terriglobia; order Terriglobales; family Acidobacteriaceae; genus Telmatobacter. Next base: position 5,155 of record JBEKNI010000031.1, on the reverse strand, counting down.
GGTGGGTCCATAAGAGGCGGCGGCTTGTAACTTACTCTAGCCCAACCACTTCCTCACGCCAGAATGCGCTTGCGCGCAACACATCGCGGCGCAACAACACATTTCTGCGGTGACGGGGCTGAAGATGCTCACAAACGGAACATAGCACAAATGCTCTCGCATTGTAAAATTCACTCTTGTCCAACGCAAGATGAGCCTGAAGGAGTCTGAGCGGGCAAGCTGAGGATGGATGATCAGCGTGCTTGGTGCAGAGAAGTTGAGCTTGGTTGAGATCGAGGCATTTCTTGCGGCCTCGGAGAGTGTGCGGTTTGCCGGCTGCCGCCGCACGGAGATTTACGGCTGGGTGGAGCGCTTGCTCTGCCATCCCGAGTACCCGCTTCAAGGGCGGCGCTCAAAAGGAATTCCGCGGGCCTACGTCGAGCACATGACCGGGCTCAGCCGAGCGCAGTCCACGCGGCTAATTGGCGGCTATGTTCGCCTCGGGCGGGCCGCCGCCAAGCCCTCCGGGCGCCCACCACGCTACCAGCGCCACTATAGCCCGGCGGACATCGAGTTGCTGGCCGCAGTCGATGAGGCGCAGGAGCGGCTCAGCGGTCCGGCCACGCGCCATATTCTCAAGCGAGAGTTCGAGGTTTACGGCAAGGGTGAGTTCGAGCGGCTGGCCCAGCTCTCCAACGGCCACCTCTACAACCTGCGCCACAGCCCGCGTTACGGCCTGCGCTTGCGCCATTTTGAAAAGACGCGGCCCACGGCGATCCAGATCGGCGAACGCAAAAAGCCCGCGCCCAACGGCCAGCCCGGCTTTCTGCGCATCGATGCCGTGCATCAGGGCGACGGCCCCGAGGGGCAAGGGAATCTACCACATCAACGCCGTCGATGAGATCACGCAGTGGGAGGTGGTGCTGGCTGTCGAGCGCATCTCCGAGGCCTGGCTGATGCCCTTGCTGGAAAGCATTACTGAGCAGTTCCCCTTTGTCATCCTCAAGTTCCACTCCGATAACGGCAGCGAGTTCCTCCACAAAACCGTCGCTCGGCTGCTGGAAAAGCTGCTCATCGAGCAGACCAAAAGCCGCCCCCCGCAAGAGCGGAGACAACGGCTTGGTGGAGACTAAAAAACGCGGCCATCGTGCGCAAACACATCGGCTGGGGACACATCGCGCCGGCCCATGCCGCGCCCCTCAACCAGTTTTATACCGGCTTCCTCAACCCCTGTGTCAACTACCGCCGGCCCTCGGCCCAGGCCGAAGTCCGGATCGACGCAAGGGGACGCAAACGCCGCCTCTACAAGCTGTGGCGAACGCCGCTGGAAACATTGCTCTGGCTGAACCGCCTGCGGCAGTTCCTGCGCCCCGGACTGAGCGTCGCGGCACTGAAGCGCGTGGCCGCATCAATGAACGATACCGAGGCCGCACAACGCATGCAGCAGGCCAAGAACACGATGTTCGAGCCGATAAGAAGATCGGCGTGAGGCCCGGGAGGTAGTGGAAGCGGACGGTGGAAATGACGGTTGATGGAAAGCCCGGAAAACGAGAGTGCCGTTTTCCGCCCCTCCCACCAACCTTGGAAATCGATAAAGCCGATTCCCACATTCCCACCGCCAGGACAACGACGAGGCATCTATGAAAAGATCCCGAAAAGGAGCCCTCCGAAGCTGCCCGCCTCGAACAGACCGCTCAGGCTCATTCTTGGATTGGAAAAGACTACAAACTATCTTCCGCATCAGTCGGTGCGGCTTCCGCCTGTCAGCATCTTTGCCGCAACCCGCCCCACTCCGCGCAGCATGGCCCTCACCGGCCAGCGGCCTTCTGCGCCGGGGAAGAAGATGTCGCCGCTGCGGCGGACTTCGGGCCGGTAATACCAGCGCTTGACGAGCGCCAGATGGCCCTGGCGGAGGATCGGCGACGGGGTTTCAGAGGACTCAGTCAACGCGGCTAGAACCGCCTCCATGCGGGCTTCGAGCGTGCCGCGAGCCAGCTTGGCCGGGGCGACTTCTTGAGTGCCAATCCCCGACGGCAATGCTTCTGCCGAATCAACCTCAGGTTGTGACAGCGTCTCCGCAGGATGGTTCAAACTGATCTCTGATCCCTGATCCCTGATTCCTGTCGTTTCCAAAATCGGCTCCATTGCCATCGGATGCGCAAAGAGCGAAGTCGAGCCGGATTGCTCGTTCTGGATTCTCATGCCCAGCGTTGAGAATCCTGCCGGGCCGCACAGCCGCCCATTTTCATAAAGGAATACGGCTACCTCGCCGGGGAGAGCCGAGGCTTGCAGGATGATCGCACGAAGCTGCGAGAGCGGGCGAATCAGTTCCGGAGCCAGTGCGCGCACGCTTTCGACGCGAAGAACCTGCGCGTGCAGGGCCGCGGCGGCCTCGAATTCAAGGTTGGCCGAGGCCTCGTCCCGCTGCGCGCGCAGCACGACCAGCCGGCTTTCGCCGCGCGTCGCCAGAAACCGCTCGACCGCCGCGGCCTCTTCCGCATAGCGCTCATCCGTGCAGCCCTGGTAGCAGGGCGCGAGGCACATCTTCATCTCCGAGTACACGCAGCCGGGATGGGTGGGATTGGGGTTGAGCTCCTCCGTGCAGCGGCGCAGCAGAAACAGTTTGAGCGCCTCTTCGGCAAAGCGCTCGGCAGCCGCCCGCGACTGGAAGGGCCCGTAAGCCCATTGGCCCTCGCGCTGGCTGGGACGATTCGTCACCGTAATTCGCGGATAAGCGTTCGAGCCGAGGAAGCGAACAAAGGCTGGCGCGCCCAGGTGCATGCGTTCCAGGGCCTTTGCTCCATAAACCTCCTCCAGAAGGTGAAACTGCGCCAGCAGTGATTCAAACTCCGAGCCGGTCAGCCGCCAGCGAATCTGCCGCACGCGCCCGGCCAACTGCAAGCGCCGCGGGTGCTTGGCCGAGGGCTGCAAGAGCCTTTCCAGCCGCCCGCGCAGATTCGGCGTCCGGCCGATGTACGGCTCGAAGTGCGCTTCAGCGCCGTAGACCGCGAAGACCGCCGGACTTTGCGGCAGTTGCGTCAACGCGGCCCTGGGGTCGGCAGGGTCAAAGGGCAGCGAATCTGAAAAAGATTCAGTCTCCACAGTAAACTCTCATCTCGCATCATTCAATCAGTAAATGGCGATTCCAGATACGGCTTTGAAACCTGCACAACAATGTCTGAAGAGGAGAAGCCCATCGCAGAGTCATCGCCGTTAGGAGAGAACTCAACATCGATTTTAATGTAAAGGCACTTCTTGAATGAGTATCTTGATGTTTTCCGGAATTGGATACCACCGTCATATTCAAAACTCCGCTCCACATCGGTCCTTGTGTCGCCTGCCTTTAGTTCGTTGACTGACTTGATCGCCTCTTTAATCATTGCCTCACAAGAGTCTCGGCGAGCAGGCGCACACATTCCTGCTGTAATTGAAAGTAAGGCAATGCATCCCACTAGGAAAAAGGCCCTGGCGATTCGAATCATTAGGTTCCACCTTTCTCCTCGATCGGACTGCCCTTCACGCCCCCGCAATCGTCATCCCGTCAATTCGCAGCGTGGGAGAAGCCACCGCGCCGCGAAACTCCAGATCATTGCCGATGGCCGTCACATTGCGCAGCATCTCGCCCAGATTGCCGGCGATGGTCACCTCTTCGACGGCGTGAGTCAGCGCGCCGTTCTCGATCCACAGTCCGGTTGCGCCGCGCGAGTAGTCGCCGGTAACCACGTTCACTCCGAAGCCCATCAGGCTAGTGACGTAGAGCCCGGCGGGCACATCTCCGATGATCTCGTCCGGAGTCAGCGCGCCCGGCTCCAGGTAGAGGTTGCCGCAGCCGATCCCCGGCGCGCCAGCCAGCCCGCGCGAAGCGTTGTGGGTGGACTTCATGCCCAGCTTGCGTGCCGCATAGGTATTCAACAGGTAGTTGCGCAGCACACCGGCTTCCACCACCACGGTGCGCCGCGCGGGCAGCCCTTCACCGTCAAAAGGAGAAGTTCCGAAGCCGCCCATCCCTGTCGCCAGCAGCATGGTGTTGTCGTCGATGATCGTCAGTTGCGGCGCAGCGATTTCGCAGCCTAAGCGCCCGGCCAGAAACGACGCGCCGCGCCAGATGGCGTCTCCCGATGCCGCCTCGAAGACCGCGCCAATCAGCGAACGTGCCACTTCCGGCGCAAAGACGATGGGAACCCGCTGCGTGGCCACGCGCCGCGCGCCCAGCCTGCGTAGGGTCCGCCGCGCCGCTTCCTTGCCAATGGATTCCGGCGAATCCAAATCCTTGAGCCGCCGCGCGCTCGACCACCAGCCATCCCGCTGCATCGCGCCGTTCGCGTCCATGGCCAGCGGTGCCGCCGCAACGCCTGCATAACTGGTGCGGTAGCCGCCCATAAACCCGCGCGAGTTGGCCAGCGCCTTGCGCCCGGTGGCCGCATCAAAGCTGCCCCCGTCGGAGTTGGTGATGCGCGGGTCGGCCGCAAGCGCCGCTGCTTCGGCCCGCCGTGCCCACTCGATCCGCTCTGGCCCCGGCAGCGAGTACACATCCTCGTCGTAAAGGCGTAGATCGCCCGCCAGAGACCCGAACTCCGCCGTCTCCGGTAGCCCGCTGAATGGATCGTCTTCCGTCACCTTGGCCAGCGCCAGCGCGCCGTCTACAAGCTGGCGAATCCCCTCCGGCGTCAAGTCGCTGGTCGAGGCCGAGGCCGAGCGCGCCCCCAGAAAGACCCGCAGCCCCAATCCCCGCGAGCCGGACTCCTTCAGCGTCTCCACCTGGCCCATGCGCACGTTGACGCTGAACTCGTCGCCTTCGCGCACCACCGCCTCGGCGTCGCTGGCGCCGGCTTTCACGGCCAGCGCCACCACATCGGCGGCCAGCGATTCCAGGTCCAGATTAGTCGTGCCGGATTGAGCGGGAACTTCAGGCATGACTTCAAACTATCAAAGTCCCCGCATGGATGGCGTGGACCGCCAGAGGCTCGAGTTTCAACCACGGCAAAAACCATCCGCAAGCTCTTGGGAAATCAGCCCCGCGCGGCAATCCAGCTGCTCCGAACCTGAAGGATGCTTCTCCGCTGCCCCCAGGGGCGACGCATATCAAACTCCCAGTAGATTGAGCAGATAGGGGTGGTCCCATGCGGCTTTGAGCCGTTTTCCCTTGATTCCGCGTTTTAGGGATTTCTCCTGTTTG
>JBEKNI010000030.1:0-47337 GCA_049522975.1 Occallatibacter sp. | reverse complement strand
TCGATCATCCGCGGCAACCATAGGAATCTTGGTCTTCCATCCGCCGCGGGACTTACCGATGGCTTGCGGGCCCTTTTTTTTAACGCGCCGGCGCCATCCGGGTGCACCTTGACGGAGGTCGAGCATCGCGCGCAGATGTGGATTGTCGAGCATGAGGCGGGCTTTCCCGGCGACATTCATACCGGCATCCTGGGCGATTCCCAGTTGGACCAGGAGAAATTTGAGAACTTCGCCAACGAAGCGCCCTGTCCGGCCCTGGACCCCGAAACCGGCCGCTGCGACGTTTACGAATTCCGTCCGATGACCTGCCGGGTCTTCGGTCCCCCGGTCCGCATGGGAGAGGGCGGAGCGCTGGCCCACTGCGAACTCTGTTTCAAGGGCGCGAGCACGGAAGAGGTAGCGGCTTGCGAGATGACGGTTCCATTCGACATCGAGGCTGAGTTGCTGGAAGAGATTCCGTCCAAGGGCTCGACCGTGGTGGCGTTTGCGCTGCTGAAGTGAGCGGGGCTTGGGGTTCGCGGTCTCCCCAGGTCTCAACAGCGGGACCTGGGCACTCGGCAAGTTTGTTAGTGTCCCTCCGTTCACTCCGAAGTAAACTGGGACTCAGACGGATGCTAAAGCGAGAGGAGATCCCCCAGCTCTGCCGGGGTGGCAGTAGAACATTGAGAATTCCGGGAGTATGTTTTCTCTCGAATTGCCTGTGCTGCGGCAGTGAAGACAGCAGTACGAGGCTTTTGCTTTTGTTCTTGCTTTTGCTTCGGACGGTTGCGAAAAGGCCCCGTTGAGGGGCCAGCAACCGTAAAGCCACCGGCTCTGCCGGTGGATACTTACACCGAAAAACAGAGCTTCCACTTAAGAATCGGCGAAAACTGTCCGAACAACCGGGACTGCCGCTGTTGACATGGTGGCATGAAACTGGAAGATGGAGATTATTGGACCTTATCTCATACAATAAAACAATGTTCACCGGCATTATTGAACAGACGGGAACGCTGGTTGACCTCACGAGCCGGGGCGGGGTGCGGCGCATTACGGTCGAGGCACCGGGGCTGGCTGCGCGGCTGCGGGAGGGCGACTCGCTGGGCGTCTCCGGAGTCTGCCTGACGGCGCTGGACGTGGACCCGAGGCTTTTTCACGCCGATCTGGCGCAGGAGACGCTGGACCGGACTTCGCTGGGCGCGCTGGCTCCCGGCGCGAAGGTCAACCTGGAGCTGCCCACCGCCGCCGGCAGCCCGCTGGGCGGCCATATTGTGCAGGGGCATGTGGACGGCTGCGGCACGATGACCGCTCTCGACCCGGTCATTCCGGAATCCAGCGCCAACTTCGACCGGAGAACCACCGACTGGACTCTCAAGGTGCGCGTCCCGGAGAATGTCCGTCCCTGGATGGTGCACAAAGGCTCGGTGGCCGTCGAGGGAATCAGCCTGACCATCGCAGACTTCGACGGCGAGACGATCACCATTGCGATTCTGCCCCTGACCTATTGGCGGACCAACCTACACACGCTCGCAGTCGGCGCGCCGGTGAACGTCGAGGCCGATGTGCTGGTGAAGCTGGCCCATGCCCAATTGCTGGCGCAGAAAAAGCCGGAACTCGACCTGACCGAGGCCTGGCTGGTGGCCGGCGGGTACTGAGCAACTGCGGAATATGTGCGAACTGCGGAAGAAGAACCCTTCCTGTGAGTGTTCAATGAGCTTACCAAGATGAGACTCCTTCTCCGCAGTACAGTAATTGTTGAGGGGGAACCTGTCTCACTCATCTTGGCACAGAGGGCGGGCCCTTTAGCCCCTAAGGGAATGTTATCCCGCAAAATCGACCGGCTCAGAGATCCTCCAATCATAGATGTTCCTTCGAGATAACAGCAATCAGTTCCGAGGATCCGTGTACGACTCGCAGCGACTAGAAGGGTCCGCAGCCAGAAGATCTTTGACCCGAATAGTGAACCTGGGTTGCTTCTCAATCTGCTCGATGGCCGATGCGAGACGCTCCTGCGTCCAGACGCCCCCTAACGGTGGACTTACAAAAGATGCGCCGTCATAGTCTTCCTTCTTCGGATCGACGGTTAAAACGAAACTAGCGTTGTTTTGAATATTGAAGACCTGATGATCGTTGTGTTGCGATAAGAAGATTGCAAAGACAATACCTTTCGATTTGGCAGGAGCGGCAAAGTTTATCGCGTAAAGAACCTTCTCTCCGGGATAGGACTTCTCATCAAGAAAGTACCCGAAACTCAGCGTTTTAGCTCTTGAGGATGGGAGGAATCCTTTGACCGCCAGACAGTGTGCAGCATGAACCAGGAGTTGCGGCGGCTGCTCCTGTGAGCGGGCCGAGGCGGCAACGGAGGCAAGTAACAACATTGCGAGACCGATCTTTTTCACCGTTAATCTCCCGACCTTTTCATTGCGCCGCCGCCAGTGCGGCAACATGCGGGTCGCCCACCAGCGTGCGCCAGGCATCTGCCCGCGCGTCCGGGTCCTTCGGCGCGTCGGCCAGGAACCACGACCACACCGATCGATCCGCGAAGACATCCGGCCCCGGGAGACTCCCCGTCAACTCGACGCCGGCCGGCTTGCCCACGGTCCCTTGCGAAAGGATGCGAGCCGGAAAATGCGAATCGAGCCAGCCCAGGCGCACTTCCACTGCGTCGGCATACAGTAGGCCGGGGAAGTAATCGCCGGGCGTTCCTGGTTCGTCCGGTCTGGAGCCCGGCGGGTCGGTCTCCCAGACCCAGACCAGATTCTTCACCCCATCGTGATTCACCAGCCGGTCGAAGAGTTGGCGATACAACTCCGCCGAGCCGCGCACGCCCTTGCGTCCGGCCCACCAGAAGTCCTTGCCGTTGGCCTCTGTCAGGGGATTCCAGAGGACCGCGACCCCTTCCTTTTGAAGCTCTCGTAGTGTTTCCGCCGCCTCGTCCACCTGTGCGAACCAGCGCTGGTTCAAATCGCTGCCGGGGGTGAGCAGATCGTTCCACTCATAGTCGGTCAGCAGCCCGTGCGCGCTGGCCGGCGCGCCGTCGGTGGGCCGAGCCGGATGCCAGCTCAGGCTCACCACGGCGCGGCTGGCATGAGCCTTGAGTGCCTCTTTCATAACGGACTGCCGGTCACCCGTCGAATCTCCAAACTCGGCAGCGTAGATCGCCGGCTGCTTCCCGGTTGCCGCCGCCACCGCGGCCGTTGCAGCCGAGGGGGCTGAAGCATCATTCTCCTGGCCGCTCAACACGGCCTGCCCAGGAGCCGCAAGCAGGCGCGCCAACAGGGCTTTGGCCTCGGCGGTTGCGCCGGGAGTCACCGGATCAGCCTCGGGCGCTCCGCCATCGCGCTCCGCCGTCGCCTTGCGAATCGCCGCCATCGGTCCGGCCAGCCGCGGATCGTCGCGCGTCAGTACACGCGACGCATGGTAAACGGCGTTGGCTTGCTCCGGTGTGTTGGCCATTTGAATCCACTCGCTCCACACCATGAAGTAAGCCCAGCGCGGCTGTTGCTCCAGCACCTCGGGGCTGGGCAGCGCGCCCACCTCGGCCAGCGCAATCGGCTTCTCGCCGGCTAGCGCCAGCATCTCGGTGTAGTACTCCTGCTTGAACTCGCCGTAGATGTCCATGGTGACCACGTCCGCGTACTGCGCGCCGGGATAGTAATCCTCAATCGGCGCGGCATTGCCGCCGGGCGCATTCACATTCCACACCCACACCAGGTTATCTAGGTGATGGACGTTGACGAAGCGATCATAGAGCTGGCGGTAGAGCGCGGCAGAACCTTCCTTGCCGGGCCGCCCCGTCCACCAGAACCAGTTGCCGTTGATCTCGTGATAAGGCCGGTAAAGCACCGGCACATGGGCGTCGCGCAACTGCCGCAGATAGCCGGCGACCACGTCCACCTGCGCGCACCAGCGCTTATAAATTGGTGTGCCGGGGGTCAGCAGTTGCTGCCATTCATAATCCGTAAGCCGCCCCTGCACGCTCTCCGCGAAGACCACCGGCTCGTCGTCGATGGGCCTGACCTCATGCCAGGTCAGCGCGATCACCGCGCTGTTGCGGTACTGCCGCTTGACCTCTTCGATCATCGCCGGCCTGCCCAGCACCGAGTCCTTGTCCTCGCCGGCTGAAAAGCCGAAGTCCTCTCCGTAGAGGCCGGGATACTTGCCGGTTATGTCGTATGCCATGTCGGTCCAGCGCGCGCCGACGTTGGGAAAGTTGTGCTGCCCGGAGATCGTCGCCTTACCGGAGATCGAATCGATTAAGGCGAGCAGTGCCCGCGCCTCCGGCGTCGCATGGGGGTTGACCGGCTCCGGCCCCGCCTGCGCCCAGACCGTGCTGCCCAGAAAGGTTGCCAAGGCAAAAACAATCAATTGCTTCCATCGCATCGTGAAACTCCCTCGCGTGCGGATTATAGCGGATAACGATACCATCGGGAAAACCGTGCGGCAGGCGGCGCATCTGACGACGATTTGCACACCTGAAGTGCAAACAGAACTATCGCGGGCTTGGCCTATTGCGGTTTAATAGGTCGTATGCGATGCCAGAGCCTCTCACTCATCCTGTTATTTGTATGCTCGACAGCTTCCGCGCAGTCGCAACAATCAGATGAGGCGCTTCTGGCGAAGACTCGTGCACTTTACGACGCGCCGTTTTCACGAGACCTTGTGTCCTTCGATTGTGCAGTGCAGTTCGACTGGAAGAAACATATCTTGGACACGCTTGGGGCGATTCCACCTGCTGCCCTCCCTACGGCAGAGCGTCTTCAAACCCTTCAGCACCGCGTTTTCGTCGATCATTTAGGAGCCGTGGTCTCCGAAATCCCGAGGACAACTGACCTCTCCAATTCGCCGCATGAAATCGACCTCGAGGAAAGCCTCAAGTCAATCGTCTCTTCCGGCCTGAATGCCTGGCTACCGTTCGGAACCAATGTCATTCTCCCCGTCAAGCCGACAAAGTTCCATTTTCAAATGGCAGATGCCGGCTACAAACTCGAAATGAGTGGTTCCGGTGTCGAGGCAACGCTCAATCTTGTCCCAGATCTGCGAATCACCAATGTCGTAAGCCAACTACCGCAACCATTGCGCTTCGCAACTGAGTTCATCACTGGGCCAGACGGCTATCTTCTTCAGTCAGTCAAGACAAGTTCCACCATTGGTTCTGAGGGCGATTGGGACGCTAAGTTTGCTTACACATACAAAGCCGTCCAACAGTTCCAGCTTCCTTCAACCATCACAGTAACGCAGCCAACGAACGAGGCATGGCGGTACACTCTCAGCGATTGCAAGCTGGTGACCGGCATCTCCCTGGAGGTCGAAGCGCCAAAGCACGAGTCGCCCCAGCGCCGCATTCCGTAGCCCAACCAGAGACTTCCTGTTGGCTCTGAGCGAGTTGCGGGCAATCCGGAACCTGATCCAGAAGCGCAAGACCGGGGCCAATTCGATCTATCCTGCTTTCTCCGTCAGTTCCGCCCAGCGGGCATAGAGCGCGTCGTTTTCCTGTTGCGCCGCGTCCAGTTCCTTGAGCGCCTCCTGAAGAGCGGCGGCGTTGGTAGCAATTCCGGGGTCATCGACGCGATTGTGTGCGGCGGCCAGTTGCGCATCGGAGGCCTCGACGCGCTCTTCAATCGCCGCGAACTCCCGCGCTTCGAGATAAGAGAGCTTCTTCTTAACCGAGTTAGCGGAGTTCGCGGAGTTAGCGGAGTTAGCCCTTGGCTCCGGCTTGATTTGCGCCGCTTGTTCCTGCTCTTGCACCCAGTCTTCCCACTGCGCATAGTCGGCAAAGCGGCCGGTGTGGCCGCGGCCGTCGAGACCGAGCACGGTTGAGGAGACCCGGTTCAACAGATAGCGGTCGTGCGTCACCAGCACCAGCGCGCCGGGAAAGTCGAGGAGGTTCTCTTCCAGGATTTCGAGAGTCGGAATGTCCAGATCGTTGGTCGGTTCGTCGAGCAGCAGCACGTCCGCCGGCTCCAGCATCAATTTCGCAATCAACACGCGCGCCCGCTCGCCGCCGGAGAGGTTGCTAACCGGCTGATTCAGTTGCTCGCTGGTAAACAGGAAACGCGCGGCCCAGCCAGCCACATGCACCGGGCGTCCCTGGTAAATCACCCCATCGCCCTCCGGAGCCAGCGCGCGGCGCAGCGTGAGGCTCTCATCCAGCTCGCGCATCTGGCTGAAGTAGACGATCCTCAGCGCCTCGGCCCTGCGAATCGATCCCTCGGCCGGCTCGATCTCGCCGCGCAGCAGGCGCAGCAGCGTCGTCTTGCCGCTGCCGTTTGGGCCGACCAGGCCGACCTTCATGCCCGCAGTAAGGATGAAGTTGAGCCCGCTGAAGAGGCGCCGGGTTTCCGGGGCTAAAGCCCGTCTTCCATCTGTTGGCTCTATGCGAGGGTTGAAACCCCCGCCTACCTCCGAATGGAGTTTCTCCGCCGCTTTTTCAGCCGGGCTGGCGGGCACATCGCAGGCCACATTTTTGAATTCAACCAGCCGCTTGGTCTTGCGCTGGCTTGCGTCAAAGTCGATGCCGGCCGTCGCGACCGCCGTTCGTGCATCCATCGCCGCCAATTGGCCGATCATCGCGTTGGCAGTATCAATGCGGGCCTTGGATTTGGTCGTCCGCGCCTTGGGGCCGCGCCGCAGCCATTCGATCTCGGTTCTGACGCGGTTGCGCAGGCTGTCTTGAGAGCGGCTCTGCGATTCGAGATACATCTGGCGCTCCTCAAGAAACCGGCTGAAGTTGCCCTTCACGCGCAGCAGGCCGTCGGCATAGACGCGATTCAGTTCAATGATTTCGCTGGAGGTGGATTCGAGAAAGTAGCGGTCGTGGCTGACTGTGACGGCGGCAAACGGATACGAGGCGAGCAACTCCTCCAGCCACTCGATGCCGGCCAGATCGAGGTGGTTAGTGGGCTCGTCCAGAAGCATCACATCCGGCTCGGAGACCAGAGCCTCGACGATGGCCAGCCGCTTGCGCCAGCCGCCGGAGAGCGCGGCCGCCTCGGCGTTGAGGTCCGTGAGTCCCGCGCGCCCGGAAAGCTCGCGCAGCCGGCCCTCGCGCTCGTCTTCGTTGACCCGCGCGGTCTCCAGCGCAGCTTCCAGTACCTGCCGGATACTGAGGCCGGGAGCAAAGCGCGAGTCCTGCGGGACATAGGCGGCGCGGGCCCGTTTGCGCACCGCCAGTTCGCCCGCGTCCGGTTCGACCTCCCCGGCAAGAATGGCCAGCAGCGTGGATTTTCCCGCTCCATTGGGACCGATCAGGCCGATCCGGTCGCCCTCTTCGACGGTGAGCGAGATTCCGCTGAAGAGCGGCTTGGCGCCGAACTGTTTGGTCACCGACTGCGCATTGAGAATCGGGGGCATCTCTAACCAGAGTACCGGTCGCGCGGCCAGATTCCCAGGCGGATCGCGGGATGGCCAACTGCTTGCTGTTTTCGCGCGCAGATGGTCTTCGTCGCCGCTGTACAATCCTGATATGAAAAACCTCGTCAATGGAATTCTGTTACTGGCGGTCCTTGCCGCGCAACTTGGCGCGCAAACCGCCCAGCCCGCCCCGGCACAGGGGAGCGGTGTGGGCATATCAACCAACAAACCGAAATGCGGGATGCACTACGGAAGGTCGCACGCCTTCCTGTTTTGCGCCCCCAGTGGCTGGACTTTGGACAATAGCACTAGCTATATGGACGGCGTCTTCGCGTCGCTTTATCAGGAAGGCTCATCCTGGGAATCTGCCAAGCAATCGGGCACCCTTATGTACATCACTACCTTCGACAAGCCAAACGATAAATACACCATAGCGAAAGCCATGGCTTTCGATGCAAAGGACACGAAGAAATCGGAAAAATCGGTTGTGGTAAAGCAAGCGGATCCAATCAATCTGGACGATCTCTCCGCGCCTGTCCAATTGTTTGCTCCCGGCCCCTTCAACCGCTTTGAGGCTGTCGCATACATTGATTCGCCCAAGGTCATCATCACGTTCTCGATGACCTCCAAAGACGAGGATGCCTTCAAGCGGGATTACCCCGCCTTTGTTCAATTCGTTCAGTCATACAAGTTCATGAGTTCCAACGTGACCGTCCAATACAAGTAAAGACGCGCTCCCGCTTTGGGCAGATGCCAGCCCTACGGTCTATACTGCCCCTGTCGGATTTCTTTTCGAGAGGGAGCACACCCATGTCTTCGCCTGCCGTAACCTACGCCCGTGAGAACTATCCCCGCTTCTTGAGTGAGCTGAAGGACCTGCTGCGCATTCCTTCCATCTCCACGCTGCCTGAGAACAAAGGCGACTGCCGTCGCGCCGCCCATGTGCTTCTAGCCGAATTGGCCCGCATCGGAATGGAGCACGCGCAGTTGATTGAAACCGGGGGCCACCCCCTGGTCTATGCCGACTGGTTGCACGCGGACGGCAAGCCCACCGCGCTCTTTTACGGCCACTACGATGTGCAGCCCACCGACCCCGAGGAGGAATGGCTCTCGCCGCCCTTCGAGCCAACTGAGCGCGACGGCAACCTCTACGGCCGCGGCACCTGCGACGACAAGGGCCAGGTTTGGGCGCAGATCAAGGGCCTGGAGTCGCTGCTGGCCGCGACCGGCAAGCTGCCTATCAACGTCCGCACACTCTTTGAGGGCGAAGAGGAGGTTGGAGGGGAGGGAATCGAGGCCTATGTCGCCTCCAAGCCCCCTGAGCTGAAGTCGGACTTCGCCCTGGTATCCGATACCGAACTCTTCGCCCCCGGTCTGCCCACCCTCTGCGTTGGCCTGCGCGGCATGATCTACACCGAGCTGGAAGTGCGCGGCGCGAAGCAGGACCTGCACTCCGGCATGTACGGCGGCGCGGCCCCCAACCCCTTCGTCGCCATCGCGCAAATCCTGGCCAAGCTCAAGGACGAGGACGGCCACATCCTCATCCCCGGTATCTACGACGACATCATCCCTCCCAGCCCCGAGGAGCTGGCCGCCTGGCGCAGCCTGCCCTTCGACGAGGAGCACTACCGTCTCACCGAGGTCGGCTCGCGCGAACTGGTCGGCGAGGCCGGCTACAGCGTCCTGGAGCGCACCTGGGCCCGGCCCACGGTGGACGTGCACGGCATCCCCGGCGGCTTCATCGGCGCGGGCGCAAAGACCGTCATCCCCGCCAAAGCCGTCGCCAAGGTCTCCATGCGCCTGGTTCCCGCCATGACTCCGGCCAAGGCCTTCGACCTCTACAAGACCTATGTTGAAAAGATCGCCCCCGCCGGCGTCGATGTCGAGGTGCGGCTGATCCACTCCGGCGACCCCTGCCTGGTGCGCGTCGACAACCCCTACGTCAAGGCGGCCACCACCGCCCTGCACGAAGTCTGGGGCAAGGACACGGTCTTCATCCGCTCCGGCGGCTCCATCCCCATCGTCGGCGACTTCGACCGCCATCTGAACATTCCCAGCGTGATGATGGGCTTCGGCCTCCCCGACGACAACATCCACGCCCCCAACGAAAAATTCAACCTGAATAACTTCTATTTGGGCATCGAATCGATCGTGCGGTTCCTGGAGGAAGCCGGACGGTAGAGTTGGAATCCCAGGTCTCCGAATCGAGACCTATGGACTCGCCGGTCTCCGGAGAACGCTTCTCTGCAAAGAGCTAATGGTGTACAATACGTGCATACGGTAAGAGCGGTATGAACTGCGAATGGGATCCACATAAGGCGGCGGAGAATTTCAGAAAGCATGGGGTTCGTTTTTCTGAGGCGGAGCCGGTTTTTGTGGACGACTATTCAGTTACGAACACGGACGATGAATCGGACCCGCATGAGTTGCGGTATGTCTCGATTGGAACGGGCATCAAGGGTAGGGTTTTGGTGGTGGTTTACTGCTATCGCGGCAGTAAGATTCGCATCATCTCCGCACGCCCGGCAGAGGCGCATGAGCGCAGGCAGTACGAGGAGCAAAGATGAAGCAGAGTTACGATTTCAGTCAAGGCAAGCGCGGCCGGATTTTGCCGCTTGAGCCGGAGCCGCTCGGCAAGACGCGCATCACAATCCGGCTGGATGAAGATCTGGTGGATCACTTCCTGAAAGAGGCCGATTCCTACGGCGGAGCAGTTGGCTACCAGACGCTCATCAACCAAGCCCTGCGTCAGCACGTGGAAGGCAAAGCCCCGAAGCTGGAAGAGACTCTGCGCCGCGTCCTGCGCGAAGAGTTGCGAGTGGCAAGCTGATGCGGCGCGGAATTCCAGTTCTCAAAAGCCAGACCAAGGCACCCGGGAAGTGATGTACACTGGCTGGTGCTTTAGTATGAGGTTCACTAAGGGGAGTTTTCATGCGCAAGAACCCTCTCGCGGCCATGTTTCTGGCAATCTGCCCTCTGCTCGTAGCTCAGCAAACACAGCCCGCTCCGACTATCGTGCGGTGGCAATTAGGCGCGAGCAATTCCGACCTAATAGTCCGGAACGGACTAGAAATCGTAATGGCAGGTCAAGACGGACTGACAGTGAAGGTTGCCTTGACTGTACGCGACCAGAGACAGGTCGTATTGATTGAAGTTACCAACGAAACGGGCAACCGTGTCGAGGTCGTACCCGCTCTCATGACGCTTGATCTTGTCCAACCAGAACCCAAATCGTTTCCTTACCTAGACCCGGATACTTTAGCAGAGTCCGTGCGACGCGGCTCTGGATGGGAGGCTGTGTTTGACGCGATGGCTATTATGGGCTCTGGCATGGCCACTCAAACATCTCATACGACAGGCAGTATTATTGGTGGTATTGGGAGCGAGCAGGTTGATATTAGGACCACTACGCACGACCAAGCTCCGCAGGACAGGGTGATTGAAAATATTCAACGAAATCAGGAGCGCAAAGCTAGCAAAGCTTCAATCATTCAGAATGCCGCCCTCCGGGAGAACACGGTACTACCAGGAGAATCTGTAGGGGGATCTGTTTTCTTCGCTGCCCCTAAGCACTACCAGAAGGATTACCAAAACGGAAAGTTAGAGAATGTTTTAAGAGTGCCGGTCGGGAATTATGTTTTTGAGTTTCCGTTTTGGTGGGAGGGAACTCCCCCAAAGACGAATTACCAAGAAGGACAGAGTAGCGGGTTTGAGTTTCCGGTGTGGTGGAAGGCAAGAAAATGAAAAGTGCTTGACCTCTCGGCGCAGAATTGTGGGTGGGTTGCCCAGTTCTCTGAGCATGCCGGGAGCACGCGAACACCTGAGATCTGGGAGATAGCGAATGCCGGAACGATATCGAGTCACCGTGCAGAACGAAAAACCTGAAACTTACGCCAGCCTTTGGGGAGCCGCCGAACGATGGCGGGAGGCAGGGTGTAACGCTGTCGTCGAGGAACTAACTGCGACTGATTCTGTCAAACGCAAAGTGCCTTTCCTGGAACTGCGGCGTGTCGTGGATCGCCAGCGCGGACAGGGCTGCGCCTGACCAAGCGTCCTTATGGCTGAGAATTTGGAAGTGGCCGGTGGCCCAGGTCTCAGGTGTAGGACCGGGCGCCCAAGGCCCGGATTTTCGGACCCGGGCACGAACGCCGGAAGTATCTCCGGAATCAGGATGCCTTGGCGATCTTCGTGTCTTTCGCCATTGGAAACGGGTGGACTCGATTCGTCTCGGTGAGAAAGCGGTCCACGGCGGCATCGTCGTTGGGGTCGTAGGGGCCGTCGTCAGGGTCGCTGGCGTCATAGGGAACCGGAGCGTCGGCGGCAATCTGCTTCTTGACCCATTCCCAATCCGACAGGCTCGGTTCTGCGCTAGGGAGACTTCCTTTGAATTCCATAGATCCTCCTTTCCCTCCGAGAAGCGAACCGGAACGAAATCACCCTTACGTTCTGGCCGCGCAATGTATACACCAAGGATAAGACATTTTCGGCTACTTCTACCAGCGCAACGTCCTGGAATCTCACTTCCGCTCCCCTTTGCAGCCGGAATGTGATCTTTTGCGGATGCTCATAGACCAGGTAGGCGTCGCGGAAGTCAAGCCGGTGCTTCCGCAAGTTCGCTTCGCGCTTGGCTTCATCCCATTCGTACACGTAGCTATTCTACGCCTATTTACGGCTGGCGGGTGCCCCGAT
Source organism: Occallatibacter sp. (assembly GCA_049522975.1). Classification (GTDB taxonomy): domain Bacteria; phylum Acidobacteriota; class Terriglobia; order Terriglobales; family Acidobacteriaceae; genus Telmatobacter. The sequence continues at coordinate 35,316 of JBEKNI010000030.1, read as the reverse complement.
CTGGATTTTCAAACCTGGGAGACCACGATCCCTGCGACGCGACAGTCCATCAATTCGCTGCCCGGAGACGGCTCGCCCAATCCAGGCTGAGAGGTGCGAACTCATCAAAAGAATCGTTATGCCCGCGGCCGGGAAGGGAATTGAATTGCCGCGGTTCATTGGCTAACTCAGAAAGCCGTTTCCCCTGCGCGGGCGGAATGACCTCGTCAATGGCGCCGTTGACAACCAGCAGAGGCGCATGAATGTTTCTTATCTTTCTTGCGTTCTCGTAACGGTCCAGGACCAGATACTTCGCGGGAAGATAGGGATAATGAAATTGCGCCACATCTGGCATGGATAAGAAGGGAGCCAGCAGCATAACTCCGCCGACAGGGAACTCCCCGGCCATCTCGACCGCGACGCCCGTTCCCAGGGAATGTCCGAAGAGAATCATGTTCTCGCTCCTGACTCCCTGCGCCATCAGCCATTTCATATAGGCCCGTCCGTCGGCATAGAGGCCGTTTTCCGTTGGCTTACCAGGCAATCCGCTGTAGCCGCGATACTCCGCGAGCAGAAACCCGTAGCCCGCGGCAATGTAAGGATCGGCGATCGGCGACGCGGTATACGAGCAATCCGCATTGCCGTGAAAGAAGACGATGGTGAATGGCTTGCTCGTCGCCGGCGCGTACCAGCCCTTCAGATCAAGCCCGTCCTCCGTCCTCACGGAGATTTCCTGGAAAGCCTTGTTTGCGTGCGCCTCGCTCAGCGGCACATAGTCATGGCTGGGAAGATACAACATGCTTCTTTGAAATGCAAAAAGACCGATCATACCCAAAATATAGAAGCCCGCAAGCATACCGAGAAATTTTCCTATTCTAGCGACAGCTCCATCCTCCGGCAGCGATTGTAATCTCAAACCCATATTCCGCCTCAATTGTTGAGAATATACCGCCGCGCCTCCGGTCGGGTAAGCTGAATCTACGATATGTCCGACGGTCCCACCAATGCGGAGCTCTCCGAGGCGCTGGACGCTGTAGGCGTTCTCGTGTGTGAACAGCCCGCCCGGGCTGGCTCCTCGCCTGGTCAGCCCATCATTGTCTTCAGTCATGTGGGCATCTCCTTCGACGGCCGGCCCGTTTTGGAGGACTTGAGCTTCCAAATGAATCGCGGCCAAACCCTCTGCATCCTGGGCCGCAGCGGGGTGGGCAAATCGGTGGCCCTACGCTTGTTGATGGGCTTTCTCAAACCCGATACGGGCTCGATTCTCGTCGAGGGCCAGGAGATTACCACCCTCAGCGAAGAGGGCTTGAGGGAAATCCGCAAGCGCGTCACCATGGTCTTCCAGAACGGCGCGCTCTTTGATTCCCTCAGCGTGCGCGAGAACGTGGCCTTTCCGCTGCGCGAGCGCGGCTGCTTCAGCGAGGAGCAGATCCTGGAGAAAGTCGACCAGTTGATCAACGTGGTCGGCGCCGAGGACGTGGTTGATTCCCTGCCGGCCAGCCTCTCCACTGGCCGCAAGCGCGCCGTGGCCATCGCCCGCGCCCTCGCGCTGGAGCCCGAGGTGGTCCTCTATGACGAGCCGACCACCATGGTCGATCCCATCATCGCCAAACGCCTCGGCGACCTGATCGAGATTCTCAAGCAGCATCTCGGCAAGACCAGCATCGTCGTCACCCACGATATGCGCTTTGCCGAGCGGCTCGCCGACTTGGTGCTCTTCCTTCACCAGGGCCGGGCGCTGTTCTTCGGCCCGGTCAAGGACTTTGTCGCCTCTTCGGATCCGCATATTCAGCAATTCCTTGCCTTGGACGCCTACGCATTACCTTCGGCATAAGACGCGCCCATTCCGTACCCAGAGTGGAAACAGATTCTTCTTGCCGCGCATTGGCGCTCGGGGCGAGCATGAGGATGCCCGCTAAAACGAGCGGGGCTGGCAGGCATTCTTGAAGAGAAATTCATCCGCGAGGAGCTACCGCAGCTGGCAGGTGCTGTACAATCATCTTCTGATCCTTTTTAGTCCGATAGGACTGTTTCCAGATTGCGGCGAAGTTCATATTCCTGAATTCATGCGATTGCGGTCAAGCCGCTCCCCATCGGCCAATGACCGTGCGTTCCTGCCGCGAGTGGCCCACATTGGCAGCCAACGCAGGATCAACCTTGCAGCCGGGACGGATAGGCCCGGCGTCGTCTGCCCTTGGTGGCGGGATTCCTGCAAGCGGAATTGCAGCCCGTGGCCAGTGAAATGCCTTCTGACCGGGACTGGACCGGGTTTATCGTCTCGTTCGGCTTTCTGCTCATGGTGTGTTGTTCCGGCGGATCGCAATGCCGGCCATTTCCTCATGCTTTGACGAATTTTGAGGTTTGCGAAAAGCCTATGGCAACATCGGATTCCTGGCAAAGAGCATCCATTTCGGCACCTTCCGTGCGGGAATCGGCGCGAAGTGCGGCGCGTGGGCCGCGCAATGTGCTGATTGTCGGCACCGGGCCGAAGGCGATGGCTCTTCGTTATTATCTGGAGAGCATCCGCCATCTGGGATACAGATTCAAGGGCTTCATTGCAGCGCCGGGCTCCGGTGAGTCTTCCGGCACAGGCTCCCGCTTTGCCCCAGCCTCCGGCGACGTGGTTGGCACGCTCGATATGCTCTTTCAGCATGCCCGCAAGCTCTTTGCCGATGAGATATTCTTCACCTCGCCTTGTGAGCCGGGCGTCGTTCGGGATCTCCTCGAACAGGCTCGCGCGCACTGCATGGACTTGCGAATGGTCCCCGAAATGCGCGATGGCCTTTCGTTGGACGGTCCCATCGAATACGTCGGCCAGTTTCCAACCATTCCGTTGCATCGCGAGCAGGCGCCCGAGATCCGTCGGGTGCTCAAGCGCGCCTTCGACATTGGCTTTTCCAGCTTGGTTTTGATCCTGCTTGCACCGCTGCTGCTGGCGATTGCCATCGCCGTCAAGCTGGATTCGCCGGGCCCGGTCTTCTATTTCTCCCAGCGCGCCGGCAAGAAGGGCCGTGCCTTCCGCTGCTTCAAATTCCGTACCATGGTCAGCGACGCCGAAGAGCAGCGCGCCGGCCTGATGGACAGGAACGAGCGCGACGGGGTGCTCTTCAAGATCGCCGAGGATACCCGCATCACGCGGCTGGGCCGCTTCCTGCGCAAGCACTCGCTCGATGAGCTTCCCCAATTCTTCAATGTGCTGCGCGGCGATATGAGCGTGGTTGGTCCGCGCCCGCTGCCGGCCAGCGACGTGCGGGATTCCAGGCTTGCCTATCAGAGGGTCCTCGCCGTGCCGCCCGGCATCACCGGCTTATGGCAGGTGCAAGGGCGTCAGGATCCCTCCTCCGGCAGCTATGTTTCGCTGAATGTGCTATACATCGAAAACTGGAGCATCTGGCTGGACATCCAGATCATCGTGCGCACGGTTGGAGTGGTCTTTGCCGGCACCGGGGAGTAACTGCTAGCTTCTAGCTTTTAGCTTTTAGCTACAGGTCATACAGCGCGTCCTCGACCGCGGGGGGCCGACAAGACAAGCCACGGTTGCGGAAAAAACCCGCGGCAGGATTCCGACGTTTTTCGCCGAGACAAATTGCGCTGTCCCAGATGCGACGCCAAGGTAAAATAGTCAACATGACCCGCAAAAACATCAGCGGCACTTCTCCCTACGAGCCGATCATCGGCTTCTCCCGCGCCGTTCGCGTGGGCAACACTGTTCATCTCTCCGGCACCGGCCCCGTCGGCGCCGACGATCTGGACGCCGCCGGCCAGACTCGTCGCGTCTTTGAGATTGCCGCCATGGCGCTCACCGAAGCCGGCGCCTCCTTCAGCGATGTCGTCCGCACCCGCATTTTCCTGGCCCATGCCGAGGATTGGGAGGCCGTGGGCCGCGTTCATGGCGAGTTCTTCGGCCAGATTCGTCCCGCGGCCACCATGGTCGTCGCCACGCTGCTCAATCCCGCCTGGCGTGTTGAAATCGAGATGGAAGCAGTTCTCGAACCAGCCTCCGCCGGTACATAACACTTCACTTTTTCACTCCTTCACTGTCCGCTGTAGAAAGGTTCTGAACCATGGCAAAGCTCTCCATTCGCGACATCGATCTGGCCAACAAGCGGCTTTTCATTCGCGTCGACTTCAACGTGCCGCTCACCGAGGACGGCTCGACCATCACCGACGACACCCGCATCGTGGCCACGCTGCCCACCATCGTCTACGCCCTGCGCCACAAGGCCAAGGTCATCCTCGCCTCACACCTGGGTCGGCCCAAGGGCAAGCCCAATCCCAAATACTCGCTGCGCCCGGTGGTTCGCCGGCTGCGCGAGCTGCTCGACAAGGAACTCGGCGAGAGCGTCAACGTCGCCTTCTCGCCGGACTGCATTGGCGAGATCGCGGAAGAGCTTGCCCGGCAGCTCGAATCCGGCCAAGTGCTGCTGTTGGAGAACCTGCGCTTCCACGCCGAGGAGGAAGCCAACGATCCGGCCTTCTCGCGGGCGCTGGCCTCGCTGGCCGACATATACGTCAACGATGCCTTCGGCTCCGCCCATCGCGCCCACGCCTCCACCGAGGGCATCACCCATTTCCTCAAGCCCGCTGTCGCCGGTCTGCTGATGGAAAAGGAGATCACCTATCTCGGCAAGGCCCTGGAATCGCCCGAGAAGCCCTTTGTGGCCATCATTGGCGGCTCCAAAATCTCCGGCAAGATCGATGTCATCGACAACCTGCTAGACAAGGTCGATACGCTGGTCATCGTCGGCGGCATGGCTTACACCTTTCAGCGCGCCCTCGGCATCACGACGGGCAAGAGTCTGGTCGAAGAAGACAAGATCGACATGGCCAAGGCGGCTCTCGATAAAGCCAAAGCCAAGGGCGTCCGTCTGCTGCTGCCCGTCGATAACATCCTCGCCGACAAATTCGCCGCCGACGCCAACACGCAGGAGTGGGATTGCTCGGTAGATTTTCCGGCGGACTGGCAGGGTCTCGACATCGGCCCCAAATCCACTGCGGCCATCGAAGAGGTCGTCTCGACCGCTCGCACCATCGTCTGGAACGGCCCGGCCGGCGTCTTCGAGTTCCCCCGCTTCGCCGTGGGCACCAACGCCATCGCCCGGGCAGTCGCGGCCAACCGCGCTGCCACGTCCATCATCGGCGGTGGCGACTCGGTCAGCGCCATCAATCAGGCCGGCGTAGCTGATCAGATTACGCATATCTCGACCGGCGGCGGGGCCAGCCTGGAATTCCTGGAGGGTAAGAAACTGCCAGGCGTGGAAGCGCTGACCGATAAGTAGGCGCCTCCGGTGCGGGCAACACGCCTTCTCCGATTTGGCTCTGAGCAAACGAAAATGCCGCATCTGACCAGAACTTTGCCGGATGCGGCATTCTCGTTTGGATCGATGAATGTTTTGCGGAATTCGAGCGATCGGCTTTCGCAAGCAAATGATCGGGAGGCGCGCAAATATGGCAAAACCAAGACCATTGACGAATAACGAAGGCGAAGTCCGCGAGCTGATGGAGGAAGATTTCGCTCTTTTCGTTTCTTCCTCCGCGCTGTCAGCGGAGTTGCATTGGGCCACTTTGACCCGCATTTTTTTGCGCTGGACGCATGGCGCCCTCAACCTCCAGAGCCTCGAACCAGGAATCCAGCGACGCTCCTCACGGCTGATTCGCGGCCGCCTGAGCGGTCATCACCGTCTGCGTCAGATGAGCCTCGGCCTGATTGGCCTGGGCCTGCAAACCCTGAAGCTCGGCGGCCAACTCAGAGGCGGTGGGTGCGGCGTCGGCCGGAGCAGGCTGCTCGGCCACCGTCGTCGCCGGCGCGGCGGGCAGGCTATCCTTGCCCTGCTGGCTGTAGAGCACATGCAAGCCATCGTCCAGTTGCGCCTGAAAATCGTTTTCCATCTCCTGAAGCGCCAGGCTGGGCAGCGTCAACTGAACCCCTGCCGGACAATCCCCGCGCTGGCTGGATTCAACCTCCAACTCGCCCGTGGCGAAAGCCGGCCCGAAAGCAACTGGCGCGCTTAGCGTGGGGCTATTGCCCGGCCCGCCGACGATCCTGGTAAGACGAAGAATATCTCCGGGCGAGAGGGTGCATTGCTGGCTAGCCCCTGGAAGCTCCTGCCCGCGCACGGTGGCCGCAATCGGCGTGCTGACAACAAAGATGTGGCCCTCTTGCATAAACCAGAAGGGATCGTTCGGCGCAAGTGTTGGCGCGGGAGCGGAGTCCGTGGTTGTGTCGGCTCCGCTGGCCTGGGCAAGCTGCTGATGCACCTCGGCGGCGATCTCCTGCTTCACTTCGGGCGTAATGGCTGTCGTCGCTGGAGCGTAGAGGCTCTCATCGTCGGAAGGCTGCCCGGCGTCCACCGGTGCGGTGTCTACATTCAGGGCGCTGCTCGCATCGGCGGTGGAGCCGGCCCCCGGCTGCCCGGTATCGAAGCCATTCGCCAGCGTCTGCCCGAGAACATAGTCGGTGAGCCAGTAGCTGCCGTCGGAGTAACTCGGCCAAGGATAAAAGTACAGCGAATAATAAATGAACCAGCGCCGCGCCCCCCAGTTCCACTGGTAGAAGACCGGACCCGGCCATCCGCCATAGACCCAGATGTAGAAGACCGGCTGATAGGTATAGCGGGGAATGTACTGCCTGGCCACGATCCTGTTGCTCGCGGCTCCGGTTGCCGTGCGCGCCACTGCCACATTCGGAGGAAGCGCCGGGTATGACCCCTGGTAGGTGCGCGTCCAGGCGCGGCTGCCGGAGAGATAAGTGCGCTGGACCAGCGTGTGGCCATCCCGATCGATGGTCCGCTCCAGGTAGCCGCTGCGCCGTCCGGTGCTGACCAGGGTGGTGTGGTCCGGGCGATGTACGGTAATCACGCGCCAGCCCCGCGCCCCATGCTGGATATGAATCCCGTTGGGACCGCCGGTGTGCAGGGAGACAATCTTGCCGTCGCGGCGGAAGGTGGCGCGAGTTCCCATGCCTGGGAATGCCGTGATGGCTGCTGAGCTGGATCTGGACGGCGTAGGCCCTGGCGCTATGGCCGGCACTCCGCTCTGGAAGTGAGCCAGTGTGCCGTCGGCGCGCAAGGAATACATGCGCCCGTCATTGGTCCTCACAGCGACGCCGCTAGTGGTGGAAAGAACATGCCCCTGAGGGATGGGCAGCTTGTTGATGCCGCTGAGCTGGGCGCGCGTTTCATTCATCTGGCGCAGTGTCGCCTCAGCCTGCTCAGGATCCTGCTCCGCTTGAGGCATGGGACGGGCAGTCGGGGCCGTGCCGGAGTACAAGGAAGAAGAGGGGCGAGGGCCGACCAGGGTGCTATGCGCTTCGCGCGGATCATTGTTCGTCTTGGTGAAGGAACCGTCAGAATGGAAGGTTCTGGTCGTGGTATAGCCGTCACGAACGGAGGTCGTGGTGGTGGAACCATCGGCATTGCGGGTATGGGTGACGGAGTTGCGTCGCCTGTTTTCCTCCGCAACTGAGGAAGCTGCTTCGCCTTTAGGATGCCCCGGTTCGGCCTCGATCCTTGTCTCCGTCTCCGCGTTCCGCTCGGCCGTGGCGTTACCGTCAGGCTCGGTTGCGTGCTCCGGCTCGGCCACGTGTTCCGGCTCGGAAGCACGGCTCTCCCGCGTTGCTTCGCGGGCCGGGGCCGGAGTCTCGACGGGCCTGCTCCTCTCGACGGGCGTGGAATGGGCCGGGGCGCTGTGAACCGGAGCGGCGGGAGCCGGTGCGGTTCTGGGCGCTGGCGGCGGAGCTGGCGCGGGCGCCGGCCTGGTGGTCTGCGCCTTGGCCGTTCCCAGCGCCAGTAGAAGAAAAACACAAGAGGCAAGGGACAACCAAGGATGCTTCTTCAAAGAGTCACGCATCGATACAACCTTCCACAGCCAGCAGATTCGGACCACTCGCGAAAGGAATTTCTATGGCTAGCTGGCATTATAGACGCGAGTGGCGGCGGGAGCGCTCTCGCTTACGGAATCAATGATGAGGGTTGGCCGCGCGACGGGTTTTCCCGTCGGGACTGGAGCCGTGCCCTTTCAAGGCAGAAGATTTTTCGCAGCCTGGAAAGCCGTGCCCTTCAAAAAACGGCGGGTGAATCGGAGCTCCTGGAAGCCCCTTCCATTTTCCGCTGGACGCAGCCGCGCCCCGATGGGTAGAGTGGTCAAGGTACTTCCCGAGCGGTTTTCCCGTCCCCTGTTCCGCCGGCCTCTACCGGAGGCGGGAGCCGGTTCCGGACCGCCGGCGAGGCAACGGGAGAGCAGCCCAAATCAGAGAGTCTTCAAAAGGAAGCGGGGGAAAAATTCATGGCGACAGCATCCACCAAGCCGGCGGCCTCCAGCGCGCCCAATTACACAGTTCCGTTCATCATTGTCACCGCCCTGTTCGGTATCTTCGGGTTCCTCACCAGCCTCAACAACCAGTTGGTGGGCAAGCTGAAAGAGATCTTTCATTTGCCCTACGGGCCGTCGATGCTGGCCACATCGGCCTGGTTTTTTGCTTATCTGGTCTTCTCGGTGCCCAGCGGCAAGCTGATCGAGAAGGTGGGCTACAAGAGCACCATGGTCATCTCGCTCTTCATCATGGTCCTGGGCGCGCTGTTGTTTGTGCCGGCGGCCAATATGGTGAGCTTCCCGCTGACTCTGACGGCGATCTTTGTGCTGGCCTCCGGCGTCTGCGCCTTGCAGACCTCGGCCAACCCCTATGTCGCGATTCTCGGACCTGAGTCGAGCGCATCGGCGCGGTTGAACCTGGCGCAGGCCTTCAACTCCGGCGCCTCGGCGGTGGCCGGATGGTTTGCCGCCACCTTCATTCTCGCCGACACCAGCAAGGTCTCTGATGCCGCCGGCCAGGCTCATATGCTTGAGATGCCATACGTATACATCTCCGCGGGATTGCTGGTGCTGGGTTTTGCGGTGATGCTCCTGCATTTGCCGGCGGTCGCCTCGGCCCGGCCCGCGGAAGATTCCCCTGCGGCAGGCCGCAGCATCTGGAGCTTCCCGCACACTGTGCTCGGCATGGTGGGGATATTCTTCTATGTGGGAGTGGAAATCGCCCTGGCCGCAATTTGCATCCAGTACTGCAAGGAGCAGGGGATCAGCAGCGTCGAGACGGCTGGAATTCTGGTCACGGTTTACTACCTGCTCATCATGGCGGGCCGCTTTATCGGCAGCGCCCTGATGAGCGTGATCAAAGCCGAGAAGATGCTCGTGGTTCTGGGCATTTTCGGCGTGGCCCTGATGTTGATTTCCATGGTGACTCACGGTCAGGTCGCCATCTGGAGCCTGGTTCTCTGCGGCCTGGCCAACTCGATCATGTACCCGACGATCTTTACCCTGGGCATCGCCGAACTGGGACCGATGACCAGCGAGGGTTCCGGCGTCGTTACCATCGGTAACGTAGGCGGAGCGGTAATTCCGCCGCTCTTCGGCTTCCTGGCGGACAAAATTGGGATACAGTATGCGTTTGTTCTGCCGATCGTCTGCTACATCTTCATCGCCTACTACGGCCTGTCGGGGTACAAGCCCACGCGCGCGGCCGCGGCATAGGCACGACCTTTCAATCTGCCGGTTTCACGGCCCTCCGGTTTCAGCCGGAGGGCCGTGGCGTTTCTGGGGATACGGACCGCGTCCTCCCGGTCTCAGCCCTTCTCCGGACCGGCACACGGCTCAATCCGTTCATACGGCTGATAGAGCGGCTCCCAGACGTAGGCGCGAAGCTGCTCACGCAGCATCGAATCCTCCACCGTTTCGGCGGTACCATCCGTCATGGCCTGCTTGGCGACGGCTTCGGCAACGACCAAGCTCACCTTGCGGCAGTCGGCGATGGGCGGCAGGAGCGGGGCATCGGAGTCCGCGATGGCCGGCGAGAGGCTGGCCAGAGCTTTGGCCGAGGCCATGATCATCGCATCGGAAACTCGGGTCGAGCGCGAGACCAGAATCCCCAGCGCCAGGCCGGGAAAGATGAACGAGTTGTTGACCTGGGAGATGCGCACCTGCTTGCCGTTGACCTCGACCGGCTGGAAGGGACTTCCGGTGCCGACCAGGACGCGGCCCTCGGTCCAGCGCAGCAGGTCGGCGGGCTTAGCCTCGGACTTCGAGGTCGGATTCGAGAGCGGGAAGATTACCGGGCGCTCGGTGTGGCTGGCCATCTCGCGGACAATCTCCTCAGTAAATGCGCCGGTCTGCGCCGAGACGCCCACCAGCACGGTGACTCCGGCGTTGCGCACCGCGTCCAGCAGCGAAATCGAGCACGGTCCTGAAGAGGAACCGGTCAGCTTCCATCCCTCCACATCGGCCCGCTTGCGGAGCAGCGTATCCTGGCCGGGACGAATGCCCAGGCATCCCTCGACGAGCAGGCCGTGGCGATTGAAGGCGTAGATGCGCCGGCGGGCCTCGGTCTCGGTCAGTCCCTCTTCCCGCATCCGGGCAACCAGCAGATCGCAGATGCCGATTCCGGCCGAGCCCGAGCCGTACATGGCGATGGTCTGCTCCTTGAGCGGACGGCCGGTGGCGCGGACAGCGGCCAGCAGCGTGCCGGTTACGACGGCGGCGGTTCCCTGGATGTCGTCGTTGAAGGTGCATAGCCGATCGCGGTAGCGGCGCAGCAGGATGGCCGCGTTGACGCCGGCAAAGTCCTCCCACTGAAGGAGGATGTTCGGCCAGCGGCGCTCGACGGCGCTGACAAAGGCCTCGATGAACTCGTCGTAAGCGGGGCCGCGCACGCGCTTGTGCTGCCAGCCGATATAAATCGGATCCTGCAGGCGAGCTTCGTTGTCGGTGCCCACATCCAGCAGAATGGGCAGGCAGTGCTCGGGGGGAATGCCGCCCAGCGCGGTGTAGAGGGCCATCTTGCCGATAGGAATGCCCATGCCGCCCGCGCCCTGGTCGCCCAGGCCGAGGATGCGCTCGCCGTCAGAGACGACAATGCAGCGGACATCATCAAAGCGGGGGTCGGCCAGGATTTGCCGGATACGATGCTTCTGCGGATAGCTGAGAAAGAGGCCGCGGGGCCGGCGCCAGATCTCGCTGAAACGCTGGCAGCCCTCGCCCACCGTCGGCGTATAAACAATGGGCAGAAGCTCCTCGGTAAAGCGCTCGATCATGGAGTAGAAAAGGGTTTCGCAGTTGTCCTGCAGGTCGCGCATGTAACTGTATTTCAGGAAAGGCGTGCCCTGCGCGTCCAAAGCTCTTTTGCGGCGCTTCCGCTGGTCGTCCAGGGTTCCCAGGTGGGGCGGCAGCAGGCCATGCAGAGCGAAGGCGTCACGCTCCTCTTCGGTAAAAGCGGTGCCCTTGTTGAGGCGGGAGTTGAGCAACAGTTCGATCCCGTGAAGGCGAGTCCTGACCACCCCGCCGTTTCCGTGCTTTACCTGCGTTTCCTCGCTCATTTCCCACTTCCCCCTGACGCGAACTCTAGGCCGATCCTTTTGCCCCATCCACGGGCAAAACCTCATGCTACGCCGCTGCCCGGCAGATCTCCTGTTGCGCGCGTCACACTTGTAGCCGGCTTCCGTGCCACTGAAAGGCGGTGGACGGGCTCTTGCCGGGGCTTCAAATCCCAGGGGTGCTGAGATTCAATTGAAGACTGTGCTATCCGTGCTGTAAAGTGGACGGCTATGGACACAAACCCAATCGAAAGTCTTGAAGCGCAGGTAGGGGAATTGCGATCACGGATGCGCCGTCTGGAAGAGGCGCTGATCCGCCAAGGCATCCTCTCACCAGAGTTTCTGCCTGAGCCCGTGGCGGAGCAGCCGAGCGCGCCGCCCCTGCCGTGGACGGCGGAGATGGAGCGAAGGAGGAAGGCCGCCGAAGCGGGCGCGCCCGTTGCGGCGGAGGAGGCGAATGTTGCCGCGCCGAGCTTCGGCTACCCGGCAGAGGCTACAAAAGAAGACGAGCCTTCGCTGGAGAACCGGATCGGCTCGCACTGGTTCAACCGCATCGCCATTCTGGCAGTGCTGATCGGCGTGGCGTGGTTTCTCAAGCTGGCCTTGGACAATCATTGGATAGGGCCGACGGGGCAGGTGCTGATCGGGTTGGTAGCGGGCGCGGGGATCATTGCATGGTCGGAGCGCTTCCGAAGCCGCGGCTATGCGGTCTTCTCCTATTCGCTGAAGGCGATAGGCAGCGGCACGCTTTATCTCTCCCTGTGGGCGGCGTTTTCGGTTTACCACCTAATTCCGCCGGGAGCGGCTTTTGCGGCGATGATTCTGGTGACGGCGTTCAATGGGTATATGGCCTGGGTGCAGGATGCGGAGCTACTAGGCCTCTATGCCATCGCCGGCGCGCTCAGCACCCCCATACTGGTATCTACGGGAGAGAACCACGAAGTTACATTGTTCAGTTATCTGCTGCTGCTGAACATTGCGGCGCTCGTGCTGGTTGCGCTGCGTCCCTGGTCGCGGCTGCTCTTTGGGGCCTTTGTGGGCACGGTGCTGCTGTTTGCCGGTTGGTGGTTTGAATACTATACGGAAGCTCAGTTTGGGCGGACGACGTTCTTTCTCACCTGCTTCTTTCTGATCTTCGCATTCGCGCCGCGGCTGGTGCGGGTGGATCTGGAGGACGGCGCGCCGCACTCCGCCTGGGACAATCTGGCGCTGGTGGTGCTGCCGGTCGCCAATGCGGCTTTGGGTTTCGTCACGTACTACGCGCTCTTTGACTGGTTCAAGAGCGATTGGGCGGGAGCTTGGCTGGCGGTGGGCTTTGCGGCCTTCTACCTGTTGCTGCTGCGCTTGCCCGCGCAGGGAAGATTACAGCCGAGTTCGGACTTGCTGTCGGCGCTGCATCTGACCGCGGCGGTGGTCTTCCTGACGATTGCGATACCGATAAAGGCCTCGGGCCGATGGCTGACGGTCGGCTGGCTGGCGGAGGGCGCGGCGCTGGTGTGGGTTGCGAGCCGGGTCCGGTTGCGGCTGCTGCGCGTGCTGGCTCTGCTCTGCCTGGCGCTGGGAGTGATTGCGCTGCTGACGGTGAATCCGCCGGCATCGGCTACGCCGTTCTTCAATGAGCGTTTTGGAAGCTACTGCGCCGGGATTGCGGCCCTTGCATTTGTGGCGTGGGTGGCGCTGAAGGCGGAGCCCGAGGCGGAGACGGAAAAGGCATGGAATGGCGAAGGCGGCTGGACGGCGATTGCCGCGGGCGCGGTGCTGGGGATGAATGTGCTGATCCTGATCGCGGTTGGCTGGGAGATTCACAGCTACTGGTGGACGCTGCGCTGGAGCGGGGACGGAAGCGAGTGGAGCGCCTACCAGATGTATGCGCAGTTCACTTACTCGGTGTGGTTCATGCTATTCGGCGCGATTCTGCTGGCGGCGGGCTTCTGGCGGCGCTCGGCATTCCTGCGTTGGCAGGCGCTGGCGCTGCTGGCGGTGACCATCATCAAGGTTTTTCTCTTCGATATGAGCGAGCTCAGCCAGGGATACCGCATCCTGAGCTTCTTTGGCCTTGGCGCGCTGCTGTTTGCGGTCAGCTTCGTTTACCAGCGCGACTGGCTCAAGCTGCGCGCGGGCAAAGGGGAAAAAGATGAGAATTAGCGCCGCTCTAGCTCTGCTGGCCGTTTTGGCGGCATCCCCGGAGATGAAGTATTTCCGGTACGAGCGCCCCATTCAAAGATCCTCCGGGCAAAGCTGCCTGGCGCTTGATCCGGGTGTCTTTGCCCACGCCGCGCCGCAGCTTGCCGACCTGCGTCTCTACCGCGATGGCGCGGAGACCCCTTTTGTCGTTCGCATGGCCGCGGCCACGCAGGCGGCGGAGAAGATCATCCCGCCGTTGAACCTGGGCGTGCGCGGCGGGCAAACTGTCTTCGACACCAGCCTGCCCGATGAACATTACAGCGACCTCCAACTCGGCGTAACGGGGCAGAATTTCATCGCCACGGTGACGGTCGCGGGCAGCCAGACAGAGACCGGTAGCGCGGAGACCAAGATCGGCTCGTACACCATCTTCGACCTGACCAGCCAGAAGCTGGGGCGCAGCACAGTTCTCCATCTGCCGGAATCCGATTTCCGCTACCTGCATTTCCGCATAGCAGGGCCACTTCTGCCGGCCAGCATCACCGGAATCTCTGTGGAGCGGCTGCCGGCCAGCCCGCCCAAATACGTGACGGTCGCGGAGTCTTCCAGCATCACGCAGAAGGGCCGCACTTCAATCATAGAATTCACCGTTCCGGCGCATGTGCCGGTTGACCGGGTCAGCTTCACGCCGGGCGCGGAACTGGCGCTCTTCAGCCGGGATGTGAGCATTGCGGTTGCTCCTGTCTCCGCCGCGCCGGAGAGCGATGCGGCGCAGCCTGCGCGGACGGCTGCGGGTTACGGAAATCTACTGTGCGTTCACAGCGTTCAGGACGGTCACCGAATCGACGAAGAGCGTCTGGCCATCGATGCGCCGTGGGTGGGATTCAGCGGGCCCACAAAGTGGACCGTTACCATTGAGAACGGAGACGACCCGCCGTTGCGGCTGGGATCGGTTCGTTTGGAGATGCTGGAGCGCAGCCTGTGCTTCGAGGCGGAAACCAATGGCAACTACTCGCTCTTTTATGGCGACCCGTCACTGGAATCTCCGCGCTACGACTATGCCACGCTCTTTGTGCCCCAGGCCGGAGCGCTGCAAATCACGGCTGGAGCGGAAGAGCTGAATCCCGCATACCAGCCTCGTCCCGATACTCGCCCTTTTACGGAGAAGCATCCAGCGTTGTTATGGGTAGCATTGGGGGTTGTGATCGCCCTGCTGGGAGCTATCGCGCTGCGCTCCGCCAAGCCGGTCGGGCAGTCTCCAAAGTAGCAAGAAAACGCAGAGACTTGCCTGCAGATAGGAAGAGGATCGGGCGATCAAGGTCAATTCTCCCGGCCGGTAGTTTCCGCGCGGAAAGGAAGCTGGTTGCCGTGCCGAGCGAGTTCTCACTGGTGAAGTGGTACATGGACTGCGTCACCCATTTGGGCGATGCGGCAATTCTCTATTGCGCCGAACTGCATTGGCGCGGAGCACATCTGACTTACGCGAGCGTTCTTTCCGTTATCGGAGGGACGACGCAGAGCCGCTCTTCGATGAGGCGTTATCGGCTCTCCTCGGCTAACGACCAGATTGCTATCGAGTTTCCCAGGCTGGGAGTCTCCGGGAGATGGAAGGCGGATGCCGCGCCTATAGAGCGCATAATTTATGAGAGCGCCGCGGGGACGGTGCATTGGAATTGCGTGCAACCAAGATCGCTGGTTGAGCTGCGGGTTGGCGAGCGCGAGCTGACTGGCTTGGGTTATGCCGAGTGCCTGACACTGACCGTGCCTCCGTGGCAGTTACCGATGCGTCAACTGCGTTGGGGACGCTTCGTTTCTTCGTCGGACTCGCTTGCCTGGATTGATTGGCAGGGCGAGCACACAACCAGCTTTGCCGTTCACAACGGGCGCGTGTGTGAGCTGCTTTCGGCGTCAGACTCTGAGGTCGAAATCCGCGATGCGACGCTGCGCATGGAGGCGAGTTTTACTCTTCGCGCGGGGCGATTAGGCGCGACGATTCTTCCCGGAGCGCCCGCCCTGGGCAGACTTTTTCCACGCTCGCTCTTCAACGTCGAAGAAGAAAAGTGGAGAAGCCGCGGGAGGTTGAACGCGCAAGGGCGACTTAGCGAGGGATGGGTAATTCACGAGGTGGTTCATTGGAAAACATAACTCGTTCCTATCTGCTTAGGGCGCTCTACGGCGCGCTGTTTGTTGTTGCGCTTCCGCTGGCGCTTGTTGCGTGGGCTCACAGCGCAAGAGACGCGGTGGGGCTGCCGGCGATCCATTCCTTCTTCTGGGGAGCCCTGGTGGCCGCGCTCGGCTTGGCCGTGATGCTGGCCGGCATGACGTCGCTTTGGCGATACGGCGGCGGCTTGCCGATGAACGCTTTCCCTCCGGCGCGTTTTGTCGAGCAGGGCATTTACAGTCTCGTTCCGCATCCGATCTATGGTGGATTCGTTATCGCCTGCGCGGGAGCGGCCATCGCCGCCGGCTCAGCCAGCGGGTTGTGGCTGGTAACTCCCGCTGTAACTCTGGCCAGCGCGGCGCTGGTCCTGGGTTATGAACTGCCCGACTTGCGGAGCCGCTTCGGAGCGCGGGGTTTCTCTTTATGGCTGCCGGCGGATTCCCCGGATGCGCCTTCACTGCTGGAGCGCGTTCGAGTCTATCTGGTGATCTTGCTGCCGTGGCTGGCGCTGTATGAGTTGATCTGGCGCATCGGCAGGCCGGCCGGCGCAATCACGACTTACTTGTCCTTCGAGAGCCGGCTGCCGGTGATCGAGCAGACGGAGTTAGTCTACGCCAGCACTTACCTGGTTGTATTGCTGGCGCCGCTGCTGATTGGCTCCGGGCGCGCATTGAGGCGCTTTGCGCTGCGCGGCCTGATTGCGATGGCGCTCATCTTTCCGCTTTATCTGCTGCTGCCTGTTTTCGTTCCGCCGCGTCCGTTCGAGCCAGCCGGGATGATTGGCCATCTGTTGGCTTGGGAACGAAATCCGTACTCGGGAGTTGCCGCCTTTCCTTCCTTTCATATTGTGTGGGCGTTGATCGCCGCTTCCGCGCTGGGCGAGGGAGGGCGATGGAGGAAGTACGCATGGTGGACGTGGGCGGCGCTGGTTGCTGTCAGTTGCGTAACGACGGGAATGCATTCGATGGCCGATGTGCTGGCCGGGATTGCGGCCTTTGCGCTGGTGGTTTACATCCGGGAGATCTGGACGGAAATTCTGCGAGCTGCGCAGTGGATTGCTAGCTCGTGGAAGGAATGGCGGATTGGGCCGATGAGAATCATCAATCATGGAGGGTATGCCGCGGCCGGGGCGGTAATTGGAATGGCGTTGATCGGCGGGCTGCTTGGTCCGGGAGGCGAGTGGATTGTCGTGAGCATCTTTCTTTGTTCGACGGTGGGAGCGGCGCTGTGGGCGCAGTGGGTGGAGGGTTCGCCGGCGCTGCTGCGACCGATGGGATTTTATGGCGGGATGGTGGGCGCGATTGTTGGAGCCGCTCCCGCGATTTTGGTTCACGAGAATCTGTGGATGGTCTTTGCGGCCATCTGCGTGGCCGCGCCATGGATACAGGGAATTGGCCGGCTGCGCTGCCTGGTTCAGGGCTGCTGTCACGGGCGGCCGGCAGCGACGATTCGGGGGATTCGCTACACGCATCCCCGCTCGCGCGTCTGCCGCCTGACGCAATTCGCGGGGATGCCCATCCATGCGACGCAGGTTTATTCGATCCTGTGGAATTGCGTTGTCGGCACGGCGCTGCTGCGGCTGCTCGAAGTACATTCTTTGGCCACGCTGATCTTCGGCGTTTACCTGTTGCTCTCCGGCGCGGGACGCTTCGTTGAAGAGGCGTATCGCGGCGAACCTCAGACTCTGAGCATCTGCGGGCTGCGCATCTACCAATGGATTGCGGCTCTTTGTGTCGTAGCCGGAGCCGCGATCACAACCGTGCATGGCCCGGCGATGGCGCAGAGTTTTGCCTTGCGCCCCAGCTCGATTCTTGTTGCGATGGGATGCGGCGCCGTGGCCTGGTTCGTCACCGGCATGGACTTTCCCGAGTCGTCGCGGCGATTTGCGCGGCTGACGTGATGGCGGCGCGAAACGCGACGGGCTTCGTTGGCGAGGGAGTTTCTGGACACATTCGCTGTTCTTTCAAGCCCGGATCGTGGCATCCCACCCTAGCCGCAAGAACAAGAACGCGGCGAGGGTGGGGCACCCATGAACTTACATTGTGCGTGAAAATACTTTATAGCGGCGCGGGCTGCTTGATGAGCAGGTTATCCAGCGGGACAGTGGCCAAGACGCGGGCAATAGTCTCGGCGGCGGTTCCATCGCCGTAGGGGTTGGCCATTCCGCGCAGGGATTCGCGAAACTCCGAAGTCAGGGCGCGCTTGATGGCGGCGAGGATAGCGGCGGTGTCGGCGGGTGCGTCAAGAACGTTGCGGGCGCGCTCGCGCCCCTGCTGGCGCATGCCGATGTTGACCACGGGGAGAGCAAACGAGGCTGCTTCCATGATGCCGCTGGAGGAGTTGCCGACGAGCGCGGCTGCATGGCCGAGCAGGCTCCAGAAAGTGACGGAATCGAGGTTGACGAAGATGTGGGTGCGCGGGCGCGAGGCGGCCAGGGCGCGAGTACGTTCGATCAGCGCGTAGCTGCCGGCGTCGGCGTTGGGATGGACGAAGAGGAGCTGGCCGGACGTTTGCGCGAGGGCGGCAAAGAAGGCATCGGCTTCTGCATTGGTGTCGCGCAGGATGGTGACCGGATGCCAAGCGGCCACGAGCGTGGGCGGCGTGAGCTTGAGGCCGAGGCGGGCTTCGAGGGCGGTTCGATCGAAGAGTGCTGAGCGGCGCAGATGATCGAGCGAAGGCGCTCCGGCATGATGGACGCGCCACGGCTCTTCGCCCATCGCAATCACGCGACGGCGTGCGAGTGCAGTTGAAGTGAAATGGATGTGCGCCATCTTGGTGAGCGCGTTGCGGACCTGGTCGTCGATGGCTCCCTGGGAGACCTCGCCGCCTTCGATGTGGGCGATGGGGATTCGCAGCGCGAGGGCAACGGAGGCGGGAGCCAGCAGTTCGTAGCGGTCGGCGATGAGCAACAGAATATCGGGACGCCAGGCAGTGAGCGCGTCGGCCAGGCCGAGGATGGCGATGCCGATGGTCTTGGCCATGCCGGTATCGGTGTCGGAGCTGAGCAGACACTCGATGCGCGCCTGGATGGGAAAACCGTCGCGGACTATTTCGTTAATGGTGTTGCCGAACTCGGGCGAGAGATGCGCGCCCATGGTGAAGAGGCCGAGGTCGATGTCGGGGCGCGCGGCGAGTTCGCGCAAAGGCCAATAGAGATGGCTATAGTCGGCGCGTGAGGTGGTGACGACGCCGATCCGGCGCTTGGCGGGGCTTTGGAGCGGAGGGTTCACCTTCAAAGTATAAATTGGGCTCGCGTGCCTATTGCGCTGGCTGCTGAGCGGGCTCGGCTGGGCATTCGGCGAGATGATACCAAGCCGCGTGCAGTCTGCCGGGGTGCAGAGCAAGGCAGATTTGATCGCCTTCTGAAATATCTCGATAAAAACTGGAGGAGACGCTGATCTCGTTTGACTCCTGGAGCGGTCCCCAAGGGGCGAGATCGAGGTAGTAATCGGTGGATTTGCCGCTGGTGGTGTGCTTGCCGGTGACGGGCACGATGTACGTTGAGGCGGCTGCCTTGTCCAAGAGGGTATCCGCGACGATGGCCAGGCCGAAGGCGTAGGAGAGTGCGACGAAGAGCAAGCCGATGACGGTTGCCGCGATGGGGCTGCCCTTGCGGATAGTGCTGGCGAAAGCCGCGATGTAGGTGAGCGCCACTAGGACCATGAGAAGAATCAGAGGCTTCATGGAGACAATATCGAAGCGGGTGATTCTCAGAGCCAGTCCAAAGCCGGAGGCCAGCAGGACAAAGCCAAGATCGGCGCGGGGATCGGACTTTCGCTTGAAGGTCACATAGAGCAGAGGGGACTGCCGAATCATAAACAGCACGGCCACGGGCGCCAGTGCAAGGGCCACTGCCGAGGACAGATGGAGGGAATCGGCTGCGAAGTTCAGGCCGATCGCGGCGGCAACAGCAACGATGATGGCAACAATGCTCCAGACCTTGGCCTTTTTCAGAGCGGCCAGGCGCTCCTCGGGAGTCGATCCCAGATCCGCATCCTTCGAGATTTCTTCAAGCAAAGCTTCATGATCGCGAACGTCCAAGTCGGTGAGTCGCTGGAACCAAGCGCGGTAGTCGTCATCGGTGTCAAAGGCATGGGAGATGGTGATCTTGCCGCGGCCTTCCTTCAAATAAATCTGAGTATGGGTGACGTTGCGCGTGGTGACGGTTCGGTAGCCTTCAATCTCGCTGAGATCGGCGGTAGACTCCTTCAAGGCTCCGCGCACCTCGATGCGCGTACCGTCAATGACAATCCGAGAGCGGAGCGTCCAGGCAAGCACGTAGAGGCCGAGGACGGGAAAGAACATCATCATGAGCGCGACGACAGAACCGTCGGATCCGGGTTCGGAGATGGTTTTCCAGGCCAGGAGGGCTCCGCCGAAGATTGCCACCGTGCCAAGGAGCAGGAAGAACACTCTTTGCCACATCTTCAGTCGATACTCGTGGCGGTTTGGGGCTAACTGCGGGAAGGAATCCATGGCGTTCTCCGTTCTCAACCTTTGTATCACATCTGGACCTTTGGCCGGATGCGGGTTGGCTGGCTGCTCGCATACACTGGAAGGTTCCGCGAATTGTTTTGGCGGCCGATTATCGAGCCGCATTGGGGATGAAGAATATGAAGATGAACGGGGCGATGGCCTTTGCTTTTATTGTTGCAGCTGCGAGCGCGGCGGGGGCGCAGACGCGCTATGACGCCCAGGCGGTGATCGAGAACAATCGCGGCGTGGCCGAGATGGGCCAGCAGACGACTGAGCGGGCGGCGGCTTCGTTCGCCGAGGCGTTCAAGCAAGACCCGAAGATGGCGCAGGCGGCGATCAACGAGGGGATTTCGCAGCTCTATCTGCAGAAGCTGGATGAGGCCAAGAAGTATCTCGAAGCGGCGCGCGCCCTCGACGCCGGCAATCCGCAGGTCTGGTATAACTTGGGGCTGGTGGAACATGCGGGAAATGAGTTGGAGGCGGCGCTGGCCAGTTTCGAGCAGGTAGTCAAGCTCGATCCGCGGGATGCGGACTCGTTTTATTACGAGGGCGTCTGCTACCAGGAGATGAAGGAGTACGAGAAGGCGATCGCGGCCTTCGAGGAGGCGCTCAAGGTCAATCGGCTGCACGCTTCGTCGGAGTTTGCCATGGCTCGCGCGTTGCAGCGCGTGGGCCGCACGGCCGAGGCCAAGGAGCACTTCAAGCTCTTCCAGCATATGACCAGCACCAAGGTCTCCGCGCCGGTGGGGCTGGCTTACGGGGAGCAGGGGCGCTATTCGACGGTTGTCCCTGTCGCGCAGCCGGAGACGGCGACCAAGGCGATGATTCCGGTGAAGCTGGTAGCGAGTTCCATGATCTCCCCGGTCTCAAAATCGAGACCAGGGGCACCCGCGTTTACGACTACGGGCGGGGCTTGCATGATGGACGTGACCGGCTCCGGAAGCATGGACCTGGTGCTGATGCAGGCGGGGGCGCAGGCGATTCGCGTGTTGCATAACAAAAGCGATGGGAGCTTTGAAGAGTGGGATGCGGCGGCGGGGGGGCTGAAGGCATCGGGTCATGGCGTGGCTTGCGCCGTGGGCGACTATGACGGGGATGGATTGAACGATCTGGCTGTGGCGCTGGACGATGCGGTGCTGCTCTTCCGGAATTTAGGCAAGGGGAAGTTTCAGAACGTGACGGCGGAGGCTGGGCTGAAGTCGATGAACCGGCCTACAGGAATTACCTTTATCGATTATGACCATGACGGCGATCTGGATCTGTTCTTGACGGGTTCGAGCCTAAATACGGATTGTGAGCCTGATCCTAAGAACAAAAACTATTGCTTATTCAGACCGGGAAATGTTTTATGGCGCAACAACGGCGACAAGACGTTTACCGAGTGGACGGAGCCGACGGGATTGGGCGGGAATGGGAAGACGAACGCAGCGATTCTCACCGACTTCAACAACGATAAAGCCGTGGATATTGTGACTACCAGAGATGGCATTGTTGAGCGGATGTCCGTTACGGGGGATACTTCTACCAGGAAGAAGATGATGATCAGGCCGCAGGTTGAGCCGTTGATTTATGTGAATCCACGCGAAGGGAAGTATCCGACGCAGCCGTTGTATGAAGGGTTTCAACATATCAGCGAAGAAGCTTGGGAGCGGGAGGCAGAACTGGGGCCGGCGCTTGGCATTGCGGTGCTTGATTTCAATAAGGACGGGTGGATGGACATTGCAGTCACGCATGCCAATGAGCCCGGACTTTCCTTGTGGCGTAATGTTGAAGGGCCGAACCATTTGGGACGCCAATTTGAGCGCGTGGATTTGCCGATGCATGGACCTTTGCCGTTTGACAAAACACAATCGTTGATTTCCGGACTTTCGCCGGTAGAACTTAAAATATATAGACAGGATGAGGTACTCGGCGGATGGGGCGTGACGGCTGTTGACATTGATAATGACGGATGGATCGATCTGGCGGCGATTGTGGAGACCAAGGCAGGGCCGCGGGTGAAAGTCCTCCGAAATCTAGGCGATGGCAGCTTCGAGGATGTTAGCCAGGCGCTGGGGCTGGATCTAGTGAAGTTAGTAGCGCCGCGCGGGCTGATTGCCGGCGACTTCATGGGCAGCGGCGCGGCGGATTTGATTGTGACGCAGTTGAATGCCCCACCCGTGCTGCTGCGCAATGTGGGCGGGAATAAGAACCACTCGGTGCGGCTGGACCTTACTGGATTTGCAGACAACAAGACGGCGCTGGGCGTGAAGGTGGATGTCTACGCCAACGGCCACTGGCAGAAATTTGAGTTAGCCGGTGCCTCGGGCTATCAGACGCAAGGGCCGCCGCAGATTCTTGTTGGGCTGGGCGACGCGGAGGGGATCGACCTGCTGCGAATTCTCTGGCCGACGGGCGTGCTGCAGGATGAGATCGACTTACCGCATAAAGCCGTGATCGCGATGAAGGAGACGGACCGGCGCGGGAGTTCCTGCCCGGTGCTCTTTGCATGGGACGGGCATAAGTACGAGTTAGTCACGGATGTAATAGGCGCGGCGGTGGTGGGCCACTGGTTCACACCCACGCGGCGCAACACACCCAATCCCGGCGAGTGGGTAAAGATCGACGGCGACAAGGTTGCCCTCACGAACGGCAAGCTAAGCCTGCGCTTCATGGAGCCGATGGAGGAGGTCAACTACATCGATCAGTTGCGGCTGGTCGCGGTCGATCATCCGGAGAACGTCGAGGTCAATCCGGACGAACGCTTCCTCGACGATCCGCCGTTTGCCTCGGGACGCGTGATAGCTTCGGAGGGCGCGCGGCTGCCGGTGGGCGCGTGGGATGGCGAGGGGCGCGACGTGCTGGACGAACTGAGCCGGCGCGATCATAAGTTTGCCAGCGGATTTACGGCGCTGCCCTATGACGGCTTTGCCAATCTTCATGCGCTTATGCTGGACCTGGGCGAAGTGAAGCAGGGCACGCCGCTGCGGCTGTTGATGACCGGCTATGTGAATTACTTCAGCGCGACTTCGCTGTATGCGGCGTGGCAGGGAGGGATCAAGCCGATCTCGCCCTATGCCGAGGCGCAGTTATCCGATGGTTCGTGGAAGCGCATCGCGGATGACGTAGGTTTTCCGGCGGGGCTGGAGCGGACGATTGTGGTTGACCTGACGGGCAAGCTGCCGGCGGGCACGCGGAAGATTCGGTTGATGACGAACCTGCAAATCTATTGGGACCAGGTGTTGATCGATAACAACGCCGAGGCGGAAGCGCGCACGACGGAGGTTCCGCTGGCGGCGGCGACGCTGCATTTCCGCGGTTACCCGAAGCAGATGGAAGGCGCGAGCCCTGGAGATCTGGACTACGATTACGACCGCGTGAGTCTGACGGGGCCGTTCCAGCGGCAACGGGGAAGTTACACGCGCATGGGCGATGTTACCGAGTTAGTGAAGAGCATCGACGACCGCTATGTGATCTTCGGCAGCGGCGAGGAGATTGCAGCGGAGTTCGATGCGGCGAAGCTGCCCGCACTCGCGGCAGGCTGGAAGCGTGATTACTTCTTCTATGCCAACGGGTATGTCAAAGATATGGACTGGTGGGATGCTTCGCCGTTTACCGTGGCGCAGATGCCGTTCCATGGGATGAGCGCGTATCCTTATCCGGCGAGCGAGAAGTTTCCGGACGATGCGGATGCGCTGAAGTATCAGTTGGATTGGAATGACCGCTTCGATTCCGGCGAGCCGGTGCGGGTTTATCGATTCGACTATAGGCAAATGCCTTCGACGCCGGCGGAGGACAGGGCGCCTAGGGCTGCCGAAGCTATCAATCCGGTTGTTTTGGAGTGAGACAGAAGAAAGCAAAGACAAAAGCAACCGCAGGTCCTTCGACTCCGCTTGGCGCAAGAAAACGCGCCAAGCTGCGCTCAGGATGACAGGTTCGTTGTGGTGCGATCATGAACGATGTGGTACTCAAGCCGGGGGTGCGGCAACTGGAGCTTCTACGCTCCAGCGAGATTTCCGTTGTCGAGCTGGCTGAGGCGCACATCGCGCAGATCGAGCGGCTGAATCCGCAGTTGAATGCGTTTGCCGACTTCGACGCGGAGCGGGTGCGCGAGCGGGCGCGGAAGCACGATGCGTGGCGCGGCACCCGCTCCCGCAGACCATTGTTCGGATTGCCGGTAACCGTGAAGTCGTCGATTGCCACGCGGGATTTCAAGTGCGAGATCGGCAGCCGGCTGCATGAGGGCGAGGTTCCGCGCGAGGATGCTGTCGTGGTTGCGCGGCTGCGCGCGGCGGGGGCGCTGATTCTGGGCACGACCAACTGCCCGGAGTTTCTGATGGCTTACGAGACGGCGAATCTGCTGCACGGGCGGACGAGGAATCCGTGGGACTTAGAGCGGACGCCGGGAGGATCGAGCGGGGGCGAATCGGCGGTAATTGCGGCGGGGATGTCGGCGGCGGGGCTGGGCTCGGATAGCGGAGGCTCGGTGCGCGTGCCTGCGCATTTCACCGGCATCTGCTCGCTGAAACCGACGCCGGGACGGATTCCAGGACGAGGACATCTGCCGCCATGCGTGGGACCGTTTTCGACGCTGGGCGCGATAGGACCGATGGCTCGGACGATCGCCGATGTGGCGCTGCTATTTCGTACGCTGAGCGGCCAGGACCCGCACGATCCGGTAAGTCCGCCGATTGCGCTGCGCGAGCCGAGTCCGGAGGAACTGCGCGCGCAGACGATTGGTTTTTTCGAGGACGACGGGCTGGTTCCGGTGACGCCGGAGACGCGCGCGGCGGTCAACGCCGCGGCGGCGGCGCTGGGCGATGCGGGCTTTCGTGCGGAACCGTTCCGGCCACGCACGCTGGAGCCGTTGCGCAAGTTGTGGTGGAAGTTCTTTGTGCAGTGCGGAGCGATGTTTTATGCGCCGGCCATCGCCGGCCGGGAGCATCAACTGAGTCCCATCTTCAAGGAGTTTCTCAGCCTCTCCCGGGCTCTGCCGCCGTTGACGGCGGCGCAGTTGCTTGACGCATGGGCGGAGATGGACCTGCTGCGCGCCAAGACGCTGGAGGAGATGCGTGCGCATCCGGTGCTGCTCTGCCCAGTAGCGTCCATTCCCGCGTTTTGTCACGAGGAGCGGGAGTGGATGATCGAGGGGCGGACGGTTGAGTATCTGGACGCCGTGCGGCATACACAGTGGTTCAACGTGCTGGCCGCGCCGGCGGCGGTGGTTCCAGTTGGCAAGTCGCCAGAGGGATTGCCGATCGGCGTGCAGATCGTTGCGCGGCCGTTCGAGGATGAGACGGCGCTGGGAGTTGCGGCGGTTGTCGATGCGGCGTTCGGGTACCGGCCGCCGGCGATGGCGTTGTAGTTCTTTTTCGCCTGGAGACCAGGGGCGCTCTTTGCCCATGGCTCGTCGCTTACCGGCAAGATGAGGCTGCTGGCGCCAACCGGATTTGGGGACAAAATAGGCTGAGCCTCGACAATTCTTGCGTCCCAGGGCATCAGGATTTGCGTCTTTCGGTGCAAAAGCCCAACATGTGTGAGCGCGGTCACCTTCTACCCCATTGACACCGGAGGCAAGTAGGAGAAAAATGACGAGGTCGAGCCATTTGAACTCTTTTGCACGATGTACGGAGGAAACGTGAAAAATGCAGCGAAGATGCTTATTTGGGGAACACTGAGTTTTCTAGGCGCGGGATTGCTGCTGAGCGGCTGCAAGTCGGCGCCGGAGTTGACGGCTGCCCAGGCACAGGCCTTGATCCAGGCCAAATACGACGCGATGCCGCCGACCGGCGCGATCATTGCGGTGGACGAGCAGGGGCTGGCGCGGGGCGTGACGGCCAAATACTGGGAACGGACCAAGGTCTACAACAGATTCTGGGGCGACTTTACGCTCACCCCGGAGGGCAAGAAGGTACTGACGCTGCAAAAGGGCGGCGATGTGATTGCGTGGCATCCGCTGAATGCCGGCGACAAGGACTACACCGTCGCGATAGTGTCGGTGGCGGCCAACCACCTGAAGGCGCACGACGTGGGCGAGCCGCAGGATGATGTGGGCGGGACCAAGAGCGCCTCCTACGTGGAGACCGTCAGCCTGGACGGCGTGCCGAACGATCTGCGGATCATGGCCGACGGCCCCGGCAATCGTTTCAGCAGCAAGCACGTGGCCACCTTTGCGTTGGATGGCGGGGCGTGGAAGCTGCAATCGGTCCACTGATTCTTCTTTGCGGGGATGTGCGATCGGACTCGTGGTTTCCAGGCTTCGGGAGCGGGGCAGGGAATGCCGGCTGGCTTGGCCGGCATGGGCCGATTCAGAGATGAAATGGCGGATGCTTTCCGCGATCCGCGATCCGTGAGCCTGGGGCGCCGGGACTTGCGGGGCTTCTTGAGCGCGGCTGAACAGGCTGCGGAAAAAGGCCCGATTCTGGGCGAAGTCGGCGGCATACAAACCTCTGGGGTTAAGACCCGCGTTTGTCTCGTCGCATTTACGACATTCCTGATCGTGCCCTGACACCTTCAGGAGCAGTAGCCGATCTTTTCCGCAGCCTGTGGAGCGGTCTTCCGCGCTCAGGAGCGTTTCTTTCGAAGACGTTCCAGGATTGGTTATCCTTTCTGATTGCGCCCCCCCCGGTACAAAGACCTGCTAGAATTGTGCCGTAATCAAATTCCAAAAATTTATCCGGCGTCCAGCCGGAAGAAGGATCAAACAATGTCTGCGTCAATTCCTCGTTTTTCGTTTTGCGTTGTTCTGATCGCGTCTCTTGCGGGTTGCGGTTCCAGCAATAAGTCAGGAACCTGCGTCACAGACTGCGGCGGCAACTCCACGGTGGTGACGTACACCTTTACCGGCGGCACGCCCGTGGCCCTGGCCACGAAGATCGGCACGGGAGCCTTCACACAGGCGACGCTCGCCTCCGGCAAGTTGAGCATCAGCGTGCCCAGCGGCACGACGAATTACTCGGTTGCCTGGGTCTGCCCGCCGGATACCAGTTCCAATCCGCCTCAAAATGACGAGAGAGTGATCCAGGCGAGCGTTCAGGATGGCACGTCGTTTTCTTGGTATTGTTCCGATGCGAATGTGACCAAAGGCACGGCGACAGTCCAGGTCAATGCGTCAGCGATTTCCGGGGGAACATGGGTCGATGCGTGGGGCAGTGTAGGTGTTAACGGCGCGGCCATCGGACTTCCATGGTCCAACAGCACGTTGAACCTCAGTGGCGAGATGATTACCGGAACTTACGATGTTTTCGTAACCGTGTCAGATGCAAACGACAATTTGCTGGCGGTCAAAATTCTGCACGACCAGACGATCCCCGGCGCACTGAATGGCGGAAACCCGGTAGTTTTCGCGGCCAGCGATGCGGTTTCGTCTCAGCCGCTCACAGTAAACAATATCCCCGCTGGTTTTTCACCTTCATTGGCATTGGTCAATTACGAAACGGCAACCTACGGAGATTCTTTGGAACTCAACATTGGGCTTAACGGATTGAGGCAATATACGGCTCTTCCGTCCGCCGCGATGCAGAGCGGAGACTATTATTTCTTCCTCGTGGGCGCGTATGGCTCAACAACTCCCAATTTGAACGAGTCTGTGGGCGCCGAAATGACCTCGACGAGCAGCGGCCCACAGACGATTACCCTGCCCGCGCCGTGGTCCTATGCCGGCCCGACGCCAGCCGCCTTGCCTACCTTCAACTTCTCCTACACGGGGTTTTCCGGCATGGCCAATGTTGAACAGGGGGCCGGGGTCCAATGGGATCAGGGAACCACATCGACCCAATCCATTCAGATGTCAGCGACGGCGAGCTATCAGAATGGGGCCACATCGATGACCATCCCCGACCTTTCCGGACTGACGGGATTTCTTGCTCCGGCGCCGTCAGGCACACCCATCTCCTGGTCCGCCAGTGTTTATCAGGGTTGGCCTTTGCTTTCTTATTCCACCAATGGGACCCTGTCCGTTGTGACGGACTCCGGGACATACACCGAGCCGTAAGTTGTGTTTTCTAAGGCCGGCCGGCGGAAGATTTGCCGCGGAGATCGAAATATTGATCCGGCGGCAGATTCTCCGCCAACTTGAGAGGTTTTTTAAGAGGGTGTCAGTCCGGTTTTGGCCGGCCAAAGGAGGAAAGTATGTCTGCATCGATTCCTCGTTTTTCGTTCTGCGTTGTTCTGATCGCGTCTCTTGCGGGTTGTGGAGGCGGTTCCAGCGGCGGTTCAACCGGGTGCGGCAGTAATTGCGGTGGCGGCGGGGGCAACCCGACGACGGTGACCTACACCTTTACCGGCGCCATGCCGACGGCCGTGGCCACGAAGATCGGCACTGGGGCGTACACGCAGGCGACGCTCGCATCCGGTATGCTGAGCATCAGCGTTCCCAGCGGCACGACGAATTACTCGGTTGCCATCCTCTGCCCCCCGATTATCGTGGACAATCCGCCCGCCAATTATGAGTATGTGCTTCAGCAGAGTACTCTGGATGGCGCAGCGTTTACCGAGAATTGCTACAACTCGATTTCGCCCCAGACTGGCTTGGCGACATTGCAGGTCAACGCGTCCGCCATTCCCGGTGCCGCGAATGTCTCGGTTTGGGGATCCGGCTATGCGATGGCGCAGCTATGGTCTGGCAGCACTCTAAGTTTTAGCGGTCAGATGGTGGCCGGAACCTACGATGTAATCGTGGTTGTGTATGATTCCACCGGGCTATACCCGCTCGCGGTCAAGATTCTACGCTCCCAGACGATTCCCGGCGCTTTGAATGGCGGCAATCCAGTGGTCTTTGCGGCCAGCGATGAGACAGTAACGCAAACAATTACTTACGACAACGTGCCCGCAGGCTCCTCGCCCTACGATCCACCTTATGTCGATTTCTTCACCTCGGATGGACAGGGGATCGTGCTTGAGTCGTTTCCCATGGAAACACCTGCAACGCAATACCCTGCCTTGCCGGCCGGTGCGATGCAAAGCGGCGACTACTATACCTTCTTGTCGTGGACGAATTCCGCCGGTGGTGGAACGCTTGGAGTCCAGATGGCTACGTCGAGCGGCGGCGCACAGACGATCACCTATCCCTCAACACCCTGGACCTATTCCGGCCCCACGGCAGCGGCTTTGCCCACATTCAGCTTCGACTACACGGGCTTTTCCGGAATGTCGCCTGTTTGGCAAATTGCGGATATTCAATGGGGTCAGGGAAACATATCAGTCAATTCGATCGAGGTATTGGCAACGGAGAATTTCCAGAATGGAGCAACCACGCTCACCTTCCCTGACCTCTCCGGGCTGACGGGATTTCTTGCAACCCCGCACTCTGGTATGAATATCCTCTGGCAAGCGCGTATTCAGGAAGGCTCAGCTTTCAGCACAACTCCGCCTAACGGAACCGTGCAATCAGTGTCGAACGGCGGGACGTATACCGTGCCGTAACCTGTGTTTTCTAAGGCCGGCCGCTGAGAAAATCTGCCGTGGGAATGGAAAAATTGACCCCGCGGCAGATTCTCCGCCACTGTACAAGGGTTTTTTCAACATCGCGTCCGCCGGTGTTTGGCCGGCCAAAGGAGGAAAGTATGTCTGCATCGATTCCTCGTCTTTTGTTCTGCGTGGTTCTGATGGCCTCTCTTGCGGGCTGCGGGGGTTCCAGCGGCGGTTCAACCGGGTGCGTCAGTAACTGCGGAGGCGGAGGAGGCACCCCGACGACGGTGACCTATACCTTTACCGGCGCCATGCCGACGGCCGTGGCCACCAAGATCGGTACTGGTGCGTACACGCAGGCGACGCTCGCATCCGGAAAGCTGAGCATCAGCGTCCCCAGCGGGACGAGCAATTTCGCGGTCGCTTATGTCTGCCCTGCGCTTCCTTGGTTCGTTCCGCCTTTCACAAATGAGTATGTTTACCAGGCGAGTACGTTGGATGGAACATCCTTTGGCGGATCTTGTACAAACACGGCTTCACCTCAGTACGGTACGGCGACAGTCCAGGTCAATACCTCTGCCATTCCTGCTGCCCATATGGTTACCGTACAGGATCTAGACGTGATGGGGGCATCCGGCGGCACGATCGACTTTAGCGGGCCGATGACCGTCGGCACCTACGATGTATTCATTTTCGCGCAAGATATTGACGATAATCTTCTTGCTCTTAAGATTCTGCGCTCTCAGACGATCCCGGGCGCTCTGAACGGGGGCAATCTAGTAACTTTCCAAACTAGCGACGAGACAACGCAGCAAGCAGTCACTTACAGCAATCTGCCTTCCGGGTTTTCACCTGGTCTAACGGTCTTGTACGAAACGGCTGGCGGAGCTTCGACCACCCTGGACGTACTCGGCTCGACAACACAGTATCCTGCTATGCCGGTCAGCGCGTACCAAAGCGGGGACTATTACCTCTTCGCTGCGGACGCAAACAGCGGCAATAGCGGCAATGAAGTCGTTGGCGTCGAGAAATATACGTCGAGCGGCGGCGCGCAGAACTTTACCTTCCCTGCTCCGTGGGCGTATAGCGGTCCAACGGCAACGGCCTTGCCAACGTTCAACTTTGGCTATTCGGGGTTTTCCGGCATGTCGTCCGTTTCGAGTGTGGCTACAATCCAATGGAATCAGGGGACGGGGAGCCCGACGAGCAGCGGGATCAAGGTGGTGGCGACGGCGAATTATCAAAATGGAGCGACCACGGTTACCATTCCCGACCTTTCCGGGTTGGCGGGATTTCTTGCGCCTGCGCCGTCCGGTTCGTGGATCCAATGGTATGCCGAGATCGAGCAAGGCGATCCTGGGGTCTCAACTCCGCCCAGCGGAACCTCGCAATATGTTGAGAATAACGGGTTATACCAGGTGCCGTAAATTGCGTTTTTGAGACCGCTCGGAGAGGAAACCTGCCGCAGGGCCATAAAAAATTGACCCCGCGGCAGGTTTTTTGGTATTGTAAAGAGGTTCCGCAAGAACGCCTCTGTCAGTGTGTCTGAACGGACTGAGGCGAATGGACGGCCCGACCTGGCAGAAATTGGCGGGGCTGATCCCATGGCCAGGCGCAGTCGGGCTGGCCAGACAGGTCCCGGAATCCGCTCTTTTCTTGCCAAGGGCAGCCGGGGTCCCCGGGACAGGTCTTCGTCGCTGGGGTGGAGAGACAAATCGCTACGGCGCCCGCGCGTTCTCCACCTTGGAGGGCTATGCGGGCCGGAACTGGCGAAACGGAGCCGGCTTTGCCCGCTGGAAGGCGGGGAAACGCGCGGCCACCGTCCCGGTTTTCGTCTGAGATGGGAACGACAGCAGACGCGAAGCAGCAGATATGGGCTTGCGCGCGCGTGTGCGACCGTGTTCCGGTTGCGCGCACTGCGGGCGGCAGGCCCCAAGGGTATGCGCGCGTCGGTCGAAGTTGGGTTGGCCAACGGTTTTTGGCGGGTCGAAGTCAGGCTGGCAGGGTTTTTGGCGTAAGGAGTTGCAGGTTGCCTACATTCAATCAGTTGGTTCGCAAGGGGCGCACGGCCCCGCGGTACAAGACGGCGTCGCCGGCCTTGCAGGCCTCGCCGCAGCGGCGCGGGGTTTGCACCCGCGTTTACACGCAGACGCCCAAGAAGCCGAACTCGGCCCTGCGCAAGGTGGCTCGCGTTCGGCTGACGAACGGGATCGAGGTTACCACCTATATTCCCGGCATCGGCCACAACCTGCAGGAGCACTCGATCGTGCTGATCCGCGGCGGCCGCGTGAAGGATCTGCCCGGCGTCCGCTATCACGTGGTGCGGGGAACGCTGGATTCGGTGGGCGTGAACGAACGCAAGCAGAGCCGGTCGAAGTATGGCGCCAAACGCGCCAAGGGCGGCGCGGCGGCGGCGAAGAAGAAGTAATGCAGTTGTCGTTGGTCAGTTGTCAGTGGTCAGTAAGAACCTGGCAACTGAAAACTGAGAACTGACAACTGAAAACTGGCAACACGGTTCCGGGGCGTGGTTTCGGACCCGGACTGGGGCACGAGAAGCGGCGCTTGAAGCGCGAGGATTTTGAGGATTATGCCGAGAAAAGGGCACATTGCGAAGCGGGAAGTGGCGCCCGACCCGGTCTACGGGTCAACGCTGGTCACCAAGTTTGTCAACTCGATGATGTGGGGCGGCAAGAAATCGACGGCCCAGAACATCTTCTACGCGGCGATGAAGAACCTCGAAGAGAAGGGCGGCGGCGACGACGCGCTCAAACTCTTCAAGAAAGCGGTGGAGAATTGCAAGCCGCTGCTCGAGGTGAAGACGCGGCGCGTGGGCGGCGCCAACTACCAGGTGCCGATCGAGGTCAATCCCGACCGGCGTACCTCGCTGGCCATCCGTTGGCTGATTACCTATGGCCGCAGCCGCGGCGAAAAGGGCATGACCGACAAGCTGGGCAACGAGTTGCTGGATGCGGCCAACGGGCGCGGCGCGGCGATGAAGAAGAAGGAAGACGTTCATCGCATGGCCGAGGCCAACAAGGCCTTTGCGCATTACCGGTGGTAGGGACGCAGCGACTAGGTACTTAGGGACTAGGGACGTAGTTGAAGAGGAAGACTTAACCGCGAGCCGGAGCGCTCGCAAGGGAAAATGACCGTGGCTCGCACCATACCTCTCAGTCGTTGCCGGAATATCGGTATCATGGCACACATCGACGCCGGGAAGACGACTGCGACCGAACGCATCCTGTATTACACCGGCATCACGCACCGCCTCGGCGAAGTGCATGAGGGCACGGCGACCATGGATTACATGGAGCAGGAGCAGGAGCGCGGCATCACGATTACCTCGGCGGCCACCACCTGCATGTGGAACGACTACCGCATCAATATTATTGATACTCCCGGCCATGTGGACTTTACCGCTGAGGTCGAGCGCAGCTTGAGAGTGCTGGACGGCGCGGTGGCGCTCTTTGATTCTGTTTCCGGCGTGCAGCCGCAGACCGAAACCGTCTGGCGGCAGGGCGACAAGTACAAGGTCCCGCGCATCTGCTTCGTAAACAAGATGGACAAGAACGGCGCCGACTTCGAGCACGTTCTGGACACGATTCGCAAGCGTCTGGGCGCGCGCCCCATCGCTCTTCAAATCCCCATCGGCGCCGAGGCCAGCTTCAAGGGCGTCATCGATCTGATCGAGATGCAGGCTATCGTCTGGCACGACGAGACCCTGGGGGCCGAGTTCTCCATCGAGCCGATCCCCGACGCGCTCAGGAAAAAGGCCGAGGCCTTCCGCGTGCAGTTAATCGAGGTGATCGCAGAGACCGACGATGTGCTGCTGGAGAAATTCCTCGAGGGCGAGACTCCGTCGATCGCCGAGTTGAAGGCCGGCATCCGCCAGGCCACCATCGATCTGAAGGTCTTTCCGGCGATCTGCGGAAGCGCCTTCAAGAACAAGGGCATCCAGACGCTGCTCGACGCAGTCGTCGATTACCTGCCCAGCCCGCTGGACAAGCCCCCGGTCGAGGGCATCGATCCCCACCACCTCACTCATACCGTGGCGCGCAAGCCGGACGACAACGAGCCGCTGGCCGCGCTGGCCTTCAAGATCATCAACGATCCCTTCGGCAAGCTGGGCTTCGTCCGGGTCTATTCGGGCTCGCTCAAGACCGGCGACACGGTGCTCAATCCGCGCACCGGGAAGACCGAGCGGATCGGGCGGCTGGTCAAGATGCACGCCAACAAGCGCGAGGACGTCAGCGAGATTCTGGCCGGCGACATCTGCGCCTGCGTGGGCATGAAGGAACTGAAGACCGGAGACACGCTCTGCGCGCCGCATCATCCCATCGCCCTGGGCGCAATCACCTTCCCCGATACGGTCATCTCGGTGGCCATCGAGCCCAAGACCAAGGCGGATCAAGAAAAAATGGGCGTGGCACTGGCGCGGCTGGCCGACGAGGACCCCACCTTCAAGGTGCGCACGGATGAAGACTCCGGGCAGACGATTATCAGCGGCATGGGTGAACTGCATCTGGAGATTCTGGTCGACCGCATGAGGCGCGAGCATAAGGTCGAGGCCAACGTGGGCGAGCCTAAGGTGGCCTTCCGCGAGACGCTGCGCAAGAAGGCCGAGGCCGAGGGCAAGTACATTCGCCAGACCGGCGGCTCGGGCAACTACGGCCACTGCAAGCTGCGGGTCGAGCCCAACGCGCCGGGCGCGGGCTACGAGTTCATCAACGAAATCAAGAGCGGCTCGATTCCCAAGGAGTTCATCAAGCCCATCGATCAGGGCGTTCAGGGAGCGCTGGAGTTGGGCATCCTGGCAGGCTACCCCGTGGTGGACGTGAAGGTGACGCTCTACGACGGCAGCTATCATGAAGTGGATTCCAACGAAATGGCCTTCAAGATCGCGGGCTCGATTGCCTTCAAGGAAGCGGCGCGCAAGGCCTCGCCGGTGCTGCTGGAGCCGGTGATGGCCGTCGAAGTCACCGTCCCCGAGGAGTATATGGGCGTGATCATCGGCGACATCAACTCGCGGCGCGGGCGCATCGAGGGGATGGAGCATCTGGCCGGCTCGCAGGTTATCAAGGCGATTGTGCCGCTCAAGGAGATGTTCGGCTACGTGAACGATATTCGCTCGTCGACGCAAGGACGGGCTTCGTATTCGATGCAGTTTGCAAGGTATGAAGAGGCTCCGCGCATGATCGCCGACGAGATTATCGGGCGGTCGCAGGGCAGGTAACGGTGGCAAGTAATGGTTTTGATGCGGTGACCGAATGCACGTAGTAAGCACGAATACCGGTCTCTGGATTGAAGGATCAAACACGGAAATCCGTGTTGAATTTGATGAAGAAGCCAAGACAGAAGCGGAGAAGTTAAGCGGACCTGGTGAGAAGTTGCTCGATAAATGCTTTTGGCGTCTGGTACATGAGCGCTGGGATGAAGTGGGCGGGGCTTCTGTGGAGTTTAAGGTAGGCAAGCGTGATGTGCTGGGGTTAATCGAACGACTCCGGCTTGCAAACGCTGAAACAGTTAACTGAAAGCTGGAACGACTGAGGAGTAAGCCATGGGCAAGGAAAAGTTTGATCGCAGCAAGCCGCATGTGAACGTGGGGACCATCGGTCATATCGATCACGGCAAGACCACGCTGACGGCGGCCATCACCAAGGTCTTGGGCAAGCACAATCCGAAGATTCTCTTCCGCTCTTTCGATTCCATCGACAACGCGCCGGAAGAGCGCGAGCGGGGCATCACCATCGCCACGGCGCACGTCGAGTACGAGACCAAGAATCGCCACTACGCGCACGTCGATTGCCCCGGCCACGCCGACTACATCAA